>CAVQDL010000015.1:0-39361 GCA_963711265.1 uncultured delta proteobacterium
CTGGGTATTAATTTCTCAAAGCTGAAATTGCCTCCATCTTAGAAAAATCTCCAAAAGTTCTTAGCCAAACTGAAGCTAACCTTTTACACGAGTTCGTCGTTGCGCAAGCCTTAAGTCATCAGGTGATAGAAGCAGTCGCAAAACTATTGAACATCAAGAACCGCAAAATAGAAGCCTCCACCAACGCTCACCGGAGGGGTCTTTATGGTGGAGAGAGCGAGAAATCAATTGATCTTGCCTTGGCCCATCATGAAGACTCCCTTAGGCCGGAAGAGCAAGCTTTATCAAAGGCTGTCTCTAATGTGGGTTGTAAGATTAGCCTTCGCGACATCAGTATCGACAACCCCCTGTATGTCGCACTGATTGAACAGCTGTTGGACTATGCAGAAAAATACCCTGACCGGAGTGTTATCACCGATCGCCTCCTTGCACGGCTCGATCTTCATGAAATGCATTATTTCGAAAATGATCGCTCTAATAACCTAGAATGGATCTTCAATTTTGCTTTTATGGCCGCTCCCAAATGCCGATTTAACCGAACAGACACCTCATGGAACAGGTTTTGCACTTTGAGTGGGGCAGGACCAAAATTGTGGGATAGCTTTATTGCTATGAATGCAGAGCTCGTGCGCCACTTGCGAACACCTTCTTCCAAAGAAGCTGCAGAGAGCTGGCAGACACTTTGTACAAGCAAGCAAGCAGCCGATCTAAGCAACTGGACCTCCCATCAAGAAAAAATCATGCTCAATTTTCAACTGATTCAGGCAATTGAAACCCGGTTTCGTGTCGAAGCGCAACAGATTTTAGTACTATACAAACAAGGTGAACCCAAAGCGATCCTACAATACAATAGGTGCATGCAAGCCCTGCGGGCATATCGCCACTCAAGGAGATTGTAACAAGCTCTCTATTTGGCCAACTTTCCTGATCACATTACCTCTATCAACCAAAATAAGGTCTTGCCCGAAACTTATGAACCCATCGATTACCAAGCCCTTTGTTTCCCAACAACCCGGGAACGTGTTTTAACAAGGAGGCAAGTACAGGCAGCTGCTGCCGCTGAGCCGCCCCCCCCAACAAAAGCCGCAGCCGATATGTCGACAAAGCGAGAGCGTCGTTTAGCACAAAGAGAAGTACAGGCTGCTGCTGAACCGCCCCCTGCAGCTGCCGCAGCACAACCTACGTACAGTAATACCCAGGTTGCTCCGCAGCCTCCCCTCCCCCCACTTGCTACTGAGGGTTAGCCGCTGGTTTGATCCAAGCGCCGACCCATTCTCTGATCCCGATTACAAAGACCAAGACTATAGCCCAGAAGCCAGGCTGTTCATTCATATCCAACATGCCTTTGATAGGCTTGTGGACACTTTTATTCTTAACCGCGGGCTACAAACAACCGAACATAGCAGTTCTAGCAAACAAGACAACCGCCATTACAGCGTTGCGGGGAGCCATCAAAATAAACGGCAGGTTAACGTGCGGCCGATTTAACCTCGCCATTGATAACAGGGGCCTCGTGTACCACCACCATTTTGAAAAGGCCGCCCAAACCACCCATCCCGAGCGGAAACAAGACAACGAAAACAAATTCTTCCTACATCGACTTCCCCGCCCTTGAAGAGGCCCGCCTAAGCAAAAAACAATCCAAGATAAAGCCTCCCCTCTCTGAAGAGAGCCTCGCCAAAATCGCCCAAGTCGTCAAAGAAACCCCCTGGTACGTCAAAATCAGAGACTTCCCCAACCAAGCCACCTACTACCTCTACCTCGACCCCACCAGCTAAATCCATTAAAGAACAATTCTTTAAAGTCTCTTGCAAAAAAATTTATAGACACGCCATGCTGTACTGTCGTATGAGAAGCAATATCAAGAAAACAAGGAACGTATATGCGCAATCTCACAGCCATGGTTGATGGCCATAAGATCTTTTATCGTGAAGCTGGATCCTGAGGCGCCAACTCTATTGCTGCTGCATGGCTTCCCAACCTCGTCTCATATGTTCCGTCAACTGATCCCCTTACTTGCTGAGCAATATCACGTGATTGCTCCCGACCTATTAGGATTCGGATTTTCAGACGCTCCAAGCCATACCAGTTTTAAATACACGTTCGAAAATCTCGCAAACATCGTCGACACTTTCACGCAAACGATTAAACTGAAAGAATATGCCCTGTATATTTTTGACTATGGTGCACCTGTCGGATTGCGTCTAGCGCTCAAACATCCCAAAAGATCACTGCTATCATTTCACAAAATGGCAATGCCTACGAAGAAGGCTTAAGCCAGGGTTGGAATCCGATTCAGAAATATTGGAAAGATCAGACTCCTGCAAATAGGGAAGCGCTACGCGAGTTTTTAAAGCCCGCGGGAGTCAAACAGCAATATCTGTACGGAGTTTCAGATGAAACGCGAGTAGCGCCAGAAACGTATACCCTCGACTCTGCATTATTGGCTCGCCCTGGAAATAACGAAATTCAACTCGACCTTTTTCTCGATTATGCTAGCAATGTCAAACTCTATCCTGAACTTTCAAGAATACTTCCGCAAAAGCAGCCACCATTGTTAGCAGTCTGGGGGAAAAACGACCCATTTTTCCTGCCGAAAGGGGCCGAAGCCTATAAACGTGACCTACCAAACGCTCAAGTCATTTTCTACGATACAGGCCACTTCGCACTAGAGACCCATGTCCGCGAAATCGCCACAGCCATGCGCACATTCTTGAACCAACATCTTTTGAAATTAGTAGCTTAAATGCTTAAGGCCTGTACGGGAATAAGTCAGTCCATATTTGCATTTTTCCTTTGCAACTCCTCTAACTCTTGGCGCTCCTCCTCTTCACTGGAATCCAAAGGAATCGCCAGAGTATCAGTTTGATCATTCTGATCTTTCAACCAAGTTTCGGATTGAGATGGAGGAGTTCTTGGCAGCTGTGCATGAAGAGAGATAATTTGAAGAACAGTAAGTAAAAGATATTTAATCATAATTACTTTGTGCTAAATTCTTCAAATGCCTTGAGGGCTTCCGCGGCATACATCAACGAGGGCCCACCCCCCGATGTAGACTGCCATGCTCAACGTTTCAAGCAGCTCTTCCCGAGTCACGCCTAATTTAACTAATGCTTGAGTATGGAAGCCGATACAACCTTCACAGTGAGCTGCGATTCCAAGAGCTAAAGCAATCAGCTCTTTTGTTTTTTTATTCAAGGCTCCATCTTTTGTCGCTGCTTGGGCTAATTTATCGAATCCAACGATCACATCAGGGATTTCTTTTCGTAATTTTGCCAAGGCAGGAGAAATGTCCGCTGTAACTTTCTTGTAACTTTCTGTCATAGAATTGATCCCCTTAAACAATTGCTTTCATATGAGTAATTAACATCGGATAAGATTAAATTCAAGGCAGCCGACCCAGATGGTCTGAAAAATTTATAGTCCAATTGCAACAAAAATTGTATACTCTACTGTTTCGTTACCAAACCCTACAAAAGATTATGATACCCTCCTTTTTGCTTGCTGGAGTCCTTTGCATCTCTTCACATCCTTTCTTCCAAGCAAGTAAAACCCAGCCCTACCACCTCTCGATTGGGGCAGTATTATTTGATCAAAATGGCCGTGTTGCCTGCCATCATTTTAGGGAAGTTCTAGGACAAAAAGACGTCTATATATTAATGCGTGAAAGCATGGAAAATGATGAGACTATCTTTACGACCTTGCAAAGAGGCCTCAAGGAAGAGTTTGGTGCAATAGCAGAACCTATTGCTTTTTTAGGCTCTTTGTCTGGATTTCTCCCAGATTCGACACTCTCTTTGAAAAAACAACCCTCTATATTGCATGTAGAGTGCTTCACTGGGACCCATTTGAGCGCGATCCCAACGACCCGGAGGCAATGAGCATCATTGAATGGCTCGATCCCGATGCGTTAATCTCCATTATGCAAGAACAAGGCCTCCGATTTAAACGCATCGATGCTGACGAATCCACCATGGTTCAAAGAGCACTACCCTACATCATCCAAACAAATTTATAAAAATCTCTCTGCCAACCATTTAGATTCTCGTTTGTCTAATCTAGAACGTAAAGCTTCGGCTTGGTAACAAGCAAGATAGCCTAATTTTATCCGATGAGACCAAGCATCAACTGCAAAAGATTCAGGAACCGGTCTATCAACATTTCGCAGTATCATTTTGTTTTTGTATAAATAATATTGCTTGCCGTCCTGAGAACACGCAAAAGCTGGTATTTTTTAAGATTATTTGTGCCCTGCAGATATTTATCTATATCTGATTGATTCAGTAGCCGTTCTTGACGGTGATTCTGCTCGTGTAATAGGAGTAGGTGATTCAGCGCGTGCAATGCTTGCCATATTTGCTCTCTAGTTCTTTGTTAATTTATAACTTATTTATAATCGAGGGTTACCCAGATTATCTCCTAAGCAGTTCATAGTACACATAATCATTAACAAGGGCCTCGTGCCATCACTTTGAATTTGTTGATGGGTTAATAACTACCTCAACTTCTTTTCCTATATTTCTCTAGAACTTGTATTCATTTGATTTTATTTTTGAGTACAAATAACTCTTTAGTTCTTCATCGTCTATGCGGTCAAAATCAGAAATAAACTTTCTCAATTGTTGTGTTACAATAATCCCGTTTTTAAATACAGCTTTTGCCAATACAAATTGTATATCTTCTAATACTTTAAATATCAAAATTGTTTCATCATAAGAAGCTGTTGATTTTATTTGTTCGAATAGCAACAACAATATTTGTTGAATGAAAGAAAGATTGGTTGTAAATCTATCTTTATCTTCGGCATTCTAAATCTTGCTCTAAAAGCCTCATGAAATTTTCCATATGATCCTTATCTAACAGGTTGTAAATGCCAAACTTCTTTTGTGGTTGGATTATAAACCATTTCCCATCCGCCACAAACATATTTATAAAACCCTGGTTTAATCGAATCCCGCGTAGCTGTATTGGCTCCACCGTCCAATACTTCTCTGGCTACTAAAGAAGGTGCACCTCGGCCTGTATTCCAAAGTTTTTCATAATAAGATTTACTAAATTTGAATCCGTTGACTTCATAGTATCCAGAGTGCAAAACTGCTCTGTTAGTCTGGTTGACTATATCAGTTGCAATATTTCCAGCTTTGCCAAGTGTTGCAAATTCTTCACCGACATGGCCTGCTCGGCTCAAACCAGAGGTTGCTCTTCCAATTTTTGTAGCTGAAAAGCCAATTAACCCAATATCAACAGTGGCTTTCCCCACGCTGCAGGACTTGTCGGATTTCTCCAGGCGTCCATAATACCTGGAACCAGCATACCTAGAGGATCATCCCAAGCAGACTCTACCTAAGTTCTTCCATCCTTCTACGGCTCGATGTGACTTATCTTGGAAAAAGGAGCGATCATTAAAGTACTCATACTGAAAATCAGCGTGCATCCATTCGCCCATTTTGCCAGAGACCGTAACCTGCGCCGCATCCCATGTCATACAGTACCTACTGGCCCCGTATCCAAAACTCTTGGTTCCTCTCCAGACGCCGCCCCAGCTCCACAAGCCATAGGGATCAAAATCTGTTAGAGGTCGGTTATGCACATAAGCATAGAGATTTGGTCCATCTTCGAAGCCTTGTGGGTCTTGGGTGATCCAGCGGCCGAGCTCGGGATGATAATATCTTCTGCCAAAAAAGACGAGCCCTGTCTCATCGACCCGCTTGCTGGAAAAGCGCCAGGGGGAGCGCGAGCCATTGGTTAGTTCCTCACCGAAGGCTGTGTAGCGATAGCATTCGATGGGCTTTTTAGATTCCATGTCAATCAGGGCTACAACACATCCTCGATGGTCATGCAGAGGGACAAAGGGTTTGCTCTTGAGCTCATAGAGGACAGCCGATCCTATTTCTGCACCCAGTCCTTCTCCTAAGATGCGCAATTCCTGTATGTTTCCTTTGGCCAGCTGCGACTTCTCCTTGGCCCGCAGGTAGGCGCTCTGGAAGTGATTCTTCGCCGCCTCCCGGATGGCCTCGGCGTCCTCGGCAGAGAGGCGCTGCTTCTGTTCCAGTTCCTTGGCGTACAGCTGCCCCACCGGGGGGTGGCTCCGGATTTGCTCGTACATCAGCGGCTGGGTGTAGCTCGGCTCGTCCCCTTCGTTGTGGCCGTAGCGCCGGTAGCAGACCAGGTCCACCACCACGTCGCTCTGGAACTGCTGGCGGTACTCGGTGGCCAGCCGCATGACGTGGACGCACGCCTCCGGGTCGTCGCCATTCACGTGGAAGATGGGGATGTCCAGCATCTGCGCCACCGCCGTGCAGTAGATGCTGCTGCGCCCTTCCTCCGGGGTGGTGGTGTAGCCAAGCTGGTTGTTGACGACCAGGTGCACCGTGCCGCCGGTGTCATAGCCGCGCAGCCGGGACAGGTTGAGCGTCTCCGCCACCACGCCCTGGCCAGCCATGGAGGCGTCCCCGTGCAGCACCAACGGCACCACCTGGCGGCGCCGGTCGTCCGTCCCGAGGCGGGTCTGCTTGGCCCGCACCCGCCCTTCCACCACCGGGTGCACGAATTCCAGGTGGCTCGGGTTGAAGGCCAGGCTCAGGTGGATGGGCTTGCCCTGGCGAGTCGTGAAGTCGCTGGAGAAGCCCATGTGGTACTTCACGTCGCCCCGGGCAACGTAGCTTTTGGGGTCGGCCGGGCCATTGAATTCGCTGAAAATCTGGTCCGGACTCTTTCCGAGAATGTTGGCCAGCACATTCAGCCGGCCGCGGTGCGCCATCCCGATGACGACCTCGGTGACGCCGAGTTGTCCACCGACGTCGAGCAGGGTGTCCAGCATCGGGATGAGGCTCTCTCCGCCGTCGATGCTGAAGCGCTTGGCGCCCTGGTATTTGGTGTGGATGAATGACTCGAAGGTCTCCGCGATGGTCAGCTTCTCGAGGATGATGCGCTGCTCGGCGGCGGAGAGGGTGGCGCGGTTTTCCGTATGTTCCATGCGCGGCATCAGCCAGCGCCGCCGGTCGCTGTCGAGCAGCGTCATGAACTCGACGCCAATCCGCCCGCAGATAGGTGCGGCGCAGCCGGTCCAGGAGGTCGCGCAGGCGGACCCGCCGCCCCTCGGCGAAGACGCCGTTGCCGTCCACAAGCTGCTCCAGTTCCTCCGCCGTGAAGGCCTGGTCGCTCACCATGGCCAGGTCCGCGGCATGTTCCAGCCGCGGGCGGGGCCGGCCCAAGGGGTCGAGCTGCGCCAGCAGGTGGCCGCGCAGCCGGAAGGCGTACAGCGTCTGGTCCACCCGCGCCTGTAGCCCCATGTCGGCGCTGGACACGGCCGGCGCCGGGGCCTCCACGGCGCGGGCCATCGCCGACGCGCCGTTTCCATTGCGCTTGGCGACGCCCTCCGTGGCGTGGCCGTTGGTGCGGGGGGTGTCGGACGTCAACGGACGCCCACCGCCCGAGCGCTGGAAAAGCTCGCGCCAGCTCGCATCGACGCTGTGGGGGTCCTCGAGCCATCGGGCGTACAGGCCTTCGATGAAGTCGATGTTTGCCCCGGTGAGGAAGGTGTCCTGGGTCGCCATAGGAGAGGGTTTGCTAAAGTCTTAACGCCCAAACTCGGGACGAGGGCCAGTTTTCCGGCGCATGGCTGCCATGCCGCGCCGTCACGTGCCCCAGGCTGGCCCGAGAAGGCGAATTCACCACCGCTGGCCGCGCTGCGCCAGAGGCCCCTCCAAGGCGGCCGCACGGGCGGGGGGGGCGGCTGCCACGCTGCCGCAGACGCCCCTACAGAGGCCCGGGCAGTGGTAAGCAGCCCCCACCCTCATGCTCCTACAAGGCAAGCGGTTGGTGGTGACCGGGGTGCTGACGCCGCAATCCCTGGCCTTCGGCATTGCCGAGCTCGCCCAGTCGCAAGGCGCCGAAGTGCTGCTGACCGGCTTCGGGCGAGCTCTCGCTCACCGAGCGCAGCGCCCGGCGGCTGTCGCCCATCCCGGACGTGGTGGAGCTCGACGTCACCAACCCGGCGCACTTCTCGTCCCTCACCGAGACGTTGCGCAGGAAGTGGGGCGTGGTGCACGGGGCGCTGCATGCGGTGGCCTACGCGCCGGCCGACGCCCTCGGCGGGAATTTCCTCAACACGCCCTGGGAAAGCGTCCAGACGGCCTTTCGCGTCTCCACCTTCTCCCTGAAGGAACTGGCCGTGGCCGTCGCTCCCCTCATGACGGAGGGCGGCAGCATCCTCACCCTCGACTTCGACAACCGCGTGGCCTGGCCCATCTACGACTGGATGGGCGTGTGCAAGGCGGGCCTCGAGGCGTGTGTCCGGTACTTGGCACGCGACCTCGGGCCCAAGCGCATCCGGGTGAATGCGCTGGCCGCCGGCCCCCTGGCCACCGTCGCCGCCAAGGGCATTCCCGGCTTCAAGCAGCTGGAGCGGGGCTGGGGGACGCAGGCCCCGCTCGGCTGGTCGTCCAAGGACGACCACGCCGCTGTCGCCAAGACGGCCGTGGCGCTACTCTCGGACTGGTTTCCGTCCACCACCGGGGAGATGGTGCACGTCGACGGGGGCTACCACGCCCTCGGTGCCCCCCCGGTGGACCCCTCCGCGGACTGAAAAGCCCCAAGGGGCGTGGATGACCCCGGGGCTTGCGTCGCTGCGGGCGGCTGCCACGCGCCGTCGCGTTTCCGGCGTGGCACGCCCAAGGGACGTGGGGTTAGAGTCCAGCGGCGCGAAGGCTGCGCTGTGGCCTGGCGCGTCTTTCCCAGCAAGACGCGGACAGGGAAGGGGGAAGCCGTGGATGCGTTTCGAGTCGTCCTCGCCGTGACGCTCCTGACTGCAGGCGCCGCTCACGCCCAGGGGACCCCGAAGGCCCCGCCCCCGCCCGCGCCGCCTCCCGCATCCACCAACGTCACCCCGGCGACGGTGGGCGCACCGCCCAAGTCCGCCGCGGCCGGCATCACCTCCTACGACGCCGCCGCCCAGGCCGTCCAGGCCCGTCCGCCCCTTTTGGTGCTGGACCTCGAAGCGCGCGGGGGCGGCGTCCCCGAAGCACAGGCCGCCACCATCAACGTCGTCCGCGGCCTGCGGGACCTGGACGTCTTCCAAGTGCTCAGCGCCGACGACGTCCGGCAGCTGCTCGCACTCGAGCGCACGCGGCAGCTGTCCGGCACCAGGGGCGAGAGTGCCCTCGGGGAGCTGGGCAAGGCCCTCGGTGCCAACAACGCGGTGGTGGGCAGCGTCACGCGCGCCGGCGGCAAGTACCAGGTGGAAATCCGCCTCCTCGACGCCTCCACCCAGAAGGTGCTCAACCAGAAGACGCTCGGTCCGGTGAGCAGCGTCACGGAGATTGCCTCGGCGTTGCCGGGCCTGTCCCAGGAATTGGTCGCGCCGCTGCTGAAGGACCAGCAGGGCTACCTTTTGGTGCGCAGCCGCGAGGAGGGGGCGGAGGTGCTGGTCGACGACACCCTCATCGGTTCGACGCCGCAGAAGACGGCGGTGGCGCTGTCCCGCGGGCTGCACCGCGTGCAGATTCGCAAAGACGGCTTCATCGCCCAGACCCGCTCCGTCCGCATTGAACCGAACCAGACGCGCGTCGAGGAGGTGGACCTCGTCCCGTCGCCGGACTACGCGGCTGCCTACCGGGACAAGAATTCGCGGCTGCGCATCGGCGCCTGGGTCTTCACCGGCGTGGCCGTGCTGGCCATCGGTGCCACCATCTGGCTCGAGGTGGACATCCACAACCAGTACAACAACGACTTCTACCCGTACCAGCAGTGGCTGGTGGGGGCTGCCGGCGGCAGCCAGACCAAGCCGCCCAACGTCGCCAACAACCCCACGGCCAGCGCCAACTGGGACGCCTGCACCGCCAACGGCGTGAAGTACTGCACCACGCAGGCGAACAACTCCAAGAACAGCATCCAAACCCTGCAGTGGATTGCCGCCGGCACGGCCGTCGTCGGCCTCGCCGCCACCGGCGTCGCCGTCTGGCTGTGGGTGAGCGGCAAGGACCCCAACCGCTACACGGACGTGGTGGCCGGCGTCGGCCCCACCCCCCACGGCGGGCTGGCGTTCGCCCTCGCCGGGCACTTCTAGCCCCTAGCCCTCCGTCCTTTCTCTCAACTCCAATGCCCCCGGGGCGTGGCTTCCCCGGGCCAGGAGCACTTTTGCCTGGGCCATACTTCTGCCCGGGACGAAAATTTATGCTCGACCTGTTGACAGATGTGGGTGGGTCCGTGTAAACACCGGGACAGTGTCGCCTTTGGCGGGGGGCTGGCTCCCGTCCTGGAGGGCACCCATGGCCGAACAGCTGCCCCGCATGCCTCCTCCTCACCGAGCGCCGCTGGACCCCTGGCCCACCCAGCAGCCGGCGGGGCCGGAGTCCGATGAGCCGTTTGGCCCGCGCGAGGCCGGGCCGGACGAGCCGCTCGAGGAGCGGCGGACACCCGTCAGGCAGCCGGCAGCGGGAGCCCCTGGAAGTGAAGGCCGTCCTTCGCCTCGTTGAGGTCGAAGCGGGCGAGACCGCCCGCGCGTAGCTCCCCGAAGAGAAGTGCCTCGGCCAGCGCCTTCTTCAGCTGCTGGTCCACCAGCCGCCCCATGGGCCGTGCGCCGAAGTGCGGGTCATAGCCGTGCTCGGCCAGCCACCCGCGCGCCGCCGGTGACAACTCCAGCGTCACCTTCTTCTCCACCAGCTGTTGCTGCAGCAGCCCGACTTCCTTGTCCACCACCTGCAGGATGACCTCTGGGCTGAGGCCGGCGAAGAGAATCCACCCGTCCAGCCGGTTGCGGAACTCCGGCGTGAAGGTCCGTTCAATGGCCTTCTTGGCCTTGCTCGCGTCGGGGCCGACGACTGAGTCGCCGAAGCCTACTGCCTTGGCGCTCATCTCCCGGGCGCCGGCGTTGGTGGTGAGGATGAGCACCACGTTGCGGAAGTCCGCCTTGCGCCCGTTGTTGTCGGTGAGGGTGGCGTGGTCCATCACTTGGAGCAGGACGTTGAAGAGCGTCCGGGTGGGCCTTCTCTATCTCGTCCAGCAGCAGCACCGAGTAGGGGTGCTTGCGGATGGCGTCCGTCAACAGCCCGCCCTGGTCGAAGCCGACGTACCCCGGCGGTGCGCCAATCAGCCGGCTCACCGTGTGCTGCTCGGAGTACTCGGTCATGTCGAAGCGGAGGAACTCCACGCCCAGCACCTTGGCCAGCTGCTTGGCCAGCTCCGTCTTGCCGACACCGGTGGGGCCCGAGAAGAGGAAGCTGCCGATGGGCTTCTCCGGGCTGCGCAGCCCGGAGCGCGCGAGCTTGATGGCCGCCACCAACTCATGAATGGCCGGGTCCTGCCCGAAGATGACCGAGCGCAGCTGGGGTTCCAAGCTGGCGAGGGAGTCCCTTTCTGAGGCCGAGACGCTCTTCTCCGGCACCTTCGCCATCTTCGCCACCACCGCCTCCACGTCGTGCAGGGTGACGCGCCCGGTGCGCTGCTCCACCGGGCGGAGGCGGTCGGCGGCGCCGGCCTCGTCGATGACGTCGATGGCCTTGTCCGGCAGGAAGCGCTCGTTGATGTACTTGGCCGACAGCTCGACCGCGCCGCGGACGGCCGCGTCGTCGTAGACCACCTAGTGGTGCTCCTCGTAGCGGGACTTCAGGCCCTGAAGGATCAGGACGCTGTCCTCGACCGAGGGCTCGCCGACCTCAATCTTCTGGAAGCGCCGGCCCAGCGCGCGGTCTCGTTCAAAGCTGGCCTTGTACTCCTGGTAGGTGGTGCTCGCCGATGCAGCGCAGCCGCCCGGAGGCGAGCACCGGCTTGAGGAGGTTGGAGGCGTCGATGCGCCACCGCCGGTGGTGGCCCCGGCACCGACGATGGTGTGGATTTCGTCGATGAAGAGGATGGCGTTGGGCTGCTTCTGCAGCGCCTTCAGCACGCCCTTCAGCCGCTCCTCGAATTGGCCGCGGAACTTGGTGCCGGCAAGGAGCGCGCCCATGTCCAGCGAGTAGATGACCGCTCCCTTGAGCGCGTCCGGGACGTTCCCCTCGTGGATACGCAGGGCCAGCCCCTCGGCGATGGCCGTCTTTCCGACGCCCGAGTCGCCGACGTAGATGGGGTTGTTCTTCCGGCGCCGGCAGAGCACCTGCAGCGTCCGCTCCAGCTCGCGCTGCCGGCCGATGAGCGGGTCGATGCGGCCCTCCTCGGCCTCCACCATGAGGTTGACGGCGAAGGACTTGAGGGGGTCCCGGACCGGGGCCCCCTCCTCCTCCGGCCCGCTCGGCTGCGCCTCGGCCTCCTCCTCCCCCTCGCCGCTCTTGGTGATGCCGTGCGAGAGGTAGTTGAGCAGGTCGAGCCGGGTGACGCCCTCCTGCTGCAACAGGTACAGGGCGTGGCTCTCCTCCTCGCGGAACATGGCCACCAGGACGTCCCCGCCTTCGATGACCTTCTGGTCGGCCGACAGCGCGTGGATGGCGGCGCGCTGCAGCACCCGCTCGATGCCGATGGTCTGCTGGGGCTCGGCGCTGACGCCCTCGGGAAGCTTTTCCACGGTGTCCTTGAGGAACGTCTCCAGCCGCTGGCGCAGCCGCTTGACACTGGCGCCGCAAGCCGCCAGGACTTTCTGCGTCTTCGCTTCCTTGCTGAGGGCGAGCAGCAGGTGCTCGAGCGTCAGGTACTCGTGGCGCATCGCCTTGGCATCCTGCAGTGCCTGGCGAAAGCTGGCTTGCAGCTCCTTGGCGATTAGGGGGGTGGCCACGTCAAGTCTCCTCGGAGGTTTCAGTCGGTTCCATCGTCAGACGCAGGGGAAACTCGTTCTCCCGGGCCAGTTTCTCCACCATCTCGATTTTCGTTCGCGCCACGTCATAGGTATATACGCCGGCCACGCCAATGCCTTGGTGATGCACGTGCAGCATGATGGCCACGGCGTCCGACTCGCTCTTGTGGAAGACTTCGCGCAGCACCGCCACCACGAAATCCCGGGTGGTGTAGTTGTCGTTGTGAAAGAGGACCCGGTACAGCTGCGGCCGCTTCACCCGGCGCTCGGTCTTCACCTCCGGAACGGCCACCGTCCCCGGTGCGCGCTCAGCCACCCTCCACCTCGTCCTTCTTGAAGCCGGTCTCGGCCCTCCAGGCGGGCAGGCCCTGGGCGATGGCCGCCCGCTCGTGCCCGAGAAACTCACGCACCGCCCGGTCGAGCGGTCCATGGAAAATCCAGTGGGCGCTGTAGGTGAGGGCCGGGAAGAAGCCGCGCACCAGCTTGTGCTCGCCCCCGGCGCCCGGTTCAAAGCGCTCCAGAGCTCGCCTCACCGTCTCCTCCATGCCCTGGTAGACGCAGACGTCGAAGTGCAGGAAGGGCACCTCCTCGAAGCAGCCCCAATAGCGTCCGTACAGGGCGGCCGGCCCCGCCACGTTGAAGGCCCCGGCTACCACCTGCCCGCCCCGCACCGCCTGCACCAGCTCCACCCGGTGGCGGAAGGTCTTCAGCACCCGGACGAAGAAGTCCTGGGTGAGGTACCGGCGCCCCCAGGCAAACTTGTCCACCGTACTCGCATACAGCCGGTACACCTCGTCCGCATCGACATCGGCCAGGCCCTCGCCCCGCACCGTCCGCAGCTGCAGGTGGTGTTCCGCCGTCGCCCGGCGCTCCCGGCGGATTTGGTTTCGGCGCTTGCTGGTGAAGCGGGCCAGCACGTCCTCGAAGCTTCCGTAGCCCTGGTTGAGGAAGTGGTACTGCACGCCGTGGCGGATGCCGAAGCCCTCCTCGTCCAGCAGCCGGGCCTCCTCCTCGGTGGGAAACAGCACGTGCAGCGAGGAGAGGCCCTCGCTGCGGGCGTACTCCAGGGCGGCCCGCATCAGCTCCCGGGTGCGCGCCGGCCGGTCCTCGCCGGCTGCCACCAGCACGCGGCGGCCGGTGGCCGGGGTGAGGGGAGCGGCCAGAACAAGTTTCGGGTAGTAGCGCAGCCCCACCCGCTCGGCGGCCGTCGCCCAGGACCAGTCGAAGACGAATTCCCCGTGGCTGTCGTCCTTCAAATAGGCCGGCGCGGCGGCCACCAGGTGGTTTCCTCGCCACAGGGTCAGGTGGCGCGGCCGCCAACCCGTCGCCGCCCGCACGCTGCCACTGGCCTCCAGCGCCTGGAGCCACCCCCACTCCAGAAAGGGCGCCGCCTGCTCGTCCACCAGCGCGTCCCAGGCACTCTGGGGCACGTCGGCGATGGACTCGAGCAGCTTGACCTGGGTGGGGAGTGTTCCGGACATCGACAGCCGCCGCGGCAGGGCGAGAGCGCAACGCTATAACGGTGCGGGGGGGTGGCTGCCAGCCGGGCAGAGGCGTCCCTCCCAGGCGAAGCGCCGCCCTCAGCGCGTCAACTCGCGGGCCAGGAAGCTGCCCACCTCGGAGAGGCCCGCGCGCGCCCGCGCCTGGCCCGCTTCTGTCTCCATCAGCCGGCGCGCCGACTCGCTCGCCGTGCCGGCCGACAGGTCCGCCAGCACCAGGAAGGCGCTCCAGCCGGCGGTGGGTTCCACGCTGCGACCGGGTCGCAAGGGCCGGTCCTGCAGCGACTTGGCCACCTTTTCGAGGAGGCCGTCCTCGGTGAGGCGCTTGGTGCCGCCCTGCAGCGCCACCCAGGTGGAGGCGAGCAAGTCCTCGAGGAGACTGCCGGACAGGGCGGCGTCGAGCCGCGTCCGCGCCTCCTCGTCGTCAATGCTGTGGGCGGCGGCGTAGGTGGGAAGCAGCTTGGCGACCACCACCGCGCGGGTGGCCAGGTGCGCGAGGCGGGCGGGGTAGCGCATGGGCGTGGCATTACCCTAGCGCAGGTCGATGCCGTGCTCCTTGCAGTCGCTCACCACCTCGGCCCGCGCTGCCTTGCCGGCGACGTTGCCCAGCGCGGCGCGGGCGTTGCCCAAGTCCTTCAGCTGGCAATGCGCCCGGGCCTTGATGGCCCAGCCGGCGCTCGTCTTCTTGGTGAAGAAGCTCTGGTCGGCCAGGCGCAGGGCCAGCTTCGGGTCGTCGTCGTTGAGGGCATCTTCGGCGTCCGACAGCAGCTCGCTCACCTCGGGCGGCGTCCCGCCCGGTCCGGTGCCCCCGGCTGCGGCAGTCCCCGCAGCGGCCTTCAGGGCCGTCGCCTTCTCCTCGGCAGCCCGGGCCTTCGCCAGGGAGTCCTCCTTGGCCGTGAGCGCCTCGCGGATGCCCTTCTTCACCTCCTCCAGGCCCTGCCTCACCTGCCGCTTCACCTCTTCAGCACTCTCGTCCGCGGCGGGCGGCGCCGGCGGCGCCGGCGGCAGCGCCATGCCTTTCACCGCGCCGCCCGAGGCGACGTCGGCATGCCGGCTCTGGCGCTTGAAGACACCCAGGGCGGCCAGCACCACCGCCGCCAGGAGGAGGCCGCGGCGCACCTGACGCCCCGTCCGGGCGGGCCGCGGCACCAGGGGACCGCCGGGCGGGGGCACCACCAGTTCGGCCCGCGGCGCGCTTGGGTTGCTGAAGGGGGCCGGCCAGGCCGAGGGGGCGCTGGCCGCCGGCGCCGGCGTCGGCCAGGGGTGGGCCGGCGTGGCCACCGCTTCGGTGCGCCGGGGCATCGGCACTGGCGTCGCCGGGGTGAAGGTGGCGTCGGTGGCCAGCTGACTCAACGGGATGGGCTGCCCCGCCGGACTGGCCAGCGTCGCGTCCAGGGCGCCCGGCTGGGCCGCGGAGACGGGCACCGTCAGCGGCCGTCCCGTTAGTTCGGCGACGAAGGCGCTGACGTCCCCCGGCCGCAGGCCCGGGTCCTTCTGCAGGGCGCGGTCCACCGCGGAAAGAATGTTGAGGGGGAGGCCCGAGCGCAGCTGCGCCAGTGGCTGGGGCTGGGCGTGCACCACCTTGTACACCACCTCGGCCAAGCTACTGCCGCCGAAGGCCGGGGTGCCCCCCAGCATCTCATACACAATCGCACCCAGCGCGAAGACGTCCGTGCGGGGGTCGATGGCCGTGTTGCGACCAAGCGCCTGCTCCGGGGCCATGTACTGCGGGGTACCCATCAGCACCGCGTCCTGGGTGGCCACCGTCTGGGAACCGCGGATTTTGGAAATGCCAAAATCCAGCACCTTCACGTTGGGGCCGGGCATCTCCTCTTGCTCCGCGCACAGAAAGACGTTGTCCGGCTTCAAGTCCCGGTGCACCACGCCGGCCCGGTGGGCGGCCTGCAGCGCAGAGCCTACCTGCCGGGCGATGGTGAGCGCCTCATCCAGGGGCAGCGGCCCCCGCTGCAGCCGCTGCGCCAGCGTTTCCCCGCGCAGCAGCTCCAGCACAATGTACGGCTCGCCGGTGGGCAGGGTGTGGAAGTCGAGGACCTGCACAATGTGCGGGTGGCCCAGCCGGGAGGCAATCTCCGCCTCGCGGCGGAAACGGGCGAGGGCCTCCCCCGATGCCACCCCCGGGGCCAGCAGCACCTTGACCGCCACCTGGCGCCCCGGCAGCCGCAGGTGCTCGGCGGCCCACACGGCGCCCATCCCACCGCGGCCAAGCAGGTGCGTGACGCGGTACGTCTCCGCGACGACACCACCGACGGAAAGGGCGTCCTGTGCCGGCATGAAGACGGAAGACTTTAGCAGGCAGCGCCGCCTGCCAAGAGGGTCAGCGCCCTTCCAGGCGACGCGCGCCGGCTATACTGCCCATTCCTGCACGGAGGCAGCTTGGCCCCTCTCGCCTTCCCGGCCGTCCTCGCGCTCGTTTCCCTCCTCGCTGCCCCCGCGCCCGCCGACACCCCGGTGGACGTCTCGGCGGTCAAGTCGCAGCTGCGCCTCTTCGACGACGGCAAGGGCCATTACCTGGCTCTCATCCCCTTCGGGGACGACGCCTTCAACCACTTCTACTGGGGTGACGGTAAAACCTTCTGGGCCCAGCGGGTGTTCGGCGGTGGAAGCCAGGGAGACGTCGCCTTCGACAAGTACTTCTGGGAGCCGCGCGTCCCCCGCGGCCAGGCGTCCTTCGACTTGCGGGAGGGCGTCTACACCCTCAGCTGCGGCGAGCGGAAGACGCTGTTCCACCCGACGGCGGACCAAACGGCCCAGGCGCTTCTCGCCGCGGCCACCTTCCAGCCCCCGCGCTGGACGCGGCGGGCCTACGCCCTCGCCCGGGACGAGTCCGGCACCTACTACTATGTCGACCGCGCGCGAGCCGAAGGGGTGCTGGACTTCCGCCTGTGGGCGGGCCAGCGGGGCCAGCTCAAGCCCCTGCACATGACGAATGTGGTCAGCGACTCGGAAGGCGACATCTTCGCCACCCGCTCCGGCGAGCTCCGCCTGGTGCTGGACAAGAAGGAAAGCCTCTGGGTGAAGGGCAAGCAGCGCACGGCCCTCAAGCTGTTGCCGCTGGAGGACAACGTGCGCCTCATTTACTCGGACCTCGGCGTCTACGCCGGCGAGCCGCTCGGCACCCCCTGCGACTTGCTGTAGGCATGGGCGCCCTGGGGGTGGACGGCTGTGGGCCGCAGGGCCGCAGGGGGTAAAGTAAGCCAGTGGCGCTTTCGCCCGGAACCGTGGTTGGCAAGTACGTCGTCCAGCGCAAGCTGGCCGAGGGCGGTATGGCGGAGGTGTACCTGGCCACCGCCCAGGGGGCCGAGGGCTTCGAGAAGCCGGTCGTCATCAAACGCATCCGCCCGCAGCTGGCCACCGATGCGTCCTTCGTCGAGATGTTCATCGCCGAAGCCCACCTGGCGAGCCGCCTCAGTCACCCCAACCTGGTGCACATCTTCGACTTCGACCGCCACCAGGACACCTATTACCTGGCCATGGAATACATCCGCGGCCGCTCCCTGGGGGAGGCCAACAAGCGGGCCCGCGAGCTGTCCACCCCGGCGCGCCCGGTGCTGGTGGCGCAGGTGGGCGTCGAGGTCGCCCGGGGCCTGGGCTACGCCCACAAGCTTTCCCACCACGGCCAGCCGCTCCACCTCGTCCACCGCGACGTCACGCCGCAAAACATCCTCCTCTCCTACGACGGGGCAGTGAAGCTGACGGACTTCGGCATCGCCAAGGCCAGCGGCCGGGCCACCACCATTGGCACGCTGAAGGGGAAATTCGCCTACATGGCGCCGGAGCAAGCCCGCGGCGACCCGGTCGACGCGCGTACGGACCTCTTCGCGCTTGGCATCACCCTGTGGGAGCTGCTGACGGGAGTCCGTCTCTTCCACGCCGAGACCGACTGGGGAGTGCTGCACGCCGTGCAGGAGCGCCCGGTGCCGTCCCCGGCGGAGTTGAATCCGGAAGTGGACGAGGAGCTCGGCCAGGTGGTGTTGAAGGCCCTGCAGCGGCCCCCGGACAGTCGCTACCAGGCGGCGGCGGACTTCGAACGGGCCCTGCTCCGCTACGTGCTGCACCACAGCCAGGCCCCCGAGGACACCGACGTCGGCGCCTTCGTGCGGGAACTGTTCCGGGTGGAGGCGGACACCACCGAAGCCACGGTGCGCGCGCGGGTGCCCACCCCGCCCGTGGCCGCGGCGGAGTGGGAGCGCCCGCACCGTGCTTCAGCCCAAGGCGGCGGCCGGGCGCGTCCCCCCGCCGGCGCGTGCCATGCCTCCGGACCTGCTCGCCCCCGGACACGTCCGACAGTACCCGGACCGAGCTCGTCGACCCGTTGCAGCTGTCGGCAGCCGAGCAGACGGCCGGTGGGGCAGCCAGCCCGGCCGGGGAGGAGGAACCGACGCTGCGCGGTCCGGCGCCGGAACGGCTGCGCGAGGCGGTGCGGGCCCTCGCCGCCGGGGTGAAGGGGCAGCTTCTGGCGCTGGACTCCGCGGCGGGCCGGGCGGTGGCGAAGCTGACCGGCCGGCCTCCGGCAGGCCCGCTGCTGGTGCGCGGCGCGGTGGTGCTGCTGGCGGCGGCGGTCTGCGTCCTCCTCGCCGTCGCGCTATTTCGGCCGGCTGCCAAGGGCCCCGCCCTTGCTGCCGCGCCCCCGCCCCAGACGCTTCCGGTGGACCCGGTCCCGGCCCCCCCGCCCTGGCCCGTGGCGCCGCTGGCAGAGGCGCCGGGCCCCGCCGCCGACGAGGGCTTCTTCGAAATCACCCTCACCCCCGGAGGCAGCGTCTCCATCGACGGCCAGGCGCCGAGGCAGGTGGAGGGGACGCAGCGCTTCACCCTCAAGGTGGGTACCCACGAGGTGGTGGCCAGCGACTCCAAAGTCATCACCGCCTGGTCCATCGCGGTGCGCCCGGGGGCAACGGTGAAGAAGCAATTCACCTTTCGCAGGCACAAGTGACGTTTGCCCCCCGGCACCCACCGCGGGGGTTTTGCAGCCGCAGGCGCGAACAGCGCATAAGCTGCCACCGGGCGTTGGCAGGCCCCGGCACATGTCCTCCTCGGTGACTTCCGCCCCGTTACTTTCGCTGGTGGAGCCCGCGCACGTCGCCGCGCTGGAGCAGCTTTTTCGCGCCGTCCTCCTTCAGCCAGGACAGGTGCTGTTCGAGGAGGGCCAGCCCTGCGACTGGATGTGGGCGCTGGGCCCGGGAGTGGAGGTGACGGTGAGCCGGGCGGGCGAGGCGCCCGGGCAGGTGGTGCTGGCCCACCTCGCCGCAGGCGACACGGTGGGGGAGATGGCGCTGGTCGACGAGGGGCCGCGCTCGGGGACGGCCCGGGTGCTTTTGGGAGGGCCTGCCTCCGTCCTGGCCGCCCAGGACTTCTACGCCTTGCGGGACGCCTACCACCCGGCGGCCTTCCAGCTGCTGCGAAAGGTCTGCCTGGACCTCTGCGCTCGGCTGCGGGGGAGCTCCGAGCGGCTGGCGGCTGCTGGCCTCGACCAGGCGGCGGCCCCATCGCCCCTGACCATCGAGCGCACGCGGCCCGAGGAGTTGGAGGACTCGGCCACCTTCCGGACGTTGCCCAGCGTGGTGAAGCTGGCACTGGCCCAGAAGCTTGGACGAGTGGACGCAGAGGGCGCCACCACGGTGTGTGCGGAGGGGGACGTCGCCGATGCGGCCTACTTCATCCTCTCCGGGGCGGTGCAGGTGCAGCGGGGCGGCTACCCCCTGGCTCGCCTCCAAGCCGGGGAGGTGTTTGGCATGGTGGCGCTGATGGACGGCGGGCCACGCTCGGCGAGCTGCGTCACCGACGGGCCCACCCGCCTTTTCCGGCTGGCCCGGGTGGACTTCGAGCAGCTCTTCTCCTCGGGAAACCGCTTCGCCTTCCAGCTGGTGGAGGGGATGGCACGCCAGCTGGTGCGTCACGTCCGCGCCGCCGACCTGCTGCTGGCGCGGCCGGAGCGTTCGGCCCGCCCCCTGGCGGTCTCCAGCGCGGACTTCTTCAGCGAGGACGAGCTGGCCGGGCTCGACTTCGGCGAGGTGCCAGACGCCCCTCGCCCCGTGCCGGCCGCTTGAAGTTGGCCCGCCGGGCGCTTATGTGAAGCCTCCAGAGGAGTTCTGCCCATGTCCGTCAACATCCATCTCGAATGGACCCCCAACCCGAGCACCCTGAAGTACGTCGTAGACCGCACCTTGATGTCCCGAGGCGCGATGAATTTCACCAGCAAGGAAGGGGTGGAAGCGCGTTCGCCGCTGGCCGGTAAGCTGATGGCCATCGAGGGAGTCACCGGCGTCATGTTGGGCAGCAACTTCGTCACCGTCACCAAGGGTGAGGCCGGCGAGTGGGACTCCCTCAATGACTTGGTGATGTCCACCCTGGACAGCCACCTGGGCGACAACCAGCCGGTCCTCACCGAGGCCGCGCTGGCCGAGACCAGCAACGGCCACACCAGCAGCGACTCCGACGTGGAGCGCAAAATCCAGGAGATTCTCGACCTGGAGATTCGCCCCGCGGTGATGCAGGACGGCGGGGACATCACCCTCGACCGCTTCGAGGGCGGGATTGTCTACCTCCACATGCGCGGCTCCTGCAGCGGCTGTCCGAGCTCGACCATGACGCTGAAGATGGGCATCGAGAACCGCCTCCGGGAAGCGGTGCCGGAAGTGGTCGAGGTCATGCCCGTCTGAGGCGGCAGGTCAAAGCGCCGCAGGTACAGCACGAGCTGCTGGCCGAGCAGAGCCCGGCACTGCTGCAAGAGCTTCACCTGCTCACCCGCGACGGCCACCTCAACGCCGACGCGCTGCGGAAGCTGAAGCAAGTCAACCACCTCGTCGGGCTGCTGCGGCCCGCGCTCGACGACATCCTCTCCCGCTTCGGGGACCCGGTGGTGGTGGACGCTGGAAGCGGCAACGCCTACCTGGGCTTCATCCTCTACGAAGTCTTCCTCAAGCCGGCCGGCAAGGGGACGGTGCTCTGCATCGACGCTCGCCCGGAGCTGACGGCCCAGGCTGAGCAGCGGGCCCGGCGCCTCGGCTACCAGCGAATGCGCTTTGCCACCGCCCCGCTCGAGCAGGCGCCCTGGCCGGACCGCATCAATCTGTTGGCCGCGCTGCACGCCTGCGACACGGCCACCGACGACGCGCTGCTTGGCGCCATCGCCCACCAGGCGGACCACGTGGCGGTGGTGCCCTGCTGCCAGGCGGAGGTGGCGCGCCAGCTGAAGCAGCACCCGCCCCCGTCCGAGGCCCTGGCCGTCCTGGCCGAGCACCCCTGGCACCGACGCGAATTCGGCTCGCACCTCACCAACGTCATCCGGGCGCTGGCCCTGCAGGCCCACGGCTACTCCGTCACCGTCACCGAACTGACCGGCTGGGAACACTCCCTCAAGAATGAGCTGCTCCTCGGGAAGAAGATTCGCCGGGAAGACGCCCACGCCCGTGAGCGGCTGCAGCGGCTGCTGGCGGAGACGGGGGTGGCGCCCAAACTGGTGCGGGTGCTGGGGGACGCCGCCGCCCCCGCCGCCTGAAGCCCGGGGCCTTCCTTCCACCTTGGACGTGCCGGCACATGAATAGCCCCGACGAAGAGTGCGGACTCGACCCGGAGGACTGGGAGGCGGTGCGGCTGGTGGGGCACCGGCTGGTCGATGAGTTGCTGCAGGCCCTGCGCACGGTGCGCGAGCAGCCCGCCTGGCGCCCCATCCCCGAGTCGGTGAAACAGGGCTTCCGGACGGCCGCGCCCATGCAGGGCAGCAGCCCGGAGGCCGTCCACCGTGAATTCCTGGAGACGGTGTTCCCTTACCGGTTGGGCAACATCCACCCGCGCTTCTTCGCCCGGGTGATGGGCACCGGGACGCCGATGGGGGCGCTGGCCGAATTCGCCGCGGCGGCGATGAACAACAATCTCTCCGGCCTGGAGAGCTCCGCGGTGCACGTCGAGGCCCAGGTGCTGCGCTGGCTGAAGGTGCTGCTCGGCTTTCCGGAGACGGCGAGCGGACTGCTCACCTCCGGCTGCAGCATCGCCAACCTCATCGCGCTGCAGGTGGCCCGGGACGAGTACGCCGGCGTCGACGTCAACGTGGAGGGCGTGCAGGCCAGCCGCTACCGCCTGGTGGCGTACGCCTCGGACGAGGTGCACTCCGCCGTTCAGCGCGCATTGATGGTGCTGGGCCTCGGCTCGACGGCGCTGCGGCGCGTCCCCACCGGCCCGGACTTCCGGATGCGGGTGGAGGACCTCGAGGACCGCATCGACGACGACGTCGGACAGGGGCTGCGGCCCTTCTGCATCGTCGGCAGCTGCGGCACGGTGAATACCGGGGCCATCGACCCCCTGGATGCCATGGCCGACCTGGCCGCGCGCCGCAAACTGTGGTTCCACGTCGATGGGGCTTTCGGCGCGCTGGCCGCGCTCTCGCCGCGCCTGCGCCAGCGCGTGCCGGGGTCTGGAGCGCGCCCACTCGGTGGCCTTCGACTTGCACAAGTGGGGCTCGGCGCCCTACGGCGTCGGCGTGGTGCTGGTGCGGGATGCCGAGGCGCACCACCGGGCCTTTCAAACGGAGGCCGCCTACCTGTCCCCCTTGCCCCGAGGCGTGGCCGCCGCGGACTACCCGGCCAATGAGTTGGGGCCCGAGCTTTCGCGCGGCTTCCGCGGGCTGCGCATCTGGATGGCCTGGAAGGAGCATGGCGTGTCCAGGCTGGCCCGGGCCATCGAGATGAACGTGGCGCAGGCCGTCTACGTGAAGGAACGGGTGGAGCGCGAGCCGGAGTTGCAACTTTGCGCGCCCGTCCCGCTCAACCTGGTCACCTTCCGCTACGTTGGCCGCCATCCGCGGCCGCCGGAAGCGGTGGACGCGCTGCAGGCGGAAATCGTCATGCGCGTCCAGGAGTCCGGCGTGGCCGTCCCGTCCACGACGAAGCTGCGAGGCCGCACCGTCATCCGCCTGGCCATCGTCAACCACCGGAGTCGCCGGGCCGACCTGGACGCGCTGCTGGACGCGGTGCTGCGCGAGGGCCGCGCGCTCGGCGGCTGAACGCCCTTTCCGTCAGCCGAAGGACTCCCGCTTGATGCGCTCGTTGGGGAAGCCCAGCGCCTGGAGGTGGCCAATGGTGGTTTCCAGAAAGCGCGGCTCGGCCGAGACGCCCTTCTGCAGTGCCGCGCGCCGTTCATAGCTGGTGATGGCGGGGCCGCACACGTAGGCGATGGTCTCCTCCACGTCGGGAACGAGTGAGACCAGCGCTTCGCGGCTAATGCGGCCCGGGCGCACGTCGCCGGGAAGCCCGGAGAGGTCCGGCTGACGGGTGAGAAAGTGCACCAGCTTCACCCGGTCCGGGAAGGAGGCCTGCAGCTTGCCGAGGGCCTCCCGGAAAATGATGTCCTCCCACGTCTTGTTGCTGTCCACCACGGTGTGTCGCACGGCCGGGTGGTGCTTGAGCGCGTCCTTCAGCATGCTGAAGTTCGGTACCACGCCCGAGCCGGCCACCACGTGCAGCACGTGCTGGGCCCGTTGCTCGAGGTCCGGCGCCAGGGTGTAGGGGCCGGTCAAGCCCACCACCTTCATCCGCTGCCCTGGGTGCACGCTGTAGGTGAGGTACGGCGAGAGCAGCGGCGCGTGCAGGCTGTGCTTGCGGACGTAAGGCTCCTCTTTGATGGTGATGGCCAGCGCCTCACCCGGGGCCGAGCACACCGAGTAGGCCCGGACCAGTTCCTTTTTTCCCTTCAACTCCTCCAGGTAGGCCGTGTGCGAGGCCAGCGCCTTGAATTGGTGCGGGTCGATGGTGAGAAACTGCCCGGCCCGGTACTCCACCGGGTCCTCCGTCTGGAAGACGAGCGTCGCCGTGTCCGGAGTCTCCAGGATGACCTCGGTGACCAGCACCTCGAAGGCCTTGGGCTTCACGACGCGGGGTTCGTTCACGGGAACGGGCTCTCCTCGGGGCTTCCTGATAACAGACCGCCCCCAGAAGATGCTTCCCTTCGAGCCGCTGTGCTTTGCCGCCACCACCCCGGGCCTGGAGGCCGTGCTGGCCGAGGAGGCCCTGGCACTTGGCCGCGCCACACCGGTGCCGGGCGGCGTGGAGCTGTCCGGCGCCCCGGGGCTGCACCAGGAGGCCTGCCTTCGGCTTCGCACCGCCAACCGGGTGCTGCTACGGCTGGCCCGGCTCCCGGCAGCAAGCTGGGCCGCCGTCGCGGCGGCCCTGGCCCGGGTGGACCTCTCCGGCCTCGCGGCGGCGGGGGCGCCGGTATGGCTCGAGTCGACGGTCCGGCATCCCGGTGCTCCGACTGCGCCCGCCCTGCGGGCGTGGTTGGCCCGCAGCTGGCGACGGCCCGTCCACGCCGCCGCCGGAGAGGAGCGTGCCTCGGCCGGGCCGCGCCTCGTCCTGCGGGCAGTGCCAGGCGGCGGGACCCTCAGCGTCGACGCCTCGGGGGAGTTGCTCTACCGGCGCGGCTGGCGCCAGGAGGTGGGCCGCGCGCCGATGCGCGAGACGCTGGCCGCCGGCTTGCTCTTCCTCGCCGACTGGAGGCCCGAGGAGCCGCTCTGGGATGTCATGTGCGGCTCGGGAACCCTGGTCATCGAAGCGGCGCTGCGGGCCCGGCGGATGGCCCCCGGCCTGGCGCGGGCCTTTGCCTTCGAGAGTTGGCCCGGCACGGACGCCGCCGCCTGGCAGGCGCGGCGGGCGCGCGCTGCGGCCGAGACACTTGACGCCCCACCTTCCCCCATCCACGGAAGCGACCTCAACGCCGGCGCCGTCGGGACGGTGCGCCGCAATGCGCGGCGGGCTGGCGTTACCGACTCGCTGGTACTTGAGCGCGCGGATGTGCGCACCCTCAGCCCGGGCAGCGTCCCCCCAGGCCTTCTGCTGGCGAACCTCCCCTACGGTAAACGGGTTGGGACTGGGGTGGGTGCCCAAGGCCTCTTCGAGGCGGTGGCCGAGGCGCTGCATGGCCCATTTACCGGCTGGCGGGCTGCGCTCCTCACCGACGAGCCTCGCCGCCTCGAGCGCGCCGTTGGCCTGCCCTTGTGGAGGGCCCACCCGCTCACCAACGGCGGCATCCCGGTGACGCTGCTGACGTTCCTGCCGGTGCCCCGGGGCTAGCTGACGCTGAGCTCGCGGGAGGTGAGGCTGTACCGGAAATTGGCCGCATCCAGGCAGTCTCGCAGCCCCTCCGCCGTCTCGCCTTGAGGGTACAGCAGGAAGGGAACCGTCCCCCCGCGTAAGCCGGTGAGCGCGACGTCATGGCCGTAGTTGTACGCCATCCAGTTCATCTCCCAGTTCCCGAAGAGGAAGGCGCGTGCCGCGAGGACTTTCGGGTCATCGACGGGGAGGTTTCCCGGTGGCTCCTCAAGGATGACTTTGCGCACATCGCCCGGGTCGACCGGAATCCACCCGTACCCGTCGGCGAAGAATTCTGCGCGGCAATGCTGGGCCTTGGTGATGTCGCCGGCCTTGCCGAGGGCCTTGTAGCCACGCTGCGAGTCCGCCACCCGGACGCCGTACACGTCCCGCGCGGGGATGCCCAGCGACCGGGCCAAACCCACGAAGAGCGCGTTGATGTCGGCGCACTTGCCACCCAATGAATGGGTGGCAAGCATGGATTGGATGTCACCGAGCCCGCAGCCACGGACCTTGGGGTCGCGAAAGCTGTTGTCGCAAACCCAAGCGTACAAAGCCCGTGCCTTGTGGACGTCCCCCCCCTTGACGCCGGCCGTAATCTTCAATGCGGTGGCGGCCACTTCCCCATCCGTCGGGAGGAGCCGGGTGGGGGCGGTCCACAGGGCGCGACTGGCCGCGTCGAGCCTCTGTGGGCCAGGGGCTGCGGACGGGTCCACGCTCCAGTCACGCAGAGTGACTTTGCTCTTGACCTCAAGAATGGGCTGGACGCCCTCGGCCCATTCGGCCGACAGCCAGGTGACGCCGTAGCGGGCGTCGTGGGCGAAGCTGGCGTGCCCTCCGGGTGCCTCCCAGGTGTTGCCGAGTGGCTTCTGGAAATCCGTCTCCACCGCGAGTGGCAAGGGCACCCAGACGCGCGAGATACCCTTGGGCTGGAGCAGTTGCACGTGGGTCGTGACTTCGAAGACACGCCAGCGCGGGGCCGCCGCCGCCTCGGCGCGGCCGAGTTTCGGCAGGGTGAGGCTTGCGGCTGCCGCGCCGGTGAGGCGGAGAAAGCTTCGGCGATTCATGGGTGCACCCCTTGCAGCATTGGCGCCTGCAAGGGCGCAGGCGTCCCCCCCGGGCCCCGAGAGCAGACCGCTCCCAGACGCAGGGTGCTTGCAAGTGTAGCCAGGGCGTGGGCGGCCGCAATCGAAAAAACGCGCTACGCGCTTGGCGCCCTGCTGGCCGACACCCCTTCGGGACGTCGACGGAAGCCCGACGTCACCTCCGGCCGCCGGGCGCTGGAGTCACGGCCGGCTTGGCGCTATGCCCCGTTTCCGCCTATGTCCACCGAAAAAGCCCTTGCCCACTTCGCCGAGCATAAAGGCGACTACCTCGACGACCTAAAGACGCTGGTTCGCATTCCGACGGTGTCGTTCCCGGGCTTCGATCGCGGCCAAGGTTCGCCCCAGCGCCGCAGGCGACGGTCAAGCTGCTCGAGGTCCGCGGCTTCAAGAACGTGCAGCTGCTCGAGGTGGCGGGCGCCCACCCTTACGTCTACGGGGAGATTCTCGACCAGCCCGGCGCGCCCACGCTCCTGCTCTACGCGCACCACGACGTCCAGCCGGCGGGCGACGCGGCGGCGTGGAGAGCGCCGCCGTTCGAGCCGACCGAGCGCGAGCGGCGCCGCGCTCTTACGGCCGCGGCGCCGCCGACGACAAGGCCGGCGTGGTCGTGCACACCCGCGCGGTCGACGCCTGGCTGAAGGCCGCGGGCAAGCTGCCGCTCAACGTGAAGCTGATTGTCGAGGGCGAGGAGGAGATCGGCTCCGCTCACCTCAGCGCGTTCCTCCCACAAAAGGCGCATGCTCGCCGGCGGACGCCATCGTGCTCACCGACACCGGCAACTTCGAGACCGGCCTGCCGTCCATCACCACCGCGCTGCGCGGCCTGGTCACCGTCGACGTCGAGGTGCGCGCGCTGAAGCAAAGTCGCTGCACTCGGGCATGTGGGGCGGTCCGGTGCCGGACCCGGTGAGCGGGCTCTGTGAAGATGTTGGCCGCCCTCGTCAAGGACGACGGGACCATCGCCATCCCCGGCATCCTGGACAAGGTGAAGCCGCTCACCGCCGCCGAGCGGAAGAGTATCGTACGCGCTGCCGGGCGACGAGGCCATTCCGCAAGCAGGCGGGCCTCCTGCGACGGCGTGCAGCTGCTCGGCGGCCGCCACCCGTGGGAGACCAACTGGCGGCAGCCGTCGCTGGCGGTCAACGCGATCCAGGCCAGTCGCCGCAAGGACGCGCGCAACATCATCAACGAGAGCGCCTGGGCCCGCGTCGGCATCCGCATCGTCCCCGACATCGACCCGCTCGACGTGCAGACGAAGCTGATCGCGGCGCTCAAGAAGGCGTCCCGTGGGGCGTGGAGGTGCAAGATGCACGCCGACCAGGCCGCGGGCTGGTGGTACACCGACTCCTACGCACCCGGCGTTCCAGGCGGCGTTCCGCGCGCTCAAGAAGGGCTACGGGACGGAGGCGGTGACCATGGGCTGCGGCGGGTCGATCCCGTTCGTGGAGCCCTTCGCGCGCGAGCTCGGCGGGGTGCCGGCGCTGCTCATCGGCGTCGAGGACCCGTACACCAACGCGCACTCGGAGAACGAGAGCCTGCACCTCGGCGATTGGGAGAAGAGCGTCAAGAGCGCCATTCATCTGTACGCCGAGCTGGCCGAGACTCTCGGCAAGCCCTCGCGCTGAAGCGCCGCTAGAAGCGCTCGCCTTCCAAGAGGACGAGGCAGCCTTCGGGGCAGAGGCTGCTGGCGAGCATCACTTCGTTGATGTCGCGGTGAGCGGCCCACGTCTCGGACGCCTGGTGCTCGGCAACGCGCCAGAAGGACTCGATGTCCCTGCCCAGGGACGCAAACCGGCCCAGGGCGTCGAGGAGTGCGTCGGTCTCGCCCGGCGCCGAAGAGGTGCGAGGCACTTCACGCCACTGTTTCATCCGCTCAACGGCGTGTAGCCCGAGGCTGAGGCCCAGTTCGCGGAACGCCAGCCGGCGCGAGGCGGGAAGGGCTACCTCCCCTTGCGCCAGGTAGTGGGGAAGCCCCTCCAGTGCAGATGCCAACAGGGTGCACAGCAGCCCCTGCGTGAGCACCTTCGTGCGTCCGAGGAGCTGCTGGACGCGGCAGGCATCCACGAGCAGGCCGCCCAGGCCAAGCGGGTCGGCGGTGGCCCACCGGCCTCCCTGCGTCATGGTGACGAAGCCCCCCAGGGCTTCGGCCAGGTCGGGCCCCCCGTGAGCGCCCGGGAGGCTGGAGGCGGTGGCTTGAAGCTGCGTGCAAGTGACCGCGCCGTCCAGCGGGTCATGGTGGCCCATGGAAGCAACGAGCGGCCGGGTCAGGTCGATGCTCATCTTCCACACCATGCGCAGCTGGCCGCCTTGGGGAGAGGCATAGGTGAAGGCGCGGTAGGCGGCATCGGCCAGTTCGCGCGCCCAGAGGTTGTAGCGGGGCTGGCGTGTCGAGCGGGAGACCTGGTCGAGGGCGTGCATCCACTTGGTCAGGTAGTGGAAGTACTGCCCGTCGCGGTCCCACTCCCGCTGCTCGTCCAGCGGCTCGCCCGGGCGCCGCTCGGCAAGCGGCTTGCCGATGCGCAGTCCACCGCGCGTTGGGTGAGCGGCTCCCTCCTCCTCGCCAAGTCCGCTAATCCATCCGCTCCGCGCATCGTCCGGGCGGTGCCTGCCGAGGGTGCGATGGACGCGGTCGACCAGTTGAAGCGCCAGCTCGCCGTGGTGCGCCTCCTCGCTGACACGCGCCAGACCCAGGAAGTTGCAGACAGCGAAGGCGTCCGTCCACAGGTAGCGTTGCTGCGGCCTCTCCGAGCTGAGGCCGGTGCGCTCGGCGAAGCGCAGCATCAGCTGCTGCGCCTCCTGCTGGCGCAGCGCCGTCTGGTCGCGCGGAGCTGGCGGAGTCGGCACGGCCCCTCAGGCCTGCGTTTCGAGGTCGCCCGCCCGCCGGATTTGAAAGGTGAGGGCCGGCTGCGCCTCTTCCTCCATCTGCGTCAGGATGAGCAGCAAGTCCGTCGAGGTGACCAGGCCCACCAGGTCATTGTGGCCTATGACGATGGGCACACAGTCAATCTTCGACGCCACCATGGTCTTGGCGATGTCGCTGATGGGAGTCCCGGGCTCGGCCGACAGGGGCGAGACGGCCATCACCTCTCCCACCGAGAGACTCGGGTACACGTACGTGCCGTTCTTGAGGCGTCCACTCGCCAGCAGGATGTCGCGGTCGGAGAGGATGCCCGCGAGCCGGTGGCCGGAGACGACCGGCAGGTGGCGGACCCCGCGTCTCAACATCAGCTTGTGCGCGGCTTCGAGCGGCAAGTCCGGGGGAACAGTCAGCACCTCTAGCCTCATCAGCCTGTCTGCCTTCATGACGAGCGCCTCCGCTGGAACACAGGTCATGCGAAAGCGGTGCCAGGCTTGGCTCGTTCCCCGGCCGGGGTTCTTGCGCAAGTCTGTCGTTTCCCTGCGGTTCTCGGCGCACGAATAGCGTCGTCGCAAGTCACCGCGGTGCCCCCGTCGGCCCTCTGGCCGCGCCTTCGAGGCTTGAACCGGGAGCTGACGCGAAGCGGCACCCGGGCCAGCTCGGGACACGCCTCCGTGGCCGCTAGCTTCGTCTGAAGAGGAGGAAGGGTTTCCGCTTGGCCCCTCGTCCCTGCAGCTCAGGCGCTTTAGACCAAGCTGACAAGTTTGGCCCGTTCCGCGAGTAAGCGGGCTGTTGCCATGCGTCTTCTGGCGAGATGCTTTCTTTCGATTTCTGGTTCGTGCACGCTCTGAACGTGCGGCGTTGGATGCAGAGATTTGCCAAGCTCGGGTTGGTCGTGCTGGCGGCAGGAGCGGCCATCTTCGCCACGCTGCTCGTCATCCATCTTCTGCAGCTCGCTCGAATTCGACGCATCGCCGGCACCCCGACCGACGCCTACGTGCTGCACAGAGAATCGCCGCTGGTGCTTGACCACGTGCGGGTAATCGATGGCCTCGGCAATCCACCCTCGCCAGACCAGCGGATCGTCATCTCGAAGGGCAGGCTGATTTACGTCGGACCGTGCGACCAGGCGCCTTTCCCCTCCGGCACCACCGTTGTGGACCTGTCGGGGCGAACCGTGCTTCCCGGACTGGTCGGGATGCACGAGCATCTCTTCACCAACGCGGAGGAGGAGAGCTCCGGGCAGCTTTTGGCGGAACAGGCGACGGTGTTCCCACTCATGTACTTGGCGGCGGGAGTCACCACGGCGCGCACTGCCGGGAGCATCGCGCCCGAGCGGGATCTCGACGTCAAGCAACGCATTGACTCCGGGGCGGCGGCCGGACCCGAGTTGTTTCTCACCGCGCCCTATCTCGAAGGGCCGCCAGCGAGCTTTCCTGAGATGCATCCGCTCGCCGACGCCTCCGCAGCGCAGCGACAGGTTGCCACTTGGGCTGCTCGTGGGATGACTTCGTTCAAGGCGTACATGCACATCACCGCCGAGGACCTTCGCGCTGCGGTGGACGAGGCGCACACGCGTGGCATGAAGGTGACCGGCCACCTTTGCAGCCTGGGATTCAACGAGGCGGTCGACATGGGAATCGACAACCTCGAGCACGGTCTGATTATCGACACCGAGTTCTTCTCGGCCAAGCGGAGCGGTGAATGCCCCCCCTTCGGGGCCGTTCTCCGTGAGTACGACCGACAGCTCGACATCGGTTCGGCTCCGGTTCAGGCGCTCATCCGACACCTGGTCGAGCGACATGTTGCAATAACTTCGACGCTGGCAGTCCTCGACCTGGAGTTCGGCAATGTGACATCCGCCGACGCTGAACGGATCCGCGATGTGTTGACCTGGCGGGCGTGGCGCTCCGTGCAAGCAAACATCGCCTTTGCTGCGCAGTTCCATCTCATGCACCTCTTGCCCAAGGAAATGGAGTTCGAGCGCGCTTTCGTGAATGCAGGAGGAACCCTGCTTGCTGGCGCCGACCCCACCGGCAATGGCAGCGCCATCGCCGGTTTCGCGGATCAGCGCGAGCTGGAACTTCTGGTCGAGGCGGGCTTTTCTCCGCTCGAGGCGATTCGGATCGCCACCGCGAACGGGGCGGAGTTCCTCGGCATTGCCGATAATGTGGGAAGCATCGCGGTTGGCAAGCAGGCGGACCTCATCATCGTGGGGGGAGACCCTTCGAAGAACATCTCCGACATCCGGAACGTCGAGATGGTTTTCCGAAAGGGCATCGGCTACAGCCCCCAGAAGCTCATGGCCGAAATCCACGGCGTGGTCGGGACCGTCAACTGAAGTGGGACTGCCTGTCGAGCCGGACTCGCCCGTTCGGGGGCGGCTCCCTCCCGTCTCGGGGCTTGGAACGCCCAAGCAGCCGCCGAACGCAGGCGCTGCACCGCATGTCGTCTGCACGTGACGGCATGGCTCGTCTTGCACCGGACACCCCTCCGTGCAGGCGTGGGCCGGGTCGCCTGTACCTGGCGCTGGTGGTGGCGGTGGGCTGCAGCTCCGCGCCGAAGGTCTGGCAGGGCTCGCCGCCGGGACCCGAGCAAACGCGCGTCATCCTCTTCGTCTGGGACGGCCTCCGCCCGGACAGCATCAGCACGGACGACACGCCCAACCTCGTCCGGCTGCGGGACGAAGGGGTGTCCTTCGAGGACCAGCACGCCACCTGGCCGACGTTCACCATGACGAATGCGGCCAGCCTCGCGACGGGAGGCTACCCCGGCACCAGCGGCCTTTCCGCCAACAGCGTCTGGGTGCACGGGCCCGCGGACGCCGGACACAGTGGCTCCGGCGCACTGGTGGACCTGGCCCAGCCCATCTTCACCGAGGACTACGGCGTCATCGACACCCTGGACGGCTTTTACGGGGGGCATCTCCTCGAGGTCGGCACCCTCTTCGAGGCGGCGCAGGACGCCGGCCTGTCCACGGTGGCGGTGGGCAAGGTGGGCGCCGCCTACCTCCAGGACCGGCGCCGGGGAGGGTGGATTCTCGAGGAGCGGCTGGCGTGGCCGGCGACGCTGGTGGACGCCCTGCGGGACGCTGGCCTGGCCCTCCCCAGGTTCGCGCCGCTGGCCTACGGCAAACGCGTGGACACCAGCAGCCCGGACCCCACCAAGCCGGGCCAGGTGGTCACCGGCGCCGACGGGGCGAGCGGTGACCCCACCCGGGGGCGGCGTTCGCCGCCCGCAGGCCGACAATGCCTACTTGATGAGCGCATTCGCCCAGGTGCTCCTCCCCGGCCTCCGGCCGCAGCTGGCAGTGGTGTGGCTCCGGAACCCGGACACCACCGAGCACGCCTATGGCCCGGGAAGCGCCGCCTACCACGACGCCCTGCACAGCCAGGACCAGCTGTTGGGACAGCTGCGGGCGGCGGTCGAGCGCCTCGGCCTTTCCGCGACGACGGACGTCCTCGTCGTCTCCGACCATGGCCACTCCAGTGTCTCGGGTCCGCTGGACCTGTTCCCCCTGAGGGGTTTGGCCGACGGCGGGGTGACGGGGGAGGACCCGGCCGGCTTCTCGGTGTCCGGCGAGGTCCGGACCGCGGACCTCATCAACCGCGCGGACCTCGGGCTGCACGCCTTCGACGGCCTTCTCTGTGTCTTCTCGCCCGTGCTCTCCGGCATCACCGCCAGCGGAGTGCCCGTCTATCCGGGCCTGCCTTGCGGCGAGAAGCCGGGCACCAGCCCGGGTGCCCCCGGTGCCGGCCGCCCTCGGGCCCCGCGACGTGGTGGTGGTGCCCAACGGCGGCAGCGACTTCCTCTACGTGCCAAGCCATGACCCCCACGTGGTGCAGACGCTGGCGCGCCTGCTGCAGAGCCGCGAGGAATTTGGCCCCATCTTCGTGGCGCGACGCTACGGCCCGGTGCCGGGGACGCTGCCGCTGGACGTGGTCCACATGGAGATGCGCTCCGGCGACCGGACACCGGACTTGGTGGTCTCCTTCGCCTGGGATGCCGAGGCCACCGTTCTGGGCATGCCAGGGACGGAGTTCTCCAGCACGCCGGGGGCGCGTGGCATGCACGGCAGCTTCAGTCCACGCGACGTGCAGACAACGTTGGTGGCCGCCGGCCCGCACTTCCGTCGGGGTTTTCACGACACGCTGCCGAGTGGCAACGTCGACGTCGCCCCCACCATGGCCCGGTTGCTGGGACTGCGGCTGCCAGCGGCCGACGGTCGCATCCTCGAGGAGGCGCTGGTCACTGGCCCCTCGCTGGGGGCCTTTGTCGAGGAGACGCTGCTCACCACGTCTACGTCAGCCGACGGCCTGCGCATGCAGCTTCCCACCAGCCCCGACGGCCGCGCGGTGGACCCGAGCGCCACCCGCTACCGCGTCGAGATGCAAAGCAAGACGCTGCGCTGGGGCGGCCGCAGCGCGACCTACGTCGACTGGGCGCGCGCCGTTCGTTATTGAATCCGCTAGACGCCGTCCGGCCTCTGGCGTCGGCTACTTGGACATCTGCACCGTGCGCCCGTTGAGTGGCTGCGGCGGACGGGCGTTGTCCGGGTACTCCGTGGCGAACGCCTTCACTTCTGGCTTGTCGACGGTGCCCGGCGTCCGGAGGAGGAACCAGGTCACTTCCTCGCTGCAGGGCGGCGTCGTGAGCGAGCCGGCGAAGGTGTAGTAGGCGTGGTTGGCAGGCACCAGGCCGCTCGGGTCCACTGTCACCCCGTCGGGAGCGCTCTCCTTGTCCTTTTCCTTGGGGAGGTACTTCCAGATTTCCGCGATGACAGAGTTGGCCTTGCCGTCGGCCAGTAGCACGCCCACCACGGCCAACTTTCCTTCGGCGTCCTGATGCACCAGGTGCAGCTCCAGGGGGAAGGCGCGGCCATTTAGCTTGTTCTCCGATGGGTGGTGGAAATGGAACTGCAGCAACTCATAGCGCTTGCCACCCACGGTGATGAAGCTTCCGGGCGGGATGAAGACCTCGATGGTGTGTCCGTTGTCGACAATTTTCAGGGGCCCTGGCTTGTAGCTGAACTCGAGGGGGGGTAGCGCGGCCATCTTCGCCCCCCGGATGTCGATGGGCGACTGGTGCTTCCCGAGCTTGCACTCTTGGTAGTAGCTCTTGAGGTCCGCCCAGTGCGCAGGCCCAGTGGCACCCTGGTAACTCCACGTGGGACCCGCCTCCTTCTCCTGCGCGCGAGACCAGTGAGATGCTCAACAAAAATGACGACGCGATGGCAGCAGTCGAGACGTTGCGCATGCACCCTCCAGCCAGCGTTCTTGCTTGTTACCTTCCAGCTACCGGCGCGCAGGCGTCAACCCTCTCCGTGTGACAGGGGCGAGGAGACACCTCGCCCGGCGGCAGCCACCACCCGCACCGCCGAGCGCTCGGTCAGGGCCAGTCCATCCCCGCGCGGCTCCGTTTCCGTTAGTTCCACCACGTCGCCCCGGGAGAGCTGGAAGAAGGCGGCATTGGCCGCGGTGCGGTGCTTCTCCTGAAGCGCGAGCCCCATCCGCCCCTCCGGCCCGCCAGCCCATGTAGCGCTGCCGCCCCTTGCCCTCCAGGGCCTCCGACACAATCCGGAACGTGCGACCCGGGGGGGGTTCGGGCCACGGCTCGCCCTTGGGGGCGAGGACCAGGTAGCTCATCTTCAGCGCCTCCTTGTGCAGGCCCGCCACGCGGGCCAGTTCCTCCAAAAGGGGCGGCATGGTGAAGAGGCGCTCGGCGTGGCACCAGTCGCTGGCTTTGACGAGGGCCGGGCAGTCGCCACGAAACAGACACGGGGCACGCACGGCGAACCCGCGGCGGACCAGCACGTCGCGCAGCTGCAGCAGCTCTCGGGACGTGTCGCGCAGCGCCGGCTCGATGAGCACCAGGGAGCCGGCCGGGCGCAGCGCGGCCAGGGCCCGCTCCACCAGCGCCGCCCGCCGGCCCAGCGCCGGCTCCCCCTTGCCGAACAATTCGTTGAGGAGGTGCCCGACGACGACGGCGTCCAGCCCGGAGGCCGGTAGCTCGCCCGTGCGCTGGGGGTCCCACTCCCTCGTGGCGAGTGCCTCGCCTGCCTCGGCGGCGAGCTCCCGCGCCAGCGCCAGCGCGGGGCGGCTTCGGTCGGCGGCGGTGACCTCTGCCGCCCCGGCATCCAGGGCGGCGAAGGCGAGGGGGCCCGGGCCGCTCCCCAGGTCCAGCACCCGGCGCGGGCGCGTGCGCAGCTCCCCGAGGACCTGGCGGCCCTGGGCGTAGGACACCGGCCAGTAGAAGAGGAGGTAGGCCCCCAGAAGGCGCGGGTCGTCCATGTACCGGCCCCCGGCAAGCGAGCGCTCCCGTGTCAGGCCGAGCGACAGCGTGCGGATGGCGCTCGCCACTTCCCGCCACTTCCTTGGCCGTCAACGTCGGTGGGCCTTCGGGAAGCTTGCGCGAGCGCCGCCAGACGGCCACCAGCCGGGGCATCCACCGCGCCAGGTCCTGGGCGTACCGGTCCATGCGTCCGGGGGAGCCTTGGGGTAGAAGAGGGCCATGTCCATGACCCTCGTGCCTGAAGCCATCGAGGCCTATGCCGCCGAGCACTCGGAGCCGCTGGCCTCCCTCTTTGACGCCCTCCGGGACGAGACGTACGCGTCCATGCGCGACCCGCAGATGCAGGTGGGCCGCCTCGAGGGGAACCTCCTCCGGCTGCTGGTCCGGCTGTCCGGGGCGCGGCACGCGCTGGAGATTGGGATGTTCACCGGCTACTCCGGATTGATGATTGCCTTGGGCCTTCCCGAGGACGGCACCCTCATCACCTGTGACGTCGACCCCAAGGCGGAGGCCATCGCCCGGCGCGCCTTCGCCCGGAGTCCGGTGGGCGGGAAAATCCAAATCCGCATGGGACCTGCCCTGCAGACGCTGAAGACACTTTCTGGCCCGCTCGACTTCGTCTTCATCGACGCGGACAAGGAGAATTACCTCGCATACTACGAAGCGGTGCTCCCGCTGTTGCGCCCGGGAGGGCTGCTGGTGGCGGACAACACCCTGTGGAGCGGCAAGGTGCTCGACCCCAAGAGTCCGTCGGACCACGCCATCGTCGCCTTCAACGACGCTGTGGCCAAGGACCCCCGGGTGGACAAGGTGCTCCTCACCGTGCGCGATGGGATGACGCTGGCCGTCAAGCGCTGAGGCGCGTGCTTGCTCCGAAGAAGTCCTCGAGCTCCCGGCGGTGGAGGGTGTCCTCGTAGCCGAGGGTGTGCAACCGGTCGATGTAGCTCCGCTCGAAGGCCAGGTAGCTGACCAGGTCCGAGCCCCCGCGCCGTCCCGCCCCCATGCCCCGGCCAGCAGGTAGCGCACCACGCGCGGGAAGTGCTCCATCTGGTCGGCGGCGAGCCCGCCCAGCTCCAGGGAAGGACGCAACGTCAGGACGGGGATGACACGGAAGCGCTCCTCGCCGCCCGGGGGCGCTCCTCGGCCGAGGGCGTGGTTGATGCGCTCCAGCCGCTCGGTGTCGGAATCCAGGTGGTCCAGGAAGAGGGCGTTGAGCAGGACGCCGGCCACCTGCGACACCGGAAGCCCCGCCATGCTGGTTTCCTCGCTGTTGAGGCTCTGGGTCTCCTCCGCCGTGCGCAGGTAGCGCACGCCGACCGCGAGCAGCCGGTCGGCGCCGAGATGGATGGCCGGGCTGAGCGGCTCGGTGAGACGCACCTGGCCGTCCCCGTAGTAGGTGTCCCCGAGGCGGACGGGCGGGAAGAAGACAGGGATGGCGGCCGAGGCCATGACGTGCTCGATGGTGAGCGTCTCGCGCCGCCCCAGCCGGCGGCTGCGCGCCCAAGGGTGCACGTCCTGCGTCCCGTCGAAGAAGGTGACGGCGGTGCCGGTGAGGTAGCTGGTGGCCGTCACGCCGAGCCCCCGCAACCGGCCCGCCGCGATGTGGGCCGGGACGCGGTCCAGGGGGATGCGTTCGGTGAGCAGCTCCCGCAGCGGCGTGGTGTCCAAAAGGTGGTTCACCTGCCGCAGGGTGACCAGCCCGCCGGAGGTGAGGTTGCGAATCCACCGGCTTCCGATGGAGGCGACGCTCAGCATGTCGGTGCGGTACACCCGCTCCGGGCTGAGACTGAGCCAGGTCTCCGACAGACGGCGAGCGCCGCCCGCGAAGTCGTCGGCGCTGGCCGCCAGCGCCGCGCCGTTGATGGCGCCGGCCGACACGCCCGTGATGACGGGGAAGGGATTGTTCCCCGCGCCCAGCACCTCGGCGATGGCGCGCAGAGCTCCACCTGGTACGCGGCGCGTGCCCCGCCGCCGGTCAGGATGAGGCCGAGAGTTGCCACGCTGCTGCGGAAGGCTAGCACTCCCAACCCGGGGGGGGATTTTCCGTCCTGTGGGGCTCGCGCTCTTGCGGCCCCGGCGTTAGATGGGAGGGCTCCGAATGGTTTCCGTCCGCGCTCTGCGCAAGCACTACACCGTTCACCAGCGTCCCCCGGGCTCCGGGCGGCGTTTCGCTCGCTCTTGCGGCGGGTCCCCACCCTGGTGAAGGCCGTGGACGGCATCTCCTTCGAGATTGCGGCGGGGGAGCGGGTGGGGTTTCTCGGCCCCAACGGCGCGGGAAAGACCACCACCCTCAAGGTCCTCTCCGGGCTGCTTTACCCCTCGAGCGGCGAGGTGCGTGTCGACGGCCACGTCCCCCAGCACCGGGAGGACGTCTTCCTCAAGAAAATCATGCTGGTGACGGGCCAGAAGCAGCAGCTGCTGTGGGACTTGCCGCCCTCGGAGACATTCGCCCTCAACCGCGCCATCTATGAAGTGCCGGAGCCGGAGTTCCGCCGCCGGATGGCGGAGCTCACCGAGCTGCTCGAGCTGGGCGACCTGGTGAACAAGCCAACCCGGTCCCTGTCCTTGGGCGAGCGGATGAAGTGCGAGCTGGCAGCGGCCCTCGTCCATGGCCCCAAGGTTCTCTTCCTGGACGAGCCCACCATCGGCCTCGACGTGTCCATGCAGGCCACCATCCGCAGCTTCATCCGCCGCTACAACGAGGAGACCGGCGCCACGCTGCTGCTGACCAGTCACTACATGGACGACGTGGCCGCCTTGTGTCCCCGCGTCATCGTCATCGACAAGGGGACGCTGTCCTACGACGGTGGCCTGGACGCGCTGGTGCGCAGGATGCGCCCGGAGAAACGCGTGGTGCTGCGGTTGGACCGCCCGGCACCGGCCCTGGCCCTGGAAGGGCTCGGCAAGGTGGTGTCGGCGGACGCGGCCCAGGTGGTGCTGCAGGTTCGCCAGGACGCCGTCAGTCTCACCGTGGCACGCGCCCTGGCCACCTTGAGCGTGCGGGACCTCACCGTGGAGGACCCACCGCTGGAAGAGGTGATGAGCGAGCTCTTCGCACAGAACCGGGTGCGCGCCGAGACCGCGGCATGAGCACGCGGTCGACGGTGCGGGCGCTACCCACCCTCATGCGCGTCGGCTTGGCCGAGGCGGTTGCGTACCGGGCCGAGATGTTGGTGTGGGTGCTTTCCACCACCATGCCGCTCATCATGCTGGCGCTGTGGTCGGCAGTGGCCGCCGACGCCCCGGTCGGCCGCTTCGGTCAGCGCGACTTCCTGGCCTACTTCCTGGCCACCTTCATCGTCCGGCAGCTCACCGGTGCTTGGGTGGCCTGGCAGATGAGTTTCGAGGTGCGCACCGGCACCCTCTCCATGCGGCTGCTCCGGCCCATCCACCCCATGGTGAGCTACGCGGTGGAAAACATCGCCGCCATGCCACTGCGTCTGGTGGTGGCCCTGCCGGTGGCCCTGCTCGCCCTCGTCCTGGTGGGCACCCGGTCGCTTCCCCACGGATTGCTCATCTGGGGGGTGTGGCTGCTGGCCGTGCTGGGGGGGTGGCTCATCACCTTTCTCGCCAACTTCGTCATCGGCTGTCTGGCCCTGTGGACTGGCAGCAGCATCAAGGTGATGGATGTCTGGCTGGTGGCCTTCATGGTCTTCAGTGGCTATCTGGTGCCGGTGGAACTGTTTCCGGGTGCACTCCGGACGGCGGTGGCGTGGCTACCCTTCCGCTACCAGATTGGTTTTCCGGTCGAGGTGATGACCGGCGCCTATTCCCTCCCCGCGGCGCTGCAGA
>CAVQDL010000016.1:0-200170 GCA_963711265.1 uncultured delta proteobacterium
ATGACCGTCGTGCCGCGGCCGAGCACGGTATCGCCGGTGAACATGGCGCCGTCCGCGGGCAACAGCAGGGATACCGAGTCGGCGGAGTGGCCCGGGGTCGCCACCACCCGGAGTTCGCAGCCGCCGCCGTGACCACGTCGCCGTCCGCGAGCCCTTCGGGACCGAGCCGGCGCCCGGGATCGGCGGCCTGCACCGGTGCCCCGGTCAGTTCGGCCAGCCGCGTCGCCCCGGCGGAATGATCGGGTGCCCGTGCGTCAGCAGGATCTTCGCCACCCGCCGGTCGCCCGCGACCGCCTCGGCGTGCACCCGGCGCAGGTGCCCTTCGTCGTCGGGTCCTGGGTCCACCACGACGACGGAGGATGAGCCAGGCTCGGCGATCACCCAGGTGTTGGTGCCGTCCAGCGTCATCGGCGAGGGGTTGGGCGCCAGCAGGCAGGCCGCCCGCGGCGTGCGGAACCCATCGATGCCCAGCGTCGGCTCGCTCACGCGCTGTCCCCGCTCACTCCAGCTCCGTCCAGCTCACTCCGTCTCCCGGCCGCTCTTCGCCGGCCTGCGGCATGGCCAGCCGGACCTGCCCGTCCTCGACGACCACCTGGGCAGCCGGGGGGTGATGACCCGGCGGCGGGCCAGGATGCCGGCCACGTCGTGATGCCCGGCGAGCTCACCGAGGGTCACCGCGGTCGGCGGCAGCAGGGTGATCTCGCCGGCCTGCGCGGCCTCGAGCGCCGCGGCGGGGCCCAGCGACGTCCCGGACTCCGACTCACCTGGATCCGCATGACCCTCCGGTGCCGCCGTGGCCGTCTGCCCGGGTGGCGAGCGGCGGCGAAGAACCAGGTGTCGAAGCGGCGGGGCGAGGCCTCCGGCGTGATCCACCGGGCCCAGGGGGTGAGCAGGTCCGCGCGCAGCACCAGGCCGCGGCGGCCGAGCACCTCGCCGAGCGACGCCGAGCCGGTCAGCAGGGCGTGCCTGTCCCCGGCCAGGACGGCGCTGTCGCTGACCAGGTCCGCCGGCGAGTCGGATGGTCCGGCCAGCAGCACGCCGGATTCCTCGAACGTTTCCCTGACCGCCGCGCAGACCAGCGCCCGCGCATGGTCCGGCGGCACGTCGAGCAAGGCGCCGAAATCGGCCGGGGCCGGTCCCGCCCACCCGATGCTCTCGTCGGCGTCCCGCGCGTCCACCGACCCGCCGGGGAACACGTACGCCCCCGGCGCGAACTCGAGTTCGGCGGTACGCCGCAACAGGAACGCCTCGACGCCGGAAGCGGCCTGGCGGAGCAGGATCACGGTGGCGGCGTCGCGGGGACGGCGGCGAGAGCCCGCCGTCCGAGATCTGGCGAGCCCGCTCGGCGAGCTTGCGCGGCACCGCCGCGCCCGATCGCGCCATCCGGGGCTCGTTCATCGCTGCCTATTCACTGGTGCTTATTCACTGGCCGCTTATTCACTGGCCGCTCAGTCACTGGCCTCTCAGTCACTGGCCGCTCAGTCACGGACTTCGGCGATCAGCTCGACTTCCACCGGCGCGTTCAGCGGCAGTTCAGCGACGCCGATGGCGCTGCGGGAGTGCTTGCCGTCCTCGCCGAACACCTCGATGAGCAGCTCGCTCGCCCCGTTGATCACCTGCGCCTGGCCGCCGAAGCCCGGCGCGCTGGCCACGAAGCCGGTGACCTTCACGATCCGGCGGATCGCCTCGAGGCCGCCGGCCGCAGACGCGGCGGCGGCGAGCGCGTTCAGCGCGCAGGTGCGGGCCATCCCGGCCGCGTCCTGCGCGCTGATCTCAGCACCCACCTTGCCGACGGCGGGCAGTTTCCCGTCCACCGTCGGCAGCTGGCCCGAGGTGTACACGTATGTGCCGGTCCGCACGGCTGGCACGTACGCGGCGACCGGGGCCGCCACCGGCGGCAGCGTCAGCCCGAGCGCGGCCAGCCGCTCAGCCGGGCCGGTCAAGGTTTCTCCCTCTTCAGGTAGGCGACCAGCTGCTCGGAGTTGGGGCCGGGTATCACTGTCACCAGCTCCCACCCGTCGTCGCCCCAGTTGTCCAAGATCTGCTTGGTCGCGTGCACGAGCAACGGCACGGTCGCGTACTCCCACTTTGGCATGGACCGACCTTACGCCTTGTCCTTGGCGGCCAGATCAGGGGCCGTGACCTCACGTATCTCAGGGGCAACGGGGCTCTCTACCTCAAAATTCGACGTCGGTGGAGCGCCCCTCCTGCGCGGCCAGGGCGTCCCATGCAGGGGCGGCCAGCCGGCCGAAGCGGCCCGGAACAGTCGGCGCTGACTGCACCAGACGCGGGTACTTCTCCGTGGCGCACTCGCGCAGCTGCGCCACCAGCCGGCGGCGGAGTCCCCGCGTGTCCGCCTGCCAGACAAGCGCCGCGCCGGCGCCCAGAAGCAGGCTCAGCGCGGCGATGAAGACGAGGCGAAGCCGGTGCGTTGGACGGGCCACGGGCGGCGCACCCTAGCAGGGAGCGCCGCCCGGTCAGCCTTCACTTTTTCCCCCGGGGGGCGGCGGAAGGGTGTTTGCCCCCCCGACGGGCTGCCTATGCAGTCATCGTCTCAGCCTTGGACTGCTGCGGAGCCGGGCCCCCCAGCGGGTTCCGGCCGACCTCATACTGCTTCAGCAGGCGGCGGAAGTTGCTCCGGTCCACGCCGGCGGCGCGCGCGGCGCTGGAGACGTTGTGGCCGCTCGTCTCCAGCAGCGCCGACAGATAGCGCCGCTCGAAGGCGCGCATCGCCAGCCGCTTGGCCTCGGCGTAGGGCAGGTGGGCCAGGCTCAGCACCTCGACATCCCCGCCGCCGCCGGGAGCCTCCCGGAGCCCCTGCGGCAGGTCCTCCACGTCGACGACCTCGCGCGGCGGTGAGCGACGACCGCGCGCTCGATGACGTTCTCCAGCTCGCGGACGTTGCCCGTCCAGCGGTGGCAGACCAGGGCCTCCATCGCCCGCGGGCGTGATGGCGGTCGACCTTCTTGCCCATCTTCGCCTCGTACATGCGCGAGGAAGTGGCTCGGCGAGCAGCGGGATGTCCTCCGGGCGGTCGCGCAGCGGCGGCAGCGTCACGGTGATGACGTTGAGGCGGTAGAAGAGGTCCTCGCGGAACTTCCCCTGCTCCTTGGCGCGGACCAGGTCGCCGTTGGTGGCGGCGATGACGCGCACGTCCACCTTGATCGTCTCGTTCGCGCCGACCCGCTTGACCTCGCCCTCCTGGAGGACGCGCAGCAGCCTCACCTGGGTGGCGGCGGGATGTCGCCGATCTCGTCCAGGAAGATCGTGCCGCCGTCGGCCGCCTCGAAGCAGGCCCTTCTTGTTCGGCGGTGGCGCCGGTGAAGCAGCCCTTCACGTGGCCGAAGAGCTCGGACTCGAGCAGCGTCTCGGTGAGGGCCGCGCAGTTGACGGCGACGAAGGGCTTGTCCTTGCGGGGGCTTCGGTAGTGGATGGCGCGCGCCACCAGCTCCTTGCCCGTGCCGCTCTCGCCCTGGATGAGCACGGTGGCGCGAGGAGTAGCTGACGGTCTCGACGAGCTTGAAGACGGCCCGCATCTGGTTGGACTGGCCGATGAGATCCTCGAACTGGCCCTTGACGCGTCAGCTGCTCCTCGAGGACGCGCGTCCGGTCCTTGAGGGCCTTGCGCTCGGCGGCCTTGGCGACGGTGAGGCTCACCTCGTCGATGTTGGAGAAGGGCTTGGTGAGGTAGTCGTAGGCGCCCGCCTTGACCGCCTCGACCGCCGTCTCGACGGTGGCGAAGGCGGTCATCATGATGACCTCCACCTCGGGCCGGGCCTGCTTGATGGCCCTGAGCAGGTCCATCCCGGACAGGTGCGGCATCCGGATGTCCAGGACGGCGACGTCGACGGACGGGTCCCTGGCGGCGGCCAGGCCCTCCACGGCGTCGTCGATGGCCACGACGTGGTAGCCCTCTCGCTGGAGGATTTCGGTGACGGCTCGCAGGACGATTTTGTCGTCGTCTACGACCAGGACTTTGGCAGCTCGCTTATTCATTGCTTTGTGTTCCTCGGGGACAGCGACGTCAGGGGAATGGGGAGAAGGACGGTGAAGGTGGAGCCCTTGCCGGCTTCGCGTCTTCACCTCGAAGGTGCCGCCGTGGTCCTTCACGATCCGGTAGGCGATGGCGAGGCCCAGGCCGGTGCCCTGGCCAGGCGGCTTGGTGGTGAAGGACGGCTCGAAGATGTGGGGCAGCACGTCCGCGGGCGATGCCCGTGCCGCTGTCGGTGACGCTGAAGTAGACGGCCGTGTCGCGCCGGCCAGTGGAGACGCCCAGCGTCCCCGGCTTCCCGGCGAGGGCGTGCAGGCCATTCTGAAGCAGGTTGAGCACCACCTGGCCCAGTTGCGCCGGGTCGCCAAAGACGGCCGGCAGGTCCGCTTCAATGCGCGTCTCCAGCTTGGTCGACGGGGCCTGCTTCAGCTGGCCGCGGAAGAGGAAGCAGGCGTCGTCCACGCAGGTGGACAAGTCGAAGGTGCGCCGTTCCTCGGCGCGGCTGCGCCGGCTGAACTGGAGGAGGCTTTCCACAATTCGCTTACAGCGAAGCGCCGACTCCTCAATCAGCTGCAGGGCTTCCTGGTCGCCGTTGGTGCGGCCGGCGTCGCGCTTCATCAGCTGCGTGAAGGCCAGGATGCCGCCCAGCGGGTTGTTGATTTCGTGGGCCACTCCGCCGGCAAGTTGGCCCACCGCGGCCATCTTCTCGCTCTCCACCAGCCGGCGCGTCATCTCGCGCTCCTCGGTGACGTCGCGGTAGGCGCAGACGGCCTGGCCGGCCTCGGCCATGGGGTAGACGTTGAGGACGTAGGTGCGGCCCTTGTGCTCAATCTCCGCCCGCCCCTCCTCGCCGCTGCCCAGCGCCTTGTCCAGCGGGCAGCCCGGGCAGGGGTGACTGCGTCCGAAGAGGAACTGGTGGCAGCTGGGCGCCTGGCTGACGTCCTGAATGCGGTGGCCGGCCACCCGCGCGTAGGCCAGGTTGGCGCGGCGGACGCCGTAGTCCGCCCCTCGCACGACGGCCAGCGGCAAGTCCAGAGAGTCGAAGGAGAGCTCCCACTCGCGCTTGGCCACCATGAGCAGACGGGTGCGCTGCTCCACCCGCTCCTCCAAGTCGGCGTTGAGGAGCCGAAGCTCCTCATTCTGCTTGCGGGTAATCTCCGAGAGACGTTCGTTCTCCGCAACCACTGCAAATTGCTCGAAGGCACTCTGAACCGTCAGCAGCAGCTGCGAGTCGTTCCAGGGTTTGGCGATGAAGCGGAAAATCTCGGAGCGGTTGATGGCCTCCTCAATGGCCCGCTGGTCCGCATGGCCGGTGAGGAGAATTCTCTGCGCCCGGGGGATGCGCTCCTTCACCCGGGCGAGAAACTCCGCCCCATTCATTCCCGGCAGGCGGAAGTCGGACAGGACGACTTCGGGCGTGAAGCTGGCCAGTTCCTCCAGCCCCTGCTCCGCGTCCAGCGCGGTGCGAATCTCCCAGTCCCCATGCCGCAGCACCCGCTTCAGCGAGCGGAGGATGTTCTCCTCGTCGTCGACGACGAGGAGGCGTCCGGGAGATGGGGCCGAGTGCAAAGCGGGTTGCATGGGGGTCTGGACTGCACCCTCGGGGTGCAACGGCTCGGCCATGGCCCTGTGCCTCCTGAAGGCGTTGAAATTCCAGGGCTACGGACGTTCGGCCCCTGGGTCAGCCTATACCCATTGGCCTGTTTGAAGTCACGGGCGACCCGGGGAGAGTCGCAACCAGTGTGGGGGGGAAGGTCACCCCAAGTGTTTGAAATGCTTCAGGAGGGACGCCGCTCGTGTGCCCCTGGACCCGCTGGGTCGGTGAGACAGACCCGGTTTCTTCCATCTCGCTTGGCCCGGTAGAGCGCCTCATCCGCGGCGCGAACCAGCTCGTCGGTGGTGTGGACGTGGGCGGCCGGGTAGCTGCTGACGCCCAGGGACGTCGTTACCGAGACGGAGTCCGCCGGCCCCAGGCGCAGCGTGCTGACGTCGCGGCGGATGCGCTCGGCCACGGTGAGGGCACCGGCCAGGTGGGTTTGCGGCAGCACCACGGCAAATTCCTCCCCCCCCAGCGCGCGACGGTGTCCGTGTCGCGGATGCAGGCCTGGAAGCAGCCGGCCACCTTGCGCAGCACCTGGTCGCCCACCACGTGCCCCGCCGTGTCGTTGACGGCCTTGAAGTGGTCGATGTCCGCCAAAATCAGCGCCATCGGGTTGTCGTACCGCTGGGCGCGGCGGAATTCCTCGGCCAGGCGAATCTGGAAGTGGCGGCGGTTGTGGATTTGCGTCAGCCCGTCGGTCAGCGCCAGGCGTTCCAGGCGCTCGCCCTGTACCAGAAGCGCGTCCGTGCGCTGCTTCAGGGCACGCCGGCGGGCCAGGCGGGCCAGCAGTTCCACGGGGTCCACCGGCGCGGTGAGAACGTCGTCGGCGCCCAATTCATAGGCGGCCACCCGGGACTCGGGCGCCTGCGTCAACACCACCACCGGCAAGTCCACCCTCGCTTCGAAGAGGCGTAGGCGCCCCAGCACGCTGAAGGCGTCCTCGGCGCCCAGCGGGTCCTCCAGCAGCAGGGCATCGGGGGGCTCGGCATCCAGCCGGCGCATGACGGACGCGCCGTCGTCGAAGAGGGTGCACACCCAACCGCCCTGCTCGAGCGCGGGAACCAAAGTCCCCCGGGTGGTGGCCCGAGTGCTGGCAACCCAGAGCTGCATCTCCAACCTGTCCCCTCAGGAAGCCAGGGAATGCTAGCACGCCCCTTCCGGGCCGCCCCTTCCGGACTTCGTTTGGGTTGCTGGCCGTCCACCTCTCGGGCTACGACTGCCGCCCGCCGTGCCCGGCACGACACCACAGAACGGCGGTCCGGGCCCGGCCCCTGAGGCCCCTGAAGCACCGGGCCTCGTCCGTCGGCTGCGCCACCTCCTCATGGGGCGGCCGCGCAGCGTCGAGGACCCGAGCGTCTTCCACAAGGTGTCCCTCGTCACCCTGTTGGCCTGGGTGGGGCTGGGGGCGGACGGACTGTCCTCCTCCTCTTACGGCCCGGAGGAGATGTTCCGCGCCCTGGGGACGCACACCTCCCTGGCGCTCGGACTGGCCCTGGCCACGGCCATCACCGTCCTCGTGATTGCCCTCTCGTACAGTAAAATTATTGAACACTTCCCCTTCGGCGGCGGCGGCTACATTGTCGCCACCCGGCTCCTGGGGCCGAGCGCGGGCGTCGTGTCGGGCAGCGCGCTGGTGGTGGACTACGTCCTCACCATCACCACCTCCATCGCCGCGGGCACCGAGGCCGTGTTCAGCCTCATGCCGCCCGGTTGGGGCGGGGCCAAGCTGCTGGTGGAACTGGGGGTCATCGGCGTCCTCGTCCTCCTCAACCTGCGCGGCGTCCGGGAATCCGTCACCGTCCTGACGCCCATCTTCCTCGTCTTCCTGCTCACCCACGCGGTGCTGATTGTCGGCGCCCTCGGCACGAGCGTTGGGACGACCGGGGCGGTGGTGCATGAAGTCCGCACGGGCTTCCAACGCGACCTGGGCACCCTGGGCATGGCGGGCCTGTTAGCCCTCTTCCTGCGCGCCTACTCCATGGGCGCGGGTACCTACACCGGGATTGAGGCCGTCTCCAACGGGCTGGCCATCATGCGCGAGCCGAAGGTGGCGACAGCCAAGCGCACCATGGCCCTGATGGCCGTCTCGCTGGCCGTCACCGCGGGCGGAATCACGGTGGCCTACCTCCTGCTGCACGTGGCGCCGGAGGAAGGCCGCACCATGAACGCCGTCCTGACCCAACGCTTCGCGGGCAACTACGTGGTGGCGGGGCTGGCCGTGGGCAAGGGCTTTCTCTGGCTGACGCTGGCCTCCGAGGCCCTCCTCCTCTTCGTCGCGGCCCAGGCGGGCTTCATCGACGGGCCGCGCGTCATGGCCAATATGAGTATCGACAGCTGGCTGCCGCACCGCTTTGCCCAGCTGTCGGACCGCCTCACCATGCAGAACGGCGTCGTGCTGATGGGGCTGGCTTCGGTGGGGGCCCTCGTCTACACGAGCGGCAACATCTCGACCTTGGTGACGCTGTACGCCATTAACGTCTTCCTCACGTTTTCTCTCAGCCAGGCGGCGATGTGCCGCTTCTGGCTGCGCCGCCGGGCCCGCAAGGACAAGACGTGGGCCCGCGGCATCGCCGTGCACGTGGTGGGCCTGGTGCTGTGCGCGGGCATCCTCGTCGTCAACCTCTATGAAAAATTTCTCAGCGGCGCCTGGGTGACGGTGCTGGTGACGGGAAGCCTCGTGTCGCTGTGCCTCACCATCCGCAGCCACTACCGCACGGTGCAGAAGAGCCTGTCACGGCTGGACGAAATCCTTCCCTCTCTGCCTGAGAAACCTGACGCGCTGCCCAAGCCGCTCGACCCGCGCAACCCCACCGCGGTGCTGCTGGTGGGCAGCTACGCGGGCCTCGGCGTGCACTGCCTCCTCACCGTGCAACGCCTCTTCCCCAACTACTACAAGAATTTCATCTTCATCTCCGTCGGCGTCATCGACTCGGCCAGCTTCAAGGACAGCGACGAAGTTCGCGAGGTGAAAGAGCGGACCGTGCAGAGTCTGCAGCGCTACGTGACGCTGGCCCGCGGTCTCGGGCTGGCGGCGGACTTCCGCTTCGCCCTGGGGACGGAAGCCGTGGACGTGGCCACCCGCGTCTGCCGCGAGGTAGGGAAGGAGTTTCCGCGCACCATGTTCTTCGCCGGGAAGCTCATTTTTCAGAAGGAGCAGTGGTACCAGCGGATTCTGCACAACGAGACGGCCTACCAGCTGCAGCGCACCCTGCAGTTCAGCGGTCTCAACGCCATGGTGCTTCCGGTACGAATGCTGGAGGAGTCCCAGGCCGCGGCGGCCTGACGCCGCACGCCGCCCCGCGGGCCGCACACCCGGGCCGTCTCCGCCAGAAGGGAGACTTGCGCCGGCTACGGGTAGAAGCGGCCCGCGCTGGCGGCCTTGTCACGCAAGAGCGCGGCAGGTTCGAAGCGCGCCCCCAGCTTGGAGGCCAGGGACTCCAGGCGCCCGGCCAGGGCCGCCGCACCGAAGTTGTCCGCAAAGCGGAAGGGACCACCACGGAAGGGGGGGAAGCCGAGGCCAAACACCGCGCCGACGTCGGCGTCCCGGGGGCTTCGCACAATGCCCTCCTCCAGGCAGCGGATGGCCTCATTCACCATGGGGAAGACGCAGCGCTCGACGACCTCCTCGGGCGTCACCACCCGGCGCTTGGTGGCCGGCGGCAGGACCGCGTAGACGGACTCGTCCACCACCTTCTTCTTCCCGTCGTAGGTGTAGAAGCCTTTCTTGGCCTTCCTGCCCAGCCGTCCGTCCCGCACCAGGGCGCCCATGGCCTCGGGCGCGTGCATGCGTTCGCCGAAGGCGCCGTGCAGCACGTGGGACACCTTCTCGCCCACGTCGATGCCGACTTCATCTAGCAACTGGTACGGCCCGACGGGGAAGCCGAAGTCGACGAGCGCCTCATCGACGGCCCTTACTTCTGCCCCATCCAGCAGCAGGTGCGCGGCTTCATTGAGGTAGGGGGCCAGCACCCGCGAGGTGTAGAAGCCCGGGCCGTCCCGTACCACAATGACGGTTTTCCCCTGCTGCTTGCCCAAGGCCACGCACGTCGCCGTCACCCAGGGCGCCGTCCCGGCGTGGGTGATGACTTCCAGCAGGGGCATCTTCTCCACGGGACTGAAGTAGTGCATCCCGATGACCTGAGCCGGTCGGCGCGAGCCTTCCGCGAGGCGGGTAATGGGGATGGAGGAGGTGTTGGAGGCAAAAATACATGTCTCCGGCGTGACGGCCTCCACCTCGTCCCGAAGCTTTTGCTTCAGCGCGACGTCCTCAAAAACGGCCTCCACCACGACGTCCGCCCTGGCAAAGCCCGCCCAGTCCGTGCCGGCGGTCACCTGGGCCAAACGGGTTTCCAATTCGCGGGCGGTGAGACGCCGCTTGTCGAGTTGCGCCTGCAGCTGCCCTCGCACATGGGCCAGCGCCCGGCCGACCGAGGCGTCGTCCCGTTCCTTCACCCGCACGGGCAGCCGGGCCGTTACCGCACTGACGTAGGCAATGCCGCCGCCCATCAGGCCGCCGCCCAGCACCGCCACCTTGTTGACGGGCCGCGGCTTCACGCTGTCGTCAGCGACGCCCCGGTCTTTCTTCAATTCCGTTGTCGCGAAGAAGAGTTCCCGCAGTCGGTGGCTGACGTCCGTCGTCAGTAATTCCCCGAAAGCCGCGGCTTCGGCCGCCAGCCCCGCTTCCATCCCCTTCTCCGTCCCCGTGCGAACGGCGTCCAGCGCGCGCTCCGGCGCCGGGTAGTGCCCGCGCGTCTTGGCCCGCAGGCGCTTGCGCGCCTGGTCGAAGAGAAACACCCGGCCCAAGGGGTTGTCCTCCAGCGCCAGCTCCGTCCAGCTCTCCTTGCTGCCCAGCGCCCCCAGCAGCGAGGAGAGGCCGCCGAGCGTCCCACCCAGACTCCGCCGCGCCACCTGGAGGCTGCCGTCCGCCAGCGCTTTGGCCCGCGCCAGGGCCACTTCCAGAAGGAGCGGCTTCGGCACCACCTCATCCACCAGGCCCAGTTTCCGCGCCTTGCTGGGCCGGACGGACTTGCCCGTCAGGATGAGGTCCAGCGCGTGCGCAATTCCGATGAGGCGGGGAAGGCGCTGCGTGCCACCGGCGCCTGGCAATAGCCCCAGCTGCACCTCCGGAAGCCCCAGCTGCGACTTTGGCGAGTCGCTGCAAACGCGGTAGCTGCAGGCCAGCACCCATTCCAGCCCCCCACCGAGGCAGGCGCCGTGGATGGCCGCCACCACGGGCTTCGGGTACTTGGAAAGTCTGTCAAAGCCGGCCTGTCCCTCCCGGGAGGCCCGTTCCCCGTCCTCGCGCGACTTCAGGCTGCCCAGCCAGCGGACGTCCGCCCCGGCGACGAAGCCGTCCGGCTTCCCGGAAAGGAAGACCACCCCCTGGACGCCTGTGTCGTCGAGGGCGCGCGACAGCGCCGCGTCGAAGAGGGCCCCGGTGGCGGGGGACAGGGTGTTCACCGGTTCGCCGGGCAAGTCGAGGGTGAGGACGGCCACGCCGCCCCGGACCTCATAGGTGAGGGCAGCGTCCGCCATGTCAGGCCCTCTCCACGATGAGGGCCGCCCCGTTGCCGCCCTGGGCGCACACCGTGCACAGGGCGGTGTTGAGGTTTCTCCGCTTCAGCGCATGCAGAGCCTGCATGACGACGCGGGCCCCGGTGGCGGCGAAGGGGTGGCCCAGGGCGATGGAACCCCCGTCCACGTTGAGGCGGCTTCGGTCCACCTCGCCCAAGGGGCCCTTGCGCCCCAGCTTCTTCGCGAATGCTTCCGAAGCGAAGGCCTGGAGGTTACTGGCCAGCTGCGCAGCGAAGGCTTCGTGCATTTCAAACAGGTCGATGTCGGAGAGCTTCATCCCGGCCCGGTCCAGCACGAGCGGCGCTGCGTAGGCCGGCCCCTGCAGCAGCTGGTCGGCCGGGTCCGTCGCCGCGTAGGCGAAGGCGCGCACATAGCCGAGGACTTCTAGGCCTAGAGACTTGGCCCGCGCCTCACTCATCACGAGAAGGGCGGCGGCGCCGTCGGTGAGGGGGGAGGCGTTGCCGGCGGTGACGGTGCCATACCGCTTGTCGAAGACGGGCTTCAGCGCAGAAAGCGCCTCTGCGCTTGTGTCAGCCCGCACCAGGTCGTCCTTGTCCGCCACCTTCTCGTAGCGGGGCGGGACGAGGACATGAAACACCTGGGCGTCGAAGTGGCCATTGTTCCACGCCTGGGAGGCGTTGCGGTGCGAGGCCAGGGCAATGGCGTCCTGTTCCGCACGGGAGATGTGGTTCTCCTGCGCCATCTTCTCCGCGGACTGCCCCATGGTGAGGCCGGTGGAGTACTCCGCAATGGCCGGTGGCACCGGGACGAGGTCAGAAGGGTGCAGCCCCTCGAAGGCACGCAGCTTGTCCGGGAGGGTTTTCCCCCGGGAGGCCTTCACCAGCGCCCGCGCCAGGGGACGGCTGGCAAACACCGGGGCGTCGGACATGCATTCCGTCCCCCCGGCGATGGCTGCTTCCGAAACGCCCAGGGCAATGGCCGAGGCGACGTCCGTCAGGGCTTGAAGGCTGGTGGCGCAGGCCCGTGCCACGGTATGCGTCTCCAGCGTCCGGGGAAGGCCCGAGGCCAGCACTACCTCGCGGGCGATGCTGGGCGCGAGCAGCGTGGGGATGACCTGACCAAACACCAGCTGGTCCAGACTCCTCGGGTCGATGCCGGAACGTTCCACCAGTTCTTGGACGACGGCCCGGCCCAAGTCCAACGCGGTGAGGGAGGAAAACGTGCCGCCCGCCTTAACAAAGGGTGTGCGGAGGCCCTGGACAATGGCGGCACGCGTCTTTCCAGCAACTCCGAGGGAGGCCATGGCGTCTGCCTCCGGCTTTCACCACGCGCGTGAATTGGAAGTCAACGCACAGGCGCGTGCCGGCCGAAGCGGTGGACGGCGTCCACCAGGGCCTTGGCGGCCTCTGGCGCGGTGGGCGGAAGAATGCCGTGGCCGAGGTTGAAAATGTGGCCCACGGGCCCCGCGCGCCGCAGGACGTCCTGGACGCGCGCCTCGAGCTCGCCCTGTGGAAGAAACAGCGCCAGCGGGTCCAGGTTCCCCTGCAGGGCGACGCCCTCCCCCACCCGCGCGCGCGCGTCGTCGAGGCGGATGCGCCAGTCGCAGCCGATAACGTCCGCGCCGGTGCGTACCAACTGGGGAAGCAGTGTCGACATGGAAGTCCCAAAGACGATGACGGGGACCCCGGTCCCTTGGAGCTCCTTCACGATGCGCTGCAGGTACGGCAGGGCGAACGTTTCATAGTCATCCGGCCCGAGCTCTCCGCCCCAGGAGTCGAACACCTGGACGATGCGGGCGCCCGCGGCAACTTGCATCTTGAGGTACGGGATGAGGGACTGCGTCAGCTTCTCGAAGAGGGCGTGTGCCAGCTTGGCCTGTTCAAACAGAAGCCGTTTTATATGGACGAAGCTCTTCGAGCCGCCCCCTTCCACCATGTAGGCAGCCAGGGTGAAGGGCGCCCCGGAAAACCCGATGACCGGAACAGCGTCCGACAGTGCTGCCCTGGTGCGGCGGATGGCCTCGGCGACGAAGCCGGTTTCCGCCTCCGGGTCCGGCACGGCGAGCCGGGAGATGTCGGTCGCGGTCCTCAGCGGACTGGGGAAGTGGGGACCTTTGTCCCCCAGCTCCAATTCCATCCCCATCGCCTCGACGGGGATGAGGATGTCCGAAAAGACGATGGCCGCGTCCACGCCAAGGCGGGTGACAGGCTGAACCGTCACCTCGGCCGCGAGCTCGGGCGTCTTGCAGAGCTCGAGAAACTCCACCTTCTCGCGGATGGCGCGGTACTCGGGGAGGTAGCGGCCAGCCTGCCGCATAATCCACACGGGGGTGACGTCGACGGGCTGGCGGCGCGCGGCGCGCAGGAGACGGTCATTCACGGGTAGTCCAGCCTAGCGCCCCGGCGGGAGCTGGCGCGGCCGAAATACGAAGGCAGAGACTCACCGCGGCGACTCGTCACGACTGCCTCTTGAGGGGGGGCCAGTGGCGGCGCGTCCTTGACACCCCGGCAAGTCCGCCAGTATGAGCCGCCCGCTGCACGTTGTAGGGTGGAGAAGGGAGTCGGGCGGGTAGCTCAGCGGTAGAGCATCGCCCTTACAAGGCGAGGGTCACAGGTTCGACCCCTGTTCCGCCCAAGTCGTCGTCGTGCTGGGGAGTTAGTTCAGCTGGTTAGAACGCCGGCCTGTCACGCCGGAGGTCACGGGTTCAAGTCCCGTACTCCTCGCTTTTCACCCAGTAATTCGGGGGTTCTGGTTCTTGTCACTCAGTGGTGGGTTTTGACGAAAAGCTGATTAGGCACACGCGTTTAGGAGTCTGAGACGGGTTCTTGGGTTCTTGGGTCTTGGGGGTTCTTGTCACTCAGCCGCAGCCAGGTTGGGCGCGCATTGAGGCGGCATCCCTCGTGGCACCTCGCCGTAGACTCCGGCGCATGCTCCCCCAGCTCGTCTTGGACTCGTACGCCTTCACCATCGTCCACCGCGACTACCGCGAGCCGATAGCCGATAGCGATGGCCGATGGCGCATGGTTCCAGGCGCGTGAGGACCTGAAAACCGACCCGCTGACGTGCTCCATGCTGACAGTGCCGAAGGAAAAAGCTCTGGTGCTCAACCTGCCCGACACCATCAAGGCAGGCACTCCGCTGAGCTTTGTGCTGCAGCGCGGAGCCGGCGCTGCCACGCTGGCGCTGCGAGTTGAGACGGCTGAGCTGGGAAAGCAGTTCAATGACGCGTGGAACTAGACCGGCCGTAATTCAGTCCAGCAGCGCTTCGCGCTGACGGGCGTAGTCGAGTCGTACAAGGAGGCCTGACCCCTGCCGCTGCCAGGGCGCCCCCACCGGTCCGAGGAGACGAGGTACTGTCTTGCAGAGTCCCGAGGGGCTGCATGGCCGAATCAAATTCCGAGAACGCGGGTCAGGATGAAACCCTCGCCTCCGGGCAGAGGGTCACCGCCGCCGTTTCTCCGGAGTCTGACGGCCCAGGGCGACTCGGCCCTTACCAACTTCTGGAACTCATTGGCGAGGGTGGCATGGGGGAGGTGTGGCTCGCCGAGCAGCTCGAGCCCCGGCGCAAGGTGGCCATTAAAGTCATCAAAGCGGGCATGGACACCAAACAGGTGGTGGCGCGCTTCGAGTCCGAGCGCCAGGCCCTGGCCCTCATGGACCACCCCGCCATCGCCAAGGTTTTCGACGGCGGGAGTACGCCCGAGGGCCGGCCTTACTTCGTCATGGAGTACGTGGCGGGCGTCCCGATTACGGAGCATTGCGACACGCACAAGCTGTCCACCACGGCGAGGCTCGAACTCTTCACCGAGGTCTGCGAGGGGGTTCAGCACGCTCACCAGAAGGCCATCATCCACCGGGACTTGAAGCCGTCGAACATTCTCGTGTCGCTGGTGGATGGGAAGGCTCAACCCAAGATTATTGATTTTGGCATCGCCAAGGCCACCGGCTACCGGCTCACCGAGAAGACGCTCTTCACCGAGTTGGGCGCCATCATCGGCACGCCCGAGTACATGAGTCCGGAGCAGGCCGACCTCACCGGACAGGACGTGGACACGCGGACGGACGTCTACTCGCTGGGTGTCCTCCTCTATCAGCTTCTCACCGGGGAACTGCCATTCGGCTCGAGAGACTTGCGGTCCTCCAGCTATGAGGAGCTGCGCCGAAAGCTGAGAGAGGTGGAGCCGCCTCGGCCCAGCACCAAGCTCAGCACCCTGGGGGATGGCGCGGCGCTCACCGCGAAACGCCGAAGCACCGACCCGGGCGCACTCCGACACCAGCTGGAGGGAGACCTCGACGCCATCACCATGAAGGCGCTCGAGAAGGAACGCGCTCGGCGGTACGGCACGCCGTCGGAGTTTGCCGCAGACATCGGGAGGCACCTCCGCAACGAGCCGGTGCAGGCCCGGCCGCCCAGCGTCGGGTACCGCGTCGGGAAATACGTCCAGCGCCACCGCGTGGGAGTGGGGGCGGCCGTCGGCCTGGCCGCGCTCCTGGTGTCATTCGCGGTCCTCATGGCAATTCAGGCACGGCAGACCGCTTTGGAGAGGGATAGGGCCAACGCCGAGAGAGACCGGGCCGATCGTGAACGCCAGGCGTCGGAGAAGGTCTCGGCGTTCCTGGCCAACATGCTTGGGACGTTGAAGCCGGAGGCGCTGGGGACTGCGCTCTGGACGGACCTGCACCAGGGCGTCGCGACGACGCGGCGCAGTCGCGGCGCATCCGACCAGGAGGTGGCGAAGGCCATCGCCTCGCTCGACGAGGATCTTCGCGGGGTGAGCCCGACCCAGACGGCGCTTCAACTCCTGGACGCGCAGGTCCTCGACCGGGCCGGGAAGACCGTCGAGCGAGAGATGGGCTCCGACCCGAGGACCGCCGGGAGTCTGGAATTCACTCTGGGGAAGACCTACCGCAATCTCGGTCTCTACAAGCAGGCCGAGGAACACGCCCGGCGCGCAGTCGAGATCCGACGCCGCGCCTTTGGTGTCGAAAGCCTGGACACCCTGCAGGCCATGAACATCCTGGCTGTCGTTTATTATTACGAAGCGAATTACGGCGAGGCAGAGAAGCTCGACCAGGAGACCCTCGCCGCCAAACGACGGATGCTCGGACCGGAGCACCCCGAGACCCTCCAGTCGATGAACAACCTTGCGATCGTCTACGACGCCGAGGGGCGCTACGACGAGGCCCTGAAGCTCGACCAGGAAACCCTGGACGTCAAACAACGAGTCCTGGGGCCGGACCACCCCGACACGCTCAATTCGATGAACAACCTCGGAATGGTCTACTTCGACAAGGGCGACTACGAGAAATGCGAAGAGCTCATGCGCGAGGTGCTCGACATCAGGCGCCGGGTGCTTCCAGACCGACCGGAAACCCTGGACTCCATCAACAATCTCGCTGAGGTTTACAACGCTCGGGGCCGTTATCGGGAGGCTGAAGCGCTCTACCGCGAATCTCTGGAGGCAAAGCGCAGGGTCCTCGGGCCGGAGCATCTGGCGGCGCTCCAGACGGCGCAGAACCTCGCCGACGTGTATGCGGCGGAGGGTCGCCATGAGGAGGCCGAGAAGCTCTCTCGCGAAACCGTGGCAATTTCACGGCGGGTGCTCGGCGCCGACCACTCCCTGACTCTCGTGATGATGGGCAGCCTCGCTCGCGCCTATGCCGACGAACATCGGTACCGGGAGGCAGAGCGGCTCGCGAGCGAAGTGCTCGAAACCTCTCGGAGGGTGCTCGGTGCTGATCATCCGAGCACGCTGGCAGCCCTCTCACGGCTGTCAGACGTCGACAATGCCCAGGGTCTCTTCGCAAGGGCGGCGCCACTGGCCCAGGAGGCGCGCGCCGGATACGAGCGCATCGGGAGCAAGACCGGCCCGGGCATGGGGAACGCCCGCGCCGCGCTCGGCCGCGCACTATCCGGTCTGAAGCGCTACCCCGAGGCCGAGGGCGAGTTCCTCGGCGCGGAGCGACTCCTGTCCGCCGGCAAGGGCCGGGACTACAAGCAATGTCTCGAATCGGTAGTGGAGATGTACCGCGCCTGGGACAGGTCCGAGCCCGACAAGGGCCACGCCGCACAGGCGGCGACGTGGAAGGCGAAGTTGGACAGTCCTCGATGAAGGTGACGGTGCGCTCGTCACCATCGCCTAGCGACCCCGAGGTGCCCCCGGGCTGAGGCCGCCCTGCACCCAGGGCTATGCGGGCGGCCGCAACTGTGATTGGTTCCTTGGGTGTGGGAAGCGCCCGCACGGTCATTGGTGGTAGAGGTACGAGGACGGCAGGGCGGGCAACCCCTCGCCAGACCGAAAGGTGTCCTACGCTTCGCGCGGCATCGCGCCCGCGAGCAAAAATACGGCGCCGCAGAACATTAGGGTATCTGCCAAGTAATTGAGGCCATTGTCGATGCTGGCGCGTTCCACTACTGCGATCGGCAGATAGACGACCAACTCTAAGAAGAGCACTGTCAAGCCCAGCGATGTTGCGGCCGCGCGTGCTTTCCTGCCGACAAGCAAGAGAGTCCCCGCGAATGCGTAGACCACGGCCGCCAGATACGTCCAAATGGCGTGCCCGTAGACGTACTCCGGCGTCACCGGCCTCAGCGGAACGCCGGGGACGTGATTGCCGTGCATGAATTGCTGAATGCTGTAAACCAGCACCGGAATTGCAATGAAGTATCGCGCAACCGTTGCAAGGCCGCGCTTGCGCGACGACTCTGTGAGGCTAGCTGCCAGCGCCAGAGCGCCTCCGCTGAAGGACAATTCGCGCAGCGCGAGCGTGAGTGCAAACCGATCGCGCGGGTCTTCTGCCCAACCTGGGACGTCCATCAGCACGACGAAAAAGAAGAACGTCAGGGCGAGCAAGCTTGCCGAAAGACGCGTCTGAATCCCCGTCACCAGGCTGACCGCTGCTGCGATGAAACAAGCACCGATGAAGTACGCCCAAAAGTGATGCCACGGAATCCACGCTGGGACGATCGACGCGATGCCCTCCGTCCGCGTGAAATGTTCGGTGCCAAATGCCGCGAGTGGCGCCGCATAACAGACTGGCCCGAGCAGGATCAGCTTGTCGAAGCCTCGCGCCTTTGACCAATCGTGGCGAAGAACAGGCGCGACCAGCCAGATCGCAAGAACCGCTCCACCGACAAGGTACGACCACGTCACCTCGCTGGGAATCGCTCCTCTCACCACGATGCTTTTCACCCTCCCTCCGCCCTAGCCCGATGTTCCCCCTTCCCTGGGCGCTACGGCAAGGATGCAGCAAGCGGGTGCTGCGCAGCTGTGACTGGCGCCCCTACGGTCCCATGCTGGGCCGTACCTCGGACTCACCCTCGAGCTGCCGCCAGTACCTTCGGGTGCGGCTGTTGCATCCTCGGTTTGCGGCGCCTCAGGTGCTTCAGAGCGACCGGAGCACTCGAACACGGCCATCTGCTGGCTCGCGGTCGGTCGGGAGTGGTTGTGGACGACCTGGATGGCGTCCGGCGAAAGTCAGAACGCTCCGGACATCTACCTGGACGTGTGCTCGGTGGCGATCTCGGGGCCGGGCCAGCACGTCGTCCATGGGTCAGCATCATCATCGTCAAGCGGACCCGTAGAGGAACTGGTCTCGCCCGAAGCGGCTCGAGCGCTGGTGCAGAAGACGGTTACCCGCTTGTGGCGCCTCACGGCGGGTTGGCGTCCGATTACGTCCGAGGTAGTAGGCTGGCGACTTCGAGCCGGTCCCCCTAGAGCGCGGCCAGCACGTCGAGCGCCAGGGTCTTCTCGGCGCTCATCTGCTGGGGCTGGTCCTTCACTCCGTAAACCTTGAACAGGAACACCGTCTGACCCTTCTTGACGTAGAGCACGGCATACGGTGCCAGTGTCGCGTAGAACGCGTCGTCGCCGAGTCCGGGCGCTGGCGTGATCTTAGTTCCGGGAAGTGGGCCCGTCTTCACCCGGTTCCATTGCTCCGGGGGCCAAAGTGACAGGGTGACGATGACGTGCGGCGTCGCCGAGGTCCACGAGCAGCCGGTCGTGCCGATCGGCTGACCGGCGCCAAAGCCCCCGCCGAGCGCGGCGGCGACCTGCGCCGGGGTCAGCAGCTTGCAAGGCTCCGGGCCCGCCTGGGAGGCGCCGGCAACGGTGAGCAGGCCGACTGCGCAGACCAGCCACCACCGGAAGGAGCGCCACCGTCTCCAGCTCATGCCCCACCTCCAGAAAAGCAGCGGATTCATTGCACCCATTCCCGGTCTCGGGCAAGAGCCGGAAGTGCTGGGCGCTATTTGTGCGAGAAAACCTCTGGCGTTCGCGTCTTCGGATTTCGCACTGCCTCGAAGAAAAGCTCGACATCCTCGGCCGTAATGCGCAGGGCATGCGAAACGCGGACGTGCCGCAGCTTCCCGTCGGCGCACAGCCGGTAGATGGTGACAGGGTTCACCCGCAGCCTTGCCGCAGCCCCGCGCACGGTCAGGAGTGGCACGGTACGCGCTTTAGCGGTGCCCGTCGCGCGCCGCAATTCCACGCCGCGGCAGGAGCACCAAGTCGGCCGCTTCCTCAGCATCTTTGAGGAGCGTCTTGCGCGGCGTGCCTATCCGCGCACGCATGGTCAGGCCACGAGCAAAATCCGTGACTTGGATCGCGCGCACGGCTACCGGAAAGTCAGGCGGGATGTCTCCCACACGGATCCCGTCCCGGAAACGGCGCTCCACCAGCGCCTCGGCGCCCGCGACAGTGCTCTGCAGGAACCGCCGAACCTCAGCGTCGTTCACAAGCGGCGCGACGCACACCAGAAGGCAGCCCCGGGCGGACCCTTTCTCGGTCGCACTTTCGACGGCGTACCTCAGAAAGCCCGCGATCGAGTCGCGAAGACCCTGTGGCGAGAGGAGTGCCTTCGCGGCTGATGCGCCCTTCCGTTCTGCGTACGCCCTAAGGACGCGCAAGAATATCGCCCGCTTGTCCCCGAAGACGGCATACAGGCTTGGCCGTCCCACACCCATTCCGGCGACGAGATCGTCAATCGTTACTCCGTCGTAGCCTTTCGACCAGAAGACCTGAGTCGCCTTTTCCAGCGCCCCCGTCTCGTCGAAGCTGCGCGGTCGTCCCCGCGGCCTAGCTGTATTTTGAATCATCTGGTTCAAAACTCATTGACAATGGCCATCGCACGAATATATAACCGAACAGTTCGAAATTAGCAAGCCGGCCCTGGCCTCGCGGGGCCTCACGACTCGACCTTCCCCCTTCACCACGGAGCCGCCCATGGAACATTCGATCGCGCTCGTCACCGGCACCACCTCCGGGCTCGGTCATGCGGCAGCCCGCTTGCTCGCCATCGAGGGCTACCGCCAGGTCATCGTCACCGGGCGCAGCCTGGCCCGGGTTCAAGAGACGGCCGCTCAACTCGCGGCTGAGACCAAGACACAGGTTTTCACGCCGCTGGAGCTGGATCTGGACGCGCCGACCAGCGTTCAATCCGCCCTCGCCGAGCTGGTCAAGCGAGGTCGGCCGATCGATTTCCTGCTGCTCAATGCAGGGATGGTCCCAGGCAAGAAGCGCGTGATCACGGCGGCAGGCGTCGAGGCGGCTCAGGCCCCGCTGATCGGCCATCATCAACTAACTGTCGGGTTGCTCCGCGCCAACCTTCTAAGCCCCAACGCGCGGATCGTTATCTCCGGCGCAGAACCTGCCCGAGGGGGCGTACCCCTGTTCAGCTACACCGACGTGCCAGCCTTCGCGGCCAAATACCACCAGGGTGACCGAACCGCCGCTGTGGAAGCCCTGCTGCGCAACGGGCCGAACGTGAGGTACGTGCCCAACAATGCGTATGCCGACGCGAAGCTCGTTATCGCTTGGTGGGTCGCGGCGCTGGCGCGGCGGCTACCCTCCGGCATGGCCGTGTACGCTGTCTCGCCCGGTGCGGCGACCGACACCAAGGTGGTGCGAAACGCTGGCCCGGCGCTGAAGTATCTGTTTATCCCAATCGTGAACCTCATTCCCGGCATGAATCAGACGCCGGAGACCGCGGCCCGTCGGTACCTCCAGGCGTCGGAGTTCGGAACAGACGTCTCAGGGCAATTCTTCGCCTCGGCTCAAGGGAAGGTCACAGGCCCAATTGAGGCGCAGCGCCACCCACACCTCCACGATCGCGCCAGCCAGGAAGCCGCGTGGCAGGCCATCGTCAAGGTCTCTGGCGCCGATTTCTCTTCCGCCGCAACTTGAGAGCGGCGTCCTGAATGAGAGCCCGATCGCGGCTGAACTGATCCCGGTGACCAGAGTCAGCATTGCGATTGCGGAGCTACGTGGGCGTCCATGGGGCCTTAAGGTCTTTTGAACTAACTAGTTCACAAATCACTTGACCGCAGCCTGCGCGTCTGATTATAGTTTTCCCGGCCCTTCAACGGCACTGGGTTATCCGTTTCGCTGCGTGGCGACCTTTCCGTGGGAGTCCCGCCGTGAACGACTGCCGCGCGGCCGTTAACCCGCTTCCCGCGATCCGGTGCGATTTCAGATGGCCGAGAAGCCGCCGTCGACAGACAACTCCACCCCATTCACGAAGCTCGAATCGTGTGAAGCAAGAAACAGCGCCACTGTCGCAATTTCCTCAGGACGACCCATCTTTCCCCGCGGGATCAGGGATTCGAACATCCGCTTTGCCTCCCCGGTCAAAACCTGGTCCTGCATCGGTGTGGCGATCGGTCCCGGGCTCAGCACGTTTACCCGGATATTCCTGGCCTTCAGTTCGTTAAGCCAAGTGCGTGCGAATGAGCGCAACGCCGCCTTGCTCGCCGCATACACACTATAACCGGGAAAACCTTTCACCGAAGCAACTGACCCGGTCATGAAGATTGATCCGCCATCGTTGAACAGCGGCAACGCCTTCTGAACCGCAAACAGCGTGCCGCGCGTATTCAGACCGAAGGCCGCATCGAAGTGCTGCTCGGTAATCTCGCCCAGTGGTACGGCTTCGCCCGTGCCAGCGCTCGCGTACAGGATGTCGATCTTGCCCTTCACCCGCTTGACCGTATCGAACAGGCGGTCGAGGTCTTCGAGATTCGCCGCGTCGCCGCGAACGCCGGTCACGTTGCGGCCAATCGCCTTCACCGCCTCGTCGAGCACCTGCTGTCGCCGGCCGGTGATGAACACATAGGCCCCTTCTTCGACGAATAGTTTCGCCGTCTCCAGCGCCATGCCGCTCGATCCACCCGTAATGACTGCAACTTTGCCTGCCAGCTTTCCCATGACTGTTCACCTTTCGTCGTGTATCTTGTGGATCACTGATCCGGATATACGGTTCAGTGCTCCACTTGTCAAGGCAACCGATGCGAGCCGACGCCAGGAAAAATCACAGCCACCTGCTTGCGGTCGCGCGTGACGTCGTCACCGAGCACGGCGCCGATGCGTCCATGCGAGACATCGCCCGTCGGGCCGACGTCGGGTTGGCCACATTGCTTCGTCATTTCCCGACGCGAGAGGCCTTGTTCGACGAGTTGCTGCGTACGAAGGCGGACGCTCTGACGCAGAAGGCAGCCGAGCTCGAAACGTCGAAGCCACCGGACGAAGCGCTCGTGTCCTGGTTTCGCGAAGGGGTGGCGTTCGTCCAAAGCTATAGCGGCGTTTGCGCCTTGATGGCGAGCGCCCACGCGGACCCGGACTCCGCGCTTTACGCTTCAAGCACAACGCTGCACACAGCCGGCGCGCGACTACTCGCCCGTGCTCAAGCCGTGGGAACGGCGCGCGCCGATATGGATGGGGAGGACCTGTTCGCCCTGATGTCGGCGCTCGGCTGGGCGGTCGGCCAACCCTCATTCGCGCCGCGGGCCGATCATCTCTTTCGGATTATCGCGAGCGCCATCCTGACAAACCCATCGAGTAGCGACGTCAAGAAAGCGAAGCGTGCTTGAAGACCGTGCCGTTTCTCCCGGCTGACCCAGCCGGGCCTAATGGTTAGTTTCGAGATTCGTATCACGCCCGACGGCCGCGCCAATGGCCATCGAGTACTGGCAGAGCCTCGGCTACCTCTACCTTTTGAACGGGCTCGCTCGCCTCGGCGCTGAAAGTCTTCGGAGAGCTTGTAGGGGTAATTTCCGTCTCCAGTATTTCTCCAAGCCGGGGGAGGATTCGGGGGAACTCTGGAGGACTCGAGGGGACCAGATAGGCGCCCAAGTACCGAGGAGGACAAGCTTTTCGAGAAGCGACGTGTCATCGCGGGCTTGCGAAACCCCACCCCAAGGGTTCAAGTCCCCTACTCCTTTCTTGTCACTCAGTGGTGGGTTTTGACGAGGTTCAAAGACACCCGACTCGGGCGGGACGTGGCCATCAAGCCGGCAGTCTAGGCCCCCCACACCTCGCGCAGAAGGCGCAAGAAGTTTCCCCCGAGCACCTTGGCGATTTGCAGATTGGAGTACCGGCGCGCGCTCAGGAGCTCCGCCAGACGCTCGAAGCGGTTTGCCACGTTGAGGTCCGGGATGAAGGTGTACACATTCGCATCCTCGCCGGGCGCCGCGATGCCCAGCTTCTTGCGCTCATTCACCTCATCGGCAAACCTCTTCTGGAACTCCGGCGTCACCGCCACGGGCGAAATGGTGCCGTCCGTCCCGACGCCTACGTGGTCTTCCCCACAGACATCTAAGGCGTGCTGGATGTGGCGGAGGACGTCCTCGGCCATTGGCTGCCCTTGGGTGCGCAGGTATGGCATGAGGTAGATGCCAACGTAGCCGCCACGTTCTCGAAGCTTGCGCAACTCGGCGTCCGTCTTGTTGCGAGGGTGTGGCGCAACGGCGGCACAGCCGGTATGCGAGATGGCCACCGGCTGCCTCGAAGCGTCGATGGCCTCCAGGGTCGTGCGCTCGCCAGCATGGGACAGGTCCACCAGCGCCCGCTGGGCATTCAGCCGGGCGATAAGCTTCCGCCCAAACTCGGAGAGGCCCGCGTTACCCGGCTCCATGCAGCCGTCGCCCACGAGGTTCCGGCGGTTATACGTGAGCTGAAAAATCCGAACGCCCAGGTTCCAGAAGGTCTCCACGCGCTCTAGGTCCTCGCCCAACGGCGTCGTGTCCTGAAAGCCGTAAATGAGTCCCAGCCTGCCGCCGCCTTTAGCGTTGGCGACGTCGGCCGCCGTCCGGACTTCCAGAAGCACGTCGGGGCGCGCCGCGACCTGCGCCCTCCAGTAGGCTAAGTTGCGGATGGTTCTATCGTAGTCGCGCGCGTAGCTGCCCACGCCGCTGACGGTGAGATTCACGGCCGTCAGGCCGGAGGCGCGGACGTCTGCGAGAGCGGCTGCGCTGAGGGGCGCGAAGTCGTCGCTGCCATAGACACCGGGGCCACCGAGCGAATCGATGACCACCGCGTCGCGGTAGCCGGGCCAGCCACCCGCCTTGGCAGGCGCGGCACGCACGACACGGCGCAGGGAGGCCGTCGACGTGACAAACAGCGACAGAAAGGTGCGGCGCGGAAAGAGATGCGGCATGGGCCTTGTGGCGCTCGGGCATGTTCTCATGTGTGCCAGGAGACTGGGGGCGGCATCTTGAGCCAAACCGCGGTACGACAGCCCTCGGGCGCTTTGCCTTGCGGTCGCCAGGTTCTTGGCTGACCCTTGTCCGCCCTGACGGAGGGCTTTCGATGCGAAACAAGTCAGTGCAGGCTTGGGCCTGTCTCGTCCTCGCGACCGTTTCGGGGTGGACGTGGGCGAAGCCTGAGGAGGTAGGACCGGGCTACGACATTTCCATGAGCCGGATGGTGCCCATGCGGGATGGCGTCGAGCTCGAGGCATGGATTACCAAACCCTCCCACCTCCAAGGGAAGGCGCCTGCCGTCCTCACCCTCACGCAGTACGACATCGACGACGAGCGCCGGGGCGGCCCCCGGGGGGAAGCCCCGGGCTTCGCCAAGCGGGGCTACGTCTTCGTCCAGGTGCTGGTGCGTGGGCGCGGGCGGTCGGGTGGCGTTAAGAGCGACAACATCGGGCTGCAGGTGGGGCGCGACGGGTACGACGTGGTCGAGTGGATTGCTGCCCAGCCGTGGAGCGACGGCCACGTCTTCGCCTTTGGCGGCTCCTACGTGGGCATGACGCAGTGGCGCATCGCCGCGCAGCACCCCCCGCATCTCACTGCCATCGCCCCCTACGTGCCAATTTATCCGGGCTGGGACATCCCCAACACCAACGGCATTCCCCAAGCGTGGACAACCGTCATTCTGGGACTCGTCTCCGGACGCCAGCTCAACAATGGCTTCGGCGCAAACCCCTCGTATTGGATGGGGAAGATGCTCGAGCACTATGCCGCTCAGCGGCCCTTCTCCGAATTGGACGAGGCCATGGGCATCGCCGCCGACGACTGGTGGATGCAGGACGCGCGCGGAACGAGGCAATCCTTCTTCAAGATGTGGCTCGACCACGTGGGCGACGAGGCTTTCAACCTCGCGGCAGAACCCAAAGCTCAGGACTACGCCCGGATGGACTTCCCCATCCTGACCGTGACGGGCTTCTTTGACGATGACCAACCGGGCACGCTTCGCTACTACCGCGCCTACGTGGCCCACGCCCCGGCCGCAGCGGTGCGACGCCACTTCTTCGTCATCGGCCCGTGGAACCACGGAGGCACCCAGAAGCCGAGCAAGGAAACCGACGGACTCGCCGTGGCCGACGCCGCCGTCTTGGACATGACGAAACTGCACGCGGACTTCTACGACTGGGTGCTGGGGCGCGGGCCGCAGCCCGGCCTTCTCCGCAACCGCGTTTCGTATTTCATGATGGGCGCAGACGAGTGGCGCTATGCGGTCAGCCTCGAGGCCGCATCCTCTGGCAAGGAGGAAACCTTCTTCTTGTCGGCCCCAGAAGGCACGCCCGATGACGTCTTCCATTCGGGGCGGCTGCTAGCGAAGGCGCCATCAGCCGAGCCTCCGGCGATGCTTCTTAGCGACCCGCGGGAGCTGCCGGAATTGGAGGTGGCCAACTACGCCCGTGCCGAGGACCTCACGAGCCAGTTCCGCGCATTCCAGAAGCGCGCCCTCAACTTCCATTCCGGACCCTTTGAGAGGGACACGGAGGTGGCAGGCCACATTCACCTCACCCTCATCGTCCAGGCCGACGCCCCCGACTTCGACCTCTGGGCGCAGCTCTTGGTGGTGTTCCCTGACGGCTCGGCGGTGCACCTGGGCGAGGACATACGTCGCGCGCGTTTCCGCCACAGCCCGTTCCAGCAGGAGCTTCTCAAGCCCGAGGAGGTGGTCGAGATTCCGTTCGAGTTTCTCTGGACGGCGCGGCGGATTCCGGCCGGAGCGCGGCTCCGGCTCACCGTGGCACCCCTCAATTCGCCCAGCTACCAAAAGAATTACAACAGCGGCGGGCGCGTGGGGTACGAGTCCCTAAAGGACGCGCGGACGGCCCACATTCGCCTGTTTCACGATGGCGCCCATGCGAGCCGGCTGGTGCTGCCCTTGGCTGCCCCATCGGTTGTCTCCGTCCCTTAGCGAGCGCATTCCTCCTCCCGGAACGCCCTTCGCTTGCATCCGGAGCGTTGGGCATCGGCAGTCGGGCGGTGGGTGGAGCAGGCGCGGGCTGACCAAGGCAAGAGCACGCGTCCCCTGACGAGAAGGAAGACCCTTGGTAACCCAGTGAACCCCGTGAGTATAGGCGGTGAGCCGTGCGGGCCAACCAGTCGAAGCGCAGTTGCAGGCTGTGGTCGCTGTACTTCACCTTTTCGCCCGCGCTCCGGACTGTTGACGCGCTGCCAGATGATGCCAACTTCGGTGGCTTGGCTTGAGTCCGGCCGCGTCGATTCGCTGCAGCGCCTCACACCAGCGGGGGAGGGCATCCCCGCCAACCCGCTTCGCTCGGCGTCATGTAAAGTAGCCACTTCGGCACTCGATTGGGGCAGCGCATGCATCTCCAACAAGGTTGCGTTCCACCCCCGTAAGGCAAATGGTGCTGCTGCAGACATGGAAGCGACTTCGGCGCCCTGCGTCGCTCAGGAGACCGGGAAGGCAAACGCGCCCGGGTGGGAGAGGAGGCTTGTGTAAATGAAAGTCCAAGCACTGGAAGCGGCTGTCGAGCCTCTCGTGTTGCGTCGGGACGAAGAAGGGGTGGTGACGCTCACCCTCAACCGGCCCAAGCAATTCAACGCCATCAACGACAAGATGCTGGCCGAGATGCAATCAGCTCTGGACGCCTTGGCCGCGGATTCGTCGGTCCGCGTCGTCGTCATCGCCGGGGCCGGCCGCGCCTTTTGCCCCGGTCACGACTTGAAGGAGATGCTCGCCAATTCGAATGAAGCCTACGTCGGCGCCCTCTTCCAGAGGTGCTCCGATGTGATGCTGTCGATTCGGAGGCTCCCACAGCCTGTCATCGCCAAGGTCCACGGCATTGCCACCGCGGCTGGCTGTCAGCTTGTGGCAGCCTGCGACCTGGCGGTTGCCTCGGACGATGCGAGGTTCGCCACTTCCGGCATCAATTTTGGGCTTTTCTGCGCCACGCCTGGCGTCCCTGTGTCTCGCAACGTTTCACAGAAACGTGCGTTTGAAATGCTGATGACGGGCGCCTTCATCGACGCTCCGACAGCGCTGGCTTGGGGACTTTTGAACCGCGTGGTGCCGCCGGCTGCAGCTCGACGCGGCGGTGGCGGCGCTCGCCTCGGAGCTGAAGAAGAAGCCGCGCGCCGTGGTGGCTACCGGCAAGCGATTTTTCTACCGTCAGCTGGAGGAGAAACTGGCGGACGCCTACTCCGACGCGAGTAAAGTCATTACCGGCAACATGCTGTCCGAAGATGGCCAGGAAGGTGTCGGCGCCTTCGTCGAGAAGCGCGCGCCGCATTGGCGAGATTGAAATTCCCTCGCTCGTAGGCCGATCGTTCCATTCGCGCCTGCCACCAGAGCGGGGCGCGCCGAAGGGACGCCGCCCGCGCCGTCTCGGGGGTTCGAGGTCGATGTCAACTACGTCGGCAGACGAACCTCCGTCTCTTCCTTCTCCAGGACTTCTCCAAGACGGGGGGGGATTGAGCGGAACTCCAGAGGATTCATGCGGACTCGGACCCGGGCTCAAGCGCCTCGAAAAGACAGCTCTTTCGACGAAAAGCCCCGTGCCAGCGCTGGAGCGAGAAGGGCACCTGCCGCACCGTTATTCGCCACGAGGTCACGGAACGAGGAGCGGGCCGGATGGTCGCTGCAAAACCCCATCGGTAGCACCGTCGACGTTGAGAACGCGACGTAGAGCAAACCCCGTCGAGTCGGCGCGCATGTCGGCGTCCAGGAAGCTCGCCGCGTTCAATCCCGCCGCCCGCGAACCAGGACCGGGGCCAGCCCCCGCGGCTCGTCATTCCTGCTTGTCGGTGTCGGAGCGGGAGGACGGGTCCGAACCTCCGGGCCCACGGAGTAGGGCCGGAATGGACGGAGGGACCGAGACCAGGTGCACCTCGTTCTGGGGGAAGCAGATGCCGGCCTCACCCAGCACGCGGTCGATGGCGGTCCGCACCTCGCTCGCCACCCGGTCACGGATGTCGTCCGGCGTCCATACCTGAAGCTGGAACTTCAGCGCGCTCTCCCCGAAGCCTACGAAGAGCGCGAGCGGCTCGGGAGTCTTCAGCACTTCGGGATGTGCCCCGGCGACCTGCAGCAGCAGTTCCCGGACGCGCTCGGGCGACGTCGCCTCGGCAACGGCGACGTCGATGTCGGTCCTGCGCCGGCGGTCGGAGAGCGTCCAGTTGGTCAGTTCGTTGGAGATGAGGTGCGCGTTGGGGACGACCACTTCGGAGCCCTCGTCGGTGGCCACGGTGCTCGAGCGGATCCCGATCCGCCGCACGGTTCCAGTAACCTTCCCCACCTCGATGACGTCCCCCACCTGAACCGGGCGCTCATAGAGGAGGATTAGTCCGGAGACGAAGTTGTTCACCACGTCCTGCAGACCGAAGCCAATGCCCACCCCGAGGGTGCCGACCAGGACTGTGAGCCGGGTCAGCTCCGTCCCCGAGACGAGCACGGCGAGCACCGTGCCCACGGCGACCACGGCGTAGGTCGCGGTCCGCGAGATGGCGGTGTGCACTCCACGGCCAAGGTCACGGGTCTTCAGTCCCTCGCTGAGGACAAACCCCACCAGCCGCCCGAGCAGCACCGCAATCCACAGAGTGATGGCGAACGCCAACACGTCGCCGAGCGACAAGTCGAGCGAGCCCACCCGCGCCCGCCATGAGACGACCTGCTGAACCATGTCCGAGATCGGCCCATCGATTCGGAAGAGCCGGGCGGTCGCGAAAACCCAGAGCAGGCCGACGGCCCAGCGCAGGTAGCGCGTCCCGCGCTCCTGGAACAGCTCGGTGTTGCCGGCAACCAGAGGCCTGCGGCTCACTCTGGGGTTGCGGAGCACGACGACCAAGAGGCCCTCGAGGATCTGAAGGACTCCGGAGAGCAGGAGCAGCAGCGCGCCGCTGTACATCGTCCCGCTGGCCAACAGCCGCGCGAGCGCCACATTGCCGACGAGGTTGGCCACCACCGAGGCGAGGAGAAGTCCGATGCCCGCGATCAGCGCGGCCCGGAAGAGCGGACGCCAGCGCTCCGACGGAATCTCTGCCTCCAAGCGGCGCCGGCGAAGAACGTCCAGGAGCACCGCCGTCGCCGCGAGGCTGACGGCGAGCATGATGAGCCGCCGCAGCAGCGACAGGTCGGGGGCGAGGGTGGAGACGATGTGGATGGCGACGATGACCCCCAAGGCGAACACCGAGCGTCGGGCCCGTGCCGGGATGACGCTCTGTCCCGCGGCGAGGAAGGCCGCCAGCATCCCGAGGAGGAAGACCTGGGAGACGACCACCGGGCGTCGCTGCAGCCAGACCATGGCAATGGTGAGGGTCAGGAGCGAGGCCGCGGCGATGGGATGCCGAAGCACGTCGACCGCGGTCGCGATGCTGGCGTCGCTGGCCATCTCCGCTTCGAACTGCGCGCGTCCCCGCCAGAGAGCGAAGGTGAGGGCCGTCAGGAAGCCGAGGAGCAGCAGGATTCGCCCGCTGTGGCTCCGAACGAAGTCCTTCAGAGCGGTGGCGTGGGTGCGGAGCGTCCGGATGATTTGCTGCCGGACCTTCTCCACCTGCGTCGGGCGTGAAAGCAGCTTCCAGAGCGGGACGCTCTCCACCTCGAAGAGCTGCTCGGCCTGGAGCGCCTCCGCCTGCGCCACGCGGCCCAGCGCGTCGCCGATGCGCATCCGGACCGTGGCCACCTGGCTCTGCGTGGCCAGCAGCTGACCGAGCTGTGTCCGCGCCTGTGCGGCCTTCGCGGCGATGGAGGCGCTCAGCGCGGCGATGCGCTCCATGACTGGAGGGGGGGCCCCGTCTTGCCGGGCCTGGGCCTCGGTGAGCGACCAGACCTCGTCCATGCGTTGTAGCTCTTGGCTGTTCTCGTAGACGGCGCGCACGGCCGACTCGAGCCCCTCGTCCCAGGCGGAGAGGGTATCGTCCGCCAGCTGGAGCGCCGGGCGGACATCGGCCAGGTCCTGCTTCGGGGGCAGTGGGCCCGTTCCCGCCAGTGGATCGGTTCTCGAAACCAGCGAGGGGAGCCCCTCCTGCACCTCCTCGAGCAGCTGGCGGTCCGCGAGGGGCTTCGCCATCGAATTGAGGGCGCGGTGGGCCTTCTCGGCGGAGCGGAGGACCTCGGGGAGCGAGATCGCCGAGGGCCCTGCATCGCGCGACTCGGACACCGGGGCAGGTTCGGGCGCCGGCGATGGAGCCTCTGGCCCGAGCGGCCATTGGAGAAGGGCGGTGAGGAGCAGGAGCCGCATCGGGGCCGAGCCTAGCGCCGGCCGTGGGGGGCGCTAGCTGATTGAGAGGTCAGTCCCGGCGATCCGCAATTGACCAGCCCCGCACCCTTTCCCTGTGTCGCGCTCGTCATCGGTCCGGGGGTGTCCCGCCGTCGGAGGGCAGGGCCTTCTCCCGGGCGGTGCGCTGGACCTCCCGCGCGGCGACCAGCAGGCGGTAGGCGACGTAATACTTGTAGATGTTCCGGACATAGGTGGTCGTCTCGATCCCAATCTTCTCCGCGACCACGACCTCGACGTTGTTGAACCACCGGTCGGGGTCAAGCCCCCGGCGTTGCGCCTCGCGCCGCAGCCGGGCGATGGCTCCGGGCCCGGCGTTGTAGCTGGCGAAGGCAAAGAGCGGCCGGTTCACTGCATCGAACGAGGCCTTCGGGAAGTTCCGGGTCATCAGCTGGCTCATGTACTTGGTCCCTGCGTGGATGTTCGGCTCGAGCTGGGTGATGTCGCCGACCTTGAGATCCGCGGCGGTGGATGGCAGGACCTGCATCACGCCGATCGCGCCGGCGGGACTTCGAACCTCCTGACGGAGCTTGGATTCCTGGAACCCCTGGGCAGTGAGCAGCAAGGGATCGAAGCCGTACCTCTCGCCGTACTTGTCGAAGAGCCCGATGGTCTGGTCGAACCGTCGCACATCCTCGGAGCGGGCGTTGTTGGTGATCTGTTTGATCCGCCGCTCGAAGGTCGCGATCCGGGAGTCCAACCCGCCCCAGTTGCGGGAAGTGGCGGTGAAGAAGCCGGCCAGCTCCGCCGCGAGCTGGGGACTGCCCTTGCGGATCGCCCATCCGATCTGCCCCTCGTCACGCAGCGAGAGGTCGGTGCGGACCTGTATCTTGGGCAGCACTTGGCTCCAGATCCGCGCCAACCAGTCGTCCACCACGGTCAGTTCGAGAATGCCGGCGTTCAGCATCTCCAGAACGTCCTCGTCCTCGAGCGCCTCCGGCAGGGGCATGACCTGGACCGGTGCTCGACCGCCAGCCTTGAGCCGACCGTTGAGAGCTTCGAGGCTCTCGGCGTAGGTGCTCGAGGCGCGCACGTGCACGGTGTGGCCCGACAGGTCGTCGAGCCGCTCCAGCGCGGGCGCAGACGGTCCGGCCACCACGACCTCGTTCACAGTCGAGAGTCCAGTCAGGGCCACGAAGTCCACGCGCTCGCGACGAGCATCGGTGATCGTCAGGTTGCCGGCCGCGATGTCACCGAGGCCCTCCTCGATCCCAGCGAGCAGCTTGTCCCGGGTGGTCGCAACGAGGACGACGGTGACCGGGCGCTTCCCGAGACGCGCGCCGTACTTGGTGTTCAGGAACCGCTCGAACTCGCGCACCAAATCGGCGGTGATGCCACGTTCGTGCCCCCGATCGCTGAAGAACAGCGTCCTGCTGTAGGGGACGAGCACCCGGATGACCCGTCTCTCGAGCATTGCGTCCAGGTCGCCCTTCCACGCAGTGTTGGAGAGCGGGAACTGGTGGGGCGCCTCACGTTCCTCCTGGCCCGCCGCAACTGCCGAAATCACGAGCGCCGACAGAGCCGCCCACGTCCGGACACGGAGTGCGGAGAGGCGAAGACCCGGAGTGTTCACGCTCGGAGCCTAGCGAACTCCTCCACCGCGGTTCAAAGAGGAGCCGCCACCGCCACGGACGCGGTGCTAGTGTCCCTGGCCTGCAAGTCAGGAGGACACCATGGCGAAGACGGGTGCCAAGGACAACCGCCGGGACGGTGCCGTGCGGAAGCGCTCCCAGGTGAAGAACCGGCGGACCGGCCTGTGGATCAAGCGAAGCACCAAGACCGGGCGCTTCCTCGACGTGAAGACGAGCGGCGGGAAGTTCAAGGGCGTGCGGCGCGAGAAGAAGCGGTGATGGCGCCGCCCGCGTGCTCTCTCTCTCGGAGACCGACTACGCGGGGCCCATCTCGCGCTCCACTCACCCCTGAGTAACCGGTTGAGCGCTCCCCCCGGGGAGTGCGTGCCTAGCGATGCCGAGCCGTGCCTTGACCGTCCCTGGCACTGCTGTCCGAAGCCGCTGCGTGCATGGGACCGTGCCGAAGCAGGGCAGGGGGAGGTGGGGGGAGGGCACGGTGGCCAGTGTCGCGGCCGATGAGTTGTTGGACTGCTTTCCGTGCTTCGGGCAACGGCCCGAGGGTTGTTGGCGATGGTCGGTCCCCTTTCGACGCAAGGACCGTCATAGCGATGACGCGGCCGCCGGCAGCTTCACGAAGCTGGCCTGACGCGTCGTCTGCGCCTGGCCGAACCGCACAGGTACCTTAAACTTGGGCGCATCGAACGTGTGCGGGGTGAACTGTTGGACGGGCTTACTGAGCCTCGGCACCGAGGCGATTCCAAACCCGCGGCGGGGCTCCGCCCATCGTCGTCGGAGCCGTACTCACAGTGCGCTTGGCGGCGGGCGAAGTCCTGCGCGTTGAGCCGACGGTAAATCGACCGTGTGGGGCACCCATTGTGCTATCCGGCACCTCCCCGACGCACTAGGAGGCCGGTCATGCGCATGCTTATGCACATTGAGCTCCCACTGGAGCCGTTCAACACTGCCGTTCGGAATGGAACCGCAGGGCAGAAGATGCAGCGAATTCTCGAGGCCATTAAGCCCGAAGCCGCCTATTTCTCAGAAACCCACGGCCACCGCGGCGGCGTCCTAGTCGTGAACGTGAAGGACCCCTCCGATGTCCCGGCTCTGTCCGAGCCCTGGTTTCTCACGTTTAACGCAGAGGTAGAGTTTCGGATCGCCATGACGCCCGAGGACCTCTTGCGCGCGAACCTGGATGCGCTGGGAAAGAAGTGGGCTTAGAGACTTCGTCGATCGAAATGCTGACAGCCCGTGGCGCGCTACGTTTCCATGCTGCACGGGCGCGTCCAGACGGGTGACGTGCAACAGGCCCTGGAAGCGATTTGGGGCTCGCGGTCAGCCCGAACGCGGCCATCCCGCTAGCCGTGCTTGGTGAGCACCACGTGGGTAGCACCCGCTGTCGGAACGTGTTCGGTGCATCGGTAACCGAGTTTCGGGACATCGATGCCGGCGAAAAAGGGCTCTCCCGAACCGAGGAGCACGGGCGCGACGGCCAAGTGCATTTCGTCGATGAGTCCAGCACGCAGGTACTGCCGGAGGGTGGCGACGCCACCGCCGAGCCTGACGTCCCGCTCCTGGGCGGCGTCCCTGGCGCGTTCGAGCGCGGCGTGGATTCCATCTGTCACGAAGTGAAACGTCGTTCCACCCGCCATGGTGAAGGACGTGCGCGGGTGATTCGTCAGCACGAAGACGGGCGTGTGGTAGGGCGGATTGTCGCCCCACCAACCCTTCCACGTCTCATCGGGCCAGGGACCTCGGACGGGTCCAAACATGTTCCGGCCGATGACCCACGCGCCGATGTTGTGGAATCCCCGCGCTGCAAACTCATCGTCAGTACCCGTGGTTCCACCAGCCTGGTCAAACATCCTGCGAAAGGTGCGTGTGGCGAAGGCCCATTCGTGCAGTGCCGACCCACCAACGCCAAGTGGGTTGGCTAGGTCCTGGTTGGGGCCAGCACCGTAACCGTCGATGGAAATGGCGAAGGCGTGAACACGAAGCTTGGACATGGGGGCACCTTTCTCAGCACCTGCCTGCTTTCAACGGCCCGGTGGCATCCACGGCCAAGGACGTGTTCGGCGACTCCCGCCACCTCGAGCGAGAGTTTCAGACCATTCACTGAAGCCAGGGAAGTCTCCAGCGTCCCTCCCGCCTTCTTCAATGGTCTTGAGGCGTTGAGACGGTAAGTCGCCCGCCCGGGGGGCGGCGGGCGCGACGGTCCGTCCTATGGCGAGCCGTCCCGTGCCACCAAGCCTCCGGACGCCGAGGAAACGGATACCTGGAGGGTGCCATGTGGAAGCACATGTGTTTGCTGGGCAGTCTGTTGTGCGGCTGTGGTGGGGCCGAGCGGCCAGAGTCATCGCTCGTCGGGGCGCTGCCCTCGCGGCAAACGCTGGAAGTGGTGACTCCGGACAGTGGTGCAGCGACGCGGTCACAGGGTCCCTCGCCCGTCGAGACGGCTCAGCTGTACGTGTTAACCCGGGCGACCACCGCCAACGTCAACGAACTGGTCGGCGGGGTACTGGACACGGTCGGTGCCATCTCCCGGAACCCACCGAGCGCCGTCGGCCCTGACAGTGCAGCCTGGGGTCCCATCAGCGACGCGCTCTCGCCCGTGGCATGGCGACTGGCCATCAGCCGGCTGGGGCCTGCCCAGCACGCATTCCAGCTGGACGTCCGCTCCAAGGCTGGAGCTGACCGGGATTTCCAACCCTTTCTCCACGGCACATCCGAAGGGGTGAGCCCAGGTGGTCCTACCTTGGGCGCCTTCTCGGTGGACCTTGGCGTCGTCCAACGACTCGACCCGGTCGCGAATCCCAATGTCGGCCAGATTGTCGCATCGTGGCAACTCCGGACCAGCGGGCGCGAGGTGCACGTCGTCCTTCAAGGTGTCCACGCACCCGATGCGCCGCCCACCAACGCCGACGTCGTCTCGGTCCTGTTTCCCGATGGTTCCGGTGCCCTGGCCCTCGACGCTGACGCAAGTCTCCTCGCCAACGGCGATGTCCTGCAGGTCAGTCGCGTAGGCTCGCACTGGATTGCCACCGGAGCGGGTCGGGCCGATGCCGAGGTGCATCAGTTGGATGGCGGCGGGGGCGCGCAGATGACCGAGTGCTGGAATGCCAGGTTCGAGACCGTCTACGTCCGCGCCGAGACGAGCACGGGCGACGCCGGCACCCAGGGCGATTCGTCGGCATGTGTCTTCGCCAACCCCCTCCAGTAGGTGTCTGATGGCATTGACCCGTGAAGCCCGGAGACCTCGAGCGGCATATCGCCCAACTCCACCCGGCAACCTTCGCCTGGGCACTGACGTGCTGCAGCTGGGACAGGACGGAGGCTGAGGAAGTGCTCCATTCGGCCTACCTGCGGGTGCTCGAGGGGCGGGCTCGCTTCGCGGGGCGTTCCTCCCTCAAGACGTGGCTTTTCTCCGTTGTCCGGACGGTGGCGACGGAGACACGCCGCCGCCGTTGGTTCCGGGACGTCGCGCTGAAGCGCTGGCTCGACAGGACGCCGGAGCGCGACCACATCGCTGGCCCCGACGAGGCGCTGGCCTCGAAGGAACAGGGCGCGCTGGTACGCAGCGCCCTGCAGCAACTCGCCGCCCGTCAGCGGGAGGTGCTGGACCTCGTCTTCTTCCACGGGCTGACCATCGAGGAGGCGGCGCAGGTGATGGGAGTTGCGCTTGGTACGGCCAGGGTCCATTACCAGCGCGGGAAGCACCGTCTCCTCGCGCTGCTCACTCCGGAGGGAACGAATGAAGCCGGACGATGACGACATCCTGCGGAAAGCATTTCGCGAGGCGCACCGCAAGGACACCGAACGCATGCCCTCCTTCGACCAAGCATGGAGGGCAGCACGACGCAGCGGCCAGACTCGCCCCTCCGCAGTACCGTGGCTCGTGACATGCGCCACCTTGGTCACGGCGGCGGGGCTGGCGGTGTGGCTGGTTAGCCAGCTCGGCCCTCCGCCAGCCCAGCTCCCCACCGGGGCCGCTTGGAGGGGCCCGACTGATTTTCTCCTCGAGACCCCGGGGTTGGTCACGCTGCGGACCGTCCCCCAGCTGGTCCCGACCCTCCCTGACTCAGTCTTGCGTCCGGACCCGGCCGCCCGTCGAGGCAATCCATGACTCGCCGTCCAACTGGTCGTCCGCTCTTCTACTTGCTCGCCGTCCTGGCGCTGTCCCAGCCTGTCGCGGCTCAGGAGGGACAGAAGCCTTCGCCCGCCGCGCACGGCACCCAGCCCAGCGACCCCATCGGCGGCAGACTCTTCCCGCCGGAGCTCATCATGAGCCACCAGGCGGAGCTCGGCATCGACGAGCGTCAGCGCGACGCCATCCTCAAGGAACTCGAGCGCGCGCAGGCGCAGTTTCCACGGCTGCAATGGCAGCTGCAGGCGGCCACCGAGCAGCTGAGCAGTCTCCTCGACGCGCCGAAAATCGACGAGGCCAGAGCCCTGGCGCAGGCCGCTGAAGTCATGAAGCTGGAGACGGAAATCAAGAAGGCCCACCTGGGGCTACTCATCCGAATTCGCAACCTGCTCACCGACGCACAGCGGTCGAAACTCCTCGAGCTCAGGCGAGCAACGCCCTAGACGAGTCCGCGCTCCCTTTTTCACCGGGCGACCCCCAGCCGACCGTCGCCGACTCTTCCTCGTGCCAGCGGTGGCACATCCGACCACTCACGCCGAGCCGCAGAGGGTGGCGCAAGTGGGGTATGAAGATGGGCATGCGCATTGGCCTCTCGGCCCGACCACCGGCCACCCGCTCCTTGCTCCGGGCCGCCCTTCTGGCGCTGGCCGCTTGCCACAGCTCGCCTCCGCCTCCGGTGCCGTTTGTCAAGCCGACGTTCACGTTCGAGAGTGGCCCCGTCCGGCCAGTCGTGCTCTCCCCGGACGGCTCTCGGCTGTTCGTCGCCAACACCTCGAATGGGTCACTGGACATCTTCAGCGTGGCAAACAGCGGCCTCTCCTTCGCTTCTACAGTTTACGTCGGGCTCGAGCCGGTCGCGGTCGCGGCCCGCAGCAATACCGAGGTTTGGGTCGTCAACCAGGTGTCTGACAGCGTCAGCATTGTCGACGTCAGCAGCGCCGCCTCCGCACGTCGTGCGGACGCTCCTGGTTGGCGACGAACCGTGCGACATCGTCTTCGGTGGTACCGGCGGAAGTCGGGCCTTCATCACCACGGCCCACCGCGGACAACAGCGGACCGACCCCTCCCTGGCGGGGATTCCGGGTGCCGGGGACCCCCAGCTGACGACCGCCGGGGTCGGTCGCGCAGACGTCTGGGTGTTCGACGCTACCGCGCTCGGCACCAGCGTCGGCGGAACACCGCTGGCAGTCGTCTCGCTCTTCGGTGACACGCCGCGGGCACTCGCCGTCACGCCCGACGGCAACACCGTCTATGTCGCAGTCTTCAAGTCGGGCAACCAGACGATGGCGACCTCGTCGTTGCCCTGCGATGGCTTCGACACCTCCGACGCTGGGCCTGGCTGCACGGTGCTGGGCGTGACGGTTCCCGGTGCGCCCCCGGGCCCTGCGACCGACTCTGCCGGTCGCAACGCGCCGAAGGTGGGACTCCTCCTCAAAACGGACGCCCGTGGCACGTGGCGGGATGTGCTGGGCCGCGACTGGACCAGCGCGACGGCCTTTGGCTTGCCGGACCAGGACGTCTTCGCCATCGACACGATGACACTGCAGACAACCGCCACCTACTCGCGCGTGGGGACGACGCTCTTCAACCTGGCCGTGAATCCCGCGAGTGGTGTCGTCTATGTCTCCAACACGGAGGCGCGAAATGACCTGCGCTTCGAAGGCCCCGGAATCTTCGCGGGTCAGACGCTGCAGGGGCATCTCGCAGAGGCGCGCATCACGGTCCTGAGCGACGGGGGCGTCCAGCCTCGGGCCTTGAACAAGCACATCAATTACTCGGTGCTGCCGGCGCCAGCCACGACCATGCAGCACAGCCTGTCCATGCCGCTCCAACTGGTGGTCAGTGCGGACGGGAAGACCCTTTACGTGGCGGCGTTCGGGTCATCGAAGGTTGGCGTGTTCCCGGCGGCGGCAATCGATAACGACTCCTTCGACCCCGTCACGCTGAGCGTGAACTACCTCTCCGTGAGTGGGGGGGGACCCGGTGGTCTCGCGCTGGACGAGACCAATCATCGCCTCTACGTCACCACGCGTTTCGACGATGGACTCTCGGTGATTGACCTCGCGACGGGCCTCGAAACCGTGCACCTCCAGCTTGTAAACCCGGAGCCGCCGGCGGTTACGGCCGGGCGCCCATTTCTCTACGACTCGACGCGCACCTCCTCCAACGGGGAGGCGTCCTGTGCGAGCTGCCACATGTTCGGCGACAAGGACAACTTGGTTTGGGATCTCGGCAACCCGGACGGCGACACCGTGACCACGCCAATCAACATCAAGCTCAGTGCGGGGGCGGCCACCCAACCAAACATCAACGGGAGCGGCCAGGTGGCCGTGCTCCACCCGATGAAGGGCCCGATGAGCACGCAGACGCTGCGGGGGCTGGTGAATCACGGACCCATGCACTGGCGAGGCGACCGGGTGGCGGGCTTCTTCGGCACCGACACGAGGACAGCCCCGCCCTACGACTCGACGCTGGGCTTCAAGAACTTCATCGTGGCGTTCAACAGCCTGGTCGGGCTGGGCCCCGCCTTTCCCGATGCGGACATGCAGACATTCGCAAACTTCGCACTCTCCATCGTCATGCCGCCCAACCCGGTGCGGGCCCTGGACAATTCGCTCAACCCGGCACAGGCGGCAGGCCGGTCGTTTTTCCTTGGCTGTGATGGGCTCGACAGCGTTACGGGGGCCCCCGTCCAGTGTCCTGACGGGGGTCCGCCCGCGAGCGGCGGTCACTTCGCTGACGGCATCCGAATTCAGACGCTCGGATTCACCTGCCAGGGGTGCCACGTCTTGAACCCGGCCATGGGCTTCTTCGGAACCGACGGTGAGAGCAGCTTCGAGGCACTCCCCCAGACGGCGAAAATCCCGCAGCTCAGGAACCTCTACGACAAAGTGGGCATGTTCGGTTCCCCACCAAATCTCCGGACAGTCCCCGGTGACAATGCCTATACGGGCCCTCAGGTACGCGGCGTTGGCTTCGAGCACGACGGCAGTGTCGACACCATCTTCCGCTTTCTTCAGGCAAACGTCTTCCAGAGCGCAGACGGCGCGCGCATCGGCTTCGCGGGGGGCGACCCGCAACGCCGAAACGTCGAGCAGTACCTTCTCGCCTTTGACAGCGACCTGGCCCCCATCGTCGGCCAGCAGGTCACCCTTCGCGCAGACAATGCCGCAAATGTCGGACCGCGCATCGACCTCCTGATTGCGCGTGCAGGCACGCATTTCGCGTCGCAGATTCTGGGCTCGAATGCGACGGAGTGTGACCTCATCGCCCGTGTGGTGGTCGGCGGGGCGGCAAGGACATTTCTGCTGAAGACGGACGGGACCTTCGCGCCGGACGACGGGCCAGCCCTGTCGGATTCGGCGTTGCGTTCCTTGGCAGCAATGCCGGGGCAGGAAGTGACTTACACCTGCCTGCCTCCCGGCTGGGCCACCCCCCGCCCTGCAACCCCATAAACCGCGCGCTGCGCCGCGGCGTCTTCAGTCGACTGACATCGACAAGCGTCGCTTAGCCCGTCGCGCGCACCGCCTCGTAAAGGGGTTGTATTTGAACGAGTCCGGGTGTGGGCGGCCCTCGCTGTCGGTCTGTACCAGCCGATGATGTCGCGGAAGGGCGCGTCACCATGTGGGTTCGCTGTGCGTAGATGTACTCGCCGGCGGCGACCTTCGCCCCCTCCAGGATTCCGGGCCTCACCGACAGCCCGCCCTTCATGTAGCGCGTGAAGAGCTCGACGAAGTACGGAGCGGTCGCCAGAGACTTCCAGTTGGCCTTCGCGCCAGGCTCAGCGAAGTGTCCGACGACGACGACTTCGGACGCCGCTGTCTTTGACTTGTACGCCAACACCAGGGACGCGGTGTCGGCCCGGGCAACCTGCACCAGCACCACGAACGGTGGATTCCTAGATGCGATTCCTCAGGCGGGCCCCACCCGGCCCGACGCACCAGCGCGGAGATTCGCTCTCGGAACGAGCTGTCGTCGTTGCGCAGCTTCCAGGGCTCACTCCCTCGAGACGAGGGCTTCTGTCTCGCCTTCCTTCGCCCAGGCGTGGAGACAGAAGGTCCCAAGACTCAAATCCTGCCTTGGCGACCCCCTGGGAATCCCACCGCCCGAACGTGTAGTTGTACGACGCACTTCGTTGTGCGGTGGAGCCGTCCGGGTGCGGTTTTGCGGAGAGCGGAGGACACGAACCTCAGCCCCGGTCTTGGGGCCGCACCGTGTAGCAAACGGGCCGCCAGGCCTCCTGGCGTTCACTCTCCAGTAGCGGAAGGCGGAGGTCTTGAACCCCAGTCACTTGCGCGACCGCATCCGTTTCGAGCGGAGCCCAGACGCATGTCCAGTTCACCTTCCAGTTTCGTCACATACTTGGGCCCGACGACGCCTGGGCCCGTCCACCCCGTTGCGAGGGGCCGTCCAGGACGCACGCCTGGAGGGCCCCTCGCCCGCCTGTTAATCTTCCAGTTCGGTGTTCCAGTACGCCACCGACTGGAGCCACTGCTTCCACGGCTCGGGCATTCCCTTCCGCCACGTGAAGGTGAGGCGCACGACGTCCGGAAGCGACTTCGGCTTGGCCGGCGCCTGGACCAGCTTCATCCCGGACTGGCCGGGCGTGCGTCCCCCCTTTCGCTGGTTGCAGGGCGTGCACGACACCACGACGTTGTCCCAGGCGGTGTGGCCACCCTGCGCCTTGGGCACGACGTGGTCATAGGTGAAGTCGTGGCGGGGGACGGACCTCGAGCAGTACTGGCACTTGCCCTTGTCGCGCGTGTAGACGTTCTCCCGGTTGAACTTGATGCCCGTCCGCTTTCCCCGGATGGCCCGGAGGAACCGAATGACCGCGGGCACCCGGAACTCGAGCGTCACGCTCCGCACCGTCTTGTCCTGGTACTCCTCCACCACTTCCACCTTTCCCTCCCACAGCAGCGTGATGGCCCGCTGCCAAGTCACGCGAGCAACGGGGAGGTACCTGATGTCCAGCACGAGTGTTTCCATCGCTCGCTCCTTTCCGCGGCCGGCGGCCGCCGTTCAAAGTGGTACCCCGAGGGAGAGTCGAACTCCCATGCCCGTTGGAAGGGGCGCCAGGGTCTGAGCCTGGTGTGTCTGCGTTTCACCATCGGGGCGTTTGTGTACCGGACCAGGGAATCAAACCCTGCGCAGCCTCCATGTGAGGGAGGCATCACCTTCAGGTGGACTGTCCGGCATGTCGTGACGGCAGGAGTCGAACCTGCGCTGGCGGCTTATGAGACCGCTGCCTTTCCACTTGGCGACGTCACGAGGAGTGCCCCAGCAGGGATTCGAACCCTGACCTTTCGTTTAGAAGACGATGGACCTTCCAGTTAATCGACCGGGGCAGTACCCCCAGAGCGAATCGAACGCTCTCACCACGGTTCGTAACCGCGGGGCCGGGTCCATCGGTGGGGGCAAACAGTTACCCCGTGACCGAGTTGAACGGTCTCGCTCGCCTTCGGACGGCGGGGTCCAGAATCCGCTGGACGGGGCGCGACATGGGAACAGCAATGGACCGTCCAGGGATTGAACCTGGCGAGCTCGGTGTGCAAAGCCAAGCGGCACTCCAGTGACACGGCCCGTCCTTTACAACCACGTATGCCGCCCGCTGGAATCGAACCAGCGTCTCCCGGGCTTCAACCGGGCGCCTTGACCACGTCGGCCAGAGCGGCATTTGTAGCGCCTCGTACGGGAGTCGAACCCGTCTCACCCAGTAGACAGCCGGGGACCTTCACCAGAGGGACAACGAGGCATCAGGGCGACTGGCGAGAGTCGAACTCGCTCGAGGCCTTCGCCTCGCGGGGCCACAACCCGCTGGTCCACCGTTGACCGTCGGCCGCCGTACATAGGGACGGTTGGAGTCGAACCAACGTCTTGCGCTTATCAAGCGCACGCTCTGCCATTGAGCGACGTCCCCACAAAGTGCGACTGCAAGCAGAAGCCCGTTGGGTCAGCTCGCCCGTTTTCCGTCTGGGCGGGACCATGCGGCCGAGACCCTGCTTCACAAGAAGGCGCCGGGGGGAGTTGAACCCACCGTTCCCGGGTTGAGAACCCGGTGGCCTGCCCGTTGGCCGACGGCGCCGTGACCCTCTGCTGTTGGGCAGCCGACGCCTGCCCTTCTCCTCATGGTGCGCGCCCTGGAACTGACCGGGCAGGACTCGAACCTGCGCAGACGCGGGTTAACGGCCCGCCGCTCTTCCGCTGAGCTACCGGTCAAGGTTGCCTCCTTGTTCCGGCACAGGGATTCGAACCCCGATGGGCCGCTTCAAAGACGGCCGTCCTGCCGTTAGGCGATGCCGGAGTGAGCTGGGGCGGAAGGAGTCGAACCCTCATTCCTGGGTTCAGAGCCCAGTGGCCTGCCAGTTGGCCGACGCCCCACTGAAGCGGGAGGAGGGGGTCGAACCCTCATCGTCGGTTTGGAAGACCGATGCTCTAGCCGTTGAGCTACGCCCGCAGAATGGATGGGGTGAGGATTGAACTCACCAGTGTCCCGGAGGACGCCGCGGTTACGGCACGGTGGACCACCCTTGGTCACATCCCATCCAAAGTGGGTCCTGAGGGGATCGAACCCTCTCCAGCCGGTTAAGAACCGACAGCTCTACCCTTGAGCTAAAGACCCCAGTTGGGCCGGCCCGTCCGGCGTTGGACGGACGGGTGGCCCCACTGTCGCTGCTATTCTTGAATTTCAGAGAACGCCAACGGCTGAAAGAGCCCCTACAGGGAATCGAACCCTGACCTTCGGTTTACGAAACCGATGCTCGACCAACCGAGCTCCGGGGGCATGGCAGGCCGCGAAGGGATTGAACCTTCCGAAGCAGGTTTTGGAGACCCGCTCGCGCCCAGCGCGCGGCCTAAAGTGTGCGGGGAGCCCAAATACGAGAGGCCGGGGACCCCTGCTGGGTCACCCGGCCTCGTGAGCGCCAATCCTTCTGTTGGATTAGCGATTCACGAAGTCGGGTGCGCCTCGAACGCTTCTGCCCGGATTCTCTTCGGGCAGGGAAACGACTCGGGCGGCAAGGGATGAGGCCCACGCACACGAGCGGATGGACGCCGGTCGATGGGCGCTGGCCCTCGCGGCGGTCTCTCCTCTTGGTGCTTGAAATCGCGTGGTCATCATCGGCTCGCTCCGACTTCCTTTTGCTTGAAGCAAGGTATTCCCGTCACCGTGGGCGAGTCAAGCGCGGGCCCTTGGAGCCGCTGAGGCGCATCTTTCGATGGCAAGAAAAGGATTCGCCAGTCTCGCCGCGCGGACGCTTCTCGGAACGAAACGTTGCTCGCGCCGTGCCCCAAGTCGCGCCGGGCGACGACACCAGGGGCGGTTTGACATGTTTCCAAAAGAGGCTTATGAGCGCGCCTTCTTCTTTTCGAGGCCCGTCGTGAAACTCAAGACCAACCGCCAAAGCCCAATAGATTCATTCCTCGCAAGCCATTGCTTGCGCAGGTCCGGCCTCGGTCTGGGCGTCGTGACCTCACCTCCGGGAGGCAGTCGCTAGGCGTTCACGCCAACGCGCGCCCTTTACCGGAGGCCGGGTTCCCGACAAAGGAACCCGGCCTTCTTCTTTTTGGCTTTACAAGAATATGGCGGTGCGCCCATGCGGCGTCGCGGGGCCGCCCGGAGAACCTCCGGTCTGGGAGCTTGGCTCCCTAGAAACTGGATGTCCTCTCCGGGCGTCGCTCGCGCGCGTTCCGCGCCTCGGGCTCCGCTCGGCAATGAGACCGGCCGTGGACGGACTCGACAAAGCTCTTTGGTAGAGCACTGGACTTGGAATCCAGAGGCGAGGGTTCAAATCCCTTAACTCAGCACGGGGGTCGCAAGACTCCCGAGGCGCCGGTCGCGAGCCGGCGCTGCATCTGGCCGGACGGTGACGCCGGCCCGCGACGGGTTTGCCGCTGCCTCCCCATCCCGGAAGACGCTGCCGCAGACGTCTTGCGTCCGAGTGCCTCCCGGGCCCGCGAAGCAGCCGCCCCGGCGCGCGCCGACAGACCCTGCCGGAGGGGGACAAATGCAGCGGCCCGTGAGGGGCCGGCGCCTCACTTTTTTTGCCGTACCCAGACTTCACCCGAAGCAAAACAGCAGACGAAAGGAGGAGGTTGACCATGCGAATCGACATTTCCCTGAAGGAGCGCGTCCTCGTCTACGTGGACGGCAAGCCGGTGCGCTACCTGAGTCCGGGCCGTCACCGGCTGCGGGTTCCGTTCTGGAGTGAGGCGGAGGTCGAGCGCTTCGACACCGACGCGCTGGTGGCCGACCTCCGTGCCGAGGCCCTGGCCCAGGTGCCGGCGAGCGACCTTCGCCGGCTGACGCTGGCGCCGGACGAGCGGGCCGTGGTCAGCCGGAAGGGCCGCCCGGTGAAGTGGCTGCAGAGCGGCGAGCGTCAGGTCTGGACCGTCGACCCGAGCGTGACCGTCGAGGTCATCGACGTCTCCGGGGTGGCCGCCGAGCCACTGCGCGACGAGGTCAAGGCCCTGGTGCCGGCAACCGACTACGTCGAGGCGACGGCTGCCGAGGGCACCACCGTGGTCCGTTATGTCGACGGCGCGCTCGACGCCGTCCTCGGCCCGGGCCGTCATGCCGCCTGGACGGTGCGACGCAAGGTCAACCTGGCGGTCATCGACCTGCGGGAGCACCAGCTCGCCGTCAACGGCCAGGAGGTGATGACCAAGGACCGGGTGTCCCTGCGCCTGAACCTCAGCGCGGCCTGGCGGGTCGCCGACCCGCGTCGGCTGGCGACGGTGGCGCGCGCGCCGGACGAGGTCCTCTACGTGGCGGTGCAGCTGGCCGCCCGCGAGGCCGTCTCCACGCGCACGCTGGACGAGCTGCTCGCAGCGCGCGAGCAGCTGGGACTGCACCTGGCGCCCACCGTGGCGCAGCGTGCGGCCACCGTCGGGCTGGAGCTGCTGGACCTCGGCGTGAAGGACCTCGTCCTCCCGGGCGAGATGAAGACGCTGCTCAACCGGGTCATCGAGGCACAGAAGGAGGCGGAGGCCAACGTCATCTTCCGGCGGGAGGAGACGGCGGCCACGCGCTCCATGGCGCAGACGGCCAAGGTCCTGGCCGAGAACCCGCTCGTCGTCCGCCTCAAGGAGCTGGAGGCGTACAAGGAGCTGGCGGCCAAGGTGGGCCAGGTGCACCTCGTCCTCGGCGAGGGCGCCCTGCCGCAGCTGCAGCTGAAGACGTGACAGGTTGGGGGAGGGCCCGCGCGCGGACCAGGCGCGGGCTCTCTTTTTTTGGAAGGCGCCCGGACACCAAGTCGGCCACCCGACCCCCGCGGAGGAACGTTCGGCCATGGCAGCCAGCGTCACTTCCTGCGCGCGACGCGTCAGTTAAGGCGTCACCCCCTCCCCCCTTGGGTGCGCATGTCGACGGCCTTAGGCTGGACTGGCGCCAGGCACGAGCACCGGGGGGGGAACAGCCATCGGGCGGCTCATCCGGCAACGAGTTCGAATCTCAACTCGCCCAGCTTCTCCACGCTGCAGGCCACCTTGTCCCCGGGCTTGAGCCAGACTTGCTGCGCCTCGGGCTTCCCCGCAATGACGCCCTCGGGAGTCCCCGTCGAGATGAGGTCCCCCGGGAGAAGAGTGAAAACCCGCGAGACGTAACTGATGATTTGGGCACAGGAAAAAATCATGTCGCTGGTGTTGGACGACTGGCGCTGCTCGCCGTTGACGCGGCATTCCAGCGCCAGCTTCTGGGGGTCTCCCACCAGGTCGGCGCCCACCAGCCACGGGCCCACCGGCAGAAAGCCGTCGGACGTCTTGCCCAGCATGAATTGGGAGGCCTTTCCGTCGCGGAACTGGAGGTCCCGCGCCGAGAAGTCATTCCCGGTGGCGTAGCCAAACACGTAGCTCAGCGCCTCGGCCTCAGTCACCTTCTGGGCCGTCTTCCCGATGACGACTTGCAGCTCGACCTCGTAGTCGAACTTGGAGGCAACCTGGGTGGGTAGCTTCACCTTTCCCCCGTGCCCGGAAAGCGCGTTGTTGTACTTGTTGAAGAGGACGGGCGCCTTTGGGATGGGCACCCCCGCCTCCTGCGCGTGTCGCCTGTAGTTGTAGCCCAGCATGATGATTTTCTGCGGCGCGGTCATACACGGGCCAAACACGGCCGCGCCCTCCGAGACGAAGGCCCCCTTCAGCGAGTCCGCCCCCGCCAGGACGGCGTGTAGCCCCGGTAGGTTTCGCCCGGCGATGACGTCCTCCGTCGTTCCCGGGACGGCCACCCGCAGCAGCACCCCTGCCTTGCCCACGTCGAGAATGCGCTCGCCCTGCTTCACCCCAAGGCTCGCGCCGGCTGGGGTCCGCAGCATGCAGTACGTTAGCGCACGGGTAGACACCGTGCCTTTCGTCTCTCCAGTAGCCGTCGCTCCCCGCCCGGGAAGGAGGGTCGCCGCAGCAGCTGCCCCCGCCGCTTGCAGAAGCTTTCTTCGCGTCGTGCCCATTCGGGAGTCTCCCTTTTTTGGACGGCGCCAGAGGGTAGCCCAACGACTCCTCCCTGTGCGCAGGGCACGCGCGGGACTTTGCGTGGGGGGCGCCTTTGCCCAGCATTCGAGACACTTCCCGTAGCCCCTGTGTGAGCTCCGGGCGGAAGCAGGAGGCCGTCTTGTCGGCGGCCCCAGCGGGGCACTGAGGGGTTCGTCCCGGGCGGGGACAGTCATCCAACGACTCACCCTTGTGTTTTTGCCCCGGGGGCCCGAAGCGGCCGCTCTCTCCCTCACGCGTCGTCCGGGAGGTCCGCCCTGGGCACCGTCACCCACCGCGCGAGGAGAAACACCGCCGCCATGACGGTGTAGCCCGCCGCCCAGGGCCAGGCCGGCGTCAGGGACAGGACGGTGTCCGCCGGCGCCCAGCGGTAGGAGTGGAGCAGCCCTACGGCCGACAGGGCCGCTCCGCCCAGGCACCAGGCGCCCGCCTCGACGAAGCGCCGTTCAATGACTGCCACCGTGGCAGCCGCCAGCAGCATGCTGCTGAGGATGAAGCCCTGTTCCAGCCGGAGCGCACCGTCGAGCCAGATGTCCGAGCGCTCGAAGACGCCGAGCAGCTGCGGGGAGAAGGGCGGCCCGTTCGGTTCTCCCACGCCGGCCGCGTGCAGTCCGGCCTTGGCCATGTAGGCGCCCCAGCCTGCAATGCTGGGGAGGAGGCCCACCACCACGGCCGGCGCGTGCCGGGGCGGCGTCGCCTGGAAGGCTTGGGCGGCGATGACGATGCCAATCCACAGGACAATCGCCATCCCGGCGTCGATGGGGACGGCCCAGGCAATCCACCCCACCGTCCCGGTGAAGCAGATGACGCTCATGAAAGCGCCGTTCAGCACTGAATACCCGGCGCGCGCCCCCATGGCTTTCCAGCCTGGGTGGCCAATGTAGAGGGTCGTGGGGAAGCACGAGCCGAATGCACAGGCAGCCAGCGTCCCGATGCCATTCACCGCGAGCGAGCTCCGGACGGGGTACACGTCGCCGGCGGCGCGCGCCGATTCAATATTTTGAAGGGAACCGATGGTGGCGAAAAGGCCCATGGGCAGGATGACGGAGAAGTAGCCAAGGAGGTAGTGCCCGGACAACGCGGTGAGGAGCTCGCCGAGGACGGGAAGCGGCAGGTGCAGCGCCGGCGGCGCGGGCGCCGGGCCCGTCGGGGCCAGGCCCGTCGCCCACGCGAAAGCCGCGCCGAGCGCTACTGCGACGAAGCCCCCGGGCAACCCTCCCCGGAAGGAGACGCGGCCAAAGTAGACGAGGAAGATGACGGCCAGCGTGCCGAGGCCGATGACGGGCCGGCTGTAGGTGCGAAAGAGGAAGCCAATCGAGATGAAGGTGAGGGCGATTCCTGCCAGCGTGGAGAGGAGCGCCGCGCGTGGGGTGGACTTTCGGATGCGCTCGGCCACGGTGCTGCCCAGAAGCTCAATCATGCCGGAACCGAAACAGGCCACCAGGCCCGCGTGCCACGCAATACGGGATGGGTCCGCTTCCCCCGCGGCCTGGGCCGCCAGCTTGGCCGGCAGCATGACGAGGAAGACGTAGGCGAACAGCGACACCGTGTTGATGCCGTACGGCAGCGCGCAGACGTCCGAGCGCCCGGTGCTGCGGCCAAGGCGCATGGCCTGCCAGGCGTAGAAGACGTTGCCCACCACCAGCGAGACGGCCGCCCCCGGCAGCACCCGGCCAAACACCAGCGCGTCCGGAAAGCCGAGGACGGTGCGGCAGAGGGCGGACAAGACGAGGAGCTGGACGAGGTTGTCGAGCGCAAGGCCGAAGAAGCCGTCGACGTCTCCACGCACGAACCACCGCACGGGGGCCGGGGCGCTGAACGTCATGCCGTGTCTCCACATGCGCGCATGCGGGGCGAGCATGGCACGGGCCCTCCCGCTGGGGCCCAGCAGCTTTGCCCAAGGAGGGGGTGACCCCCCAGGGGTCAGCTTCTGTCCGTGTCCACCAACGCTTCTATTTTCGCCAGCGCCTCGTCCAGCACCACGCGGACCTTCTTCATGATGGCCGGGCTCAGCCTTCCGTGGCGCGCGGCGTGGCGGAAGACCTTGAAGAGGCGGGTGGCGTGCTTGATGAGGTCCCCCAGCTCCTCGGCGTACTCCTCCCAGCTGGACGCTCCAGACCTTTCATAGAAATCATCCACCTCGTCGCGGTGCTCCTCGAGGTCTCGCTTCCCGTCCGCGGTGATGGCGTACACCTTCCGCCCCTCGTGCTCCTCGACGCGTGCGTGGCCGAGTTCCTCCAACAGCTGCAAGGTGGGGTAGATGACGCCCGGGCTGGGGCGGTACGTCCGGCCGCTCCGCTCCTCGATGGCCTGCATAATCTCGTAGCCGTGGCGGGGTTGCTTTTGGATGGCGTCGAGGACGAGGTACCGCACGGCGCCGCGGTCTGCCCGGGGCGGCGGCCCACCGAAGACGTCCCAGAAGTCCGGGCGCCCTCCCTGTCGCCGCCCACGAAAGCTCGGGCCCATGAAATGGCGCTCCCACTCCCAATGTCGCTCGTGCATGCCGTACCTCCAGGAGATGTGTCGAACAGCTATATCTATAGATAGCTCGCACCTGGGCCCTCTGCAACCCTCCGACGCCTAGGAGAGGGCGCCTAGGCGACAGGCGTCCCGTGGGGCGCCTCCCGCTCCAGGGCAAGGCGTGACGCCGCGCGGCGACGGGACTTCGCTGGCTAGCGACGTCAGACGGCCGGTCGGCGCTGGACTAGCGTGCCGCGGGCCCGCCGGTTTGAGGTGCGCCCGTGAAACTGCTCCAGCCGACACCTCCACCGTATGACCCGCTCCTCTGGGCGGAGAAGCCGCTGCCGGAGCGGGGGCGCATGGTTTGCCAGGCCTGGGCCCTGCAGGGGTACGGGACGCCCGTCGGGGCCTACGCCATCCACGCCGTGAAGGTCCTCCTCTACATCGGCGCCTGGGTCTTCTTCTGCGGCTTCACCCCGGGACTTGGAGGGCTGGCCTCCCTCTCTTCGTGGTGGCTCGCGCCGGTTGCCTTCCAGAAGGCCATTCTGTGGAGCATGCTTTTCGAGGGACTTGGCCTCGGGTGCGGAAGCGGACCCCTTACCGGCCGCTACTTCCCGCCGTTCGGCGGCTTCCTCTACTTCCTGAGGCCGGGCACCACGAAGCTGCCCCTCTTCCCTGCCCTGCCGCTGTTGGGTGGCACGCGGCGGAGTTGGCTGGACGTGGGGCTGTACGCGGCGCTCCTCGTCGCCCTGGTGCGGGCGTTGGTGGCTCCAGCGCTCACCTGGTCCCTCCTCGGCCCGGTGGTGGTGCTGGTGCCGCTCTTGGGCCTCGTCGACCGGACGCTGTTTCTCGCGCTGCGGGCCGAGCACTACTGGACGATGACGGTGTGCTTCGCCTTCGCCACGCCGTGGATTGCCGGCGCCAAGGCGGTGCAGCTAGCGCTGTGGTTCTGGGCGGGCTTCTCGAAGCTGAATCACCACTTCCCGGCCGTCGTCTGCGTCATGACGAGCAACAGCCCTGTCCTGCGTTTCCCATGGCTGCGCAAGCGCATGTACCAGCGCTATCCCGACGACCTCCGGCCATCCCGGCTGGCGGAGTGGATGGCGCACGCCGGCACGGCGCTGGAGCTGGGCGTCCCCATCATCCTCCTTCTGTCGCCGGGCGGCCCGTCGCTGGTGGTGGGGATGGTGCTCATGCTGATGCTTCACCTCTACATCACCAGCAACGTGCCGATGGGCGTCCCCATCGAGTGGAACTTCATGGTGGTGTATGGAGCCTTCGCGCTCTTCTGGGCGCACCCGGACGTCACCCTTGGTGCGTTGGGCCCGCCCTGGTTGGTCGCCTTCCTCCTCCTCATGCTGGTCGCCCTGCCCTTGGCGGGAAACCTCTTCCCGCACCGCGTCTCCTTCCTGTTGGCCATGCGCTACTACGCCGGGAACTGGGCCTACGGCGTCTGGCTGTTCCGCGGCGACAGCTACCGGAAGCTGGACAAGCTGACGAAGAGCGCGCCGTGGGTGTTTGACCAGCTGGCGCGCTTCTATGACAAGCCCACCTCGGTGGGCCTGTTTGGAAAGGTCCTCAGCTTCCGCCTCATGCATCTGCACGGGCGCGCGCTGCCGCTGCTGCTGCCGCGCGCCGTGGAGCGCTTCGAGGACTATGAATATGTCGAGGGGGAAGTGGTGGCCGGGCTGGTGCTGGGCTGGAACTTCGGGGACGGGCACCTGCACCGCGAGGACTTGTTGCGCGCGGTGCAGGCGCAGTGCGGCTTCGAGGCGGGGGAGCTCCGCTGCATCTTCGTCGAGTCGCAACCCCTGGGCCGCTCCACCCTGGCATTCCGCATTCTGGACGCGAAGACAGGGCTCTTGGAGGCCGGCACGCTGGAGGTGGGGGAGCTGCGCCAGCGTCAGCCCTGGGCCGCGGCGTGACGCCGCCGGACGTCGTCATCGTCGGCTCGGGTCCCAACGGGCTTGCAGCCGGCGTCTTCCTCGCCCGCGCCGGCGCCTCCGTCCTGCTTCTGGAGGCGAAAGCCAGCGTCGGGGGCGGGCTGCGCACGGCCGCCCTCACCCTGCCGGGCTTCGCCCACGACGTCTGCTCGGCCGTCCACCCGATGGCCATCCTCTCCCCCTACCTGCGGCAGCTGCCACTGGACGCGCATGGCCTGCGGTGGATTCGTCCCGCGGCGTCGCTGGCCCACCCGCTGGACGATGGGACGGCGGTGCTGTTGCCACGTTCGCTGGACGCCACCTGTGCGGAGCTGGGCGGTGACGCGGACAGTTACCGGCGGCTGGTGGCCCCCTACCTCGGCCAGCCCCAAGCCCTTCTCGAGGATGTCCTTGCCCCCCTCGGGATTCCCCACCACCCGGGACTCATGCTGCGCTTCGGGCTTCAGGGCGTTGCCTCCGCCACCAGGCTGGCCCGGCGCTTCCAGGGCGCGCGGGCGCGAGCGCTGGTGGCCGGGTGCGCCTCGCATGCCATTCTGCCGCTGGAGAAGCTACTGACCGGGGCCGTGGCCCTCCTCTTTCTCGTCACGGCGCACACCGAGGAGTGGCCGGTGGCCGCCGGCGGCTCAGAGGCCATCGCCCGGGCCCTGGCCAGCCTGCTGCGCTCTCTCGGTGCAAGCATTGAAACTGGCAGGCAAGTCCGCACGCTGGCGGACCTCCCGCCGGCGCGGGCATACCTTTTTGACACGAGTCCGGCGCAGCTGGCCGCCATTGCCTGGCCCGTCCTCCCGCACCGCTACGTGCGCCGGCTGCGCCGCTACCGCTATGGCCCGGGCGCCTTCAAGCTGGACTGGGCCCTGGACGGCTCCATCCCCTGGAAGGACGCCCGCTGCCTGCAGGCCTCCACCGTCCACCTGGGCGGGACGCTGGAGGAGATTGCAGCCTCGGAGGCCGCCGTCTGGCGCGGCGAGCACCCGGCGCGGCCCTTCGTCCTCCTGTGCCAGCAGAGTGAGATAGACGGGACGCGGGCGCCCTCGGGCAAGCACACCGGCTGGGCCTACTGTCACGTGCCGGCCGGTTCCACGCAGGACATGACGGACGCCGTTGAGTCGCAGGTGGAGCGCTTCGCGCCGGGCTTTAGAAGCCGGATTCTGGCCCGTCACGTCACCGCCCCGGCGGACCTCGAGCGCTACAACGCCAACTACGTGGGCGGCGCCATCACCGGTGGGGTGGCGGACATGGGCCAGCTGTTCACCCGCCCCGTGGCGCGCTTCAACCCCTACACGACGCCCCACCCGCAGCTTTTCATCTGCTCGGCCAGTAGCCCCCCGGGCGGTGGCGTGCACGGCATGTGCGGATACCATGCCGCACGCTCGGCGCTGCAGCGGCTGCCGCACCTACGCCCCGCGGCGCTCTCGGGCTGACGTGTCCGAGAAGACACTCCTGGATGCCAAGGCACAGGCAGGTCCCGTCCCGCCCAGCATGGAAAGCTGAGGCGGGCTTCGCCTGTCAGGAGCGGAGAGAGAGGGCCTCGACGTTGTTGCCGTCCGGGTCCAGAAGGAAGGCCGCGTAGTAATGCGGCCCGTAGTCCGAGCGCACGCCGGGTGCCCCGTGGACGCGGCCCCCTGCCTCCACGCCCACCCTGAAGAACCGGTCGACGGCCGAGCGTTCCGGGGCGCGAAAGGCGACGTGGATGCCCGGACCCACCGGGCCCTTGGCGAGGTACAGCCAGAAGCCAGGCTCCCCGGGCGGCCCGAAGCTGGCACTCGTCTCGTCCTGAGAGTGGAGCACGTGGCCAAGCGTCCCCAGCGCGGCCCGGTAGAAGCGGACGCTCGCCTCCAGGGACTTCACCTTCAAGCCGATGTGGTCGTACATGAGGCCAAACCCCCGGACACGCCGCCTAACCCTACGCTGGACGGCCGGGCACACCCAAGGCCCCTCAGGGGCGCGTGCCACCCTTCGGGGTCCCGCGGGGGCGGAAACAGGACGGGCGCTCCACAGTACAGCCCGCATGCTGCTTGGCGTGGACGACCCGCTGCGCCACGGCCTACTGTCGCGCGCCGTTGTCGCGGTTCCATGTTCTCCACGCGAAGGTGCTCCATGACGATGAGAGGGTGTCTCTTGCTGGTGGCCGTCGTCGGTGTCCTGGGTAGCAGCTCCAGCCGGGCGCAGCCGGCGGCAGCCGGCGACGGCGGCCTCGGCGAGCGCATTGCCGCCATCAAACGGTCGCTCGCGGTGAGCCAGCAGAACCTGCGCACCTACCAGTGGATTGAGACAACGGCGGTCAGCCTCAACGGCGAGGAGAAGTCCCGCACGCAGAACACTTGCTACTACGGCGCCGACGGGAATCTGCAGAAGGTGCCGCTCTCCGCGACGCCACCGCCCGCTTCGAAGCCCGGGCTGCGTGGCAAAATCATCGCATCGAAGAAGGCCGAGCTGAGCGACACCATGAAGCAGGCGGTGGCGCTCGTGAAAACCTACGTGCCGCCGGACCCGCTCCTCCTCCAGCGGTGCAAGGACGCCGGCAAGGTGGCCATCGAGATTCTGCAGCCCGGCAAAGTCGTCCGCCTCGTCTTCCGCGACTACCGGCTCCCGGGCGACTTCCTGGCCATTTCGCTGGATGTCACCAGCAACAAGCTGCTCGGCTTCAACGTCAGTAGCTACCTTGGCCAACCCTCCAGCCCCGTCACCATGGATGCGCAGCTCGGCTCTCTCAACGACGGCACCACCTACCCGGCCAATATTAACCTCGCCGCCAAATCGGCTGGAATCTCGGTGGCCATCACCAACTCCGGCTACCGGAAGATGAATTGACGCCTGGCCGGGGCCGCAACCCTCGCCTGGCTGTCTGCACTGGCAATCAGGGCGACTGCAACAGCAGGACCCAGTCCAGGGAGTTGTCTGACGTTTTCCCCGGCGGCATGAAGGTTGCGGTTCCGGTGTTGGGGAATGGGCTTCCCGAAACCGAAGCGTAGGTCCCACTGGAGGGGTCGAACCACTGGGCCCGTGTCGTGCCCGCCATTTTGGTCATGTCCACCGTGACATTCGTCGAAAATGTGAAGTACGCCAGGCCCAAGTGCCCGTCCGGGGTCACCGCCCCAAGGACGTAGTTGTCGGAACCGTCCGAGCCGAAGCCGGAGAGCAGGAGGTTCTTGTTGCCGCTCGGGTTATCGGGCACCAGGTCCATCCAGTCGAGCGGCGCGAAAAACTGGGTCGCCAGCATCGCGTTCTTGCCACCGGGGCTTCCAAGAGCTGCTTTCCAGCCGGTGTACTTGCCGTCGTTGGAATACGAATTGTATTGCTGGTTGGCGTCGGTCGACGTCCAGAAGTTCCACACCGGGTTGATGCCGAAGACGAAGCCGAATTCCCCGGACAGCATCGGCTGGTACATGTCCGACCGGAGCTGCAGCGGCGTCGAGGCGTGCTCATTCTCGTAATAGCCCTCAATCCAGAAGAGGGGGCGCACGCCGTGGTCCGCCGTGAAGCCCTGGACGGTGAACTGGTAGTTGTGTGGAGGCGATTCGACGTAGACCGTGTCGATGTCGAGCCAGCTCGGGTGCGGGGACACCCCGTACCCGGGGAAGCTCGGCTCGCCTCCCCAGTGCGCCGTCATCAGCTGGGTGCCACCCCCGGTCTTGATGCCGTTGACGATGCTCGTCACCATGAGCAGCTCTGAGGAATTCTTCGGCGTGTAGTCACACCCGTTGACCCAGATGATGTTGGGGTACGCCGTGGCGTTGTACCGGGTGCCGATGTACGTGCCATATGCGGTGAGCCCTGCATTTCCGGTCGCCGCCATGTCGTTGAACCACCCGTCCGTCCCTGCCGGTCCTGCGTAACCCACGTATGCTGGCGCCAGCAGCACCAGCATGTTCCGGCTGAGCGCCTGCTGCAGAAACCAATCGACGTGATTGAAGTAGGCGTTGTTCGGCGTCGACATGTCATTGCAGTACGACGTCCCTTCGGTGCTGGGGCAGTTTCCGGACACGCGCCCGGTGAACGGGATGTCGCCGTTCGCATTCGCCCAGTTGGGGATGTGCGAGGTGAAGGAGTGCTCCACCAGGTTGACCAAGATGGTGTTAAAGCCGCGGCTCTGTCGGTCATTCAGGTAGGCGAGCGCATCCGCCTCGCTGAGCTGGGCGATGGCTGACCAGGCCGCATCGCCCTGCATAAGGAACGGCTTCCCCGTCGCATCGACGACGTAATTCTTGCTCGTAGCAATGCGCAACGGGAACATCCCCTGGGCGCTGACGGTGATGGCGACGGACGCCGTCGTGCTTCCGAGAGAATTGCTCGCCGTGACGACGTAGGTCACCGTGGCAGCGGTCGCCGTAGGGACGCCACGGATGGCGCCCGTCACCGGGTTGAGGCTAAGCCCCACGGGCAGCGCGGGCGAGACGGAATAGGAGGACACGGCTCCGCCACTGCTACTCGGCAGGTTCGCCGGGATGGCCACCCCCACTGGGTAGCTTGCGGGGTTGCTTGAATAGACGAGGTTCGTCGGCGGCCCGGTCGGCGCGCTCGGCGTCACCGGTGCCGAAGCCGCGCTTGCCGGCCCCATCCCGACTGCATTCACGGCCGATACGGTGAAGGTGTAGCTGGTCCCGTTGCTGAGGGCCGTGACCACGGCTGTCGTGCCGCTGAAGGCGATGGCCGCCCCAGAGGCCGGGGGGCTGACAGCAATGCTGTAGCCGGTGATGGGACTACCGCCCGTGGAGGTGGGCGCCACCCAGGAAAGGGACGCAGACTGGTTGTCGGCGACAGCGAGGACGTCGGTGGGTGCGCCGGGGACGTCCGGCGTCGCGACGGGGCCACTGGCCGCAGCCGGCCCCGCCCCGACCGCGTTGGTGGCCGAAACCGAAAAAATATATGTCACGCCGTTGGCGAGACCTGTCACCGACGCCGTCGTCCCGGTGACGGTGATGACAGCGGCCGGCGTCGCTGGGGAGACGCTGATTCGGTAGGAAAGAAGGGGGCTCCCGCCATTGGAGGCGGGCGCTGTCCAAGTCAGGCTGGCAGTCCGGATGCCCACCGTCGCCGACACGCCGCTCGGCGCGCCCGGAACAGTCGAGGCCTGCGTCCCGCCACACGCGACCAAGAGGGTCATCAGGGCCGTGGCTGCAACGTGGCCGGGAATTCCCATGACGTAACTCCTCAAACAGCCTCCACCTTCGGACTTCCCGGGTTTGCCCTCATCCTCCTATCGCATTGAGCGCCCTGCCTGGTACAGGCCGGGCACCCGTGCGCGTGGCCGGGTTGCGTTGGACCCAAGGCGCGCCGGTGGACGAAACAGCTGCACGTTGACCCGAGAAGTGAGCCTTCTTCACACCCAGCGCTGCAGATGGGTGCGTCGTCGCAAGGGAGCGATGCTTGCCTTAAATGCGAACCGATTTTTCTTGGGGCACTTCATGATCGCGGACGTGCCGGCGCAGCTGGGGGCCTAGGGTGAAGCTCACCCGCAGCGGCTAAATGCCAGGCCCACCTCTTCAACGGCGACACGAGGGGAACCAGCCGCTTGTGCGGAGGCACGGACTGGCTGCGGCCAGGCGTAAAAAGGGCTGCCGGACTTCATGCCGTTAATCTGCAACTACTACGTCACGCTGCGCTGCAACCAGCGGTGCGTCTTCTGCAATATTCCGCATACCAACGCTGGCAGGCCGGACCGCGAGCCGAGTCCCGCGCAGCTGGTGGCCAACCTGCGGGACCTCAAGCGGCTGGGCGTGCGCCTGCTCGACGTCACGGGGGGAGAGCCTCTCCTCTATAGGCACGTCATCGGGCTACTGACGCTGGCCAAGCGAAGCCGCCTCCGGACCACCCTCACCACCAACGGCATGCTGTACCCGAAGTTTGCGAAGGCGCTGGCGGGAAAGGTTGACGCGCTCTTGTTCTCCGTCGAATCCCCGGACGCTGCCGAACACGACCGCATCCGGGCCACGCCCTCCTTCCAATTGGTGATGGAAGCCCTCCGCCTCGCGCGCCACCTGAAGCAGGACCTCTTCCTCTCGCACGTGGTGACGGATGAGTCCGTGGACCGCGTCGACGAGATGGTTCGCTTTGCAAGGCAGCAGCGGGCCATCCTCTTCCTCAACCCCTGCTTCTCCTTCTTCGGCAACGGCGGCCTCGCCCCGGAGAGGGCACAAGAACTCCACCAGTACGTCGGGCAACGGGACGTCATCGTCGACAGGGCCCAGCTTCGCCTCATCGCATCGGGCGGAAACGACCCGGCTGCACCCATCTGCCGCGCAGTGACGTCCAGCGTCGTCCTCTCGCCGGACAACCGGCTGTGGCTGCCTTGCTACCACTTCCGGCAGGCGGGCATCCCCATCGAGAACAACCTCTATGACGTTTACACCAAGCACCCGGCGGTACAGGACGCCAGGCGGACGCAAGGGACGCATGCCTTCTGCACCGGCTGCACGGTGTACTGCTACATGCGGAGCTCGCTGGGCTGGAAGTACCCCATCGACACTGCAGCCCTGGCAGCACACTACGTCCGCGAGCGGGTGCGCCAGCGGGTGAAACGGGCACTTGGACCGCCGGAAGCGCCGCCGGCAGACCCGTCCGGAAGCGTCCACCCCGTCGTCCGTATGACGGCTGGGGCGGACCGAGCGGGCGGATGCCGGCCAGGCGCAGGAAGCGTCTCGGCGTCAGCGGTGCGGCCGCTTACCAGCGGACAATGAAGTCCGCGTAGTCGCCTTCGGCGGGTGACTGGGAGTTGTCGCCGTCCGTCATGAGGCCGAGACCAACGAAGTCCGGGACGTCCTGCAGCTTGCCTCCGTAGTGCTTGACGAACTCAGCTCTCGGGTCGACTTCGACGGTTTCCCAGACGTTGAGCGGACCGCCGGTCCGCAGAAGGATGGTGTCCCGGTCGAAAAACCACCCGCGGGACGACACGCAGGAAGTGCCAGGGGTCCCCAGGGTGCTCCACGCGTACTTGATGACCATGATTTTGATGCCTGCCTTGAAGGCGAGAAAGACGGAGGCGGCGTTGTCGGAGAAGCCCGGCCCACAGTCGTTCGAGTCCTTGGGGAGGGCGTGGACACGCCAGCGCCAGCTCACCTGCTTGACCGTGTGCCAGGCCTTGTCCGGGGTTTCCGCGTAGAGGACGACGTTTCCCAAGGGCGGGGTGTACACGCCCCGAATCATCCGGGTATCCCCTTCACTCACCACCTCGTAGTAGTTGACCGGTCCCGAGTCCTGGGTGAAGACCTTGAACTTCTCCAGCGGAATGACCGTCTGGTGCTCGCCGATGGCTGGTGCCGGCACGGCACGGATGACGGGACCTGAGCTGCTGCCAGTGGCTGGGGCCGGCATGGCACGCATGGCGGGGGCCGACGTGCCATCAACGGCCGCAGCCGGCGTGGCACCGGTGGAGGGGGACGGGGTGCCGCCGTCGATGAGGGCGGGGCTGCCGCCATCGGCGAGGGCCGTGGCGAGGACAGCCATGAGCAAGTGACTGGCGTGGGGCATGGAAAGGGGGGGGCTGACAGGGTGGGGTGAGCGGCTCTCCTAACGCGGAAGGCGCCCCGGGTCGATGGGACGTGCCGCCCAGGCCGCCTGCCTACGTGAGAGGGTTTCGGGCAGGCCCCGCAGAGGCCGGGCCTCTCCGGGGAGTGCCCGCAGCAGTCAACCAGGAGCGTCGAGCACGCGAAGTCGCTCGAGTTGGCGAATCGACCGGGACGGCATGCCGTCTGTCAGCACCACCAGGCGAAAGGGCCCGACGTCGGAGGTGAGCGGCTTTCCGTCGACCTCCCAGGCCAGCAGGGCCACCGTTTGGCCCATGCCCTCCGACACCTCCGCGCAGCTGAAGACGGCCTGGAAGCCGTCGCGGGCGGTGGCCACCAGCACTTGGCGGTAGCCCTTCACCTTCTGCGACAACGGGACGTCCTTCCCCATCGGCCCGGGCGTGAAGCCGAAGTGAGCCAGCACGTTGTCAACGCGGACCCCCTTCACCTGGTGGGTTTCGCCATGGGCAGTCCAAGCCAGCGTCACCGGTCCGAGCCGCTCGAGTTCAGCCACGCTGACGGTGCCCGTCTTGGGAAGCGAACCGTCCACCCGGACGGAGGGCGCCGGCGACGCCTCGAGCGCGACCGTCCCGGTGGGCAGAAGAGCCAGCCCCAGGAGGAACGACCACCGGAAGGCCCAAGGCCTACTTCGCAACCAGGACCTCACTTGCCTTGATGATGACCGTCACCGCGTCCCCTGCCTTGAGGCCGAGTTTCTCCGCCGAAGCCCTGGTGATGGTGGACACCAACTCGTTCCCCCCGACATCCATGATGACTTCTGCCGTCAGTCCGTCGGTTTTCACGGACTTCACCTTTCCCTTGAGCTGGTTGCGTGCGCTGAGTTCCATGTGAAGCCCTCCCACAACTAGAAGTTCAGGATGTAGGTCAGACGGTAGGCAATGGAGTACGCCGGGTTGCTGGTGAGCGGAAAGTCGATGCCGAACATGAGGGAGTTCTTCGGGATGAACCAGAAGCGGATGCCGGGGGTCAGGCTGAGGATGGTGCTGATGTTGGTGCCGTCGAGCGGCGTGGTGCCGGAGAACTCGAGAAAGGTCGTGAAGTTCCCAAGCACGGGCGTGTTGGCGGGCAGCCAGGTCTCGGCCAGGGAGAGTGCGTAGCTGAAGTCATTCGTCGTGGCTCCCTTTTTGGGGGAGCCGACCTGGTTGTCGTAGGTGAACGAGTAATACAGACCAAATCGGCCCAGCACCGGGACGACGGCGCCCATGTCTTGCCAGCCGGTGAGGGTGTAGCTCATGGTGGTCGTCGTCTGCCCGATGCTCTTGTTGGGAAACGCCACCTTGTAGTTGAAGGCGTAAGAGGCGGTTTCTGTGTCCACCAGCTGGAAACGCAGAATGGCGCCACCCCCAGGACCGTTGACCGGGGCCCCACTGGGCGGCTGATTCCACTGGTAGTTGGTGATGACCTCGAGCATGAGGCGTCGGTCCACCGCGTAGGCGATGAGCGCATTCGCGAGCTGGGTGTCGTGCACCTTGGGGTTGTTGTTGACAGCCGTGTAGACGTAGTCGAGTCGGAACTCCTGCTCGAGGAAGTTGGTGGTGACGCGAAGCAAGGCCATGTCCGGCGTGCGGCGGTGACGGTGGACCCAGGCGTTGGCCCACCCCTCGGTGAAGAAATTCAACAGGGTCAGGTCCGCGGGCTGGCCACCTTCATGTTCCGCTGCCATGTCCGCGTGGGCCATGTCCAGCGCGCCCGGCGGGGCGGCAACGGCGCCCTCTGGCTGTGGTGCCTCTCCGGACTGCTGCGCCGCTGCTCCCCCCGCCGACACCACCGAGACGAGGGTGCAGACCAAAACCGACCGTGCAAGTGGCATGTTCCCTCCCGACAAGGCGACCGCAGGACGTCCCCCGGCGGCTTTTGCACCGCCCGGCCATGGTTGAGAGACGAATGCTCCTCATAGCAACCTTAAATCGGGCTTAAAAGATCTTTATGTGCCTTTTAGTTACTTGCCGTGCATGGAACGTCAGATGAGCGGTCCACCGCCCCCGCCCGAGGAGGCAGCGCGTGCCCGCCCGGGCGCCCCCTCCGTGCTGCTCACGACAGCCGAGGTGGCAACGTTGCTCAGGGTCCACCCCAAGCACGTCTACCGTCTCCTCAAGAAGGGCCTGCCGGCGCGACGGGTCGGCTCCGAATGGCGCTTCGACCGCGCGGACGTCCTCGTCTGGTCGGGTGGCGCCACGCCGGCGGCCGACGCCGAAGCGCCTGTGGCCGCGCCCTCCGCGGGTGCCCCAGCCCTCGTCGCCGGCAATGGCGACGTCGTGCTCATGTCGCTGCTCCGGCTGGCCGCAGGCCAGGGCCCGCCGCTGCTCGGCTTCGTCCAGGCCGACCGGCGCTCAGGCCTGGACCTGCTGGCCGCGGGCGCCGTGCTCGCCACCGGAGCACACGCGGGCGGCTTTCCGACACATGTGGGCGTCGAGCGGGTCGCTAGAATCCATCTCGTCCGGCGCGAGATTGGCCTTCTGACGCGGCCCGGGGAAAAGGTCCTGCACCTCGAGGAGCTGTCCCAGCGGCGCCTCGCCTCACGGCCGACGTCCGCCGGCGTCCGCACCTACCTCGACGCGGCGCTGCGGGGGGCGAAGCTGGACCCCGAGCGCGTCCACCGCCGGGCCCAGCTGCTGTCCTCGCACCTGGACGTCGTCCTGGCCGTCGTGTCCGGGGGCGCCGACGTGGGCCTCGCCTCCCGGGCGTGGGGCGTCCGCGCCGGCCTCGACTTTCACCCACTCGCCACGGAGGCCTACGGGCTGCTCGTCAAGGCGCGGGACCTGGGCGAGGCCCCTGTCGTCCGCGTCTGCGAAGTCGCCCAGGGCTCGGCGTTCCGTTCCGAGGTCGGAGCCATCCCGGGCTACGACGCCGACGGGGCGGGCGACATCCGGTACGACGCCTGAGGGCAGTGGGGCCCCACAGCTAGGCGGCAGCTGGCCGCTGGGCCAGCGCCCAGGTCGGGCTGACAATGACGGCGACGCCCGCGACGAGGAGGAGCAGGCCGAAGGTGCCGAACTGCAGGCAGCCCAAGGCGCCCGCCAGCGTGCCCACGGCGCCGGCCGCCCCCAGGAAGGCCCGACGACCTTCAGGGAGGGCGATGCTTCGCCAGGCAATGACGCCGCCGGCGGCGATGCCGCCGGCGAGGCAACTCACCAGGCACAGCGTCGTGCAGTCACGGAGGCCACAGCCCATGCCGGCCTGCATGGCGAGCGCAGGCACGAACAGCGGCACCAGGCCCGCTGCCAGCCCCGGCAGCACGGCCCGGGCGCTCACACGGCGCCAAATGCCCGCGCCCAGCGCGGCGGCCAGTAACAGGCCACCGAGAAACGGCACCTGACTCTGGTGAGGCCGACTCATCACGTATGCCACCAGGGCGACGGCCGCGGCAAGGCCAGGCAAGGCGACGCGAAGTCGCCCAACTTCATAGCTGAAGCGTGCGCGACGCAGCAGTTCAGTCGAGTCCATAGCGCGCCCTCCAGGCCGCTCGCAGACGGTGGACTGCTCGTTCGAGGCGTTTGCGGAACGTCGCCCCCGGCACCTCCGGCCGCGGCTCCAGCTCAATCCACGCAAGCAAGGTGTGCACGTCCTGCGCTGTCATCGTCCCCAGGACCTCCCCCAGGGCGCCACGCAACTCCTCTCGGGCCACGCTACGTTCCGCCTCGCCGTCGACACTGCTGGTGGCCAAGGGGGCGTCCGACGTCTCGCGGCGCCGGGTCCGCTTCCGCGCGAGGGTGCGGCATTCGGACGTCGCCACGGCGAGTGCCCAGCCCAGCGCATCCCCCTGCACGTCGAAGTCGGAGACCTGGAAGAAGAGTTTCTCCAAGGCCACCTGGGTCGCATCCTCCGCGTCAGCGTCGTTGCGCAGCATTCTACGACACCAGCGAAGGACGAGCGGGTGGAGCGCGTCGAAGACCGGGCGCAGCGCGCGCCGGTCTCCGTTCGCGAGGCGAACCATGCCTGCTTGAAGCTCCTGGCGCTCCACCCGGTCGATTTCGCTCCGTCGTCGGCCCCCGTCTAGGGGCAGAACGGGCAGTGCGGGAAAAGACAGGCAGCACCGGCCGTGGAGGCCAACGCCGCCAGAGGCAGGGCCAGCACCGCGACGAACGCCAACTTCGCCTTCCAGTTTCGCATCGAGACACTCCCAATCAAGGAGGCGGGCCAGAAGTGGCCCGGCTCACCTGGCTATGGGCGCAAGCCGGGGTGAACGTGACCGCCCCGCCCAAAGGGGACCCGGCTGCCGCCTTCTAGGGCTCGGGACCGGCCGGCGACGGCAGAATGCGCCCGCCGCCCGGCTGGAGGATGTCGAGCTTCTCGTCCGCCCGGTGGTCCTTGGCGATGAGCACGTAGATCGCCGGAACGAAGAAGAGCGTGAACAGCGTGCCCGATCGCCATGCCCGGTCACCAGCACCAGGCCGATGCTGTTTCGCGCCGCGGCGCCCGGCGCCGGTCACGAGGGTCAGCGGGAAGTGGCCGGCGACCGTGGCCACGCTGGTCATGAGGATGGGCCGCAGGCGGGTCAGCGCCGCCTCCTTCACCGCCTCGATCTTCGCCTTGCCCGACTCCTGCAGCGTGTTGGCGAACTCGACGATGAGGATGCCGTTCTTCGAGATGAGGCCCACCAGCGTCACCAGCCCCACCTGCGAGTAGATGTTGAGGGTCGTGGTCCACCCGTCGGTGAAGAAGTGGATCTGCGGGTTCGGCATCTTCAGGAAGGTGAAGATCAGCGCGCCGAAGATGGCGAGCGGCACCGAGCCGGCGAGGATGACGAAGCGGGTCGCGGAAGCTGTTGAACTGCGCCGCGAGCACCAGGAAGATGAGGACGACCGCGAGGCCGAAGGCCGGCAGGAACTTGTCGCCCTCCTGCCGCAGCTGGCGCGACTCGCCCGTGTAGTCGATCTTGTAGCCCTTGGGCAGGATGCGTGCCCGCCTCGTCCTCGAGGAACGTCGAGGCCGTCGTCGAGCGAGCGCGGCGACGCCGCTGATCTTGACCGCGTTGAGCTGCTGGAAGCGGTTGAGCGAGCGCGGCATCACGCGTGTCCGGATGGTCGGCGATGGAGGACAGCGTCACCAGCTGCCCGTTCGGGCCGGTGACGTAGATGTCCTTGAGCTGCTCCGGGTTCAGCCGGTCGACGCGCAGCACCTGCGGGATGACCTTGTAGCTGCGGCCCGGCGATGCTGAAGCGGTTGACGAAGTTGCCGCCCAGCGCCGCGCCGATGTCCTGCGCCGACCTGTCTGCAGGTTCAGGCCCAGCTGCGCCACCTTCTCGCGGTCGATCATCGATCTCCGACTGCGGCTGGTCGAGCTTCACGTCGATGAGCGGCGGGAAGGCGAACTGCCCGCTCTTGGCCGCCGCCTTCTCCTGACAGCTGGCGGGCGAACTCCAGCACCTCGCGGTCTCGGCCGTCGAGGCGATGACGAACTCGATGGGGAAGTTGCCGCCGCCGGGCAGCGCGGGCGGCGAGCACGGCGAAGGTCTGGATGCCCGGGATGACGGCGACGCGCTTTGCTGCACCTCGGGGAGGATCTGCGCCGACGTTCCGCTTCCGCTGGTCCCACGGCTTGAGCCCGTCACCCCAGAAGCCGCCGCTGGGGAAGGTGATCTGGAAGGTGAACTGCGTCTCGGGAATGTCGACCAGATGGCCTGGTTCACCGCCCTGGTCGAGGGCGATCAGCTGGTCGAGCGTGGAGTTGGCGGGCGTGTTGACGATGCCGAAGATGACGCCCTGGTCCTCGGTCGGCGCCAGCTCCTTGGCGGACATGCTCGAACATCGACGACCGCCAGCGACGCTCAGCACGCCCCAGGCGATGTAGATGATGCCGCGCCGTGGCCAGCGACGACGTCGAGCGCCTGCCCGTAGAGCTGCCGGAAGCGCTCGAAGCCGCGCGTTGATGCGCGCGGGCCAGCCCGCGGTGGTCGTCGCCCGGCCGGAGCAGGTACCGCGACATCATCGGCGACAGCGTGAGCGCGACGACGCCGGAGATGGTCACCGCGCCGGCCAGCGTGAGCGCGAACTCGCGGAAGAGCGAGCCGGTGAGGCCGCCCTGGAAGGCGATCGGGGCGTAGACCGCGGCGAGGGTGATGGTCATCGCGATGATGGGCCCGACCAGCTCGCGCGCGCCGGCCAGCGCAGCGTCTGCAGCGGCGTCATCCCCTCGCGGAGGTGACGCTCGACGTTCTCCACCACGACGATGGCGTCGTCGACGACGAGACCGACCGAGAGCACGATGGCGAGCAGGGTGAGCAGGTTCACGGTGAAGCCGAACACCTGCATCAGGAACACGGCGCCGATGAGCGACACCGGGATGGCCACCACCGGCACCAGCACCGAGCGCAGCGAGCCGAGGAAGAGGAAGATGACGATGACGACGATGAGCAGCGTCTCGGCCAGCGTGCTTCACCACCTCGTCGATGGCGCTCTGGATGTACTCGGTCGCGTCGTAGGCGACGGTGGCCTTGATCTGCTCGGGCAGCTCCTTCTGGATGCTGCGCCATCTCGCACCCGCGCCCGCTTGATGACGTCGAGCGAGTTGGCGTTGGGCAGCGCCCAGATGCCCATGAAGACGGCCGTCTTCCCGCTGAAGTGCGACGTCGGCGTCGTAGTCCTCGGCGCCGAGCACGACGTCGGCCACGTCCGACAGCCGGACGACCGCTCCGCCCGTCTGCCGGATGACCAGCTGCTTGAACTCGTCCACCGAGCGCAGGTCGGTGTTGGCGGTGAGGTTGACCTGGACCAGCGAGCCCTTGGTCTGGCCGACCGCCGCCAGGTAGTTGTTGGTGGCCAGCGCCTGGCGCACCTGCGCCGGGCTGACGTTGAGCGCGGCCATGCGGTCGGGCTTGAGCCAGATGCGCATGGCGAAGGTGCGGGCGCCGAGGATGTCCGCGCGCTGCACGCCCTCGATCGCCGAGAGCCGCGGCTGCACCACGCGGACCAGGTAGTCGGTGATCTCGTTCTGCTTCAGGAACTCCGAGGAGAAGCTCAGGTACGCCGCGGCGAACTGGCTGTCGGCCGATGTCGATGTTGAGGACCGGGACCTGCGCCTCGGGCGGCAGGTCGCCGCGCACCTGGTCGACCTTGGAGCTGATCTCGGCCAGGGCCTTGGTCGGCGTCGTAGTTGAGCCGCAGGCGGGCACGTGATGGTGGAGAGGCCCTGGCTGCTGGTGGACTCGATGTAGTCGATGCCGTCGGCGGCGGCGATGACGCGCTCGAGCGGCGTGGTGATGAAGCCGCGCACCAGGTCCGCGTTGGCGCCGACGTAGACGGTGGTCACGGTGACGGCCGCGTTCTCGCTGCGCGGGTACTGGCGGACGTTGAGCGAGCGGATGCGCCTGGACACCGGCGATGACGATGACGAGGTTGACGACGATGCGCGATGACCGGCCGCCGGATGAAGAGGTCGGTGAAGCTCATGTCGCCTTTCCCTTCAGCGGTCGATCTGGCGTTGGGGGCTCAGCTCGCGGCCGGGGACGAGTGTCGTTGTTCACCTGCACCGACTGCCCATTTCGCAGCTTGAACGCGCCGTTGCTCACCACCGTCTCGCCAGCCTTGAGCCCGGACACGACGGCCACGAAGTCGCCCCGGCGCTCCCCGGCACGCACGAAACGCTGCTGCGCGAGCGAGCTCGCTCTTCCCGTCGGCACTCTTCGCCTGCTCGAGGACGTAGACCGAGTCGCCGTAGGGCGCGAAAAGGATCGCGGTGGCCGGAACGATCAACAGCTGCTCGACCTTGTCCGAGAAGACCTCGACGCTGGCGAACATGCCAGGCGTGAGGCGGCCGTCGGGGTTGGCAACCGTTGCCCGCATGCGGACGTTGCGAGAGGTCGGGTCGACCTCCGGATTGATGGTGGTGACAGTGCCGTCCCAGGTCGCGCCCGGGAACACGTCGATCGTGACGGTGACTTTCTGGCCTAGCTTGACGTCCGCGAGCGCCTGCTGCGGCAGCTGAAACTCCGCGTAGATGGGCGTCACCGTCTGCAACGAGACGATGGGCGTGCCGGAGGACACCACCTGGCCAAGCTCGACCTGGCGGATGCCGACGCGGCCGTCGAATGGCGCCCGGATGATCTTCTTCGCGATGAGGGCGCGGAGGTTGGCGACGCTGGCCGTTGCTTGCACCGCCCGCGCCTCTGCCGCTTGGAGGTCGGCTTCGGTGTTGACGAGGTCCTTGCGCAGCCGACGGGCGCGCTCCAGGGTTTGCTTGGAAAGCGCCTCATCGGCGAGCGCCCCCTGCAGCTGGGCGTCTTCGGCGGAGGTGTCGAGGCGAACCAGGAGCTGTCCTTGCTTGACGAAGGCGCCGTTCTCGAAGGCGATTTCCCGCACGGTGCCAGTCAGCTCGGCCCCCAGCGTGACGCCCGCGCATGGCGATAAGCGTCCCCACTGCGGAACGCTCCGGCCGCCACTCCACGGCTTGCACCTTGGTGGCCGTGACCGACTCCGGCGGCGGTAGCATGGTCTTGCCCGCCTTAATCATCGTGCCAATCTGGCCGACCTTCACGCCCGCCAGAATGAGTACAATCAACAGCAAGCCCCCGATGGCAATCAGCCAGGGGCGCAGCCGGCGCGGCTTGGACGGAGCGACGGCCGGGAGGGTCTCCTCGGGAACTTCATCCCGGGGTTGGGCTTCAGCAGGACGGAACATGGTCGGGGGCCGGCAGGAAAGAGTTCGGCAACGAGATACCCATGTTCAGGTCCTTTGGCTTGCGAAAATGCATGAAGACCGCTGAATTCGCGGGAGCTCATTCTGTTTTGTTCCGGACGGCGACGGGGCACTCAGCCACCGCACCCCGAGCGGGGTGTTGGATGCCCTCACTCAGAGAAGGTTTCGCAACGGCCTTCCTGCCTCAACCCCCCCCCGGGGCAGGCCTACGGGCCGGCCCAAGGCCGATTGCCACTCACTGCCCGGATGGGGGGGGCGGGAGGCCCTGGGCCGCCGAGGAGGGGATTGCCGCAGAATGAGACCCTTGCTCGCCCGGGACCCCTCCCCCCTTTGGGGCAGCGACTTACCGAGGCGCCGAAAGGGGGCATGGCAACTGGCGGCGGTCATCGGGGGGGAAGTGGGGCGTGCGTGGCCGGCCCCAGAAGCACCGCGCTGACTCGCCCGGGGCGTGCCCCCGCGGTAGGGAAGCCCTCCGGTTCTTCCGTTGGTCAAGCTCCCGAAGCGCCGAAGCGGGGTAGAAGCAGGCGCACGCAGGCGAGGAGGCACCCCACGTGAGTACCGAGGCGGAGCTGAAGTCGGAACTGGAGCGTCTGAGGGCAGAGAACGAGGCGCTCAAGACGCGCGGCAGCAAGGGCGTGTCGATGAAGGTGAGCGAGAAGGGAGGCGTTTCTGTCTACGGCCTGGGGCGCTTCCCCGTCACTCTCTACCAGGAGCAGTGGCTCAAGCTGTTGGACCTGACCGAGGACATTCGCGCCTTCATCCGCGAGCACGAGAGCGCCCTCAAGAAGAAGGGCTAAGGCCACATGTCGGGTCCGGAGCGGGATTCGCGATGGTCTTTGCTCTCCTCATCTCGCCCCTCCTCTGGAATCTCGGCACCTGGTACCTCGGCCTGCCCGGCTCCAGTTCCCACACCCTCATCGGCTCCATCATGGGCGTGGGCCTGGCCAGCTGCTGGCCGGCCGTCCGCGGGGGGCTGCGGCGGGGACTAGACCGCCCGCCAGCAGCGTGTCGGCGTCGCTGACCTCGAACATGGACGGGGCCTCAATGTTGAGGAGCTTCACCACGCCGTTCTCGACGAGCATGGCGTAGCGCTGGGAGCGGATGCCCATCCCGCGGGCGGTGAGGTCCTGGTCTAGGCCGAGGGCCTTGGTCCAGAGGGCGCTTCCGTCCGCGAGCATGCGGACCTTACCGTCGGCCTTCTGGTCCTTCCCCCAGGCGCCCATGACGAAGGCGTCGTTCACCGAGACGCACCAAATCTCATCGATGCCCTTGGCCCGGAAGTCGTTGTAGCGGGCCACGTAGCCCGGGACGTGCTTGCCCGAGCAGGTCGGGGTGAAGGCGCCCGGGAGGCCAAAGACGATGAGACGCTTGCCCTTGGCCAACTCCGACACCTTGAAGCTGTTCGGGCCCACCACGCAGCCCGGAGTCTCCTCTTCAATCATCTCGGTCAACGTTCCGTCGGGAAGTCGTTCACCAACACGAATGGTCATGGATTTCTAGTCCTCCTCGAGGGGGCTGTGCTTACCACACTGCCCGCTCGGGGCCCGAGTGTCGGGCGGAAGGGCCCGGTCGCCAGCGCGCGAAACTCCGTCATCGCCGCGCTGGGGCGGCGCCCCTCCACCTGCAGCCAGGTGAGTGTTCGGCGCAGGACGAGGTCCTCGACGGTGAGGGCGGCCAGCTCGCCCCGGGCAATCTCCTTCTGGACGGCAAGGATGCTGAGGATGGCGAAGCCCACACCGGCGGCGGCCAGCTGCTTCATGACCTCGTTTTCGCTGATTTCGAACAGCCGGGCCGGCGTCACGCCGCGGTTGCGCAGGGCGGCCAGGACGACGTCGCGCGTCCCGGCCCCCTCTTCCCGGATGAGATACAGCTCCTCAAAGAGGCGCGCCGCCCGAAGGCGGCGCACCTGGGTCAGAGGGTGGGCCGGGGCCACCACCGCCACCAATTCGTCCTCCATCCAGGGGGACACCTGGACCCGGGTGTGGCTGACCGGGCCCTCCACCACCCCCAACTCGATGGTGTTGGCCAGAAGCGCCTCCAGGACCGCCCGGGTGTTGGCCGCCACCAGGGTCAACTCGATGACCGGGTGACGGGCGTGGAAAGCGCCCAGGATGGGCGGGAGGAAGTAGCTGGCCACCGTCAGACTGGAGCCCAGGCGCAGCGACCCGCGTCGCAGCCCGCGCCGCTCGGCCAGCGCCTCCTCGGCGGCCCGTTCCTCGCCGAACAGCACCCGGGCGTGGGCCAGCAACACCCTCCCCTCCTCGGTGAGGCCGACCCCGCGGGCACTCCGCACCAGTAGCTGCGTGCCTAGCTGGGCCTCCAGCTGTCGCACCGCCTTGGAGATGGCCGGCTGGCTGACCCGAAGCACCCGCGCAGCCGCCGTGAAGCCTCCCCGCTCGGCCACCGCGGCGAAGAGACGAAGCGAGTTGAGATTCATCGCCATAGCTAAAAGTTATTGTATGCACACCAAGAATGTCTTGGCGATCTCGCTGGTCGGAGTGCACCTTCTTGCCTGCAGCGGCACTGACGCCGCCTTGAGGAGAAGACAGCCATGTACAAGTTCAATGACAAGCAGCGGCAGCGCCTTCTGGAAGACGCCCTGGTGGCGGACCTGCTCGGCCCGGCGTCCAGCCTGAAGCCCCGCGTCCAGAAGACGGCCGTCCGGCCGGCGCCCCCGGCAGCGGTTCCCCAGGCGCCGGGCCAGGCGGCGGCCTAACCACCCACTCGGGCGGCATCCACAGGAAGGGCACCTGCGCTATAGAACCAGCGCCATGCACCGCCTCCTTCTTGCCGCCTGTGTTTTGACGTCGGCCGCCGCCCTCGCACAGGCGGACGCCGGCAGCCCGGCCACGCTGGCCCTCCATGCGCTGGTGCTTCAGCCTGGCAGTCCAGGCCGCGTCGGGATGGACTACCTGGGCTACGAAGTCACCACCAACCAGGTGTGGGTTCCCGGCGGAAACACCGGCCGCGTCTTCGTCATCGACGCGACGAGCGAAACCATCCGCACCGTCGAGGGCTTTCCCACCAAGGAGAAGGAAGGACGGACGCTGGGGCCGACGTCGGTGACCTTCGGGCCGGGGCGCGCCTTCGTCGGGAACCGGGCCGACTCCTCGGTGTGCTCTGTGGACTTGCGCACGCTGCAGCGCGGCGAGTGCGTGGCGCTCCCGGAGGCGCCGGATGGCCTGGCCTACGTGGCCACCACCGACGAGGTATGGGCCACCACACCGAGGTCGCGCTCGCTCGTCATTCTCTCCGCGGCCAAGCACGGCCTGCCCATGGCCGGGCACATCCAGCTGCCGGGCGAGCCCGAGGGCTACGCGGTGGACCTGGCCGGGGGGCGTTTCTTCACCAATCTCGAGGACCGGAACGAGACGATGTCCCTCGACGTGCACACCCGGTCCCTCTCCGGCCACTGGCCCACCACCTGCAGTGCCGACGGGCCGCGCGGGTTGGCGCTGGACGCGGCCCACGGCGTGCTGGTGGTGGCGTGCACCGACCGCCTGGTGTCCTTCACCCTCAGCCCCAAGCCCGAGCGGCGAGGCAGCGTGGAGACCGGCCTGGGCGTCGACAACATCGACTTTGCCGCCAAGACGGGCACGGTGTGGGCGGCCGCCGGCAAGGCAGAGCGGCTGACGCGCGCCCAGCTTCTCCCCGACGGCTTGCTACACCCCTCCGGGGAGGCGCACACCTCGCCCGGCGTCCGGGTGGTGGTGGTGACGCCAGCCGGGAAGGCCTTCGCCGCGGACTCCGCTGGTGGACAACTCTGGGTGGCTGGCCCCTAAGGGCAATGCCGTTCAGTTAAGGCCCAAGTGGCTGGCGCGGGCTGATCGCCACGCCAAGCCAGCGTCCGATGGGCACAAAGGAGCTGCCGATGGTTCTGATCCGGCATCTGGCTCAAACGTCCCTAAGTGATCGGCATTGCCCCTAAGGAGCCCCCGGAAGCCAGCGTCTGGGCGTCGGGGACGCCTGGACAGACGTGTCACTTTGTGTCACAATGTGACCCATGCCAAAGTCAGATCCCACAAGTCGCGCTCGCAAGGAGCGGGTCATTCACACCCGCGTCCCGGCGCCCCTCGAAGCGGAGTTGAAGCGCTTCGCCGAGGAACTGCGCATCCCGGTCTCCAACCTCATCCGCACCATCCTCGAGGACGCCCTGGCCGCCGCTGACCAGGCCGGCGAGCGCGTCGAGCGTGGGCTGCGCGACAGCGCGGCGCGGCTGGCGCATGGGCGGGACCATCTGCGGCGCACGCTGGTGGGCCGGCTTCCCGCCGGGACCAGCCGAAGGGGCCGCCCATCATGACAGCCATCCTCATCTTGTTGGTGGCGCACTGGGTGACGTCCATCTTCGCCCAGACGCTCTTCTTGCACCGGTACGGCGCGCACCGGATGTTCACCATGAGCCCGGCCTGGGAGCGCTTCTTCTACCTGTTTGCCTTCGTCGCCCAGGGCCCTTCCTTCTTGGTTCCGCGCGCCTACGCCATCCTGCACCGCCAGCACCACACCTTCGCGGACACCGAGCAGGACCCGCACTCCCCACGCTTCTTTTCCAACGTGGCCAGCATGATGTGGCACACCAAGCACCAGTACGACGTCTATGCCTACCGGCGCGGCGAGCCGGAGGAGCGCTTCCTCGGCGGAACGCCGGAGTGGCCCTTCATCGACCGGCTGTCGCAGCGATGGACCACGCGCGTCGCGTTCGCCCTACTGTTCGTCCTCTTCTACGTGCACTTCGCCCCGTCGGCCTTCTGGTTCCTGCTGTTGCCCGTGCACTGGACGATGGGGCCCATCCACGGTGCCATCGTCAACTGGTGCGGCCACAAGTACGGCTACCGCAACTTCGACACCGACGACGTCAGCCGGAATACCCTCCGGCTCGAGTTCGTCACCATGGGCGAGCTGTTCCAGAACAACCACCACCAGTTCCCGACACGGCCCAACTTCGCCGTGCGCTGGTTCGAGCTCGACCCGGCCTACCAGCTGATGCGGCTTCTGGCCTGGGCCCGCATCATCCGCTTCGTCCCGGCGCAGGCCGCCCTGCCGGTCGTACCGGAAACGGCGGTCGCGGGGTGATGCGGGATTTCCCCGCCTCGGACCGACCCGCCTCGGTGCTGGTGGCGCGGGAGGTGGCGGCCTTCGCCGCCTGGTCGCTGCTGCACCCCTTCGGCTGGAGGCCGCAGCGCAAGCGGACGCCGCGGCAGCAGCACCAGCGCACCGTCGTTTTCGTCCATGGCTGGGGCAGTAACCGCAGCGGCTTCCTCCCCCTGTCCGCCTACCTGCGCGCCCATGGCATCCGGCAGATGCTGGCCTTCGACTACCAATCCTCTTCTGGCATCGAGCGCGCCGCCGTGGCCCTCCGGGACTTCCTGCGGCACGCCGTGCGCGGGGGGCGAATCGACCTCGTCTGCCACAGCCTGGGTGGCGTCGTGGCCCGCGTCTACCTCGAGCAGCTGGCAGGGGCGCGACGGGTCGACCGCTGCATCACCCTCGGGACGCCCCACCGGGGGACCTACAACGCCTACTGGTTGGGCACCCGCGTCGGGCGGGAGCTCCGTCCGGATTCCGCGCTCCTGGAACGGCTAGCCCGCACGGCGGGCCAGGCCCCCGGCGTCCGCTACACCTCGGTTGTCGCCGGCTCGGACAACATCATCATCCCGCGCGTCTTCGCCGCCGGAGACGACCTGGTCCTCGTGCCGGACGTCGGCCACCTGGGCATGCTGTTTTCGCCGGCGGTGGCGCGGGCGGTGCTGGACCGGCTGCTGCCACGCCAGATTTGCGTGGCGACACCGTGACTTCACTGGAAGCGACCACCGAGAGTCGTTAGCCCATCCCGGACTGGACGGCGGAGCTGTCCTCTGGGAAGGTGCCTTTAACGTGCTGCGCTACAGAGCCGACGTCCGCACCCTTGGAATTCTCGCGACTTACGCCGCCCTCTTCATCACGGGGTGGATGGTGGCGCCCACTGGGCCGCTGCTTTGGGCGTGGGTGGCGGTGCTGTCCTACAACTCGTGGCTGTGCGCGGTGGTGGCCCACAACACGGTCCACTGCCCGGTCTTCACCCAGCGCTGGATGAATCGTGCCTTCCAGGTCTGGGTCAGCCTGTCCTACGGCTTTCCCATCAGCGAGTACGTGCCCGGTCACAACCTCTCCCACCACCGCTTCACGGAGATGCGCGAGGACGTCATGCGCACCAGCAAGGTGCGCTTCCAGTGGAACTTCCTCAACTTGGTCTTCTTCTTCCCCGCGGTAACACCGGCTATCCTCCGCGGCAACGCGCGCTTCAAGCAGCTGCGGGGCAGCAAAATCTCCGCCTGGCACAACCAGTTCCTTCTCGAAGCGGTGGTGGTGTGGGGCCTGAAGGTGGTCCTGCTCTTGGTCGATTGGCGCAAGGCGCTGCTGTTCATGGTGGTGCCGCACCTGGTTGCCAACTTCGGCATCGTCACCATCAACCTGCTCCAGCACGACGGCTGCGACCCGGAGCATCCCGTCAACCACTCGCGGAATTTCGTGAGCCCGCTGTTGAACTTCCTGACCGTGAACAACGGCTACCACGGCATTCACCACAACGAGCCAGGGCTGCACTGGAGCCTGCTGCCGGCCGCGCATGCCGCGCGCATGCGGCCGACCCTTCACCCCAACCTCGAAGAGCGGTCCATGGTCGGCTACATCTTCAAAGCCTACGTCTACCCAGGGAGGCGCCTGGCCTATGACGGCAGGCCGCTGGTGGTGAAGGACCTGGGTCCTGACCGCGACTGGGTCCAGCCCGAGGACGCAGACTTCGCGGGAAGCCGCACCATGGCCCCGGCCTAAAGTCCCGGGGAGTCGGCGCCGGGGGGGGGAACGCTTAGCGCTCGCTGCCGCGCAACGCGGCGCCGGCGGCCTTCACATGCGCAGCAAGCTGCTCGACGTCCACCGGCTTGCCCAGCCTCCCCACCACCAGCGCGGAGTCCGGCGCCACCTTCTCCAAGACGGGGTAGGCCGAGACGAGGACAAAGCGCAGCCCGTCGGCGTCCGCGCGCCGTGACAGCGAGTGAAGTAACTCCGGGCCGCTCGTTCCGGGAAGCATGAGGTCCAGAATCAGCACCAGCGGGGGCCCCACCTCCTCGACCAGACGCTCGGCGGTGGCCGCGTCCTCGGCCGTCAGGACGGTGTACCCGCGGCGCACCAGAGCATTGCGCAGGTAGGCCCGGAAGAAGGACTGGTCATCCACCACCAGCACCAGGGGGCCCTGCGCGCTGGCCGTCGCCGAGGCGTGCACGACGGCATATTTGCCACCCCAAGCCGGCATCAGAAAAGTGGGTGCCCAGGGACACCCGAAGGCCGCGGCCCTGTGGTCCAAAGGGCGCCGCACCGGCGCAAACCCGCTCCGTCACGGAACCCCACCGTCCGCGGCACGGGTGGGCGCCGCCGGCCCGTCTCTTCCCCCAGCGTGGAGGGGGCGAAGGGCTAGCGTCCGGTCGGGATGAAGGGCTGCCGACGAAGCGCTTCGGCGACGGCGTCCAGCGTCGGAGCGGCAGGGGCAGCGGTCGCGGCGGGCGCGTGGTGACCCAGCACGTTGCGCAGTTCCTGTTCGAACTTCACATTGCCGGCTGCGATTTCGCGCAGCGCGGTGACGGTAGGCTTGTCTCGGCCAGAGGGCACGGTGCAGGTGGCTCCGGAGAGCAGCTGCTTGGTGCGTCGGACGGCAAGGATGGAGAGCGCGAAGCGGTTCTCCGCGTACGGACCGCAGTCTTCAATCGTGACTCGCGCCATACGGAAGGGGTTAGCACGCCCGTCCGGGGGCAGCAAACTTGGGGGGCGCACCCCGGGCAAGACGTGCGCCTGGCGGCTGGCCAAGTGCTGAAGGCGGTTAGGGGGTCCTGGCCTTCGGGGCGTCCGGAGCCAGTTGCTGGACGAGGAGGTCGCTGAGTTCGTCCACTGCGTCGCGAGCGCGCTCATCACCGGCGTTGGCCGTCACCAGCACTGCCGCGTGAAGTCTCGGGATGACGACGATGCGGGCAGTGTTGTAGCCGTTGCTGCCATTGTGGGTGAGCAGCTTGCGGGGAGCCGAGGGTGGTGACGCCCCAGCCCATCGCGATGTCCTTCCCCGGCCCAACGCCCGGGACTTGCAGCGGTTCATGCAGCTTCCGGAGCGACGCGTCGGTGAGCCAGCCTGCCGGCCCATCGCCCGCGTGCGCCGCGGCAAACCGCGCCCAGGCGTCGAGCGAACAGTGCACCGTGCCAGCCGGGCCCATCAGGGGTGGGTTGTCCTCGGCGGTCGGTGCGTAGACGCCTTTGTCGACATCGTGCCCCCAGACGGCGCTCGGGTGTGCCGCGGTCGCGGTCGGGCCGAAGCCGCACCCAACCATCCGCAGCGGCGCGAAGACTTCCGCCTCCACCAGCTGCTCCCAGGGCCTTCCGGTGACGTGCTCCACGACGTGGCCGATGATGAGGTAGTCGTAGTTCGAGTACACGAAGCGCGTTCCCGGCGGCAGCGTCGGGCCCTTGGCGAGGAAGCGCTCGGCCATGTCCGCGCGCTGGTGCTCGAGCGTCCAGTGCTCGTCATCGAAGCCTTGGGTGAATTCCGGGGTGAAGGCGCCGCCCCCGGGCAGGCCGGCGACGTGACGCAGCACCATTTCCAGCGTCACGCCGCCGAAGGCGGGGCTCATCTTCGTGTTCGGGAGCGCTTCTGCCAGCGTCTCGTCCCAGCGCAGAAGGCCCCGCTCGACCAGCCGGGCCACCACCGAGGCGGTGATGGCCTTCGTGTCCGACCCGAGATGAAAGGCATCCGTCCGCTGGACGGGGTCCGAAGCATCGACTCGGCGTACGCCAGCGACGGCGGTGCTGGGGACGCCGCCCCGGACGACCGACGCCCCCATGGCAGGAATCCCGTGCTGCGAGCGCACCTGGGCGACTTCCAAAGCGAGTGCTCCCTCCGGCTGGGCGTCCTTCGGAGAGGGAGTGGGCAAGGCGCTGGCACAGGCACCAAGCAAGATGGCCAAGGCAGCCTTGCCGCCTGCTGTCCGGCGCCAACCCCTCACCGCCTCCGGCATGGTCAAGCCCTCCCCGGGGGGTTGCATCCGCCATCCGCCCCGTGGCGAGAAACGGCCCGCTTCTTTCCTGTGGCTACTTCAGTCCGGCGTCCGGACGCCACGTCACGCCCAGCTTGGCCAACATCTTCATGGCATTGGAATTCCTCGGATTCATCTTCAGGGACTGCTGGTAGCTTTCGACGGCGAGCGCTGTCTGGCCTGAAGTCAGGTAGCCGTCGCCCAGGCTGTCGTAGGCGTTCCAGTCGTCCGGGTAGAAGGCGACATTGGCCGCGAAGATGCGAATGGCATCCTCCGTCTGACCAGCACTCAGAAGGCTATAGCCAACCCCGTTGAGGTCGCCGGGCCCGAATCTCTCCTTGGGCCCCCGCGCGCGCTCCGACGCGTAGTCCGAGAGGGCCTTCTCGGTGCCCAGCTTCCGGGAAACAGTCAAGAAACGGAGGAAGGGTGAGGTGGGCTCTTGGGTGTAGGACTTCCAGCGGTACTCCTTGGCGATGCTGGCCGTCAGAGGGCCGAAGAGCGCGTACCCCACGTCTGAGTTGGTCATGATGGCGACGCCCTGGCCCGAGTCAGAAAAAGCGACGACATCGGCCCGGAAGCCTTCGTCCGAGCCGCCGTGGCCAAACTGGTCGCTTCCCGGACCGAGGAAGAAGCCGAGTCCCACCGGCGCTGCCTGGACGGTCAGCATCTGCTGGGCGGTGGCCTGCGACAGCACGCGGCTGGATTGGCCGTGCTTGGACCTGGCCACTTCGAGGAACACCTCCGCCAGGTCGCCGGCCGTCGTCCAGAGTCCGGCGGCGGCCATCTCCGGGTAGATGTGCCACTTGCCAACGACGGGCTTGCCGTCAGCGCGGTGCCCGGTGGCGGAGAATGCCGCGCGGGTTGGCGGCTGGGGCTGCTCGTAGCTGCTGTGCTTGAGGCCCAGGGGCTGGATGACCGTCTCCGCCATCACTTGGGGGAACGGCTTCTTCAGCTGTTCGGTGACCAGGAGCTGGACGATGGTGGTCCCGCCCCCGCTGTATTGGTACTTCGTCCCGGGGACCATCTCGACCCGGACCGGGGCCGTGTTGGCAGGTTCCTCGCCGTTGAGGACCTGCACCGTCGTCGGCACCGGCGCGCCCACCGCGTAGCCGGGGAAGGCGTGCACGGTGGTCCCCGCGCTGTGGCTGAGGAGGCGACGAAGGGTGACCTTCTCGCGGACGGTGAATTCGTTGTCGGGAACCTTCCAGGAGACAAGCGTGTCGTTGACGTTTGCGTCGAGCGATAGCTTCCTTTCTTGCACGTAGTGCATCACGGCCAGGGCCGCGACGGGCTTGCTGATGGAGCCGGCCTGGAACGTGGTGTCGAGCGTCACTGGGCTCGCCAGGCCCTCTTCCCGGACGCCGTACGTCTTCATCCAGACGATGTGGAAGTTGTCGAAGACCGCGACGCTCATCCCCGGAATCTTGAAGAAATCCATCCACTGCTGGAGGTCCATCCGAAGCGCCTGGCCGTCTGGGAGCGTCACCGCCGGCAAGCCCCGCTCAACGCGCCGGACGCGTTCCGCCTGGGATTCATCCACGAGCCAGTGAGTGGCGCCGCCCTTCGGCGCATCCTGGGCAGACAGCACGAGGCCGGGAGCGAGGAGAAGCGCGAGCAGGTGACGCGTCATTTGGCCTCCCGGGCCCCTCGGGGGCGCTCGACCAAGCCGCCGCCCGGCGTGGTACGGGCGGACACGCGCCTGATTGCAGACACCGCTAGCGTGGCCAAGGCCGCCGGCCCGACCGCGACGCTGTCGTAAATCGCCACCCGGGGTCACCCCCGAAAGGGGCGCCGCTCAGCTTTCCAAGTCCGTCAGGCGGCAGATGAATCCCCATCCACCGCCGAGTTCGCTGACTGCCAGCGTCAAGTCATTGTCACCCTTCTTCAAAGGGAGGTAAACGGCGTCGTTCTCCAGGTTGACGATGCCGAGGAAGGCCGGGTCACGGAAATTCTGAGGGCTCCGGCCCCGGAAGAGAATCCTGCCATTCAAGAAGACGCTGACGTCGTCGCTGTAGCCGATGGAGAGCTTCTTCACTTGTTCGTGGTCAGAAGTGATGGTGGTCCGCGCATAGACGACCTTCATCCCCGGCTGAGGTTCCAGGCGCTTCGAGAAGTCATTCGCGAACGAAACTCTCGGGTGCGGGCTCTCGCGGTAGCGATTGATGAGCACGAAGCCAGGGGCCTCCGCCTCGACGTCCTGCCAGCGGATGGCACCCGTCTCAGTCGGGGAAAGCGGACGCTCCAGGTTGCGGGCGAGCGCGTCGTACGAAGGGGACAGGCTCCACCGGGTCAGAGTCCCCAGCGGCATCGGCGGCTGGTTCCGCTCCCAGGGTGCGTCGGGGGTCGCGCGAATCGTGAAGTTCGAGAAGTAAGTCGCACCGGTCAGTACGTAGAGAGCCACCTGGCCCTTCTGAATGCCGCTCTTCAAGTCATTCATGACCAGCGCGGGTTTCTCCATGTCCTTGACGTACATCTTGGCCTGCGCACCCCTCACCTCTAGTCGCAGGTGGAACCAGACGTCCTTCGGGATGTCGACCGCGCCGGTGAAACCCGGCCCGTTGAAGATTTGCCAGTTGAGGCCCGTGTTGAGAACGGGCGTGTACTGCATGGCGTCGGGCAGCCCGGACTTGTGCTGGCGGAGATAGACCACCTCACCGAAGGCGCCGTCGTCAGCAATCCGGAACTGAATCCCGAAGAAGCCCCGACTTGCGGGTGTGGCGACATCCACGTCGATGACGCCATCCCGCATCTCCAAGTCCTTCAGGACGGCCGCGCCGCCATCGAGGAAGAGGCACGTGCGGCCCTGGTATTCCGCCGCCTTGGCCTGCCCCTCCAGCTCCCAGCGCGGCGAGTCCGGCGGGAAGGTCAGCGTCCTCGGCGTCTGAACGGGAGCTGTTGACCCAAAGAGGAGCCCCAGCGCCCAAAGAGCGTGATGTCGCACCATTGCGTGACCACCTTCCAGAAAGCACTCCAGCGACTGCTGAGGAGCGCTCGAGGAGCTCACCCATTGCGCCTCGGGTACCTTCTTGCAGCGAGCGGGCTCTGCCCCGCTGCGGACGGAGTCACCGGTGTCCACAGCCGGCGCGCGGCGCCCAGGTCGCCCCCCCCGCGCGCATGTGGACCGAGCACGCACGCCAGCTTGGGGGAGCCTGCTCCCCACCGCCCAAGCTTCGGACCTGGCCACCGGCCGCTGTCGCACACTGTCCGACGGAGCAAACCCTTGAGCGGCGCAAAGCGCCCACCAACGGCTGGCCGGAGAGCAGCCAGCCAGAGACAGGACGAGGAAGAGTGTCGGAAGCCGAAGTTCCGGTTCCTCCGAAAAAGTGCACTTGGTCTTCCCCTCACGCAGGAGCGGCGAGCCTTCTAGACCGCTGCCCGCACAATTGGCCCCGCCTTGCGGCTGCCTGTCCACCAGCTTCGACTGAGCTCTTGCGAAATCCGCCGAAGCGCGCCCCTTCACATTTCTCCAAACAAATATTTTGATGTAGAGAGCTGTGGCATACGCAGGTCGGCTAGCCACACCGACGCAACAATAAAGCGCTATTCCGGTCAACGCTGCGAACCGAAGAGTGAGGAGACCTCTTCAACCAGGCGCTTTAACTCGGTTCCATCGTTACAAAACAATTCCTTGGACCCACTCGATGTCACCAGCGTCGCACCGGGTGCCCCTAGACTTTGGTGTCGCAGCGAGCGTAGTGGTTTTGAAAGCGTGTCCATCGTTTTTATGGAGGGCGTTGTATGCGACTCGCTCCTGCTAGGTTCGCCACGTGGTCAGTCATTGCTCTGGAGTCCCTTCTGCAGCTCGGCTGTTTGGGTAACGTGAGCACCCCACAAGGACTCGCGGCGCGTCCGAACCTGTTACCGCCCCATGCATTTGATATTCTAAAGAATCCCGAGGATGCCCACACGGAGTTGTGTGGCGGCGATAATGCCCAGGGGCATCCCAACTTCCCGGACGACGCTGACGTCGTGACCAAGACGTTCTGTCAGGACGTCAAGGACGGCGGCGTCATTCCAACTCTACACGGCCTCGCGGACCTGTTGAGCCAGTTCGGTCTAGACTTCAAGGACCCCGCGGGGGGGAATGGCAGCGGCGGGAACCCCGGCTTCACGTTGGCGGGTTCCTCCTCCTCCCTGGTCGCTCGGTTGGTAACGCCTATCAATCCAAGAGCGTTTGTCTTTACGCCTCCACTTCCAGACGGTGGCGCCGGCGCCTACACGATTCTGACATTCACGCGGGGTGAGCAATTCGTCGAGGTGGCGTCGTTGGACCCAACAGCCGACCAGTTGAACCTCTACGTCATCTTCTTTGACCAGGCCTGCACATGGGCAGACGCAGGCTGTACCAGCGCTGACCTTTTCACTTCTCGGGTCGAGAGTGGTTGGAGCAACGTGCGCGTCTATGAAAATACAAGCTCGATCGGCAATACCATTGCCGACTGCAATCAGTGCCACCAGCCGATCGACAGTGTTGGCAATCCGAATTTGCGTCTTCAGGAAATATCCCCTCCCTACACGCATTTCTTCAGCGCAGGAACCGCGGGAGGCCGGGCCCTCTTGGAGGACTTCCATGCCGCCCATGGATTCAATGAGAATTACGGTCCCATTCCTGCGTCCATGGTTGATAAATCTGATCCGTCGCAGCTAGCAGCATTGGTCGCTGGAGCGGGATTCGGGTCCCAGCCCAACACATTCGATTCCGCCACCATCGAGGCGGAGGTACAGGCCTCCGCGCCTGAACAGCCGAATGTCAACGTGCCAGCAGGCCGCAGCGCAACCTGGCAGAGAATTTATGACCAGGCAATCGCGGGGAACTTCATTGCCGTCCCGTATCACGACGTAAAATCCACCGACCCTGCGAAGCTAGCGATCGCGACAAAAATCTATTCGCAGGTTGCCTCTGGCACGGCGCCGCCCGACGGGTTGCCTAACATTTCGGATGTTTTTCTCGAGTCGGCCTATCCCGACTTGGGCTTCTCCCCCAAAGCAGGTGCCACCGGGCATGAGATGCTGGTCCAGATGTGTCATCAATGTCACAATTCCAACTTGGACCAGACCATCAGTCGGGCTCGTTTCAACGTGGACCTTCTGCAGACCACGAGCGTTGAGGAGAAGGCTTCCGCGGTTGCTCGCCTTCAGCTCGGAGATGAGGATGTACACAAGATGCCGCCGCTCATGTTCCGGTTGATTTCTGCGGCTGAGCGTGACGCGATGATTCAAGAACTGCAGAAGCCGGCAACGCCGGGCGACGAATAGGTCGAAGCTCGCCCTGGGCTGTCCCGGTTGCGTCGTGTGGAGTGGGCGCAGGGCCCGCGGCGAGGCTGAGCGAGGGCGGTGCGGGCCTTTCAGCCGAGGCCACGTTGAGCTGGGCTCACTGCATGTGCCAGCCATGGCTGACCACCACCGACTGGCCCGTGAGGGCGCGGCTCGGGAAGGAGGCGAGAAACACGGCGAGCTGCGCGACGTCGTCCAGGGTGGTGAATTCACCGTCGACTGTGTTCTTCAGCATCACGTTCTTCACCACCTCTTGCTCGCTGATGCCGAGGTCGCGGGCCTGCTCGGGAATCTGCTTCTCCACCAGGGGCGTGCGCACGAAGCCCGGGGCGATGACGTTGCTCCAGATGCCATGCGGAGCACCCTCCTTGGCAACGGCGCGGGCCAGGCCGAGAATTCCGTGCTTGGCCGCGACGTAGGGAGCCTTGAGGGGGGAGGCCTCCACCGAGTGCACGCTGCCCATGTAGAGAAGGCAGCCTCCCTTTCCGGAGGCCACCATGTGGCGCATGCAGGCCCGGGTGGTGAGGAACGCCCCGTCCAGATGAATGGCGAGCAGACGGCGCCACGCCTCGAAGCTGCAGTCCACCACCGCGGCGATGTGCTGGACACCCGCGTTGCTGACCAAGACGTCCACGCCTCCGAAGTGCGCCACGAGCGCGTCCACGCCCTCTGTGACTTGGTCTTCCTGGGTGACGTCCATACTGACCGCGAGCGCGCTACCGCCGGAGGCGGTGATGGCCTCGGCCACCGTCCGCGCTCGAGCCGCGTCGACATCCGCCACGCCCACCCGGGCGCCCTCGCGGGCGAAAGCCTCGGCAATCGCACGCCCGATGCCGCTTGCTGCCCCCGTCACCAGTGCCACACGGTCCTTCATACGCATAGCGTCATTTCCTCTCTGGCGAAGGCGACCCCGCGGCGGAAAGGTCCCCTCAGCGTCCCCGTGCGCCCCAGCATAGCGGGGAGCGTCGCTAAAGCTCGTTGACGTCTGCGAGGCCACGGGTAAGGTCTGCTTCCCGTCGGTCCACCTCGCGCGAAGCGTCGAATCTATGCCCGCAGCTCTCGAGGCTCGAGGTCTTTCCAAAACCTTCCATGGCTTCACCGCGGTGGACGGGGTTGACCTCGTCATCGAAGAGGGCGAGACGCACGCCATCATCGGGCCGAATGGCGCCGGGAAGACGACCCTCTTCAACCTGCTCTCGGGCTTTCTCACCCCCACCTCCGGCCAGGTCTTTCTCTTCGGAGAGGACATCACCCGCATCTCTCCCCACAAGATTGTCCGCCGGGGCCTGTCGCGGAGTTTCCAAATCTCCTCCGTGTTCGACACCTTGAGCGTCCAGGACAACCTGCTGGTGGCGCTGCAGTCCGCGACGCCCCACCACTGGCGCTTCTGGGAGAACCTGAAGGTCCTGCTCCAGTTCCAGCCCCGGGCCCGGGAGATTCTGGAGGAGGTGCACGAGTTGGCCCTGGCCCACCGGCCAGCCTCGTCGCTCTCCCACGGCGAGAAGCGGAATCTCGAGATTGGCATCTCGCTGACGCAGGCGCCGCGCGTGCTGCTGCTCGACGAGCCGACGTCGGGCATGGGCACCGAGGATGTGCAGCGGATGGTGGCCCTCGGCAAGAAGGTGGCCGAGGGCAGGACGTTGGTGCTGGTGGAGCACAACATGGGGGTGGTGGCGCAGCTGGCGGACCGAATCACCGTGCTTCAGCGCGGCCGCATCCTCGCGCAGGGGACGTACGACGAGGTGCGGAAGAACCCGCACGTCATCGAGGCCTACCTGGGTGAGGAGGTTGGCTGACCCGATGCTCGAGGTGCGCGACCTGCAGGCCTTCTACGGCAAGAGCCACGTCCTGCATGGCGTCAGCTTGAGCGTGAAGCCCGGGGAGGTGGTGAGCCTGATCGGCCGCAACGGCGCGGGCAAGAGCACGACCCTCAAGTCCCTGATGGGCGTCCTGCCCGACCGCCGCGGCACCATCACCTTCGACGGCCGGGACATTGCCCGGATGACCTCGGACCGAATCGCCCGGCTGGGCGTGGCGTGGGTCCCTGAGGAGCGCGCCATCTTCTCCACCCTCACCGTGCGCGAGAACCTCGAGCTACCCCCGGTGCTGCGGCCCGGGGGTTGGACGCTGGGACGCGTCTACCAGACGTTTCCCATCCTCAAGGAGCGCGGCGCCTTCCCGGGGACGAAGATGTCGGGGGGCGAGCAGCAGATGCTGGCCATCGTCCGGGTGCTCCGGGCCGCCCCCCGCCTGCTCCTGCTGGACGAGCCGTCGGAGGGCCTGGCGCCGGTCATCGTCCAGCGGATTGCGCAGATGGTGCTCGAGTTGAAGCAGCAGGGGCTCGCGGTGGTGCTGGTCGAGCAGAACCTGCACTTTGCGCTGAAAGTGGCCGACCGCCACGTGCTCGTCGTCGATGGACGCTCAGTGGACACGCTGACCACCGAGCAGGTCCGCACCCGCGAAAAGGAGCTGCTGGACTATTTGAGTGTGTAATCCCCCCCCGGGAAACCAACGCTTGCCACAACCAGGCGCCTCTCCCGCACCCGAAGGAGACTTCATGAAGACGACTCTATTGGCAGCACTGCTGCTCGCCCTTCCCGTCGCAGCACAGCAGCTCTCCGGCGACAAGGTGAAGGTGGGCGTACTGACGGACATGAATGGCGTGTACTCGGCCCTGGCTGGACCCGGAAGTGTGAAGGCCGCGGAGATGGCCGCCGCGGCCTTCATGAAGAAGCACCCCGAGTACGCCGGCAAAGTGGAGGTCACCGGCGTCGACCACCAGAACAAGCCCGACGTCGCGACCAACAAGGCCCTGGAGATGATTGAGCGCGAGGGCGTCGACGCCATCTTCGACACGCCGAACTCGGGATGCGCCCTGGCCGTCGCCGGCGTCGTCAAGACGCGCAACGCGCTCTTCATCGTCGTCGGCGCGGGCACCACCGAGCTCACCAACGAACAGTGCAACGTGCACACCTACCACTACGCCTACGACAACTACATGCTGGCCAACGGGACCGGGACGGCCGTCACCAAGCGCGGCGGCAAGACGTGGTTCATCATCTACCCGAAGTACAAGTTCGGGCAGAACCTCGACGCGCAGATGAGAAAGGCGGTGGAAGCCTCCGGCGGCAAAATGGTGGCCCCGAGCGAGGCGACGCCGTTCCCGAACACCGACTTCTCGAGCTACCTGCTCAAGGCCCAGTCCCTGAAGCCCCAGGTCTTCGGCACCATGCAGGCCGGGAACGACCTGGTGAACGTGGTGAAGCAGTACAACGAGTTCGCCCTGAAAAAGAGCGGCATCGGGCTGGCCATCGGACTCCTCTTCGACACCGACGTCGACGCACTGGGGCAGGACGCCTTCTCGGGCGCCGTGGTGACGGTGCCGTGGTTCTGGAACCTGGATGCGCAGAGCAAGGCCTGGAGCGCGGACTTCGAGAAGGCCTTCGGAAAGAAGCCGTCCTGGGTGCACGGTGGCGTCTACTCGGCCGTCACCACCTACCTCGAGGCCGTCGCCCGGGCGAAGACGGACAACGCGGACAAGGTGCGCGCGGCGCTGGATGGCTACCAGTTCAGCGACTTCTTTGCGCGCAACGCCACCATCCGGCCGCAGGACCACCGCGTCATCCTGGATGTGCTGCAGGTAGAGGTGAAGCCGAAGAGCCAGGCCAAGGAGGAGCGCGACTACTTCACCGTCATCGGCAAGACGCCGGCGGCGCAGGCCTTCACGCCGCTCTCCGAGTCGACCTGCCAGATGGGCAAGTAAGCGACCAGGCCACGCCCGGCCGAGGGGTACCAAGGAGCTGCATGGGACGCTTGCTGGTCATCGAGATTTTCAACGGACTGGTCAACGGCGCCTTCTACGCCCTGCTCTCCCTCGGCCTGGCGGTCATCTTCGGGATGTTGCGCATCGTGAACTTCGCGCACGGTGCGATGTACATGCTGGGAGCCTTCACCGCCTACAGCCTGGGCGAGCGCTTTGGTCTGGGCTTCTGGCCATCGCTGCTCATTGCCCCGGTCCTGCTCGGCCTCTTCGGAATCATCATCGAGCGTACCCTGCTGCGCCAACTCTACAATTTGGCGCCGGCCTACAACCTGCTGCTCACGTTCGGCCTGACACTGGTCATCCAAGACGGGGTCCGGCTCTTCTACGGCATCAGCGGCGCCCCTTACTCCGGCCCGCCCCTGCTGGCCGGCGTCACCAACCTCGGCTTCGTCATGTTTCCCACCTACCGCCTCTTCGTCATCGCCGTTTCGCTGGCGGTGTGCGGGCTCACCTTCTACCTCATCGACCGGACCCGTCTCGGCGCGGTGGTCAGGGCCTGCACGGAAAACCCAACCGTCACGCGCAGCTTCGGCGTGGACGTCTCCCTGTGGGTAACGGCCGTCTTCGGGTTCGGCACGGCCCTGGCCGGGCTTGCCGGCGTGCTGGCCGCACCCATCTACAGCGTCGACCCGCTGATGGGCTCGGAGCTCATCATCACCACCTTCGCGGTGGTGGTCATCGGCGGCATGGGCAGCATCCTCGGGTCCATCGTTACTGGCTTTCTGGTGGGCGTTCTGGTGGCCATCGGTTCGGCGCTCTACCCACCCATCGCCAACACCCTGGTCTTCATCCTGATGGCGGGGGTGCTGCTGGTGCGCCCGACAGGACTCTTCGGCCTCCCGGAGGGAGGGCGATGAGCGGGCGGAGTTGGTTCCTCGTCGGAGCGAGCGCCCTCCTAGGGCTCGTCGGGCTGCCCTTCGTCATTTACCCGGTGGTGGCCCTCGACATCCTCTGTTTGGGCCTGTTCGCGCTCGCCTTCGACCTGGTGTTCGGCCAGGTCGGGCTCCTCTCCTTCGGACACGCCGCCTTCTGGGGCACCAGCGCCTATGCCACCGGCTGGCTGCTCCTGCACGCGGGCGCCTCGGTGCCGCTGGCCATGCTCGGCGGCACGGCATCGGCCTTCCTCATCGCCATTCCCATCGGCTTTCTGTCCATCCGCAGCGTGGGCATCTACTTCTCGATGATTACGCTCGCCTTCGGGCAGATGCTCGACTTCATCGCCAAGCAGTGGGAGGACGTGACGGGGGGAGAAAGCGGGATGCCTAACATCCCCCGGCCGTCCCTGTTCGGCCTCGATTTCTCCAACTCGCTGCACGTCTACTGGTTCGGCCTTTTGGTGGCGACGTGTGGCGCCCTGGTGGCCTTCCGCACCATCCATTCTCCCTTCGGCGCGGCGCTCCGCGCCATCCGCGACAACGACACCCGGGCGCAGAGCGTCGGGTACGCCACTTGGGCCCACAAGGTGCTCGCGTTTCTGATCTCCGCAACCCTCTCCGGACTGGCCGGGGCGCTCTTCGTCGTCGCGCACGGCGTCGTCTCACTCGACGTTATGTCCTGGACCACCAGCGGGCAGGTGGTGATGACGACGCTCCTGGGCGGCACCGGCACCTTCCTCGGCCCGTTGGTGGGCAGCGCCATCACCGTCGTCTTGCGCGACGCGCTCTCGCGGTCCACCGCCGCCACAGGCCTGGTGACCGGCCTCGTCTTCGTGGTGACGGTGCTCTTCTTCCGGCGCGGGGTAGTGGGAAGTCTGTTGGCCCTGTGGGCACGGCGACAGGCCGCACGCCCCGCGGCCGTCGCGCCGGGGCCTCCCGCCGCCTCCTAGTGCTCGAGGATGTAGGCACCCGGGGCGTCCATCAGCGGCGGGTGGCCGCTGCTGCCCATGGGCGGGGGCGGGCCGAGGGCCCCGGCCCGGGCCGACATCCACCGCGCCCACTCCTCCCACCAGCTCTCGTTGCGGCGGCTGGCACCGGCGCGCCACAGTTCGGGGTCCGCCTCGAGCCGGTCATTCACCCAGTAGACGGAATTCTTGTGGGGCGGGTTGACGATGCCGGCGATGTGCCCGGAGCTTGAGAGGAGGAAGCGCACCTTGCCGGCCAACAGCCGGGTGGTCTTGAAGGAGGATTTCCACGGCGTGATGTGGTCGTCGACAGCGGCCAGGATGAAGGCATCCTGGCGGATGGTGGAGGGGCGAAGGTGCTGTCCGCCCACCACCAGCTCGTCCTTGGCGAGCCGGTTCTCGAGGTAGCAGGCCCGCAGGTAGTCGAGGTGCATGCGCGCCGGCATGCGCGTGCCATCGCCATTCCAGGCGAGCAGGTCAAAGGGCTGCAGCGGCTCTCCCATGAGCCAACGGCTGGCCACGTAGCTGAAGACCAGGTCGCTCGCCCGCAGCAGGCTGAAGGTCCCGCCCATCTCCTCGGCGGTGAGGTACCCGCGGGCGGCGATGCGGCGGCCGATGCGGGCGATGGTCTTCTCGTCGGTGAGGGCCCCCAACATGCCCGGCTCGCTGAAGTCCACCAGCGTGTTAAGCAGCGTCACACTGTTGACCCAGTCCTCTTTCGTCTCGTTTAGGTAGGCGAGAAACATGGTGGCCAGCGTGCCGCCGAGGCACAGCGCCGCCACATTCACCTTGGGCGCGCCGGTAATTTCTCGGATGACCCGCGTGGCCGCCACCGGGCCGTCCAACAGGTAGTCGTCGAGGGACACGTCCTGCATGGACGCATCCGGGTTACGGTAGCTGATGGCGAACGTGGTGTGGCCGTGCTTCACCGCCCACTCCGCGAAGCTGCGGCCTGGGGCGAGGTCCATGATGTAGTACTTGTTAATCCACGGCGGGCTGAACAGCAGCGGGACCCGGTACGTCTCCGGGGTCTGGGGTCCGTACTGGATGAGCTCCATGAGATGGTTGCGGAAGACCACCTTCCCCGGCGTGGCGGCGAGATTCTTGCCAACTTGAAAAGCAGACCCGTCCACCTGCTTCGGCCAGCCACCCCGCGTGCGAACATCCTCGAGGAAGCTCAGGAAGCCCCGCACCACGCTCAGCCCGCCCGTCTCGAAGGCCCGCTTGAGCGCCGCCGGGTTGGTCCACAGGAAGTTGCTGGGGGACAGGACGTCCACCACCAGCTGGCTCATGAAGCGCGCCTTGCCGGCCTGGGTGGGCGACATGGCGGCCGCGTCGATGAGTTCCTGGGCCAGCCGCTCTCGCAGCAGGTGTTCCTGGAGCAGGTGGTAGAAGAAAGCGTTCTCTTCCCAGGCCCTATCCGAGAAGCGCCGGTCCTTGGTGGGCGGGGAAAGGGGGCCCGTCAAAGGGGCGCCCGCCATGCGCGCCGCGCTGGTGACGAGGGAACTCACTTCCCCCAGGAGGAAGCGACCCACCGCGGCCCCCGACCCGAGGGGACGGCGAACCACCCCGGCCACCTCGGCCAGCAGCGACCGGCTGAGGCCCGTCGCGTCCAGCTGGTCAACGAAGTTGTAGACCCGGCCGAAGGCACCCTGAAGGCGGCCCCGCGTCGGCGCTTTGTGTCCAGCGAGATTCGGGATGGACAAATCCATGTCACTCCTCAGTGCGGGTTGGCCTTCTTTTGGGCCAGGGGGGCCGAGGCGAGCGCCCGGAACGCCTCCCGGCTGGAGGTGAAAAGCTGCGGCGAAACGTGGTGGCTGGCCAGCGAGTGGCCCAGGGTGAGCCTCAGGAAGGCGCTGCTCGTGTAGCGCGTTACCCTGGAATAGAAGCGCTCTGTCAGGTGCTCCACCATCTCAGCGTAGGGGTCGAGCAGCTGCGGGGCGATGGTGCAGCCGTCGTAGTTGACGATGGCCGGGACGCGCCGGCCGAGCGGGGCACAGCGCTCCTCGACGGTGTGCGCGATGGCGTCCAGCTGCGACTGGTTGCGGACGGACAGGCCGGCAAAGTTGATGAAGAGGACGCCGGCCGGGGCGTCGAACAGGATGCGCTCCTCGAGCGGTCTCGACTCGAGCGAGTGCCGCAGCCCCATGGCCCCTGGCAGAAAGAGCCGGGCGTCCATGGTGCCCATGTGCTTGGCCCGCAAGGGAACGAAGTCCATGTGAGCGAGGATGTCGTCCATCCCGATGCCCGGGGCCACTTCGGTGAGCTCGAGCCCGTCCGGGGTGAGGCGGAAGACGCACCGCTCGGTGACGTAGAGCGCCTCATGGTTGGCCTTCAGGCAGTGGGCGCCCGAGAAGCTGACCTGCTCCACCGACTGAAGGAACTTGCGGACCTTGCCCTCCCGGAGGATGCGCAGCTTGCCTGCGGAGACGTCCACCTCGAGGCCGCCACAGGTGAAGGTGCCAACGAAGACCACCTTACGAGCGTTCTGGCTGATGTTGATGAAGCCGCCGCAGCCGGCAAAGGTGCTGCCAAAGCGGCTGACGTTGACGTTGCCCGCGGCGTCGGCCTGGGCCATCCCTAGGCAGGCCAGGTCGAGCCCTCCGCCGTCGTAGAAGTCGAATTGCTGGTTCTGGTCGATGAGCGCTTCGGTGTTCATCGCCGCGCCGAAGTCGAGGCCGGACGCCGGCAGCCCGCCGATGACGCCGGGCTCGGCGGTGAGGGTGAGGAGGGGCAAGAGGCTCTCCTCCTGTGCGACGGAGGCCACGCCCTCGGGCATGCCGATGCCCAGGTTGATGATGCTGCCCGGAAGCAGTTCCAGCGCCGCACGCCGGCACACCACCTTGCGCTCATCCAGCGGCGCGGGGGGAAGCGCTTCCAGCACGCCGCGTGTCTCGCCGGAGTACACCGGGCTGTACTGGGTGGCGTAGGTTTGCCAATGGTACTCCGGCCGGGCTACCGCCACGCAGTCGACCAGGGCGCCGGGAATCTTCACGGCGCGTGGCGAGAGCGACCCGGCCTGCGCCACTCGCTCCACCTGGACGATGACCAAGCCGCCGCTGTTCTTCGCCGCCATGGCCATGGCCAGATTGTCCAGCGTCAGGGACTCGCGTTCCATGGTGACGTTGCCGGCAGTGTCGGCCGTCGTCCCCCGGAGGAAAGCCACGTGGATGGGGAATGCGCGGTAGAGCAGCCACTCCTCGCCGTGCAGCTCGAGCAGCTCCACCAGCTCCTCGCGCGTCACGCTGTTGACCTTGCCGCCGCCCAGCCGTGGGTCGACGAAGGTGCCCAGCCCCACCCGGGACAGGGTCCCCGGCTTGTGCGCGGCGATGTCGCGGTACAGCTGGGAAATGCAGCCTTGGGGCAGGTTGTAGGCTTCGATGTCCCCGGCCAGCGCCAGCGCACCCAGCTTCGGGACGAGGCCCCAGTGTCCCCCCACCGCGCGCCGAATGAGTCCGGGAAGCGCCACCCGGTTGAGGCCGCGCGTCTTGCCGTCCCCCTGGCCTGCGGCGAACACCAGCGTCAGGTTTCTTGGCGCGCCGGTCGTTTCGAAGGCACGGGCCAGGCCGTCCAGAAGCGCATCGGGCGTACCGTTTCCGACGAAGCCCGAGGTGGCCACGGTGTCGCCAGCGTGCACCAAAGCGACCGCCTCCTCGACGCTCGTCACCTTGTTGACGCTCAGCATGGCCGAGCTCCCGGGGAGACTACGGAAAACGTCCCCGGGGGACTAAAGAGTCCACGCGGGGCTGCGTCAAGCAGCCAGCACTGCAACCCGCGCCGAGCAGAGGAGGCCCGGGGTTTCCCCGGACCTCTCCTGCTCGCGCAGGGGCGATGCCGAGAGAGGTTAGACCTTCTCAGGCGCAAGGATGGCCGCCGCGCGGCGGGTCGCGTCGAGGAAGAGCTTGCGCCACTCGGCACTGGCCTTCTCGGCGAGCGCCATCGACTCCTTGGCGATGCGGCCGGCCTCTTCGAAGCCAGTGACGGCCTGGGCCAGCGTCTTGCTCTCCAGCTTGGCCAGCTCGGTCAGGCCCGACTCCACGCGGGTCACCTGCTCGGCCACCATCTTGTTCCACTCACCTGCCGCTTGCTGCACCTGCGAAGTCACCTTGTTCGTCTCTGCCATGGTCGTTTCTCCTCATCCTGCGCTCGACGCGCTCATCGCGCCTGCCTGAAGAAACTAACCCCGCCCTCCCCACTGTCAAGCGAAAATGCTGCACTGCAACAAAAGACTAGTCATCGACGGCGTTTGCGCACCGTCTTCTTAAGCGCGTCTACCTCGCGCCGGAGGGCCTCCACCTCGCGTGACACCGAGGCGGCTGGCGCCCCGACCGGCGGGTGGCCACGCTCGGCGCCGAGGAAGCCGGCGAAAGTGTCCGCCGGGGCGAAGGCAGCGGCGAAGGGATTGAAGGCGCCGACTGCGCCGACCCCGGCCCGAGCCTGGAGGTACAACTCGAGCGCCCGGGTGACGTAGCGTCCGAGGAAGTCCGCCAGCGCGTCGTCCCCCATCCGAATCAGCTGGTGCAGCAGGGGAACCGGGAGCAGCCGGGCGGCATTGGTGTCCTCCATGATGACCTGGGTGAGGGTCTGCTGAGTGAGGTCCGCCCCCGACTTGGCGTCCACCACGCGGACCTCCGCACCCTCGCGCACCTTCTCCGCCACCTCTCCCAGCGTGACGTAGCGGCTGGCGTCGGCGTCGTAGAGGCGCCGGTTCCCGTACTTCTTGATGACCACGGCCATGGCGAGCCTCCTCCGGCGCCTGCACGGGCGTCCTTGGGGGTTCCCCTATACCACCCCAGTAGGCGCGCTTCAGGGGCGCCCCTGTCGTGAAATGCTGCAAGTGCGAGATATTCCTCGGCGCCGCAGCACGGCGCCGGGAATTGTTCCCCACCCCCGCCGGGGGGTGGTTAAGTTGGCGCCACCGTGTACTTCGCCTACCACTTGCAGCGCGGGCTTCAAGGGCCCTTCAACCGCTGGGCCGCAGCACACCGAGACCTCTGGTCCCACCCCGCCCTGCCGGAGACTCCCTTCACCCGGGCGCTGGTGGCAGTGAGCGAGCTGGTGGAACGCACCACGCGCCACTACGACAAGCCGGCCTTCGACCTCGACTCGACGACCATCGACGGCCAGCCCGTCCCGGTGCACGAGGAGGTCGCCCTGCAGACGCCCTTCTGCAACCTCCTGCACTTCCGGCGGGAGACGACGGCCGTCGACCCGACGGTGCTGGTCGTCGCGCCGCTGTCCGGCCACCACGCCACGCTGGTGCGCGAGACGCTGCGGACGTTGCTGCCGGACCATGACCTGTACGTCACGGACTGGCTCGACGCGCGTCTGGTCCCGCTGTCCGCCGGGTCGTTTGACCTGGACGACTACATCGCCCTCATCCAGCGCTTCCTGCGGCACCTCGGCCCCGACGTGCACGTGCTGTCGGTGTGCCAGCCCGCGGTGGCGGTCCTTTCGGCCATCTCACTTCTGGCCGAGGAGGAGCCGGCGGCGCAGCCGCGCAGCCTGGTGCTGATGGCCGGCCCGGTGGACACGCGCGTCAACCCCACCGAGGTCAACCGCGTCTCGGAGAAGCAGCCCCTGGAGTGGTTCGAACGCTGGGCGCTCGACCGGGTGCCGGCCACTGAGCCCGGCGCGGGCCGCCGGGTGTGCCCCGGCTACGTCCAGCTCAACGGCTTCATGTCGATGAACGCCGACAAGCACCTGTCCGCCCACTGGAAGCTCTTCCGCGACGTCCTGCACGGCGACGACGACTCCGCCGAGGTGCACCGCCGCTTCTACGACGAGTACTTGGCCGTCATGGACTTGCCGGCCGAGTATTACTTGCAGACGGTGCGCAGCGTCTTCCAGGAGCACGCCCTGGCCCGCGGTACGATGACGTTCCGGGGCGTCCACCCGGTGCGCCCCGAGGCCATCCGGCGCACCGCCCTGTTGACAGTGGAGGGCGAGAAGGACGACATCACCGGCCTGGGACAGACGCTGGCCGCCCACGGCCTGTGCACCGGCATCCCGGCGGAGCACAAAGAGCACTACCAGCAGCCCGACGTCGGCCACTACGGCATCTTCGCCGGCCGCCGCTGGCAAAATGAGGTGGCCCCGCGCATCCGCGCCTTCTTCCGCCGGCATGCCGGGGGCTAGCTCCTCCTTCAACACACACACCCACTCCCTTGACGGAGCGGACCGTGCCGCCAGTAGCATCCCGACCTGTTCCGGTCCTGATGCCCGAGCCCTCCGCCGACCCCGGTGACGCTGGCCTTCACCTCCAGCTGGGCTTCCTCGCCCAGCTTCTGGAGGCCGTGGAGCAGACACCGACAGCGGGGCTATGGAAGTACGGCCCGCTTCCAGACGGCAGCCGCTTCGACTTGGTGGCCGGCGCCGGGCGGCTGCGCTTCGTCGCCGGCGGGTCCGAGGAGGAGCGCCTCGGGACGCAGCTCGAGCGCCTCTACCCGGAGATGGCTCGCCTCCTCCCCGACGCGCTGGAGCGGGCGCGTGCCGAGCGCCGTCCCCTCGGCGAGGTCCTCATCGAGGCGGGCGGGCCGCGCGCGGAGCTGGCAGTGCGTGCCGCCCTCAAGGCCCAGATGGTGAAGCGCCTTTTGCACCTGGCGGCGCTTACCCCGCCCGGCGTGGAGGCCCACTTCGAGGCGCTCAAGGGCGCGGTGGACCCTCGCCTCACCTTCGGCGCCTTCGAGACCTACCTGGCCTGCGCCCGTGCCCTTGTGCCCACGCCACTGGACGGGGCCCACCGGGCCGCGGCTGACATTGGCTCCCGCGCCCGCACCAGCGTCGTGGTACTGCAGGAGCGCGGGGGGGGCCAGGACGTGGTGCTGTCCGCCGTCGGCCTAAGCCCGCCGAGCTTCGAGATGCTGGACCACGCGCTGCGGAACCTCGCCGCGCTGGTGCGCGCGCCGGCGGACCGCGAAGCCGGCGACCCGCTGCAGTTGGCCGCGGTAGGGACGCCCCGGCACTGGCGCGTGGTGGTGTCGGGCCCCACCTGCGCGGCGCTGCTGGACGACGTGGACGACGAGACGTCCGCCTCGCTGCTGGCCCGCGTGCTCGAACGCGCCCCTGCGCCTGCCGACGGAGGCCAGCGCCCCCTGACGCTGGACGCCTCGGCGCCGGCGCTGGCCCACACCCTGGAGGCGGCGGCCGCCGACGTGCCGGGGTGCCTGGCCGCCGGGCTGGTGGACGTGCCCAGCGGCGAGGTGCAAAGCGGCTTCCTGGCCGAGGAGGGGGCGGGCCTTCGGCTGGGCAGGGGCGCCCTGCTGGCGGGCGGCCTTTTGGCGGCGCCCGGCAGCGCCGGCCCCCCGGACGAGGCCTGGGCGCTCACCCGCCGCGGGCTTTTCCTGGTGTTCCCCATGCAGCCCTCTGGGCAGCAGGCCCTGGTGCTGGCCTGTCGGCGGGCCACCAACGTCGGGGTCGCGCTGGCGCTGGGGCGCCAGTGGCGCGTGCGGGTGGGGGACCACGCGCGGTAGCACTGTGGTAGCACCTGCCGGACGCCCCGGTATGGACCTTCCCCCGTCCCCCCCCTCGCAGCGCCGTCGGTCCGTCAGCCTCACCCTGGCCTGCGCCGTGGCCTTCCTGGCTTCGCTGCAGGCCTTTGCCTTCTCCTTCGGGCCGGACTACCGGAACCTCGGCGCCAGCTTGGGCGCACGCTGGCTCCCGGGCTTCGTCTTGGGAAGCTCGCTGGTGTCCATCGTCTTCTTGGTGGCCCTCTGGTGGCGAATGCGGCGCTGGGCGCTATGGGGCTTTCTCGCCGTCGCCGCGGCGCAGAGCGTGGCCTTGGCCCACCTGGGCTGGTGGCGACCGACCATGCTGGTGCTGCCAGCGATGGTGGGGGGAGCGGCCGCCTGGACCTGGGACCGGCTGCGCTAGGGAGAAGCGTCCACTACCACCGCGGTTCCGTAGCAGAGGACCTCGGTGACGCCGGGTCCAATCTCCGTCGCGTCGTAGGCCGCGCCGATGACAGCGTTCGCTCCCACCGCCCGCGCGTGCAGCGCCATCCGTTCGAAGGCCTCGCGGCGGGCGAGTTCGCACATCTCGCTCCACAGCGTGATGTTGCCCCCGAAGATTGTCTGGAGGCTGGCGAAGAAGCTGCCGACGATGCTTCGGGAGCGCACGACAATGCCCCGGACGATGCCGAGATTTTTCACCACGCGGTGCCCGGGCAACTCAAAGGCAGTGGTGACCATGGCCAGCGGAACGGTGGACAGCGGGCGGCTTAGCGACGAAGGGTCCATGTGGTGGCGTCTCCCGGGGGGGGGGCTGACAGCTGCGCGGGGAGACTACCGAAGGGTCGCCCCAACCGCTCGCCGGCGGGCCGGCTCGGCTTTCGTCGCGCGGGGGGCAAGCGCCTTGTTCAGCAGGGCCCGCAGCCCGTCCCGTTCGCCCGCGTCCAGCACGCCGAGGACGCCGCCCACCGCCGCCAGCACCCGCGGGCGCCAGCGGCGGTGCCAGCGTCGGCCCGCCGGGGTGAGGGCGACGAGGCGACGGCGCCGGTCCCCGGCGTCCGGGGTGCGCGTGGTGAGGCCGGCAGTATCCAGCTCGGCCAGCTGGCGCGAGATGCCTGCCGGGTGCTGGCCAATCATCTCCGCCAGGTCACGCTGGCTGAGCGGCCCCTGCCGGGCAAGCGTCGCCACCACCGCCCAGCCGAGAACGGACTCCCCTTGGGGGGCGAGCGCCCGGGACACGCCACTCCACACCTTGCGGCGCGCCTGGGCGATGAGGCGGGCGACCTCCTCGAATTCGGCCAGCTCGCCAGCGGCCAGGGGCGACTTTGGGGGGGGCACGACTTTGGGGGAGGTAGACCGCGGATTCGTTGTGGTTGCAATTGATTTTCCCGCTGAGCATTACAGACCCTCATGCCTCGCCTCTCCGCGGGCCGTCGCCCACCGCTGCGGTGGAGGCAGCCCGAAGCGCCGCGCCCTCCCGCCTACCCCCGGAGTCCGGAGAATTGCCCCATGCGTTCCTGGCCGCTCGCAGTCCCGGCGTTCCTGCTCGCCCTGAGCGCATCCGCCCAAGTCCCCCTGCCGCCGGCGCCGCCGCTGCCCCTTCCCCGCCTCACCAACGCCGCGGAGCCTCGTCTCGGCCCCCCCGCCGCGGCCCTGGACGGCGGCGTGGACGGTGTCACGCCCGTCGTGCGCTCCATCGGCTTCGAGGAAGCGGTGACACAGGCCCTGGCGCGCAACCCGAGCACCCTCACCGCAGCTCAGGAAGTGGCGCGCGTCCAGGGCCTGATGGAGGAGGTGCGGGCAATGTCTATCCCCACCCTGGTGGCCAATGGCAGCTACACGCGGCTGGACAGCGACCGGGTGGAGAACCACATCATCCTCAACCCCAAGAGCCAGTGGGCAGCCAACGTCCAGCTGGCCATTCCCCTGCTCGCCCCGACCGCCTGGGCCAACGCCATCCGCGCCAACGACCAGGTGGAGGTGTCCCGCTACAACGCGGCAGACGTCCGCCGCCTGGTGGCCACCAACACGGCGCAAACGTACATCGCGCTCATCGCCCGGAAGCGCCAGGTGGAAGTGAATTTGCTCGCCCGCGACACGGCCGTGGCGCAGCTTGACTACGCCAAGCGTCGTCTGGAAGGGGGCCTCGGCAACAAGGTGGATGCGGCGAGGGCGGCGCAGACGCTGGAGACGGCCGAGGTGGCGCTGCAGGCAAGCTACGAGTTTGTCTACAGCGCCCAGGAGGCCCTGGGTGTCCTGCTGGGGGAGACCGGGCCCGTCGATGCCTCCGCGGCGCCCACCTTCCCCCAGCTCCCCGGCCTGGAGATAGCGCTGACCGAGGCACCAAAACAGCGGACGGACATCCAGCTGTACCAGGAGGACGTCAAGGTGGCCGACCGCTCGCTCAACATGACCTGGATGGACTACCTGCCCACCCTGAACCTGGTCGGGCAGCCCACCTTCCAGAGCCCTCCCAACACGCCCCTTCCGGAGTGGGGCTGGGAAATCCAGGCCCTCCTTAGCTGGACCATTTTCGACGGCGGCGCACGCTACGGCCGCACGCACGAGCGCGAGGCGGTCCTTCAGGAGAACCGAATCACCCTGGCCGGAGCGACGCGCCAGGTGCTGTCCGACGTGCGGACGTCGTTCGACCAGGTGAAGCGCAACACGCGCGCGCTGGAGAATGCCCGCGCGGCAGCGGCCTACGCGGTGGACACCTACCGGCTGGCCGACATCGCCTACAAGGCTGGCGCCAGCACCAACCTCGACCTCATCCAGGCCTTCCTGACGGCACGCGACGCGGCCACCCAGGCCATCATCGCCGAGGACGCCCTTCGCCAGTCGGCGCTGGACCTGCTGGTGGCGGCCGGCCGTTTCCCGTGAGGCGGACCTATTCGAACCGCAGGGCCTCGATGGGGTCCAGCCGACTGGCCTTCTGCGCGGGGTAGAGCCCGAAGACGACGCCCACCAGGGCACTGAAGACCACCGAGACCAGAATGACGTCGGCCCGGAAGAGGACGGGCCAGTGGAAGAGCGACGTCATCCACCGGGCGGTGAGCACGCCGAAGGCGATGCCGAGCAGCCCCCCCAGCGTGGCCAAGGTGACGGCCTCCACCAGGAACTGCATCAAGATGTCCGTGCCGCGCGCGCCGATGGCCATCCGCGTCCCGATCTCGCGCGTTCGCTCCGTGACGCTTACCAGCATGATGTTCATGATGCCGATGCCTCCCACCAGCAGGGATACCCCGGCGACGATGGCCAGCAGCAGCGACACCGTGCGGCTCGACTCCTCCTGCGCGCTCGCCACCTCGGCCAGGTTGCGGATGGAGAAGTCGTCGTCACCGCCCCGCAGGTTGTGCCGGTCCCTGAGGAGGGCGGTGACGTCCGTCTGCGCCCGCGCGGCCGTCACACCGGTGATGAGGATTTGGCCAGCGATGAATTTCTGGAGTCCACCCTGCACCTTCGCCATGTACGTCGTCAGGGGGATGAAGACGGCGTCGTCGTAGTCCTGACCGAAGGGGCTCTGGCCTTTCCTGCCGGCCACCGCCACCACCTGGAAGGGGATGTTGCGGATGCGCACCAGCTGCCCCACCGGGTTGGCATTGGGCCCGAACAGCTTGTCGGCCACGGTGGCCCCCAGCACCACCACCTTGGTGCCGGCGTCGACGTCGGACTGGGTGAAGCGCGTACCCAACAACATCGGCCAGTTGCGAATCTCGAAGAAGTCCGGCTCGGTGCCTTGCACCTGCGTGGTCCAGTTGGCGTCCTCGCTGAGGACCTGCGAGCCGGAGCGGAGGACAGCCACCGCATAGCGCACCGACGGCAACTCGCTGCGGATGGCCCGCAAGTCATCCCAGGTGAGCGTGGGCTGGGTGCCGCTTCCGCCGCGCGCACCACCGGAGGTGGTGGTGCCCGGCAGCACCACCAGAAGGTTGGTGCCCATGGAGGCAAAGGCGGCCTCCACCGCCGACCGTGCGCCCTCGCCGATGGCCACCGTCGCGATGACCGCGCCCACGCCGAAAATCATCCCCAGCGTGGTGAGAAAGGAGCGCAGCTTGTTGCGCATCAGCGCCCGGAGCGCGACGCGGATGACTTCCAGCAGGTTCAGGCCGCCTCCTCCCCCGGAGGAACGACGGCCGGCGCCGGAATCTGCCGCCGGTCGCTCTGCAACCGGCCGTCCTTCAGCACCACCACCCGACCAGCGTAGGTGGCCACGTCCGACTCATGGGTGACCAGCACCACCGTGATGCCGCCCCGTCCGAGTTCCTGGAAGAGGGCCATCACCTCGACGCTGGTGCGCGAGTCGAGGTTCCCGGTGGGCTCATCGGCGAGGATGACGCGCGGCCCGTTCACCAGGGCACGGGCGATGGCCACCCGCTGCTGCTGGCCGCCCGATAGCTGGCTCGGCGTATGGTCCATGCGGTCGCCCAAACCCACCCGCTCGAGGGCCGCCCGCGCCTGCGCGTGGCGCTGCTGGCGGGCGAGGCCGGCGTAGAGGAGCGGCAGCTCGACATTTTCCAGCGCCGAGGTGCGCGACAGCAGGTTGAAGCTCTGGAAGACGAAGCCCAGGGTGCGGTTGCGGATGCCGGCCAGCTGGTCCCGGCTCAGCACGGAGACCTCCAGCCCGTCGAGCCAGTAGCGGCCGGCGGTGGGCCGGTCCAGGCAGCCAATGACATTCATCAGCGTCGACTTGCCGGAGCCGGACTGGCCCATGATGGCGACGAATTCGCCCTTCTCGATGGCCAGCGAGACACCGCGCAACGCGCGGACCTCCACGTCCCCCATCCGGTAGGTTTTGGCAACGTCCTCCAGCGCGATGAGGGGCGCCATGCGGCTAGAAGAGACGCCGCGGCGGACCGCCCGCGGTGCCGGCCGCAGGGGCGCCGGCGACGCCGGTGATGACGACGTCACCCGGCTTCAGCGCGCCATCAGTGACTTCGGTGAGCGTCCCGTCCGAGACGCCGGTCGTGATTCGGACCGCGGCGGGCTTGTCGTCGCGGAGGACCCACACCGTCTTCTGCCCCTCCACGGGGGGCGTCCTCCCAGCCCCGGGCCGCGCTGCTGCCGCGCCGCTGCCGCGCCCGGCACCGGGGCCAGTGCCGCCCCCCGCGGCCGGCGCGCTGCCGGACGGCCCCGTGCCGGCGCCCCGGCTGCCCGGCCCGCGGCCTCCGCCCAGTTGCGCCAGCATTTCCGGAGGCGGCCGAAAGCGCAGGGCAGCGTTCGGCACCCGCGTCACGTCCTGACGCTCGGCGTACACCACCGTGCTGTTGGCCGTCATGCCCGGCTTGAGCTTGAGGTCAGGGTTGTCGACGTCGATGACGGCGTCGTAGGTGACGACGTTTTGTACCGTCTGCGGCGCATTTCGGATTTGCCGGATGCGGCCAGAGAACTTCTCGTTCGGGTAGGCGTCTACCAGGAAGGTGGCCTCCATCCCGTCATGCAGCTTGCCGACGTCCGCCTCCGCCACGGAGGTGTCCACCTGCATGCGGCGCAGGTCCTCGGCGATGGTGAAGAGGGTGGGGGCGGCTAGGGAGGAGGCCACCGTCTGCCCAACGTCGACGCTGCGCGAGATGACAACGCCGTCGATGGGCGAGTGGATGTTGGTGAAGCGAAGGTTTTCCTCGGCCTGCTTCAGCTGCGCGCGCGCTTGCTCGAGCTGGCCCTTGGCTGTCCCCGTCTGTGCGCTGGCGGCCCGCCAGGTGGCTTCGGCCGTGTCGAGGTCTGCCTGGGACATGAGGTCGCGCTGCTTGAGCGCCGCCGTGCGGTCGTACTGACGCTTGGCATCCACCTCCTGAACATTCGCCTTGTCCACCTGGGCCTTGGCGGCGACAAAGTTGGCGCGCGCCTGGTCCACGCCGGCTTGGTAGAAGACTGGGTCGAGCCGGGCGATGAGCTGCCCCTTCTTCACCGGGGAATTGTAGTCGACGAGCAGCTGGGTGATTTGCCCGCTCACCTGGGCGCCCACCTGCACCGTGACCAGCGCGGAGAGAATTCCGGTGGCGGTGATGCGGGCCACCACCGGGCCCTGGTCGGCGGTGGCCGTGTCAAAGGCGAGGGGCGGCGGGCGCTTCCAGACGCGCCAGCCGGCGAAGGCAGCCAGCGCGATGGCGATGCCGACCAGCGGCCAGCGCCAGCGGCGCAAGCGCGCTGCGAGGCTGGGCACTTCCGCGGCGAGGCCAGGCAGGGCGGTGGAGGAACTTTGGGAAGCGCTCAAGGAGCTGTCACCTGGGGTTGTCAGAGCTTTGTCAGAGCTAATAGCTGTCGGTTGGGGACTAGACACCCGAAGTTGCCAATCCGTTAGAGTTCTGCTCTATGGCGCCGATGCTTCTTCGCTATTCTGCCGACCGGCGCACCATGGCCTGGGCCGTGGCCATGCCGCTCGTCGCGCTTGCTCCCTACGCCTGGCCTTCGCTGGCCACCTGGCTGTGGCCGGTGAGCTGCTACCTCGCTCTCTCGGCGGGCGTCATCGCCCATAACCACAATCACTGCCAGACGTTCAAGAGCAAGCGCCTCAACTCCATCTTCGGGCAGTGGCTCAGCATCTTCTACGGCTACCCCACCTTTGCTTGGGTCCCCACCCACAACCTGAACCACCACAAGTTCGTCAACCGGGTGGGGGACGCCACCATCACCTGGCGCTACACCAACAAGCACAACTTCCCGATGGCCTTCGCCTTTCCGTTCATCGCGGCCGTCTTCCAGTCGACCCCGACCAACGAGTACATCCGCAAGGCGCGCGCCACCAAGCCGGCGCTCTACTGGGAAATCATCCGCCAGTACGTCGTCTTCGTCGGGGCCCACATCGCGCTCATCGGCCTGGCGGTGGGCCTGCACGGCTGGGCGCTGGGCTTCAAGCTGTGGCTGCTCATGTTCGCCGTGCCGGCCGTGTTCGCGCTGTGGACCATCATGTTCTTCAACTACATCCAGCACGTCCACACCGACCCCTGGAGCGAACACAACCACTCGCGCACTTTCACCGGGCGGGCGATGAACTTCCTCCTCTTCAACAACGGGCTCCACACGGCGCACCACGAGATGCCGGGGGCGCACTGGAGCATGCTGCCAGCACAGCACGCCAAGGTGGCGGCCCTCATTCACCCGGACCTGGTCCAGAAGGACTTCTGGGGCTGGTGTGCGCGGAGCTACCTGCTGGCCCCGATGCTTCCCGCGATGGGGACCCATCAGGTGGGCCGGGCCCCCTTCGACGACCCGTCCCTCGTCGACGGGCTGGTGACGGCCTCGGTTGAGGCGAGCGAAGCCGGCGTCAACGCCGCCCGCGTCTGACGGTTCCCGGGGGGGCCTGTTGCCCCCCGTCGCTGGGCAGCCACCCGTTGCGCCCCGCTTGCCCTTCTGCCCCCTTGCCCACTAAGGGGGGAGGCGCTGTCCAGGCTGCCCGGACTCCGGAGGGGCCCAGCTTCAGGCCTGGGCCTGCGTCCGCGAGCGCAGCAGCGCCACAATCTCCGGCTCGCTTTTCGGCTGGGCCGTGTCGAGCTCGACGTAGAAGCGGGACAGCACCCGGTACTGGTGCGCCATCAACAACGCCCAGATGCTGAAGTAGTCGAGTTTCCGGAAGACGATGGCGTTCTCGGCGCGGTAGCGGTCGACGTTCTTCAGGAAATCGTCCGGCATCTCCGTCCAGTGCATGGTGGGCTTGACGTGGTGGCCAATGTGGTAGCCGTCGTTGAAGCACTTCCGGTTGTAGGCGGAGTTCACGCACGTGATGCTGTTGCGGTAGGGGCTCTCCGGCATCGAGAGGTCAACGAAGGCGTGCTGGGCCCAATTGCCGCACATCATCATCACGCGGGTGAAGACGTAGGGGACGATGAAGACCCACAGCGTGGCGTAGAAATTCCACCAGCCGAGCACCGCCACCAGCGCGTAGAAGGACAGCTCGCCCATCCAGAAGCGGCGCAGCATTTTGAAGCGGCGCTTGCTCCAGTGGTACCGCGTCAGTTCAGCCCATCCCAGGAAGAAGAAGCGGCCGAAGTAGCGCAGAAAATGGGGCAGGCTGTCGCGACGAAAACGAAGCGTGGAACTCAAGTCCCCCGCCAGGTTGTTCTCGGCGTGGTGCATGCCGACATGGTGGGCGAAGTAGGAGTCGGGCGTCTCCCCGAAGAAGGGCCCCAGGGCCCAGGGGACCACCAGGTTGAGCAGCCGGTACTCCCGCTTGAAGAGCGGGCGGTGCGAGGTGTTGTGCAGCATGAGGATGAAGGGCCCGAGGAAGAGGGCGTTGCTCACCAGGAAGTACAGGGCCCCCAGCCACCAGCGGTACACCCCTGGCACGTACAGCAATGCCGCCGCGGGGAGGTTGAGGAAGAAAAGCTTCATGCACAGCCGCACGAAGGGCAGGTCCCGCTCGTCATTCATCATCCGCAGCACCCACCGCTCCCAGGGCCACCGGGGCGCCTCGGGCGAGTGTGCAGGGTCGGTCAGGGTGATTGGCACGAGTAGCACCACGTACCACGGGCCTCGCGCGGATTGACCTGCTTCTCGAGAAAACATGACGTGGCCCTGACGGGCACCTTTCTGGACCTCCCAACCCCTCAAGACTCCACAGGTGCCCGCACGCCCGTCCGGGGAGACGTCAACCCGGGCGGCGCTGGGCCCAGGAGAGGCGCAGGACCCGTTCCCAGCGGGCGCCGGCGTGCTGCTGGGCGACGCGCTGCGCCGCCGCCACCAGGGCGTCCATGCGCCCCGGGCCGAGCGCCGGGGCCAGGAAGCTGAGCGAGCGCAACACACCGCTGAGGGCCTCGGGCGTCAGTTGGACGGCGTGTGCCATTTCGACGGCCCGCACCGGGGCACCGCCGCTGGCGAGCGCTAGCCACTGGCGTGCGCGACCCGGTCCCTGCGGCCGGCGCTCCGGGTTGGCCTCCCGCAGCAGGCGCTCCAAATCGTCCATGAAGGGGGTGTCGGCAGGCCGCGCTTCCACGGAGGCCGCTGTGCCAGAGGCCACCAGCAACCGGGCTGCCTCCCGTCCCGCCGCGTCCGGGTCCACCCACTGGGCCGCATCCGCTAGCAACACCAGTTCTGCCGAGTCGTCCGGAAGGCCGGTGGCCTCGGCGGGCGCGCACACCAGGCCCACCGGCAGGCCACGCACGCGCTCTGCACACACCGCCAGCATGGCGCGCGCAGGCTCGACAGCCACCACCCGGGCCCCGGCCCGGGCCAGGGGCTCGGCCAGCTGGCCGGTGCCTGCGCCGAGGTCGACGACACGCGCCGCTTCTGGGACGAGGGCGAGGAGGCGGCGCACCAACTCCTCCGGGTAGCCAGGCCGCGCGCGGTAGGCATCCGCCAGGCGCTCGAAGACACGGGGCGAGGGACGGCGCGTCATCCGCGGGCGGACATAGACGACTTGCCTGCGGCCGGGCTAGGAGCCAGCTGGACGCCGGTGAATCTCCTGCTCCTCGAGTCCGCGGACTTCCGCGAAGACGGCACGGCCGAGCTCCGGGGCCACGCCGCCCGCCACGTCCGGGAGGTGTTGCGCGCCCGGCCCGGCGACTCGCTGCGCGTCGGGCGCGCGGGGGGCGCGGTGGGCTCGGCGGAGGTGCTGCGGTGCGAGGCGGAGACAGTGGTGCTGCGGGTGCACCTGGACGCCGCGCCGCCCGCGCGTCCGGGGGTGGATGTGCTTCTGGCCCTACCCCGGCCGAAGGTGCTCCGCCGTCTCCTCGCCTCCGGCGCGGCTCTGGGCGTGGACCGGCTGGTGCTGCTCAACGCGGCGCGGGTGGAGAAGAGTTACTTCCTCTCGCCGGTGCTGACGCCGGCACGGACGGCGGCGGCGCTGCGCGACGGGCTGGAGCAGGCCCGGGACACACAGGCGCCGGAGGTCCACGTCTTCGAGCGTTTCCGACCCTTCGTCGAGGACAGGCTGGAGGGGCTTCTGGGGCCCGGGACGCGCCTTCTCTTGGACCCAGGCCCCGAGCCTCTGGCACCGGCCCTCCCCCAGCAGGGCCGGGTGGCCCTGGCCATTGGCCCCGAGGGCGGCTGGGTGCCCTTCGAGAGGGAACTCCTCCACGCCCAGGGCTTTGTCAGCGTCTGCTTCGGGCCCAGGACACTGCGGGTGGAAGCCGTGCTCCCCTATGCGCTTGGCTGGCTGCTTGGGAGTCGCGCCCAGGGCACCAAGCATGGGAAGGTTTCCTCCTCGGCGGCTGTCCCCTGAAAGGTACGCCCATGGCCCACCCACCTCCTCCGCCTGCTGAGCCGATGAAGTCGCCCGCCAGCCCGCCGCCGGCGCCCAAGCCCTCCACGGGCTACGACACCGCACCGCCGCCGGCGCTGCTCGAGTTCATGATGCAGCGCTGGCGCCCGGGGCCTTCCGCGCTGCCGCGGCCACTGCCCCACCACGGGGCCTTCGCCGCCCGGCGAAAGGCCCTCTCCAAGCTGTTCCCCGGGGAGACGCTGGTCATCCCCACCGGTGAGGAGAAGGTGCGAAGCAACGACACCGTCTACCGCTTCCGCCCGGGAAGCGACTTCTACTACCTCACCGGCAACCTCGAGCCGGACTGCGTGCTTCTGCTGCAACCGGCGGTGGGGGGTGGCCACCGGGACGTGCTGCTGGTGGAACCCAACCCGGGGCGCACCGACTCCACCTTCTTCACCGACCGCGTGAAGGGGGAACTGTGGGTCGGCCCCCGCCTGGGCGTCCAGCAGAGCCTCGCCCGCTACCGGGTGGACGAGGTACGCGCGCTCGGTGAACTCAAGGCCACTTGTGCCTCGCTGCACGGTCCGGCGACGCGTCCCTGGCGCGTGGTGCGCGGCATCAGCCGCGCGGTGGACGCTGCGCTGCCCGACCAGGGGGCCCGGGATGGGGACCTCGCCACGGCACTGGCTGAAATGCGCCTTTACAAGGACGCGCAGGAAGTGCGCGAGCTGTCGGCGGCCATCGCATCCACCAAGCGCGGCTTCGAGGACGTCATCCGCTCGCTGCGCGGGTGCGCAGACGGAGCGCACGGTAGAGGGAGTCTTCAATCTCCGCGCGCGTGTCGAGGGCAACGATGTCGGCTACGGCACCATCGCCGCCTCTGGGGCCCACGCCTGCATCCTGCACTGGATGCGCAACGACGGCCCGCTGCACAACGGCGACCTGCTGCTGCTCGATGCCGGCGTGGAGGGCCACAGCCTCTACACGGCCGACATCACGCGCACGCTGCCCATCTCCGGGAAATTCAGCCGGGAGCAGCGGCAAATTTATGAGTTGGTGCACGCCGCCCAGGCCGCCGCTTTCGCGGCGGTGCGACCGGGCAACGACTTCCTCGAGCCCAACCGCCGGGCGATGAAGGTGCTGGCCGAGGGGCTGCAGGCGCTCGGCATCCTCGAGGACGCTGCCGTCGCCCTGGCGGATGAGCACCAGTTCTACAAGCGCTATTCACTGCACAACGTGAGTCACATGCTGGGACTCGACGTGCACGACTGCGCCCAGGCCCGGATGGAAGTCTACAAGTACGGGACCCTGAAGCCGGGCATGGTGCTCACCGTCGAGCCGGGCCTGTATTTCCAGACGGACGACCTCACCGTCCCGGCGAAGTACCGCGGCATCGGCGTTCGCATCGAGGATGACGTGCTGGTGACGGCCAAGGGCATGCGCAACCTCTCCCGGGACTTCCCGAGCAAGGCACCAGAGGTCGAGGCGTGGATGGCCAAGGTATGGAAATCTCGGCGCTGAGGGGGGGGCCGGCGGCCCCTCGCTTGACAGCGCGAGCGACGTCTCGTTACCGTTTGTCGCTGATGAAGTCCTCGTCTGCGTCGATGTGGATGTGCCCGGAGGCCATGCTCATGCGTGGCCCGGGCATGCGCGCGTCCGCGGGCGAGTGTTGTTGCGGCTGTCGAATTTAGCCGCTCTTCCGTCAGCGAACCGCCGCAGGTCCGGGCACCCTGACCTCCGAGGCGGCCCGCCCGGACGATTCGCAAGCCCGTTCCCTTCAGCGACTCGTCCCCCCCGTGGGTCCCCTCGCCTCTTGCAGCCGAGCGCTTCCCACCACCGTCGCCCCAGCACCCCAAAAGGACGTGTCGCCATGTCAGAAACCAAAGAACAGCCCAAACCCAACTACCGCCCCGAGACCCTGGCCCTGCACGCCGGCTACCAGGGGGACGCCACCACCGGGTCGCGGGCGGTGCCCATCTACCAGACCACCAGCTACCGCTTCCGTGATGCGGACCATGCTGCCGCACTCTTCGGGCTGAAGGAGTTCGGCAACATCTACACGCGCATCATGAATCCCACCAACGACGTGCTCGAGCAGCGCATCGCTGCTCTCGAGGGCGGCGTGGCGGCCCTCGCCGTGGCCAGTGGCCAGGCGGCCGAGACGCTGGCGCTCCTCACGCTGCTCCGCTCGGGGGAGGAGATTGTCTCGGCGAATAGCCTCTACGGCGGCACGTACAACCTCTTCAAGGTGACGCTGCCCCGGCTCGGGATTCGCACCAAATTCGTCGAAATTGGCCAGCACGACGCGGTGCAGGCCGCCATCGGCCCGAAGACGCGGGCCCTCTACGCGGAGACACTGGGGAACCCGCGCCTGGACGTGGCGGACCTCGAGGCCCTGGGCCGCATTGCCAAGGAGGCTGGCATCCCCTTCATCGTCGACAACACCGCCACCACGCCGGCCCTGGTGCAGCCACTGAAGCACGGGGCCAACATCGTGGTGCACTCGGCCACCAAGTACATCGGCGGACACGGCCAGGCCATCGGCGGCCTCATCGTCGACGGCGGGAATTTCCCTTGGGACAACGGCAAGTTCCCCGAGTTCACCGACCCCAACCCCGGCTACCACGGGCTGAAGCTGTGGGAGAGCTTCGGCAACCTCTCCTTCATCCTCAAGGCCCGGGTGGAGACGCTGCGGGACACCGGGCCGGCGCTCAGCCCCTTCAACGCCCATGCCTTCATCAACGGCCTGGAGACGCTGCACCTGCGCGTGCGCCGTCACGCGGAGAATGCCCTCACCGTCGCGCGCTGGCTGCAAAAGGACGCGCGGGTGGCCTGGGTGCGCTACCCCGGCCTGGAGACGGACTCCGCCTACGCGCTCGCCCGCCGCTACTTCGAAGGCGGCTCCGGCGGGCTGGTGGCCTTCGGTGTGAAAGGCGGCTTCGAGACGGGAAAGGCCCTCATCAACCGGGTGAAGCTGTGGAGCCTGCTCGCCAACATCGGCGACGCGCGCTCGCTCATCATCCACCCCGCCTCCACCACCCACCAGCAGCTCACCACCGAGGAACAGCGCTCCACCGGCGTCACGGAGGACCTGGTGCGTCTCTCGGTGGGCCTGGAGCACCCGGACGACATCCTCGCGGACCTGGACCAGGCCCTGGGCAAGCGCTGAGGGCGCGCTCTCCGGACCGCCAACGCCCATGTCCCGCCCTGCCCACAGGAGGCCCGCCGCGGCCATCCCGAGGCTGTTCGACGTGCGTCTGCCCGCGCTTCCGCTCATCCGCGGCGGCACGGTGGAACCACACGTGGCGCGGGGCTTCTGGTGGGGGCCGGAGAGTGACCTCCCGGCGCTCCGGGCGCGCACGCACCTTTTGGGTGGGGCGCCGCTGCGCGCTGCCGAGGCTCAGGAGCCGGTGCGTCGCCGCCAGCCGGTGCCCGCCATCGACATCGGGGGCGCCCCGCCGCCGGACGAGGCGGTGCCCACCGTGCTCCTGGTGCATGCCCTCACCGGGGATGCCCGGGCCGGGGGCCCCGGGGGCTGGTGGGAGCCGCTGGTGGGGCCGGGGCGCGCACTCGACCCGGCACGCGTGCGCATCCTCTGCTTCGGCAACCTCGGTTCCTGCTACGGCAGCTCGGGCCCACTGGACGAGGGCTTTCCTGCCGACGTGGAGCTGACGCCCTGGGACATCGCCCGGGCCCTGTTGCAAGCGCTGGAGGCACTCGGCCTCGAGCGGCTGGCGCTGGTGGCCGGTGGTTCTCTTGGCGGCATGGTGTCCCTGTGCATCGGGGCCCTGGGGGGCGCCCGGGTGGAGCGCCTGCTGCCCCTTTGCACCTCGGCGTCGTCCTCGGCGTGGGTGCTGGCGTGGAATCACGTCCAGCGCAACCTCCTGCGGCTGGACCCCGGCTGGCCTGATGACGTCGGCCGTGGGCTGGAACTGGCCCGCCAGGTGGGGATGCTCACCTACCGGGCAGAACCGGCCCTGGAGGCCAAGCAGGGGCGTCACCTTGCGCCCGAGCCGGGCGTCCCGCTGCCCTTCCGCGTTCAGGGCTGGCTCGAGCACCAGGGCCAAAAGCTGCGCCGGCGCTTCGACGCGCGTGCCTACCTGCTGCAGGCGACTGCCATGGACCACCATGACTTGGACGCCGCCCCGGCCGGACTGGGGGCCGGCCCCATCCGCGCCAGCAGCCTGGTGGTGGATGTGGACACGGACCAGCTCTTCACCCCGGCCCAGGTGGAAGCGCTGGCCCGGCGACTGCGGACCGAGGGGGCCCAGGTGGAGCGGGCCACCCTGCGCAGTGCCCATGGCCACGACGCCTTTCTCCTCGAATGGGAGGCCCTTGCCGCCCTGGTGAAGCGCGCCCTCTCCCTTCCCGCTGGTGGACAAGACGACTGAAGTCATGACTTGGCACGTCTACAAGTTTGGCGGCTCCTCCCTCGGCGGCCCGGGTAGGCTGCAACGCGTCGCGGAACTGGTCGTCGCCGGCCCCCGACCGCTCGCCCTGGTGGTCAGCGCACTCGGGGATACCACCGACTGGCTGCTGGAGGCGGCGGCGGCCGCCGCCGCCGGAGATGAGGTGCGGGTGGTGGCCCAGCTGACGCGCATCCGCGCGCTGGCCTTGGAGACTGCGCGCCAGGTGCTACCCGAGGAGACCCTGGGGGCCCTGGAAGGCACGGTGGAGCGGCTGCTGGGCCCGCTGACGCAGCTGCTGCAGGGCATCCGCCTCACCGGCGAGTGCACGGCCAACGCGCGGGACGTGGTCCTGTCGGCGGGGGAACGCATCTCCGCGGAAGTCGTCGCGGTGACGTTGCAGGCGCGGGGGCAACCAGCGGTCGCCGTGGACGCCTCCACCTTCGTGGTGACGGATGACACGGCAGGCGCGGCCACGGTGGATATGGAAGCGACCCGCGAGCGGCTCGCGCCTCTGGCCGTCGGCTGGGGCGACACCCTACCTGTGGTGACGGGCTTCATTGGCCGCTCCAGCGGCGGCCGAGTGACGACGCTGGGGCGCAACGGTTCTGACTACACCGCCACGGTGCTGGGACAGACGCTGGGGGCGCGCGAGGTGACAGTGTGGACGGACGTCCCGGGCGTCATGACGGCGGACCCGCAGCTGGTGGCCGAGGCGTATTCGGTGCCGCATCTCAGTTACCACGAAGCGCTGGAGCTCGCGCACTTCGGGACGCGCATGTTTCACCCGCGTACCTTTCTCCCGCTGCTGGAGTCTGGTGCAGAGCTACACATCCGCAACACCGTCGACCCCGCGGCCGTCGGCACGCGCATCGACGGAGCGGGCAATGCCGACCCCCGGCGTCCCACCTGCGTCACCAGCCTCGAGCATCTCGCGTTGCTGGGGGTGGAGTCACGGCGCTCCGCCTTGCCGGAGCCCATCGCCGCCCGCGTCCTGGAGGTGCTGGAACGCGCCCAGGTGACGGTGTGGATGGCCACCCAGGCCGCACATGGGCGGTCGGTGGCGCTGGTGGTGCCCGAGGCAGAGGCAAGCCGCGCGCAAAGCGCCTTGCGGCAAACGCTCGCGCCGGAGCTCGCGCGCCAGGAGGTGGAGCTGCGGCCCGTCCAGGCGCCAGTGTCGCTTCTCACACTGGTGGCGGAGGCCATGGGGCACCGTCCCAACGTCGCCGGCCGCTTCTTCGCCGCCCTGGGGAATGTCGGCGTCAACGTGCGCGCCATTGCCCAGGGGGCGAGCAGCCGGAGCATTTCCTGCGTGGTGGACGGCGCGGACACCACGCTGGCGGTGCGCACCGTGCACGCCGCCTTCAACCTGGCCAGCACCGAGACCTCCGTGCTGCTGCTGGGCCGGGGGACGGTGGGGGGACGGCTGCTCGCCCAACTGGAGGCCAACGGCCCTGCCCTGCTGGAACGTCACCATGTCGCGCTGCGCCTGGTGGGCATGGTGGACCGCCACCACCGTCTGTGGGAACCCCAGGGACTTCGCCCCGGCCAGCTGCCCCCTCGGGCGCCGGCCTCTTCGCCCGCCACGGTGCCGGACGTGCTTCCGCTGCTGGACTCCCTCGCGCGGCTGCCCGTTCCCATCCTCGTCGATTGCACGGCAGCCGATGGCATGGAACGCCTCTACCGCGAGGCCTTCCGGCGCGGCATCCACGTGGTGGCGGCAAACAAGAAGCCGCTGGCCTTGCCCTTCGCCCAACGCCAAGAGCTGCTGCAGGAAGCCCGCGGGCACCACCGTGCCTACCTGTATGAAACTACGGTGGGGGCGAGTCTCCCCATCATCGAGACGCTGAAGAATCTCGTCCGCACCGGCGACCGGGTGGAGCGCATCGACGGCAGCCTGTCCGGCACTTTGGGCTTCTTGAGCCACGCCGTCACCGGCGGCACGCCTCTGTCCCACGCCGTGCGCACCGCCCGCGACCGCGGGTATACGGAGCCGCACCCGCGGGATGACCTGTCCGGCCTGGACGTCGCGCGCAAGGCACTCATCCTCGCGCGCGAGCTCGGCCTGCACGTGGAACTGGACGACGTCGCCGTGGAACCCTTCCTGCCCCGCGAGGCGCTGGCGGAGGATGACCCGGAAGCCTTCCTGCGGTCGCTCAGCCACCTGGACGCGGCCTTTGCCGACCGCATCAGCCGCTACCGCGCCGCCGGCAAGGTCCTGCGCTACCTGGTCCAGATTGTCCCCGACGCGCAAGACGGCCAGAAGGTACGCGTGGGGCCCGTCGCCGTGGATGCGGACCACCCCGCCACAGGCCTGAAGGGGGCCGAGGCGCTGGTGGCCTTCACCACTGAGCGCTACCGCGAATACCCCCTGATTGTGCGCGGGGCAGGAGCCGGTGGAGACGTCACTGCGGCCGGCGTGCTGGCCGACGTGCTACGGCTCGCCCAGGACGTCCGGGGACGCTGACGCACCAGTTCACCGCTCAGTGGTGACCAGGCCGTGGTCGGAGGTCTCGGCGTCCGGGTCATCGCGCACGCTGAAGCGGCGCCGGCCGATTTCCCGCCCGTCGGCCGTCTCCACCGTCACCTGCCAGTCCCCGGGATGCCAGTTCTGTTTGTAGGAGTAGCCGGCATACCCCTCGTCCCGCCCACCGGACACCTGGATGGGGACGGCGTCGCTCGAGGCCCAGGCGGCGCCGGAGGCGCGGGATGCCCAGCGCAGCCGGACCTGGTCGTGGAAGTTCTGCGGGGCGCGAAGATGTGGACGAAGCAGTAGATGCGGTCGCCGGGGCGGGCCAGGAAGTCCTGCTCGTCCTTGGCCCAGAGAAGCGCCACCAGGGTACCGGGTGGTGACTGAGCTCGTAGGTCAAGCCCGTCTTCGAAACGCCATGGTAGATGCCGATGTCCCGCAGCGAGAGGGGGACCGGCGGTACCAAGTGGCCCACGAAGAGCAGCACCAGGACCGCCTGGACGCCGAAGGAGGGTAGCAGCGCCTCCCGAAGCACTCTCCGCCCATCGCGCGTAAGCCAGTGGTGGCCCCAGGCGAGCAACACCAGCGGCAGCAGGGACGTGGCGACGGCCAGTGGGAACATCCACGGCCGGAGCCGGCCGAACAGCACCGGGTACAGGTAGGCGAAGTAGCTGGTGAGGCAGAAGCTGTAGAGCCCGAAGAGTACCACCGGACCGAAACGCCGGAACTGGGGCAATTCGTTGACCAGCAGCAGCAACGTGATGGCGCCGAGGAAAAGGAGCGCCGAGAGGCCGGACGCACTTTTGAAGTAGAAGAGGACGTAGGCATTGAGGAGCGTCCCCAGCACGAAGTGCAGCACGGGCTGGCTCCACCGCCAGAGCCAGCGCAGGGAGCGCGGCGGTTCCACCTGGCGGTGGTCCCAGGCATTGAGGCCGAAGAGAAGCAGACCTGCCACCGCCAGGTAGGCCCCCTGCTGGATGAGAATGGGGGCGTCATCAATGCGGCGCACCATGAGCGCATCGAAAGAGAAGCCGCCGACGAAGAAGAGGAGGTGCTCGGCCCGCGCGTGCCGTTGGCGGAACGCTTCCAGGCGCCGTCGCAGTGACGGCGCGGGGTCCGGCGAATTGGCCGGGTCAGCCGTGCTCACGTGGGGGGGGAGAGGCGAGGCGGCGCTAGCCCGCCACCATCGCCTTCAGCTCTCCGCGCTCCTCGAGCTCACGGATGATGTCCGAGCCGCCGACGAAGCGGCCTCGGATGAAGACCTGCGGGATGGTGGGCCAGCGGGTGAACTCCTCGACGCCGTCGCGGAGCTCCGGCTCGGACAGCACATCGATGCCGTGCACCGGGCCGTAGGCCTGGAGCATCTGCACCGCTGCTGCCGAGAAGCCGCAACGGGGGAAGAGCGGATTGCCCTTCATGAAGATGACCACTGGGTGCTCCTGGATTTCCTGTTCGATGCGGCTCTTGAGCTCGGGCGTCATGAGGGGTTCCTTGTGCGGTCCTGAAGGCGCTTCCATTGGTCTGGGGTGTAAGTCTTCAGCGCCAACGCGTGCAAGGCGCCGCTGTCCAGAACGTCCCGCAGGGGCGCGTAGACCGCCTGGTGCTGGTCCAGCATGGCCATGCCCTCGAAGGCTGGGGTGACCACCCGGGCCTCGAAGTGGTCGCCGGTCCCGGTGAGGTCCCGCACCTCCACCACGGCGCCCGGCAGGGCCAATGTGATGCGCTTGGCAATGTCCTTCGGGTCGAGCATGTCAGTTGGCTCCAGGTTCATTCTCCCGCATCGCCGGGCTCTGTAGCATGGCCGGGTCCACCCCCATCTGCCTTAGGACTTCCTCCCAAAGCGTCTCAGCGTCTCCGTGCAAAACACGCTCCGGGCTGCCTTCGGTAAAAAGCCACGTCCCCTGCTTCAGTTCCCGCTCTAGTTGTTGGGGCCCCCAGCCCGCGTACCCAAGGAAGAAGCGCAGCACACCTGAACCCCCGGCGAGCAGCTCCTGCAGGGCGTCGACCGTCTCGGAGAGAAAGAGTCCCGGGGCGAGCTGCCGCTTTTCCAGCAGGGCGGCGCGGTCATGGAGGATGAGGCCCCGCTGCGGGTCCACCGGGCCGCCGGCGTACACCAACTGCCGGCACAGCCGGGGGGCCAAGGTGATGGACTGTCCGCGGGCCACGTCCTCCAGCGTCACGCGCGTTGGGCGGTTGAGGACGAGGCCCCGCGCGCCCTCGCCGCTGTGCTGGAGGACCAGGACGACCGAGCGATGAAAGTTCGGGTCCCCGAGCTGAGGCATGGCGATGAGAAATCCAGAGGAGAGTCGCTCCATCGTCGCGGCTGGTGAGTCTAAACCGAGGTCCAAGCCGGGTGGTGGCCGGCGCGCAACAGTGCTAACCCCGCCAAGAGCTACATGCGAGCACTCACCATTTCCCGCCACGGCGGCCCGGACGTGCTGGAAGTCCGCACCGGCCCGGACCCGGTCCCCGGGCCCGGGCAAGTCCGCATCCGCGTGGCGCGTGCCGGGCTCAACTTCGCTGACGTGAGTGCCCGGGTCGGGCTGTACCCGGACGCGCCTAAGCCTCCCGCGGTGATGGGCTATGAGGTTTCGGGGACGGTGGACGCGCTCGGCCCGGACGTCACCACCCCGGCCGTCGGTAGCACTGTCCTGGCCCTGACGCGCTTCGGCGGCCAGGCCACCCAGGCCGTGGTCGACGCCCGGCTGGCCTTCCCGCTCCCGCCGGGCATGGGCCTCGACCAGGCCGCGGCCCTGCCCGTCAACTACCTCACCGCCCACCAGCTGCTGTACCGGGTGGGCGGGCTCCGCCCGGGCCGTTCGCTGCTGGTCCACATGGCCGCTGGCGGCGTGGGGTTGGCCGCCATCCAGCTGGCCCGGGCGGTGGGTGGGGTGACGCTTTTCGGGACGGCCTCAGCAAGCAAGCATGCGCTGCTGCGCCAGGCTGGCGTCGACCATCCCATCGACTACCGCACGCAGGACTGGGAGGCGGAGGTCCGCCGCCTCACCGCAGGCCGTGGGGTGGACTTGATTCTGGACGCCCTCGGCGGCGCCGACTGGGAGCGAGGCTACCGGTCGCTGGCGCCGGCCGGGCACCTGGTGTGCTTCGGCTTCGCCAACCTCGTCTCGGGCGCGACCCGCAGCTGGCCGCGCGTGTTGTGGCAGCTGGCGCGCGTGCGGCGCTTTAGCCCCCTGCAGCTGATGAACGACAACAAGACGGTGTCAGGCGTCAACCTGGGGCACCTCTTCGGTGAAGTCCCCCTCCTCCGGCAAGCCATGGAGGAGCTGTTTCAGCTTTTCCGGGAAGGGCGCATCTCGCCCAACGTGGACCGGGTCTTTCCTCTCGCCGAGGGAGCCGCCGCGCACCGTTTTCTGCAGGAACGCCGCAACGTCGGCAAAGTCCTCTTCGACTGTACCTAGGGACCTGGTCCCGGCGACTGGCGGCTGTCACAGCCCCGTCGACGCGTCCAGGAAGGCGAAGACGTCCGCTTCCCAGAGCGGGACGGCCTGGTACACCAGGTTGTGGCCTTCTTCCGGCGAGCGGCCAACCGGGGGATAGAGCTTGAGGACGTACGGCTTGTGAAGCCGTTGCAGCTCCAGGGCGAGGGCGCGTCCTGGCTCGGTGGAGTAGTCGTTCTCGGCGTGCACCAGCAGGATGGGTGCCTTCGCCCTGGCCACCGCGCGAAGCAGCCGCTCGCGCATCTCGGCGGAGCGGCTCCACGAGGTGGCCGCTGCCCCGAAGGTGACGGCCGCCCGCACGTTGGCGTCGGTCTCCGCCGCCAGCAGGGTCAGCTGTCCCCCGAAGGAGTGCCCCATGACGGCCAGGCGCGAGGGGTCAATTCGCGGCGCGTGCTTGAGGAAGGACAACCCGGCCAGGGTGTCCTCCAGGTAGTCGGTCGTCAGGAGGAGGAATTGCAGGTGCTGACGCGCCTCCGGGCCGTGGGCTGCCTCCTCCCGCTTCAGGAGGTCCTGCATGGACGACGCCTGGTCTGCCGACGGGCCGTGCCCGCGGCGGAAGATGTAGAGGAGCGCGTAGCCGTGCTTGACGAAGAGCGGGCCCAGCCGCTCGGCAGCCTCGGTGATTGGCATCCCAGCCGTGTGCGCGGTGTCGACGCCGCCCGAACCATGGTTGAAGAGGACGGCAGGAGACGGACCGGCGCCCGGGGGCGTCCACAGAAGCGCCTTGAGTCGCAGCGTGCCGCTTGGAATTTCGACGGACTGCGGTGCCGGCGTCAACTGGCCTTGGGCCACCGCTGGAAACAGCAGCGCGCCCAGGGCAGTTGCTACCGTTCTCATCCGCACGCGGGCGACGCCCCCATCCAAGCGACCGGAAGCAGAGCATGCCACGCCCGGGGGGGGGCCTGACACACCACCTCAGGGGACGCCCCTTCCCCTGGGACTGGAGCGAATCGGTTGGCGTCCTCCCCGGCTCTCACGGGTTGAAAGCAGCCACGGAGTTTGCAGCAGATGACCACCACCAAAGAAATCCTCATCACCCTGCCTGGCGGCCGGCGCGTTGACGCGCTCATCGCCGCGCACGTCGTCCGGACCGACCAGCCCCGGGACAATGGCGGGGAGGACACCGCTCCTTCGCCGTTTCAGCTATTCCTCGCATCGCTCGGCACCTGCGCCGGCATCTTCATCCAGGGCTTCTGCGCCCGACGCGGCATTCCCTTTAAGGACATCCGCGTCCGGGAGACAGTCTCGCTGAACCCGCAGGGCGCGCTGGAGAAGGTCCGCTTGGACATCGAGCTGCCGCCCTCGTTCCCGCAGCAGTACAGGGAAGCGCTCATCCGGGTGGTGGACCAGTGCTCCGTCAAGCGGGCCATTCAGGCCCAGCCCACCTTCGAGGTCCATACGCTTCCCAGCAACGCAGCCACGGAGGTCGCCGTCGCCGACTGAAGGGCGTTAATGTGGGGTAGCAATGCCCCGCTCCGACGCCGACCTTCTGCACGCCGCCCGCAGCGGCGAAGCTGGGGCCATTGACGAGGTCCTCGCCCGGCACGAGAAGCAAGTCTTCCGTTTCGGGTTACGGATGTGCGGCTCCGAAGAGGATGCCCGGGACGTGCTCCAGGAAACCCTGATTGCCGCCTTCCGGGGCCTGCCAGAATTCCGCGGAGACGCGGACCTCTCCACCTGGCTGTACCAGATTGCGCGCAGCTTCTGCATCAAGGCCCGCCGTCGCCGCAGCGGCGAGCCGGCGGACAAGGCCTCGCTCGAGCAGCCCGAGGCGCAGGCTGTGCCAAGCGACACTGCCGTGCCGGATGCGGCGGCCCACGCGCGCGAGATGGGCGAGGTGCTTCAGGCCGCCATCCTCTCGCTGCCAGAGAACCACCGGGAAGTCATTGTGCTGAAGGACGTTGAGGGGCTCACCGCCGAGGAAGTGGCCCGCGTGCTGCATGAAGACGTTGCCGCGGTGAAGAGTCGACTGCACCGGGCTCGCGGTGGGCTGCGTCAGGCGGTCGCCACCCTGCTCGGGCCAGATGGCTGGACCCGCGCCACGGAACCCTGTCCCGAACTCGCGGATGAGCTGGCCAGCTATGCCGCCGGAGACATCGACCAGGCCACCTGCGCCCAGATTGAAACACACCTCGCCAGCTGTCCACGCTGCGCGGGGGCATGCGAGACGCTGCAGAAGACGGTGTCGCTGTGTCGGCGCATCCCGGGCGATGAGGTCCCCGCCCCGGTCCGGGCGGCCGTCCGGGCGGCGCTGGGGAACAGCGCGAGGGCCTGAAACCGCGAACCGGAGGACCGGGGCCTTGGCTCTCACCCTGGATGGACGTGAAACCCCGACCGAGGCACGCACCGGCCCTTAGCAGCCTGGCGGCGTTCGCTCTGTTTTCGGCCGCGTGCAGTCGTCCTGCGGCGCGCTCCCCGGCCCCTGACGTCACCCAGGAGAAGAAGGTCCAGCTGGTCCAGCAGCATGCCGAGCGGGGCGTGGACCCCGTCCCGGCAGTGCTGCAGGCCATTCGCCGCGCAACGCTGTCCACACGCATTCCCGCTCGTGTCACCCACGTCTACGTCGCGGCGGGCGATGCAGTGCAGGCGGGCCAAGTCCTCGTCACCCTGGCCGATGATGACGTCCGGGCCCAGGTCACCGGCGCGCAGGCCACTTTTGCCACCGCCGCGGCCCAGGAGCGGCGGCTGATGTCCCTCACGGAACAGGGGGCCAGCCCGAAGAGTCAGCTGGAAGCCGCCCAGGCGCAGCGCGCTCAGGCGGAAGCGGCTCTTCGGGCAGCCGAGGAGTCGCTGCGGTACACCCAGCTGCGGGCCCCGTTCGACGGGCGGGTGCAGGCGAAGCGTGCCAACGAGGGAGACTTCGTCATGGCCGGCTCCCCCCTTCTTGAGGTGGAGGGCAGAGAGCTGGAACTGGTCGCGAGCCTGTCGGCCCAGGAAGTCGCCGGCCTGGCCCATGGGCAGTCGGTGGACTTCGAGGTGGGCCAGCTCCGCGGCCACGCCGTCGTGACGGCGGTGGCCCCGGCCGCTGACTCGCTCGCCCACCGGGTGGAAGTGCGCGCACGCGTCCTGGGTGCTCCGCCGGAATTCCGCGGCGGGCTCTTCGCGCGGCTGCTGTTGCCCCGGGCCGGCGCTGCAACCGGCGGCAGCGACGTCTGGGTCCCGACCACGGCAGTCGTCCAGCGTGGCGACCTCCGGGGCGTCTTCGTCGCAGCGAATGGCCGGGCTGAACTGCGCTGGGTGCTGGCCGGAGACGTCGTCGACGGGGCAATGGCCATCCGGGCCGGGCTTCTTCCCGAGGAGTCCGTCATCGACCGTCCGGGAGACCTGGTGGACGGGCAGCGGATTGAGGTGGCGCGTGCCCCGTGAGCAGCACCCGAAGGAGCGCCTGGGCATCGCCGGACGGCTAGCCAGCACTTTCCTCGAAAGCCGTCTCACCGTCCTCTTCATCATCGCCGCGCTGCTGCTCGGGCTCCTCGCCATCCACCTGACGCCGCGCGAGGAGGAGCCGCAAATCATCGTTCCGATGGTGGACGTGAGCGTCGCCCTTCCCGGGGCCACGGCCCGCGAGGTGGAAAGCCAGGTCGCCACTCCACTCGAGCGAAGGCTGTGGGGACTGCCTGGTGTCGAGTACGTCTACAGCACGAGCCAGGCCGGCGAGGCGCTGGTGACGGTGCGCTTTCGCGTCAATGAGCCGCTGGAACCCAGCGTCCTCAAAATCCGCCAGGAGCTCTCCGCCCACCCCGAGGTGCTTCCAACCGGAGCCCTTCCGCCCCTGGTGCGCGTCCTGACCATCGACGACGTCCCGTTCCTGACCCTAATTTTACATGGCACCCAGCCACCCGGAGTGCTGCGCCAGCTCGGCGAGGCCCTTGCCAGAGAGGTGTCGGAAGTTCCGGAGACGGCGCAGGTCCATGTGGTGGGGGGCGCACGCCGGAGAATCGCCATTGAGCCGGACCCGGAGCGTCTACGGGCAGCCCACATGAGCCTGCTGGAGTTACGGCACGCTCTCCTGTCTTCGGACGCGTCGCTTTCCGCCGGGGCGGTCGTCGAGAGCGGTGTCCGCACCCAGGTCGACGTGGATGGCTTCGTCCGGACCAACGCCGGCGTGCGCCGGCTGGTGGTGGCGCAGCGGGCCGGCCGCCCGGTGTACCTCGAGGATGTCGCTTCAGTGGTGGACGGGCCGGAGGACGACCCGGCCCTCGTCCTGTGGGGGACACACGGGGCCCCGGGCCTCCAGCCGGCCGTTGCCGTGTCGGTGGCCAAGCGGCCAGGCGCCAACGCCACCGCCCTGGCAGAGGCAGTGAAGGCCAAGGTGGCAACGCTGCGGGGCAGGCTGTTGCCCCGCGACGTGGAGCTGACCGTCTCTCGCAACTACGGGGAGACGGCGGGAGAGAAGACGAGCGAACTCATCGAGCACCTGCTCATCGCCACACTTTCCGTGGTGACGCTGATTCTGGTGGCCATGGGGTGGAGGTCCGCTGTGGTGGTGGGCATCGCCATTCCAGTCACGCTCGCGATGACCCTTCTGCTCACCTACCTGCTCGGTTACACGTTGAACCGTGTGACGTTGTTCGCTCTGATTTTCTCCATCGGCATTCTGGTGGATGACGCCATCGTCGTGATGGAGAACATCCACCGTCACCTCCACCTGCCGGACCGCCCGAAGAGTCTCGCCCGCGTCGTCGTCACGGCAGTGAACGAAGTGGGCAACCCCACCATCCTCGCGACGTTCGCCGTCATCGCCGCCATCCTTCCCATGGCATTCGTCCGCGGGATGATGGGGCCGTACATGCGGCCGATTCCGGTCGGAGCGAGCCTGGCGATGCTCTTCTCGCTGGTGGTCGCCTTCGTCGTCAGCCCATGGGCCGCCTTCAAGCTGTACCAGCGGGAAGCCACCCGCGCGCAGGGGCAGCACAGGCCGCCCCCCCCCCGAAGGCCGCGCCACGCGCGTCTACCGGCGGATGATGCGGCTCTTGCTCTCCTCGTCTCGGGCGCGGTGGGCCTTTCTCGCCTTGGTGGGGATGCTTTTCGCCGGTGCGCTGGCCCTGGTGGCGACGGCGCGGGTGAAGGTGAAGATGTTGCCCTTCGACAACAAGTCCGAGTTCCAAGTGCAGCTGGACATGCCGGCTGGCACACCGCGACAGACGGCGGTGGCGGTCGGCCAGCAACTGGCGCGGCGGCTGTTGGAGCAGCCCGAGGTGCGCAACGTCGAGGTGTATTCCGGCGAGGCCGCCCCCTTCACCTTCGTCGGCCTGGTGCGACACAGCTTCCAGCGCGGGGCGGCGGAACAGGTGGACCTCCAGGTGAACCTCATCCCGAAGGGCGAACGCTCGCTGCAGAGTCACGCCATCGCCACCCGCCTGCGGCCCTTTCTTGAGCAGGTGACGCGACCGCTGGGTGCTCGCATGAAGCTGGTGGAGATTCCTCCCGGGCCGCCGGTGCTGGACACCATGGTGGCCGAGGTCTACGGGCCGGAAGCCGGGCGCGAGTCCCTCGGCCGGGACATCCTCGAGGCGTTTCGCGCCACCCCCGGGTTGGTCGACCTGGACTCGTCCTTCGAAGCCGACCGCACCGAGGCGACGGCTGGAGGTGGACTCCGAGAAGGCGGCCCTGCACGGGGTTTCCCCCGCCGCCGTCGCCCAGACGGTGTCCCTCGGCGGAGCCGGCACCTCGCTCGGGAGCTTTCACGAGCAGGCCGGCCCAGTGCAGGTGCCGGTGGTCCTGGAACTGCCCCTGGCGCGGCGAACGGACTTCGCCTCGCTGCTGTCGCTGGAAGTCAGCGGCGAGCGCGGCCCGGTGCCGGTCTTCGAGTTGGTCCGCATCCAGGAGACGCGGGCGGACAGCCCCGACGCTTCCACAAGAATCTCATGCCGGTGACCTATGTCTTTGCGGACCTGGCCCGGGAGATTGAAAGCCCGGTGTACGCACTTGGAGCGCTGAACTCGAAGCTCGACCATCTGGCGGAGACGAGCGGCGAGTCCATCCCCCGCTACGGCCTGACGCACCCAGTGGACACCGAGCATCGCAGCCTTAAGTGGGACGGCGAGTGGCACGTCACGTTGGAAGTCTTCCGCGACCTCGGCATCGCCTTCGCCGCCGTGCTGCTTCTCATCTTCGTCATGGTGGTGGGCTGGTTCCAGAGCTTCACGGTTCCGCTCGTCATCCTGGTGCCCATCCCCCTCGCCTGATTGGCATCCTGCCGGCCCACTGGGCGCTGGGGCGCTTCTTCACCGCCACCAGCATGATTGGCTTCATCGCGGGGGCAGGCATCATCGTTCGCAACAGCATCATCCTCGTCGACTTCATCGAATTGAAAGTCGACTGGGGCATGCCGCTGGCGCTGGCGGTCGAGGAAGCCGGTGTCGTTCGCTTCCGGCCGATGCTGCTGACCGCCGCTGCGGTTCTGGTGGGCAGCGCGGTGATGCTCACCGACCCCATCTTCCAGGGACTGGCCATCAGCTTGATGGCTGGCGAGGTTGCGGCCACGCTGCTGTCGCGGGTGGCGGTACCCGTCCTGTACTTCGTGGTGACCCGCCGGGGGACGTCCTCGACGGGGGACGAAAGGCTTCACCGTCCCACCGGCACCTTGCCGGCGGCGCAGGAGGTGGCTTCATGAGCATCGAGCGGGCAGTTCGAGCAATCGCCGGCGTCTTCATCCTCGCCAGTCTCGCTCTGGCCGTGTGGGTCGACCTGCGCTTTCTCTGGTTCACCGCCTTCGTGGGCGCCAACCTGCTTCAGAGCGGCTTCACCGGCTTCTGCCCGTTGGCCTACCTGCTGCGTGCATTGGGGTTGAAACCGGCGGGGGCCAGCTCAGGTTTCAGCGCTGGGCCGTAAGGCCACAGTCTGCGAACCCTTCACGGCTGCCATGGGCTCTGACAGGTATGAACGAAGCACTCAGCCTCCTAGGGTTACTCCTGGGCTGGTTCGTCTTGCAGCGCGTCCTGGCCTCAGTCTTCGGCTTCCGAAGCTGAGGCCCCCTGGGGACCCCGGGCGGGTCCCAGCGGCCTCGCGCCGCGCGCGAGCGCAGTCGCGCCCTCCCACCGCCGCGAAGTGACTCGCGGAATGTCAGGAAGGTGTGAATAGAAGCGCTTCTCGTGCGGAGCGAGTTCGGGGGCGAAACGTCTCCTCCCCCGGGGCTCCCCCCCGCGCGCCTCTATGACGGGATTTTTCGCGCCGTGGATTGTCGATGCGCTCATCCTCGCGCTCCACGTCGTGCTACCCGCCCGCCGTGTCACCGGGTACGTGCGGGGCCCCGCCGGGAGGCGGCTCCGGTACCGCCTGAACGGGCTTTTGGTTCTCGCCGTCGTCCTCGTCCTGTACGCCGGCGCGGCCGGCAGCGGCGTCCTTCCCTGGGACTTCTTCTGGCAGCACCGCTGGGAAGGCCTCCTAGGCGCGTGCGTGTTGGGCCTGTTCTTCACCTTCGCCGTCGTCCTCGGGGCACCGAAGACGGGGAAGCCCCTCCCCGCTGACCTCTTCCTGGGGCGCCGGGAAAACCCGCAGTGGCTGGGGCGAAGCGGTGAGGTGCTGGCCGACGCGAAGATGTACCTCTACCTCATCGGCGCTATCCAGCTCGAGCTCAACCTTGTGTCCTTCGCGGCGCACCAGGTACTGGCACATCCGGGGGAAGCCTCGCCCGGCGTTTTCGTGTACGTCGCACTCTTCACCTTCTTCGTCTGCGAGTACTTATTCTTCGAGGAGGTCCACCTCTACACGTACGACTTTTTCGCCGAACGCGTCGGTTTCAAGCTCGGATGGGGCTGCATCGCCTTCTATCCCTACTTCTACGCGGTGGGCCTCTGGTCGGTTGCGAGCCGGCCCGACCCGCAGACCCCCGCCGCGCTCCTCGTCCTGTATGCGCTGGTCTTCTTTGCCGGCTGGGCGCTCTCCCGCGGCGCGAACCTGCAGAAGTTCCTCTTCAAGACGCGCCCGGAGGCGAAGCTCCTCGGGCTCCTGACGCCGGTGGCGGTTTCCGACGGGACCCATCGCCTCTTGTGCAGCGGCTTCTGGCGGCTGTCGCGCCACATTAACTACCTGGGCGAGATTCTCATGGCCATCGGGCTGACGCTGGTTCTCGGCTGGCCGCTCGACCCGTGGCCGTGGCTCTATCCCGTCTATTACGTCGCGCTTCTCTTCCCGCGGCAGGCCGACGACGACCGGCGGTGCGCGGCCAAGTACGGCCTCCTCTGGACCGAATACTGCCGGCAGGTCCCGTACCGCATCATCCCGGGCGTCTACTGACGCCTCCCCATGGCCGGCGGGGCCGTTCCGGGTTCTGCTGGCGGAGAATGCCCGACGCGGTTTCCAGTTCCACCCACCAGGGAAGGCCTTCCCATGCACCGTGTCCTCAAGCGCAGCCTGGTCCTATCGTTGCTCGCCTCCTGGCCCGTCCTTGCTGCTGAGGGTCCGGCCTGGGTCGCCGTGAAGGCCGCGCACCTGATTGACGGCAAGACCGACCGGGTCCTCAGCCCCGCGGTGGTGCTCATCGAGGACGGGCGCATCGTCCAGGTGGGCGCCGCCCTGAACGTGCCCGCCGGAGCTAAGGTGCTCGACCTCGGCCAGGCGACCCTGCTGCCCGGCCTCATCGACGTGCACGTCCACCTCACGGGAGTTCCCGAAAACTCCGGTTACAAGGGCCTGGGCGTCTCTGTCCCACGGGAAGCGCTGTACGGAGCGACCAACGCGCTGAAGACGCTGATGGCGGGCTTCACCTCCGCGCGCAACGTCGCCGCCGGCGGCTACTCGGACGTGGCGCTACGAGAGGCCATCGACGCGGGCCAACTGGCCGGTCCACGGCTGCTGGTGTCCGGCCCGGCGCTGGGCATCACCGGCGGTCACTGTGACGAAAATCTCCTCCCGCCGAAGTTCCACTACCGGGAGGAGGGGGTGGCGGATGGCCCCTGGGAAGCACGCGCCAAGGCGCGAGAAGTCATCAAGTACGGAGCGGACCTCATCAAGGTCTGTGCCTCGGGCGGCGTTCTGTCCAAGGGCGACCAGCCGGGCGCGCCGCAGCTCACGGCCGAGGAATTGCGCGCCGTCGTCGAGGAAGCACATCGCGCCGGACGAAAAGTCGCCGCGCATGCCCACGGCACTCAGTCCATCAAGGAAGCCATCCGCGCCGGTGTGGACTCCATCGAGCACGCGAGCCTCATCGACGAGGAGGGCCTCTCCCTCGCCAAGGCGCACGGAACCTTCCTCGTCTTTGACATCTACAACGACGACTTCATCCTCCAGGAGGGCCTCAAGATGGGCATGCTTCCGGAGTCCATCGCGAAGGAGAAGGCGGTTGGGCAACTCCAGCGGGCGAGCTTCACGCGAGCGGTGAAGGCGGAGGCCCGGATGGCTTTCGGGACCGACGCCGGCGTCTACCCGCACGGCGACAACGCCAAGCAATTCGCGCTGCTGGTGCGCTACGGCATGACGCCGATGCAGGCCATTCGCTCGGCCACCCTGGATGCGGCAGAACTGCTCGGCTGGAAGGACAAGGTCGGCTCCATCGAGCCGGGCAAGCGGGCGGACTTGATTGCCGTCCAGGGAGACCCTCTCCAGGACATCCGGGTGCTGGAGGACGTCCGCTTCGTGATGAAGGATGGCACCGTCGTGAAAGACACGCTGCGACCGTCAGCAAGTGACGGCTAGCGGTGAAGAACGATGGTCTGTCCGACGGCCAGTCGCCCGATGCGAGTCACCGTGCCGTAGACTCCCGCGGTGTTCTGGTTCGCGCGAACCACTGCCTTCAGCATTTCGGGGGAAGGGCTAGCGTCGTCAGGGGCTAAGTTCACCATCGCGCAGCGACTGTCGCGCATCGTGACGGTGACGGCGGGTGCATCGTCCCCTTCGCCAAAAGTAAGCACGCCGCCCAACCACTGGTCCTCCTCGAAGGGAACCGCGCGCGTGACAACAATATTCGGACGAAATCGCCGGACGTCCGGGCTCCGCCCGGCCAGACGGCAAATCTCGCGCACGGTCTCCGAGGCGATTACAGAGATGCTCGCTTCGTCGAAAATACCGTGATTCAACTGCATCATCTGCACGGCGGCCCCGTAGCGGCGCCCGACCTCTGCGGCGAGAGCTTCTCCGAATAGGGGCAGCTCTTCCCCTTCCGGCGTACGAACGTGTGTCGGCAGCGCGTCGCCCTTCCCGGCTTCACGGCGCTGGGGAGTGAAGAGGATGAGTTCGGCGAGCTTGGTCGCGGTCAGCCAGGGGAAGCCGCCGCGTTCGTCAACCCGACGAAGCGCGAGGCGCCTATCGCCGTCAAGGCCGTGCCAGCCCAACGTGGCGGCGTCGAGCGCCTCGCCGGCCATGGATTTCACCGGATAGCGGAAAATCGCTTCAATCTGTCCGATTTTCATCGGCATTTCGCCCTCCGACCCCGACCTCGGCCGCGCACGTGCCCGCGAACTTTGCCGAGCCACCTACCTGCCCCCTTCCGCCAGCCTCTTCCGGTTCGGGGAACAAGCGTCGTATGCAATCCCCTGCTGTTCCATTGGGACCATTCTGGCCGTAAATCACGACAGATTGCTCGTCGATGCCATGACTCGTCGGATGGCCTGAGGTGGGGCCGCGGCCAGCTGCGTCAGCGGCGGCCGCGGCGAGGCGGACGCAAGACGAGGCGGGACGCGTCGAGGGGGCCGAGCTCCGCCGGCCGGAAGAGGAAGTTGAAGACGTAGCACGCGCGGCTGGCGGGCTTCCGGTGGTCCTGCTCTGGATGGAAGTCCTGGACTGGAAGCAGCCGGCCGTCGCGGAGGAAGTACCCGCTGAGGCCGTAGTGCTGCTGCATGCGCGCGAGCGCCACTTCAATCGGCTCGCCGGTGTGGCGCTCCTCCATCTCGACCAACAGGGTCGGCCGCTCGCGACGAATGGTCTCCGCGGCGCCCTGCACCACCGCCGTCTCGAAGCCCTCGACGTCAATCTTGATGAAGCCGACATCCGTGAAACCGTAGGAGTCCAGCGTCCGTGTCTCTACCTGCACGACGCCGTGGCCTTCTGACTTCTTCCGGGGGTTGAGCGAGGGATGCTGGTCGGAGAAATGGCCCTTGTGCTTTGGGACAATGAGTTCCGCTCGCCCCGCGGAATCCGAGAGGGCCACACGGTGGGCACTGGCATTCTGCGGGAGCGCGCCGGACCGGCTGAGAATGGCAAACATCTTGGGGTTCGGCTCGAAAGCATGCACCGCGCGACAGAGGCCGCCGAGGACGTGCGTGTAGACGCCCTTGTTCGCGCCGATGTCGATGGCGATTTTGTTCCGGGGCACCACCGCCGGGAGAAGCCAGAGTTCCGGGTCTCCGCGTCGGAGGTGCTTTCGGACCAGGTGCGACATGTACAGCCGCGTCGGGATGAGTCCGTACTTCAGCCGCTCCCCCAGCCGCATGGGCGGCGTCCACGCGTCATTGGCATCGGACGAAACCGGCGTTTCAACACCCTGCTTGGTTCTTCTCACGACTCCCCACGGCTTCTAGCGCTGGACCACCCAGCAGCCGTCGCCTGACGCAGCTTCGTCGCCCTTGGCTCAGCCGCGCAACAGAACCCGACAATTTCCGCTCCACGCCGCGATGGCGTTCTACCTCTTGCCCCCGGCCGACCCGAAGGAGCAGCATTCACCAACCCCGCGGGAGACCCATGGCCATGTGTCCACGAAGCGCGCTGGTCACCGTCAGCGCGGTTTTGCTTGGCGCCTCCACGCCAGTGCCGACCACGCGCGAGCGCGCGGAGCCGTTCGTGTCGGAAGCAGAACAAGCCATCGAGGTGCTGCGGACAGGACTGCTTCAACGTCTCACGGAGGCGATGGCCCAGGGCGGAGCGGCAGGCGCCATTGACGTGTGCAGCACCGAAGCCAGTCGTCTGGCGGCCGACGTCGGTGCGACACGCGGCGTCGCGCTCGGGCGAACCAGTTTTCGCGTCCGCAACACCAACAATGCCCCACGCGCGTGGGCCGCCGCAGCCGTGCAAGCGGCGGCGGGAAAGAAGGCTTCGGAGGTCGGCCTGTTGGTGTTCGACTTGGGAGACCGCGTTGGCGTCCTTCAACCCATACCAATGGGCGCCATGTGCCTGGCGTGCCATGGGGCACCTGCCTCGCTGAGTCCGGAGGTCAGCACCGCGCTCGCGGCGCGCTACCCCTTGGACCGCGCGGTGGGCTTCGCGCCAGGAGACCTGCGCGGCTTCTTCTGGGCCGAGGTCCACAAGCACTGACGGCCGTTGGGCCCACTCAAGGCTGCGTCAGCTGGGCCTCCAACACCTCGCGCGGCAGCTCGCCCGAGCCGCGCCAGCGTTCCTTCCCACCGACGTACACCACGAAGACGGGGACGCCCTGGATTTTCTCGCGCGCGGCCAGGGCTTCGCTCTCTCCAATGTCGACGCGCACCACCATCGCCCTGCCCTTCCAGGCCTCGGCCACCGCGTCCACCACGGAATTCATCCGCCGGCAGGGCGCACACCACGGGGTGTGGTAGTCCACCAGCACGCGCTGGTTGCCAGCCAGCAGGGCGTCGAGGGCCTGGGGCTGCATCGCCTTCGAGCCGTCGGCCGGCGCCGTTTCGGAACGCTCGACGGGGTAGCCCTCGCCAGCCCAGCTTCCGATGCCACCTTGCAAGTCATAGACATGGCCGAAGCCCATCTGCACCATCATCTCCGCCGCAGCGCTGCTGCGGCCACCGGACGCGCAGTACACGAAGACGGGCTTGTCCTTGGGCAGCAGCTCGACCTTCTGCCTGAATTTTGGGTCATGGAAGTCGATGACGCTGGCGTTCGGAAGGTGTCCACGTGCCACCTCGCCGGGCGTTCGCACGTCGAGGTAGCCCCCGCCGGCTTGCTCGGCCAGCTTCCGGAACTCCGGTGCGGTGAGACGGACGACGTGGCTCGGCTCCTGCTGCGTGGTGGAGGCGGCGGCGCCAGCGCTGCCCTCGGCCTTCCGACATCCGGCGAGGGAGCACAGCGTGAGAACACCGACAAGGACAGGACCGAAGCGCATGACCAACCTCACGAAGCGTGCAAGACAGCTGGGTCAACCAACCTTCGTACCTTCAACGAACGGGCCCCAGGACATCCATTACCCCGCCGGGAGGCCCCTGTCGCCACCCGCTGTGGGGCCGTGAGCACCGGCACCCCCTCAGGAAGAGCGAGACGCTGGGCCCAGCGCGCGCTTCGGCGCCGGGGCGACGGCGTGCTTCGGATGGTGGCCCATGGAGATGATGCGCATCATCTTCAGGTTGATGACTACGAAGCGGAGGACCTGCCAGGGCAGAAAGGTTCGAAAGAAGCGGGTAGTGGCCGTCGGCTTCGTCACGGACAACCAGTGCTCATCACGGCCACGGGGAAGATTCATGGGCAGGGAGGGGAGCATGGCTTACTCGGGGATGAGCGACCAGAAGGGCCGCAGGCGCGCCTTGTGAAGGAAGAGGTGGTGCAGGAGGATTTTAATCCAGTGTCCGGCGAGACCAATCTCGCCAAAGGTGTGGTTCAGGTCCCGTCCGTACTCGGGGAACTTCTCGAAATCAGGGACGATGGGGAACACGGTAATGGACGCCGCGGTTCCAGTGAGGGCATTGGCGCCGGCGGACGCGACGCACGCCGCACCCATCTCTGACATCGAAGCCGTCTGGGTCGGTGCCTCGGCGCCATGAATCATGTCGACAATGCTGCGCGCCACGGCCTTTCCAATCGTCGCCGACGGCATGCCGGTGCGGGGCGGCGAGGGGGTGATGTTGGTGCCCTTCGGGCTCTGCCGCGGAACCGACACGGGATGCGGCGGAGCGAACGCGATGCCCGCAGCGAAGACGTTCTTGAACTCCGTCTGGTAGGTGCGCGGCCAGTCGGCAGCGCGCCATGCTGTGTAGGGCCTCGGCGTGTAGTCCGCGTCCACCTTCATAAAACCGCTCGGAGCGAAGAGGCGACTGGTGATGTCTTGACCGCGTCGGTCGAAAGCCTTGAGGGCGGCGCCCCGGAACGGAGGCAGCAACATCGCCATGTCAAATGCCACTTCCCGGTCCTCGCCCGCCAGCGTCTCGATGAAGATGCGCCCGGCCTCAATCTTCGCGACGTGCGAGCGGGTGACCCAGTCGATGCCGCGCTCGGCGAAAAGCGACTCGGTAAAAATCTTGCTCGGCGTGACGTAGCCACCTTGCCGCAGGTGGAGACCGCCCATCCCGAAGTCACCAAGTTCGAACTCGTTGGTGAGGTAGGTGACGTCGGCCATCTCCCTCACCCCCCGGGCGCGCAGCTCGAACTCGAGGTTGACGATGTATTCGAAGGCGGCGCCCTGACAGGTGCTGGTCCCATGGCCCACGCCGACGACGACGCGCTGGCGCTCGCCCTTGCGCATGCGGGCAACGAGCTCATCGAGTTGCTTCGACGTCTCGACTGCGTGGTCCGCGGTACAGACCGAGACGGTGTGCTTTCCTGGTCCCAGGCCAGGCGTGGCCTCGAAAGCCAGCTTGGGGCCGGTGGCGTTGATGAGAAAGTCGTAACGGACACGCTCGTGCTGACCCTGCCGCTCGGGCGAGGTGTACTCAATCTCCACGAAGGCACCCGGCGACTCCTCGGCACCCTCGGGATGGATGGCGACCGCCTTGGCCTGCCGGTACTCGATGCCGAACCGCTCGTAGACGGGCGGCAACGCGAAAACCACCTGGTCGGCGCGCAGAAGGCCAACACCCACCCAGATGTTCGAGGGAATCCAGTTGTAGTCGGGCTTGGGAGACACCACGAAGACCTCGTGCTCCTTCGGCAGCCACTTGCGAAGGAACGAGGCAGCCGTGTGGCCAGCAATGCCCGAGCCCAGCACTACCACCCGTGCGCCCATGGTACCTCCCGTCCCCCGCGCGCACGGTGCGCCTCCCGGCGCTCGGGGCAACGGGTGTGGGAGCCACCGCCGGTCTGAAAGGGTTCAGAAGCCCGACGAATAGCCCAGCCGGGCTGGCCTGGCCCTCGGCCGAGGCGCGAGGCCTACCGAAGCGGGACCACGCGTTTCACGGGTAGTTCGAGGGCAACGCTGGCCGCCACGGCCTCGGCACTCTCGGCCCAGACGACGCCGTCAACGCTGATGCTGGTCCGTCGGGCTGAAGGAAATCTCTAAGGGCCACTGGCCCCAGCCACTGATGGGGAAACTCCCCTTGGCGATGGTCGACGAGTCAGTCGGCTCGACCGTGTCCCACACCCAGACCCTGAGGACCGCGTTGGGTGGGAGAGGCGAGGGGTCTGAAGACGTCACCGTCCCGCTCAGATGCCCTTGCGCGCCGCCGGACGCGGCTGGGGAAGCGTCGACGACGTTCCACAGGCGAGCGACGCCAGCACCAGCGTCGGAGCGAGCGCCCATCTCACGGCTGAAATTCACCGTCCTTCCGCCGGCACGCCAGGCCGTAGTGAAAGGGGAAGAGCCGCTGCTGCACGACTTGAAATCCGTGCTTCTCTAGCCGTGCGCTCGCCTCGCCCGGCGAGTACACGTGCTCGCTCGGGGGCCCGACGGGCCTCTCCACCTGCGCATTCCAGTCGATAAAGGCCGCCACGCCCTCGGGCTTGAGGAGTGCGCGAACCTGCCCGAGCGCCTCGTCCCCGAGTTCGTGCAGTACGTTCAGTCCGAGGATGCGGTCCGCCCGACCCTCGAGGGCGCGACTCTCCGGACCCGGCGCCAGCACTGGCTGGACATTCGGCAAGGGCTGCTGGGCTAGCTTCGCGGCAACCCTCTCCAGCATCTCGCGTTGCTCGTCCAGCGCAATCACCCGCACGTCGGGACGACTCCGCGCGAGCTCGATGGCGTAGGTGCCGGTTCCAGTCCCGAAATCGACCACCGTGGCGCCCGGCGGCGCGTCCAGCAGGGCGAACACGTCTGCCGGAGGCAAGCTGTCGAAGCGCTCCTGTTCATCGAGGACGTGTGCCCGCTTGGGGTCAAAGCGGTGTGGCTGCCGAGCACCATGGCGGTCGTGTTCCATCCGTCCTCTTGCCGGGCGCTACAGCTGCCCCAGGAGAAAGCCCAGGAGCGCACCATACAGCGTGCTGACAAATGGACTCGAGGTGATGGGGCAGGCGCCTGTGTGGCAGCCGACGAAGTGCTGGTACAGCAGGCCGACCAGGGCCCCTGTGAGAACGCCGGCAACCAGTCGCACGGTGGTCTTCCTTCCCATGGCTTGGGTTAGAGCCTGAATCCTTCCACGGGGGTTCCGGCTCTCAGTCCCTGAGGAGGAAAGATGTGCCAGAGAGTTGTGTGTAGGCAATGCAGGAAGCCGACCTGGGCAGGCTGTGGCGCTCACATCGAGCAGGCGCTGGCCGGTGTCCCGCGCGAGGCGCGGTGCGGGTGCCGGGAGCAGGGAACCAAGCTTGCCGAGGTTCCAGCCACCGACACCAAACCGAAAAGACGCTTCGGGCTGTTTTAGCCGTCCTGGCGACGGCCAAAGACGTCGGAGCGCAGCGGGGGCTCCAAGCGCTGGCTAGGCGCGCTCCAGGGCCCGCACCAACCGCTCATCCGCCTCGCGGGCGACGGGCTTGAGTTGGGCATTCTGGACGATGCCCATCATCGCCTGGGGCTTCACCACCTGGACGACGGACTCGCCGCGATCGCCCTCGAAGACGGTGACGTTGCACGGAAGCAAAAGGCCCACGCCCAGGTCCGCCGTTAGGGCGCGGTGCGCCAGCTGCGGATTGCAGGCGCCCAGGATGACGTACCGCCGGAAGTCCTGGTTCAGCTTCTGCTTGAGCGTCGCGGCCACGTCGATGGTCGTCAGGACCCCGAAGCCTTCCGTCTTCAGTGCCTGGGTGATGCGGTCGACGGCCATGTCGAAGGGCACGCCTTCCAGGACGCGCGTGTACCCGTAGTCAGTGGAATAGGACATGCTCAACCTCCCCGCGGTGGGGCCTTTGCTGTGAGAGCCAGATTCCGGGCGGGAGGATTCGCGGATGGCTGGCGTTGCAGGCCGCACCGGTTGCAGCTATTCCTTTTGACTGTGGCGGCTCCACGCAAACTGTGCGCCCGCTTCCAGGGAACGGCGCCCGGAACCCTTGTTGCAAGGTCCAGGCTCTCACCCGGGAAGGAGTCCCGACCATGAAACTGAACCTCTCCACGGTGGACCGAGTCCTCCGTGTCGTCTTTGGCCTCGCCCTTGTCGTCTACTTCTTGACGACGCCTTTCAAGGCCGTCGCGCTGGTGGGCGTCATCCTGACCGTGACGGGCCTGGTCGGATGGTGCCCCATCTACCGGATGTTGCGCCTGTCCACGCGCCGGCAGGCCGAGACGTCCGCGAGGTCCTGAGGAAGCGGGGGGCGGGCTGCCCGCGTCGCCAACCCCCGGGGGGGTGGCCAAGCCGGTGTCTTCAGCCCTCCTGGGGAGCCGGGAGGGGGGACAACCCCGGAGTCTCTAGGGCGCGGCCGAGGGCTCGCTCGGGACAGGGAGGGGCGCGCGGAAGAAGTCCTCCGGCTTGGCTAGCACCAGGGCTTCGCGCAACACGTCGTCCATGAATTCGACCGGGAGAATCCGGAGCTTGTCGCGCACCCGCCGGGGGATGTCGCGCAGGTCCTTCCGGTTGTCCTTGGGGATGAGCACCGTCTTGAGCCCGGCGCGGTGCGCCGCGAGCACCTTTTCCTTCAGTCCGCCGATGGGGAGGACGCGGCCGCGCAAGGTAATTTCGCCCGTCATGGCCACGTCGTGGCGGACAGGGATGCGCGTCAGCGCGGAGACCAGGGCGGTGCACATGGTGACACCAGCCGAGGGCCCGTCCTTGGGGATGGCCCCCTCGGGAAGGTGGATGTGGATGTCGTTGGTCTCGGAGAACTTCCGGTCGATGCCGAAGCGGTCCGTGCGCGAGCGGACGTAGGAGAGCGCGGCCTGGGCCGACTCCTGCATCACCTCGCCCAGCTTGCCGGTGATGATGAGCTTGCCCTTGCCTGGCATCACCGTCGCCTCGGTGGTGAGCAGCTCCCCACCCATTTCCGTCCAGGCCAGGCCCGTGACGATGCCCACCTGGGACTCGCGCTCGGCCTCGCTGGCCCGGTAGCGCGGGACGCCCAGGTACTTCATCGCCTGGCGCCGGTCGATGCGCATCGGCCGCTTGCCGTTCTTCAGGGTGTCCCGGGCCACTTTGCGCAGCACCGAGGCGATTTCCCGCTCCAGGTTCCGCACCCCGGACTCCCGGGTGTACCGGTGGATGAGGGTCCGCACGGCGGCGGAGGTGAAGGAGACCTCCACGTCGGCCAGGCCGTTGGCTTCGCGCTCCTTCGGGATGAGGTAGCGGCGGGCGATGGAGAGCTTCTCCATCTCCGTGTACCCGGCAATGCGGATGACCTCCATCCGGTCCTGCAGCGGACCCGGGATGTTGTGCATCGTGTTGGCGGTGCAGATGAACATCACCTTGGACAGGTCGTAGTCGCAGTCCAGGTAGTGGTCGTTGAAAGTGGAGTTTTGCTCGGGGTCGAGCACTTCCAAGAGCGCGCTGGACGGGTCCCCCCGGAAGTCGGTGGACATCTTGTCCACCTCGTCGAGGAGAAAGACCGGGTTGCTGCTGCCGGCCTTCTTCAACGACTGGATGAGCTTGCCGGGCATCGCGCCGATGTACGTCCGCCGGTGGCCGCGAATCTCCGCCTCGTCCCGGACGCCGCCCAGGGACTGGCGGACGAACTTGCGCCCGGTGGCCCGGGCGATGCTCCGCGCCAGACTCGTCTTTCCGACACCGGGGGGGCCGACGAAGCAGAGGATGGGCCCCTTCATCCGGGGCACCAACGACTGGACCGCCAGGTATTCGAGGATGCGTTCCTTGGCCTTCCTCAGGCCGTAGTGGTCCTCGTCAAGCACCCGCTCGGCCTCCGCGATGTCCAGGCGGTCCTTCGTCTCCTCGTACCAGGGAAGCGCCAGGAGCCAGTCGATGTAGTTGCGGACGACGGTGGCCTCGGCTGACATCGGGCTCATCATCCGCAGCTTCTTCAGCTCCTTGCGGACCTTAAGGGTCGCTTCCTTGCTCATCCGTTTGGTGCGGATTTTCTCCTCAATCTCCTGGACCTCGTTCTTGAACTCGTCGCGGTCACCCAGCTCCTTCTGAATGGCCTGCATCTGCTCATTCAGGTAGTACTCCTTCTGGGTCTTCTCCATCTGCTTCTTGACGCGGGTGCGGATTTTCTTCTCGACCTGGAGAATCTCAATCTCGCTCTGCATCAACTCGTAGAGCTTCTCCAGCCGCTTCGCCGCGTCGTCCATCTCCAGCAGCGCCTGTCGGTCGTTGAGCTTGAGGCTTAACTGCACGGCGATGGTGTCCGCCAGGCGGGCCGGGTCGTCGATGCTCGCCACCTGGACCAGCATTTCCGGGGGAATGCGCTTGTTGAGCTTGACGAAGGACTCGAACACCGAGTGCACGCTGCGCACCAGCGCCTCGAGCTCCACCGAGCGCTGCCAGACCTCCTCCACCTCGTCCACCTCGGCGGTGAAGAAAGACGTCGAATCGAGGAAGCGTCGCACGCGTCCCCGTTTCATTCCCTCCACCAGCACCTTTACCGTCCCGTCCGGCAGGGGAATGAGCTGGATGACGTGACCCACGGTGCCGAAGTGGTAGACGTCGTCCACGCCCGGTTCATTGGTCTTCGCCTTTTTCTGGGCGGCGAGAAAAATAAGAGCCTTCTCGTTCTCGTCCGTGCTCTTGCGCGCCATGGCCTCGTGCAGCGCCGCGATGGAACGCTCGCGGCCGACGAAGAGGGGCACCACCTGGTGCGGGAAGACCACAATGTCCCGCAAGGGCAACAGCGGCAGCACTGCCGCGCGCCGGGGGGCGTCGCGCTTGTCGTCACGGCCGAAGAACATTCGCTTCGACTCTACACTCGCCCCCGGCGCCTCGCCACGTCTTGGCCGCTCTCAGTGTGGGGTGGCAGACGGCACCCCCAGCTCAGCAAACAGAAACGCCAGGGTGTCCACCGACTGCGCCACCGCCTGCTTCACCATGTCCGCGCCCCCGTGGCCGGCGTTGCGCTCGATACGCAACAGCACGGGCTGGGTCGCGCTCGCCGCGGCCACCGCGGCCGCAAACTTGCGCGCATGCATCGGGTCCACCCGGTCGTCGTGGTCCGCAGACAACAGCAGCAGCGGCGGGTAGTGCGCCGCTGGCGCAACATGCTGGTAGGGCGAGTAGGCCAAGAGCCAGCGGAATTCGGCCTCCACCGCGGGGTCCCCGTACTCCTCGGCCCACGTCCGCCCGCTGCCGAACTGGGTGTAGCGCACCATGTCCAGAAGGGGGACGGCACACACCACTGCGCGGAACAACTCCGGGCGTTGCACCATGGCCGCCCCCACCAAAAGGCCGCCGTTGCTTCCGCCGGCAATGGCGATGCGCCGTGGGTCCGCCCAGTTGCCCCGGCCCAGGGCCTCGGCCGCGGCGATGAAGTCGTCGAAGACGTTCTGCTTGTTGGCCCGCATTCCAGCCTCGTGCCACGCCCTGCCGTACTCGCCCCCGCCGCGGAGGTTGGGAAGCGCATAGACGCCGCCCGCCTCCAGCCAGGGGATGGAATTGCGAAGAAAGGACGGCGTCATGCTGACGTCGAAGCCGCCGTAGCCGGTCAGCAGCGCCGGGGCCATCCCGTCGCGCGGGACGTCCTTCCGGCGGACGATGAACATGCTGACTTCCGTCCCGTCCTTGGAGGGGTAGCGCATCTGGTCCGTCACGTAGCGGCTCGCATCCACCGGCACGTCCACCCGCGCCCAAAGCGTCGTGGCACCCGTGCGCACATCCGTCCGGTACACCTCCGAGGCACGGGTGAAGGAGGTGAAGGCGTAGTAGGCCACCGGTTCATCCTCCAGCCCGGACAGGTTGGAGGCGGTGCCCAGCTCGGGAAGGCCCAAGGGACGCAAGGGCTTCCCCTGCAGCGTCACCAGTTGCAGCTCGGAGGTGGCCGCCCGTAAGTACTCGAGCGACAGAAGGCCCCCGATGACATTGGCCGAGACCAGTGTGGCGGCGGCGTCCTCTCGCACAATCTCCTTCCAGGCGGCGCGCTCTGGACGGCTGACCGCCACCCGGAAGAGCCGCTTGCGCGGGGCCCTCTCGTCGGTGAGGACGTACAGGAAGCCCTTCCAGACAGAGACGTCGTAGTGGGCCTGCTGGCCCACGACCAAGGGACGAAAGTCCCGGTCCTGGCCAAGGCGCTTCAAGTAGACGTCGTTGCGGGTCCACCCGTGTCGCACGTACAGCAGCAGGACCTTGCCGTCGCGGGAGAGGTCCTGGGAGAGGAAGGTGGTCGCGTCGTGCGTCGCCCCGCGCACCAGCGTGTCCTTGGCCTGGGGCTGGCCCAGGGTGTGGAAGCGGATTTCCGTCAGTCCTGGCCGGTCCGCGACGGGCGTGCCCGGCGGGTTGGGGAGGTACTCGTAGTAGAAGCCCCGCCCATCCGGCGTCCAGCTGGGGCCCGCGTACTTCGCTCCCTCCAGCACGTCCACGCTGGACCAGGTGCCGCTCGCGACATCGACGACGTGCAGCACCGCTTCATCCGCGTTATTGGGGCGCTGCGAGAACACCACCCGCTTGCCGTCCCAGGAGGGGACCCACCGGCCCAGCGACGTCTTGCCGCCGTCCCAGTCGTTCGGGTCGAGCAGCACCTTGTCCTCACCCGCCTGGCTGTCCCGGAAGTACAGGACGGACTTCTCCTGGTGGGCGGCCCGCTTGGTGTAGAAGAGGCGCCCCCCGCGCTTCTCCGGCAGGCCGATGGCCCCCGCGTAGGCGAGTGCTTCCAGCTGCGTCTTGAGCGCGGCGCGCCCGGCCAGCACGTCTAGGAAGGCCCGAGCCGCACTGTCCTGGGCCGCCATCCAGGCCTGCACCTCCGCGCTCTTCTCGTCCTCCAGCCAGCGGTAGCGGTCCGGCACCGGCTGGCCGAACAGGGTGTCCGTGACCGGCTCGGCGCGGGTGACGAGACGTCCGGGCCCGGCGTCGGCCGCCAGTGCCGACATGGCTGCGGCAGCAGGGGCCGTCTGCGGAGGTGGATTCACCGGCCCGGGCGTCGTGCAGGCGGCGAGGCTGAGGGCCAGTAACAGCGGACGCATGTGCGTTCTCCTGCGGCAACCAAGCGGGGTGCAGCACTGAAGCAGAAGGGCCTCCGCTGGTCGAGCAACACGGGCCCCTGCGGCCCTTTGGTGGGGCACAGGGGACGTGCAATGGTGCCCCGGCGCCAGGCGTAGAAGGAGCAATGGACATGCAACTGCAGCCGGTCGACCTCAACGCGGTCATCCTAGGCAGCCTGGGCATCCTCATCGTGCTCATCCCGGTGTTCGGCTTCACCCTCCGCTTTGCCATCAAGCCCGTTGTCGAGGCGCTGGCGCGCAGCCGGGAGGCGACCGGCCCCGGCCGGGAAGTCGCGGTGCTGGCGGCGCGGCTCCGCGAGCTCGAAGAAGAGGTCATCCGGCTGAAGAATACCGACCCCTACCGTGTTGGCGGCGCCGCGCGTCAGGAGGCCCTCCCCCCGGGCCAGGGACCCACTTAGGCAGACGGCGCCGGCGTGGCTTCTACGTCGCCGCCCGCCAGCACGCCGACGACTGCGTCCACCGGCGTCCCACCCCGGACGGTGGCGGTGACCAGCCGGACGAGCGCAGACACCAACTGACGGTGCGCCGCCTCGACGCCCTGGCCGCCCCGGGTCTCGGCCAGGCCCACTGACACCCCACACGCACAGGCGCCGTGGGCCGCCCGCACCAGCAACTCCGGCGCGGCGTGGGCGCGCGCTAGCTTCTCCAGGGCAAACATGCTTTTCCGGGCAGCTTCCGCGTCGGACAGCGGAGGCAGCGCCCGCACGGCCCGCGCCGCGGCGCCCAGGCGCACCGCCTCGAGGCCCAGCGGCAGCAACCCCCGGACGCCACGGTCCAGGTAGGCAAAGGCGGGCGCGTCGGTGGAGGCGAGGAGCGGGGCCAGGGCCTCGTCCTCCAGCCACTCCGAGAGCTCGTCGAGGAGCTGGAGGCGGAAGGTAGGCTCTGAGCCGAGGCTCAGGCCGACTCCTTCTGCAGCTCCTCTTCCTTGGGCGAGGCGTGAAGGATGACCGGCTCGCTCTTCTTGAAGATGACTTCCTCGGAGATGACGACCTCGCTCGCCGTCTTCATCGACGGGATGTCGTACATGACGTCCAGCATCGCCGTCTCGAGGATGGACCGCAGCCCGCGGGCGCCGGCCCGGCGTCGGATGGCCTCGTGGGCGATGGCCTTCAGCGCACCTTCGGTGAATTTCAGCGCCACCCCGTCCAGGTCGAACAGCTTCTTGTACTGCTTCACCAGGGCATTCTTCGGCTGGCTGAGGATGCTCACCAGCGCCGGCTCGTCGAGCTCCTCCAACGCGGTGACAATCGGCAGCCGTCCGATGAATTCCGGAATCATCCCGTACTTGAGGAGGTCCTCCGGCTCGACGTGCTGGAGCAACTCGGTGAGGTTGCGCTCCTTCCGGGTCTGGATGTCGGCGCCGAAGCCGAGGTTCCGGCCGCCCAGGCGCCGTTCAATAATCTGCTCCAGCCCGCCGAAGGCCCCACCACAGATGAAGAGGATGTTGGTGGTGTCGACCTGCAGGAATTCCTGCTGGGGGTGCTTGCGCCCACCCTTGGGCGGCACGTTGGCGATGGTGCCTTCAATAATCTTGAGCAGCGCCTGCTGGACGCCCTCCCCGGAGACGTCCCGGGTGATGGAGGGGTTCTCACTCTTGCGGGCAATTTTGTCGATTTCGTCGATGTAGACGATGCCGCGCTGGGCCCGGTCGATGTCGTGGTCGGCCGCCTGCAGCAGGTTGACGATGATGTTCTCGACGTCCTCGCCCACGTAGCCAGCCTCGGTGAGGCAGGTGGCGTCGGCGATGGTGAACGGGACGTTGAGGATGCGCGCCAGCGTCTGCGCCAGCAGCGTCTTGCCGCTTCCGGTAGGGCCGAGGAGCAGGATGTTGCTCTTCTGCAGCTCCACGTCGTCCATCTGCACCTTGGACTCGATGCGCTTGTAGTGGTTGTGCACCGCCACGGCGAGCACCTTCTTGGCCCGCTCCTGGCCCACCACGTACTCGTCGAGGATGGTCTTGATTTCCGAGGGGCGAGGGATGCGGAGCTTGGTGTCCTTCGTCTCCTCGCGGTCAATCTCCTCGGCGATGATGTCGTTGCACAGCCCGATGCACTCGTCGCAGATGTAGACCGTGGGGCCAGCGATGAGCTTCTTCACCTCCTTCTGCGACTTGCCGCAGAAGGAGCAGGACAGCGTCTGGTTGGCCTTCTCCACGTTCTTCCCCGCCATGATGCCCCCGGGCGATGCCCTGCCGGTCAGATGGTATGGGGGGACGAGGTCCGGGTCCACGCCCTGTTCGTCCCCATGTGTCGCTGCCTGTCGTTAGCTAACCGCTCCCACCTCTGACCGCACTCCCCCCCTTCCGCCCTAGCGGTCCCGCTCCTTGGGCAAGGTCTTCCGGTTGACCGACACCACCTCATCGATGATGCCGTAAGTCTTGGCCTCCTGGGCGCTCATGAAGAAGTCCCGGTCGGTGTCCTTCTCCACCCGGTCCAAAGACTGCCCGGTATGCTTGGCGATGAGGTCATTGAGCATGGAGCGCATTCGCAGAATCTCCCTGGCGTGGATTTCCACGTCGGATGCCTGACCCCGGGCTCCGCCCATCGGCTGGTGCACCATGATGCGGCTGTTGGGAAGGGACTGGCGCTTGCCCTTGGCGCCGGCCAGAAGAAGCACCGCCCCCATCGAGGCAGCCTGACCGACACAGATGGTGGCCACCGGGGGCCGCACGTATTGCATGGTGTCGTAGATGGCCAGCCCCGCCGTCACGGAGCCACCGGGGGAGTTGACGTAGAGATTAATCTCCTTGTCCGGGTCCTCCGACTCGAGGAAGAGCATCTGGGCGACAATGGCATTGGCCACGTCGTCGTCAATCTCCGTGCCCAGAAGGATGATGCGGTCCTTCAACAGGCGGCTGTAGATGTCGTAGGTCCGCTCACCGCGGTGGGTCTGCTCGATGACGTAGGGGACAGGCATGTAGGGCATGGGGCGGTGACCTCAGAGGTTACTGGTCATCCTTCGCCCGCGACCTGAGGAATTCAACCGTCTTTTCCTCCCGGACGCGCAGTTCGAGCCCCCGCCGCTGGCTGGGCTCCTTGAAGGCCTTCCGCACCTGGCTGATTGGCTGCTCGCTCTCCTTGGCAAGCTGCTCGATGCGCGCGTCGACTTCGGCCGGCTGCACGCTGAGTCCCTCGGCCTGGGCGATGGCCTCGAGCAAGAGGGCGCCGCGGACCTCCGTCTCGGCGCGCGGGCGCATCTCGCCGCGAAGCGCCTCAAAGTCGAGGTTCAGCGCGCGCGGGTCCACCCCGCCCCGGGCCAGCGACCGGAGCGCCCCCTCCAGCATCGCCTCCACCCCCCGCTCCACCATGGCCTTGGGGACGGGGAACGGGTTGCGCTCGATGAGGGCCTTCACCAGCTGGTCCCGCTCCCCCCGTGCGGCCTCGGACTTGGCTGCCGTGTCGAGCTCCGTGCGAATGCGGGTGCGCAAGGCGTCGAGGGTGGGACCGCCGCCCACCTCGCGGGCCAGCTCATCATCCAGGGGCGGGACCACCCGGCGCTTCAGGCCCTTCAGCGTGAAGCGGAAGGTGGCCGTCTGGCCGGCCCGCGCGTGGCCTTGGGGGAAGGTGGCCGACACCTCGCGCGTCTCGCCCAGGGACAGGCCGGCGAGCGCCTCGACGTTGCCCGCACTCACCTCGCCCGCAGCCACCTCCACCGTGACGGCCTCCCCGGAGCCGCCCTCGAAGGGCTGGCCGTCCACCGTCCCCTGGTAGTCCACCACGGCGAAGTCGCCCAGCTCTGCCGTCTTCCTGTCCTCCACCGGTTCCAGGCGCCCGAGGCGCTGGCGAATCTCCTCCAAGCGCTTCTCCACCTGGGCCTCCTCCACCTTGGGCGTGACGCGCCTCAACGGTAGGCCCTGGTAGTCTTTGGGGGCGATTTCTGGCCGGACCTCGACGGTGGCCTGGAACGAGAAGGGCGCGTCCAGGACCAGGCGGGCCCCGGTCACCTGCGGCTCGCCCACCGCCTCCACGCCGTTCTCGGCGATGGCACTCAGGTAGCTGCGCTCGACGAGACGCCGGGTGACGTCGTCCTCGACCTCGCCCCGGAAGCGCTGCTCGAGGATGCGGCGCGGGACCTTGCCCGGCCGGAAGCCGGGGAGACGGACGCGCTCGCCGAGCGCGTGGTAGGCCCGGCCCAGCTCGGCGGCCACCTGGTCGGGTTCGACTTCGATGGATAGCTTGCGCTCGATGGGGGACAGCGTCTCGACGTGGACCTTCATGGGCAGCTGAGGGCCTTAAGGGTGGCTGGACACCCTGTCAATGTGAAATGGCCCCGCGCGCGGACGACGCCAACGGGGCGCCCGCCAGACGGTTTGGAGCCAAGGGGTGTGTGTCATGGGCCCACGACGCGACCCCGTGTGGGCCCGGAGGGACTGGAACCCTCATTCCGTGGCCTGAAGCCATGGAATTGTTGCTGTCCACGTCGTCGCCTTCCGTTCCGCCGTCCGCGCGCTGCCCGAAAGGGCCACCGCGTCCCTGGTGATGCTCGTGCCGAGGTGCGCGTACCGGAGCACTTGGCTCAAGTCCGCGAGCCGGGGGGTCTCCCGCTTACGCTAGGTATCGTCGCGGCCTAAATGCCGACCATGGCCACCGGCTCGAGACCGTACTTGTTCATGACCGACTTCACCTTTGCCATGTCGGGCGGCCCGCCGGCGTTGATGACGGCGGCGACGTCGCGAAAGTACTCCGGCCCCATGCGGCCCGGCGTCGCCGTGATGAGCATGCGCGCCCGACCGGCGTGCTTGTTCGCGAAGTGGTGCGGCACCCCACGCGGTGACACCGCGCTCTCACCTGGGTGCAGCTCGACCATCTCGTCGCCGATCCGATACGTGATGGTGCCCTCAAGGCACGTGATGACCTCGTCAACGTCGACATGGTGGTGCGCACCAGGGACGCGCGCGCCTTCGGGGATGATGACCTCATAGACGTCGGCGTGACCCTCGGTGTGGCCTCGGTGGCCATGGAACACCACCTCCAGCGCGCCGACGCGAATGTGCTCGGGGTGCAACTTGCCCATATTCGTCTCCCCGCGATTATCGTTAGTGGTACTAACTAAATAGTAAGGTAACCTAACTAAAAATGTCAAGCGCCAAGCCCGCCTCGCCCGAGATCCCGCTGATCGGGGGCCTCCTGCGCCTGTGCCGCCAAGAGCTGTTGAACGAGATCGACCGCGAGATCGCCGCCGCGGGGATGGGCGATGTGCGGCCGGCGCAGTACGTCGTCACGCAGCAGCTCGCTGTCCGCCCCGAAGGGCTGCGTGTAACCGAGCTCTCGAGCTACGCCGCCATCACCAAGGCGTCGATGAGCGCACTCGTAGATGGACTGGCAGCGAACGGCTACGTCGAGCGCGTGGCCGACCCGAGCGACCGGCGCGCGCAACTCGTGCGTTTCACACCGCGCGGCTGGCAGTTCGCCAAGGTCGCCCGGCGCGCGGTGACCCGCGTCGAGCGCTCGTGGGCCAAACGCGTCGGTGCGCGCGAGCTTGAGGCGATGCGGTGCACGCTGCGAGCCATCGTCGACTCGCGACCGGATTTGGTTCGTCATGAGGAGAGCTGAAACCGACGGTCGTGGCGAGTACTGAAGCGATACCCTCAGCCCAAAAAACCTGAAACTCCATTGGGACTTAGACATTGGAGTAAGAGCCACTTTCCGGGCGGGCGGCTGAGTTGCGGATTCTCAAAAGGGTGGCGATTTTCAAATACGGCACGGGCGCTCACGACTCTCCTTTGAAGGCGAGGGGTTTTCACCCATCCCCGATGGGGACTCTAAGACGCGATGCACACCACGAGTTTCGCCGTCCCCTCGCCGTCCCCGACTTGCCGGGACGACGGGGGAAAGGGCGGTATTGAAGGGAGAGGAAAGGAAAGCCACCAAAGGATTCCGCGCCCTTACGGGCTGCTTGGGGTTTCCGTATGGGCCCGGAGGGACTCGAACCCTCATGCCTTGGGGGCATCGGCTCCTAAGGCCGACGTGTCTACCAGTTCCACCACAGGCCCAGGCGCCCCTTGTACCTCGGCTGGCCCGGCCGTCCACACCCCGCCCCGCCCTGCGGACGCGCCGCTGCCTTCGCCGTCGACGGGCCCGGTGATTCGGGCGTTTCGGCCGGGGCGGGTGTGAATGGCCAGCCGGCGAGCGCGTCTCAAACCCGCTAAAGTCTTGCCGGAATGAACGGGGCGACATCATCCATGCGGGCATCATTGCGTGCCGGTGCGGCGGCCACTGCCGTCCTGTTCACATCGGCGTGCATGGACCGCTTCACCATTCCCCCGGGCCAGCTGGCGTACCTCAACGGCTACGACATCCACAGCGAGCAGAACGTCAACGGCGTCACCTTCACGGACCGGCCGTACCGCCTCCTCACCGCCCAGGGCGAGGTGGTGGATTACAGCTCGTCCAAGGAGCTCTACCTTCTCGGGGACGCCGGACAGCGCCTCGCGCCGCCAGGCCCGTTCGCGAACATCTATGTCACCGAGAACCGGTTCGACGCCGTCCCGCTCGCCGGGCCGCCTTTCGGCGTCCCGCTGGACAGCGTCGCCTCGGTCGAGGTGGAGCAGTACAGCAGCACGAAGACGGCCGCCATCATCACGCTGTTCTCGGTCCTGATGGCCATCATCCCCACCGTCATCGTCTCCGCCAGCCACGGAAACGCCCCGGTGAGCTCGGGGGCAGTCGCCCCGCACAACACCGCCCTGAAGTAGCCCCCTCCAAGGGGGTGCCACCCCGGGGGGGGGGACGCCCGAACAAGGCGGCCATGGGGGGGACATCGACCATGCGGCGAGGGGTTTTGGCGGTGGTTGCAGCCGTCTTCCCCGGGGGGCGGGCGGGAGCGATGGCTTCAGGCAGAACTTCGTCGGCCCCTGGAACGGGATTCTTCAGCTTCTCTCAAACGGTTTTCGGGTCGAAGGAGCGGTATCGCCGCGCCACCTGAGGGGCTGCCGTGCCTCGCGGGCGGCGCCCCGCGTCACTTCTCGGCAAGTGCCCGGAGCGAATCACCCTCCAGACGGACGGTGAGCCACTCCCGCTGAAGCTCGGCACCGAGCGACTCGTAGAAGCGGATGCTGGGGGTGTTCCAGTCCAGCACCTGCCAGACGAAGCGCGCGCAGCCGAGTTGGACGGCCTCGCGGGCCAGCGCCCCCATCAGCGCCCTGCCGACGCCGTTCCCGCGCGCCAAGGGGCGCACGAAGAGGTCCTCCAGGTACAGCGTCGGGTGGCCCCGCCAGGTGGAGTAGGCCAGAAAGTACAGCGCAAAGCCGACCGGGGCCCCGTCCAGTTCGGCGATGAGCGTGCGAAACACGGGCACGGCCCCGAAACCGTCGCGCAAGAGGTCGGCCTCGGACGCCACCACCGCGTCCGGCGCCCTCTCGTAGGCGGCCAGGTCCCGGATGAGGGACAGCAGCAGCGGCGCGTCAGCCGGCGTGCCGGGGCGAAGGGCAATGTGCGGCGACGCGTCCACCGTGGGCCCCTGTCTAGCGCGCCGCGGCCAGGCCGAGAAGCCGCTCCCGCAGCCCCTCCACCTGGAGGCGCGCCGACGTCTTCAGCGCCTCGAGGTCGTTCAGCGTCAGCCCCCGGGTGGACAGGGGCGTCCCGACGGTGACGCTGGCGTGGGCGTACTGGAAGCGCCAGCTGTGCTTGGGAAGTGCCGCGCGGGTCCCTGAGACGGCAATCGGCAGAATGTCCGCGCCCGTCTCGATGGCCAGTCGAAACGCTCCATCCTTGAAGGGCAACATGGCCCCGTCGGAGCTGCGCGTCCCTTCCGGAAAAATCATCACCGGCATCCCGCGGGCGAGCCACTTGGCGCAGGTGGCCATGGCGCCCTTTCCCGAGGCCTTGTCGCCGCGGTGCACCGGGACGTCGCCCGCCAGCCACATCATCCAGCCCACCACCGGGATGCGGAAAAGGGACGCCTTGCCGAGCCACTTCATCTCCCAGGGCAGGTGGGAGATGAGGAACGGGTCGGCCTGCGACTCGTGGTTACTCACCACCACCGTCCGGCCGGCCACCTTCGGCGTCGGTCCCACCACCGCGAAATGCCAGAAGGGCGTGAGGCGGGAGGCCACCACGCCCACCAGCCGGAAAGTGCGGCCCACCACCACCCGGCGCCGGTCGAAGCCCAAGGTGAAGAGGGCCAGGACCATCTGGACAATCCAGCCGAGGAAGGCCACCAGGCCAATCTCGAACCACGTCCACACCGAGAGGAGGGCGTTCACGGGAGGGGCCCCGCTTACCCCAGGCGGGGGTGCGACCGCCTCGGGATTAACCGTTGCGCACTGCGCTACAACCAGCGCCTCGTGGCACTCCCCGGCTTGCTTGGGTTCGGCCTAAGAAGGCGGGACGTCCCATGCCCCACCGCCCCGACCACCGCACGCGCGTCGTCGAGCCTGCGCTGTGGGTCTTCGGGCTCGCGCTGCTGGTGTTCGCCTCGCGCGCGCGTCTTCTGTGGGCGGACGGGTACCACAGCTGGCTGTGGCCCTTCGGACTATGGGCTGCCGTCATCCTCGTCGGTGCGCTCGTCAACCGGCGGACCGACTGAGTTTGGCGGACCCCCCTGTGCTCCAACTCGGACAACTTTTCGCCGTCGCCGTTGGCTACCTGCTCCTGCTGTTTCTGGTGGCCTACGCCGCGGAGCGACGCTGGGTCCCGGCGGCTCTGGTGCGCCACCCCCTCACCTACGCGCTATCCCTGGGGGTGTACGCCACCTCCTGGAGCTACTCCGGCAGCGTGGGCTACGCGCGGGCACAGGGCTTCAACTTCCTCGCCATCTACGTCGGGGTGACGCTGTCCTGCCTCCTCGTCCCGGTGGTGTGGCAGCCCGTGCTGCGGCTGACCCGCGAGCACCAGCTGACGTCGCTGGCGGACCTCTTCGCCTTCCGCTTCCAGAGCCACGGCGCGGGCGTGCTGGTGACGCTCTTCATGCTTGCCGGGAATGTACCGTACCTGGCGCTGCAGATTCGGGCCGTCACCCAAGGGGTACGCCTGCTTGGACACGCCCCGCCGGCGTCCATGGTGGGCCTCGTCTTCTGCGCGCTGGCGGCGCTGTTCGCCCTGTTGTTTGGCGCCCGGCACGTCACCCCCCGGGAACGGCACGCCGGGCTTGGGCTGGCCATCGCCTTCGAGTCGGTGGTGAAGCTCGGCGCGCTGCTGGCCGTCGCGGCGGTGGCCGTCACCCAGGTGTTTGGGGGCGCGGGTGGACTCGGCCGGTGGCTGGCGGCACACCCGGAGGCCCTGGAGGAAGTCTACCGGCCGGTGCGCGAGGGGCCGTGGGCCACCCTCTTGCTCCTATCCTTCGCGGCGGGCTTTCTGCTTCCCCGGCAATTCCACATGGCCTTCACCGAGGCGCTTGGCAGCCGCGCCCTCGGCGTCGCCGCCTGGGGCTTCCCCACCTTCCTGCTGCTGCTCAACCTGGCCGTGCTGCCACTCCTCTGGGCGGGCCAGGTGGCCCTGCCGGGCGTGCATCCGGACAATTACGTCCTCGGTCTGGCCCGTGGCACCGGCGTCCGTGCGCTGGCGTTCGTGGGGGCCGTCTCGGCCGCCAGCGCCATGGTGATTGTGGACACGCTGGCCCTGGCGGCCATGTGTCTCAACCATCTGTTTCTGCCGAGGCGAAACCTGGCCGGAGCGGGCGACCTCTACCGCGGCCTGTTGTGGGCCCGGCGGGTGCTCATCGTCGTCATCATCTTCTTCGGCTATGGCTTCTCCCGGCTGCTCGACGTCCGGGCCGGCCTCGTGGAGCTGGGACTCATCTCCTTCGTCGCCGTGGTCCAGGTGCTGCCCGGTCTGCTGGCCGTCCTTTTCTGGCGGGGCGCCACGCGCTTGGGCTTCCTGAGCGGCCTGTCGGCCGGCATTTCCGTATGGGCGGCCACCCTGTTTCTGCCGCTGTTGGCACGCGCCCATCTGCTGCCGGCAAGCTTCGACATGGCCGGGCTGTTCGGCATCGTCCCGGGTGTCGAGCCGTGGAGCATCGCCACTTTTTGGTCCCTCGGCCTCAACGTTTTACTGTTCGGGGGCGTCTCCCTGCTCAGCCGGCAGAGTTCGCGCGAGGAGGAGGCGGCGGGCCTCTGTACCCGGGCCCCCCGGCTGGTGGAGCCCGTGGTGATGGAGGCGGGCAGCCCGAGGGACTTTCAGGCCAAGCTGGCTCCGCTGCTCGGGCTGGACGCGGCCACCACCGAGGTCGACCTCGCCCTGGCCGACCTCAACATGCTGGTGGATGAGAAACGGCCGGCCCAGCTGCAGAAGCTCAGGGAACGGCTCCAGCGCAACCTGTCTGGGCTGGTGGGGCCGCTGCGCGCGCGGTGGCTGGTGGACCGGGGCATCCGGGTGGACCCGCGGCGCCAGCCGGCCCTGTCCGAGCGTCTGCGCTCCCTCGAGGAGCAGCTGCGGATGAGCCGGGCGCAGCTGCACGGCGCACCGGCCGAGCTGGAAGCGTTCCGGCGCTACCTGAGGCGCGTGCTGGAGGACTTACCCCTGGGCGTGTGTGCGCTGGGGCCGGACCGGGACGTCGTCATCTGGAACCGGGCGCTCGAGACGCTGTCCGGCGTGCACGCCTCCGACGCGGTGGGCGCCCGCCTGGACCAGCTCACAGCACCTCTCGCCGGCACCCTCCGGGACTTCCTCCTGCAGGAGTCCCCGCACGCCGAGGTGTGCCTCACCCTCAGCGGCCGCGAGCGCGTGCTGTCCCTCGGGAAGAGCCAGGAGCCGGCGTCCAGCGCACCGGCCGACCTGCGCGGGCCGGTGCTGCTGGTGGAGGACCTCACCGAGCGCAAGGCCCTCGCCGCGCAGGTGGCCCACCAGGACCGGCTCGCCTCGGTGGGGCGACTGGCGGCCGGGGTGGCCCACGAGATTGGTAACCCCCTGACCGGCATCGCCTGCCTCGCGCAGAATTTACAGAAAGAGGCGGCATCCCCGGAGCAACGGGACCGGCTAACGCTCATCCTGCGCGAGACCCAGCGCATTGACGCCATCGTCCGGGTGCTGTTGGGGTTCAGCCACGCCGGGACCATCCACGCGGTGCCTCGCTCGGAACGCTTCGAGGTGCGCGATGCCCTCGGGGAAGCCATCACGCTGGTGCAGCTGTCCCGGCAAGCCAAGCGGGTGGTCTGCCACAACCGTGTTGCTTCAGGCCTGTTGCTCGACGGCGACCGTCAGCGGCTTCTCCAGGTCTTCGTCAACCTCGTCTCCAACGCTTGCGATGCAAGTCCCCTGGGTGGCGACGTGGTGGTGGAAGGCGAGGCCGTGGGCGACGTGGTGCAACTCCGGGTGACGGACTGCGGCATGGGCATCGACGACGCAGTGCGCGAACGCATGTTCGAGCCTTTTTTCACGACAAAACCACCTGGACAGGGTACGGGACTCGGGCTCCCCCTCGCGCAAAGCATTGTTCGGGAGCATCTTGGGACGTTGGAAGTGGAGAGTTCGCCTGGGAAAGGAACGACGGTGGTGGTGGAGTTGCCGTCGGGAGCAGAACCGGAGCGTTTGGCCGGCGGGGCCGCCCAGCTTCAGGCCCCGGCGAAGTAGGTGACGCGTATGAGCCGCACCCTCATCGTCGAGGACGAGGACATCATCCGCACCGAGCTGGCGCGGCTGCTGGCGCGTGCGGGGCACGACGTCGCCGAGGCGAGAACGGTGCAGGAGGCCTCCGGCCAGGGGCTGGATGGCTTAGACCTCGTCATCGCCGACCTGCGTCTGCCTGGCGGGCTGGGCACGGACCTGGTGGACCTGTGTCCGGGCACGCCCGTCCTCATCATGACCAGCTTTGCTACCGTCCGGGCCGCCGTGGAGGCCATCCAGAAAGGGGCGGTGGACTTCATCGCCAAGCCCTTCGACCACGATGAGCTGCTCTTGGTTGTGGACCGGGTGCTGCGCCAGTCGCGCCTCCGCCGGCAGAACGCCGTGCTGCGGCAGGACCTCGAGCGCAGCTATGCCGTCCAGGGCCTGGTGGGCAACTGCCCGGCCATGCGTGAGGTCTTCGAGCGCGTGCGCAAGGTCTCCCACACCGACGCCACCGTCCTCATCCTCGGCGAGTCCGGGACGGGCAAGGAACTGGTGGCCCGCGCGGTCCACGACCAGAGCGCGCGCCGAGAGGCCCCCATCGTCACCGTCAACTGTGCGGCCATCCCGGAAAACCTCATCGAGTCGGAACTGTTCGGCCACGAGAAGGGCGCCTTCACCGGTGCGCACAAGACGAAGGCCGGGCTGGTGGAGGCCGCCGACGGGGGCACCCTCTTCCTCGACGAGATTGGCGAGCTCCCGCTGCCGGCCCAGGCACGGCTGTTGCGCGTGCTCCAGGAGGGGGAGGTCCGCCGGGTGGGCGCGACCGGAAGCCGGCACGTCAACGTCCGCCTGATCGCCGCCACCCACCGTGACCTGCGGCAGATGTGTTTCGACGGCCATTTCCGCAACGACCTCTACTTCCGCCTGCGGGTGGTGGAGATTCACCTGCCGCCGCTGAGGGCCCGTGGCGAGGACGTGCTGGAGCTCGCGGACTTCCTGCTGGCCAAGGCCTGCCGGCGGCTGAACCGGCCCCCCATCAGCTTTTCCGAGGAGGCACGAGCAGCCATCTTCGTGCACGACTGGCCCGGCAACGTTCGGGAGCTGGAAAACGCCGTGGAGCGGGCCGTCATCCTCTGCGAAGGGGGCCCCATCACGCCGGACCTCTTGGCCATCGACGCGCCCCACGTGGCCGGGGCGTCGGCTGACGAGGACACCGAGACGGGCCCCAATGGCGCCCTCACCGAGTACTTTCGCCGCTTCGTCCTCGAGCACCAGGCCCAGCTGTCGGAGACGGAAATTGCTCGCCGGCTGGGCATTAGCCGCAAGGCCCTCTGGGAAAAGCGGGCACGGCTGGGCATCCCGCGCAGCAAGCTGCAGGCCTGACGGCCGCGGCAACGTGAAGTCCGCTGCGGGGTTGTCTGTTACCTTCGGTAACGGCTGTTCCGGAACGACACGGCGGGCCGGCACTTTGACGACCGTAAGTCCACGGAGGGTGCGGCCGAAGCCGGGTGGCGTGGGCTTTGCGTTGCGCGCTTGAAGATGTGAGCCGCTCCACCTCCGCTGCCCCCCGCCTTTCGCCCGCCGCCCGGCTGGCCCACTGTCAGCGACTGCACGCCGAGAGCCTTGCTCAGCCAGAGCAGTTCTGGCATCGGGAGGCGGCGGCGCTCTCCTGGGTGCGTCGGCCCGAGCGCTCGTTCGAGGGAGACCTGACCCAAGGGGACATCAGCTGGTTTGGCGACGGCCTGCTGAACGTGACGCTGAGCTGCGTGGACCGGCATGCGGCGGCGACGCCGGAACGGCCAGCGCTGGTGTGGCTCCGCCCCGAGGGAGACGTCGAGACACTCACCTACCGGGCGCTGCGCCAACAGATGTGTCGCATGGCCAACGTCCTCCTGCGAGAAGGAGTGCGGCCTTCGGACCGCGTGGCGGTCTACCTGCCGGTGGGCGCGCCGCTGGTGGTTTCGCTGCTGGCGTGCGCGCGCGTGGGGGCGGTGCACCTGTGCGTGCCGGTGCGGGCCGACCCCCCCTGGCTGCGCCGAGCGCTGCGCGTGGCCCGCGCGCGGCTTCTGGTGACGGCCAACGAGGCGCACGTGCAAGGCGAGCGCCTGGCGCTGTGGGAACGTGCCGATGAGGCACTCAACGGGCTGGGCCGGGTGGAGGCCGTCCTGGTCCAGCGGTCGACGGGCGCCCGGGTGCCCCTGGCCTACGCCCGCGACCACGACTTGGAGCGAGCGCTCGCACTGGCTCGGCCGACATGTGCGCCGGCCCTGGTGCAGGGAGAGGATGCGCTGCTGCTGGTGGCGGCTGCGGGCGAGGACGGCACGCGCCCGGTGTTGCACGGGGCGGCGGGCTTCCTGCTCCAGGCGCTCCTTGTTCAGCGCGAGGCCCTCGGGGTGCGCCCCGGCGACCGGGTGCTATGCCCTTCCGACGTCGGAGGCCCGCGTAGCGATGTGCTTTTCGGTGGGCTCGCGCTGGGGGCGACGCTGGTGCTGGACGAGCGCGGGGATGCCCTGAAGCAACTGGACGCCCTCGGCATCACGCACGTGCTGGGCCACGCGGCGGACCTGGCAGCGGCCCCCGCCGGCCGCTTGCCCCGGACAACGGTGCTGATGGACGCGGCCCACGGTGGCACCGCCGACTTGCATGCGGTGTGGAGCAGCGAGGGGGCCGGACTGCTGCTCGCCCACTGGCCTGGCGTCGGCGCGACGCCCCTCTTCGGGGTGGACCCCGTCGTGCTGGACACAAGCGGAGTGCCAGTGCCCCCGGGGACGGAAGGCGAATTGTGTACCCGCGCCTCCTGGCCGGCACAGCCCCGCACCCTCGAGTCCGACCACGCGCGCTTCGTCGACCAGCGCCTGCACCATTTCCCGGGCCTGTACCGCACCCTGGAGCGTTGCCAGGTGCTTGCTGAGGGAGGCCTCGCCTGGGCTGGCCGGGAGCACGAGGCGGCGCTGGTGGGACTCACCTCGGCGGAGCCCCTCTCCGGGCCGCTGGGACACGCCTGAAGGGCCGACGCCGGCTACATCAGGCTGCCGGCGCCCGTTACGTTTGGTAGCAGGCGGTGTTACCACCCGCCGCATGCCGCGGCGCGTAGTGGATACAAGCCTTGAGGACTCCTCGCGCTTTTGGTTGGCGTGGGAGTTGCCCACTGATGGAGGCCGCTTCCCCACCCGGAGGTTCCACTGTGGCCACACCTGCAAGTGCCATCGCCGCGCCGCTCGAGGTGCCAGAAGAACGACGCGTCATCTTCGCGTCGTCACTGGGCACTGTCTTCGAATGGTACGACTTCTACATCTATGCCGTGCTGGCCCCGTTCTTCGCGGGGGTGTTCTTCGCGCCAGGAAACAGACAGGCGGCCCTGCTTGCGGCCTTCGTGAACTACGCGGCGGGCTTTCTGGTGCGGCCCTTCGGCGCACTCGTCTTCGGGCGGGTGGGAGACCTCATCGGCCGCAAGTACACCTTCCTCGTCACCATCGTCGTGATGGGCCTCTCGACTGCGCTGGTCGGCTTTCTGCCAGGCTACGCCTCGGTGGGCATGCTTGCGCCGCTGCTGCTGCTCATCCTCCGACTGGCGCAGGGCCTCGCCTTGGGCGGCGAGTACGGAGGAGCCGCGACTTACGTGGCCGAGCACTCGCCTGACGAGAAGCGCGGCTTCAACACCAGCTTCATTCAGACGACTGCGACGCTGGGTCTGCTGCTGGCCCTGGCGGTCATTTGGATGTGCCGCCACTATTTCTCGCCGGAACAGTTCCAGAGCTTTGGTTGGCGGATTCCATTCCTCGCCTCCATCGTTCTGCTCATTATCTCGGTCTACATCCGCCTTCGGCTCCAGGAATCGCCGGTCTTCCTGAAGATGAAGTCTGAAGGCAAGGGCTCCAAGGCCCCACTCACCGAGAGCTTTGCGCGCTGGGGCAACTTGAAGATTGTCATCCTGGCGCTTCTCGGAGCGACTGGCGGGTCAGGGGGTGGTCTGGTACACGGGCCAGTTCTACGCGCTCTTCTTCTTGGGGACGACGCTGAAGGTCGATTGGAACACCGTCTACGTTCTCATCGCCCTCTCGCTCATCCTCGCCACGCCCTTCTTCCTCGTCTTCGGCTGGCTTTCGGACAAGATTGGCCGAAAGTGGATCATGATGCTTGGTTGCCTCCTCGGCGTCCTCACCTACCAGCCCATCTTTAAAGGGCTTACCCACTACGCCAACCCGGCGCTGGAAGACTTCAACTCGCGGACGAAAATCACGCTCACTGCGAGCGACTGCCACATTCACCTCTTCCCGCTGCCCACCACTGTCTACAGCCCCTGTGACAGGGTGCAGAGCCAGCTATCGAGCCGGAGCCTCACCTACTCGAAGATTGAAGGCGCTCCCGGGGCGCTGCCGGTGGTGCGCATCAACGACCAGGAGATTGTGGGCGTGGACGAGGCAAAGCTGAAGACCGTCCTCGCCGGGCTCCAGTACCCGACGTCGGCGAAGGCCTCGGAGGTCAACTTCGGGATGATTCTGCTGCTGCTCTTCATCCTGGTCATCTACGTGACGATGGTCTACGGGCCGATTGCGGCGTTCCTGGTCGAGTTGTTCCCCACCCGCATTCGCTACACGTCCATGTCGCTGCCCTACCACATCGGCAACGGTTGGTTCGGCGGCATGCTCCCACTTACGGCGACAGCGCTGGTGGCGGCGAACGGCGACATCTACTACGGCCTCTGGTACCCCATCATCGTCGCGGCCATGACCTTCGTCATCGGCTCGCTCTTCATCCGCGAGACGAAGGACCATAAAATCTCGACGGTCTAGAAACGCATTTCGAGACAACCTGCTGTCGAAGAGGGGCCCGCAGGCAACGGCGGGCCCCTTTTTACGTTCGGCGGGCCAGCCAATCCTCCGCACACCCACCTTGAGGGCAGCGACCCGACCTACGTAGAAGGAAACGTGCTTTCGCCTCAGCCCTCACCCATCGCCAAGCCGCTCATTGGGCTTCTCGCTGCGCTCTGCGTCGTCCCGGATATTCCTCGGTTGGGATGGCACGCCATCCCAACCTGGGCCGCACTGCTTTGCGGCATTGCGGTCACGCTCGCACTTGGAAATCCCTGGCCCGCCGGCACCAGGGCGCTGACCCCTCGCCTCCTGGCGTTTTCGGTCATAGGCCTCGGAGCGGCGATGAATCTTCGGACGGTGGCGGTGGTCGGCCTCCAGGGCTTCGGCTACACACTGGTGGGCATCACTTCCACACTCGCCCTGGCTGCCCTCCTCGGCCGTTGGCTCGCCGTCCGTCGGGCGACCGGGATTCTCGTCGGCGTCGGCACAGCCATTTGCGGAGGCAGCGCCATTGCCGCTGCGGCACCGGTCATTGGCGCGCAGGACGAGGACACCAGTGCGGCACTTGGCATCGTCTTCGTGCTGAATGCGCTGGCGCTCCTTCTCTTCCCGTTCATCGGCCGCCGCCTGGGCCTGACGCAGCATGGGTTCGGGCTGTGGGCGGCCCTGGCCATTCACGATACGTCCAGCGTCGTCGGGGCATCAGCAAGCTACGGCCCCGAAGCGCTGATGGTGGCGACCACCACGAAACTGGTGCGAGCGCTCTGGATTGTGCCGGTGACCTTGGCCCTTGGGGCCCTGGTCGCGCGCCAGCGAGCGGCCGGCCCAGTGAAGGCAAGACGCCCTTGGTTCATCCTCGGGTTTCTGGCGGCCGCGGCGCTGGTGAGCTTCGTCCCCAGCCTCCAGCCTGAGGGCAGGCTCGTGGCGAGGGCCGCCCAACGTCTCCTGGTGCTCACCTTGCTCTTGCTTGGCCTTGGCCTGTCCCGCGTTGCCCTGGCGCGAGTTGGCGCACGAGCCTTCCTCATGGGCCTATCGCTGTGGGGCCTGGTGGCCAGCGCCACACTGGGCGCCGTGCTTTGGGGATGGATTCGGTAACTGCCGTCGGGCTGGCGCTAGGGCTGAGCCGAGGCACCACGCGTTCCCGCTGGCGCGGACAACAGCACCGGCGTCGAACCGGCGCCAGGTCCGAGCACCACCGTCTTCGCGTTTCCCGAGGCCGCGAGCTTCTCGAGTTGGAGAATTCTTTCGTATTCAAGAATGGACGGGGTGAGGCTGGATGAGATGGCCCGGTTGTAATCGGCGATTCCCTCTGCCTCTGCCCGACGCTGGTCAGCGGTGGCCTTGGCGATTTGGAGCACGTAAGTCATCTTCAGGACCTCCTGCTCGGCGGCGAGCTTCTGGTCGATGGCCTGCCGAATCGCCGGCGGGAGCTCGACATTTCGGATGAGAACGGCCTCGATGATGAGGTGCTTTCCGGCCGCGCGGCCGATGAGTTGCTCTCGGATTTCGCGCTCAACCAGGTCCCGTTTCGTCGAGTAGATTTCCTCCGGTGAGTACCGGCCGACGACCCGGCGCGCGTCAGACCGCACCAGCGGCTCGAGAATGATGTTGTAATAATCTGGGCCAATTTCCTCGGCGAGGGCGACCACCTCGTTCGGAGCAATTCGGTAGCGGACCGTGGCGTCCAGGTTGATGGACAAGCCGTTGTTGGCAATGACGGCCAGCTTTTCGTCGTTGCTCTGAATGCGCAGGTCATAGACGTACATCTTGTTCTGGAACCAAATCCAGTACTCGCCTTCTGCATAGGCTTCCTTCTGCGTGCCGCCTCCGGCTTTCCAGAGCACACCTGCCTGGCCCGGTCCGACCGTGACGCACGCGGGCAACAGCAGCAACGCGGCAAGGATGATGAGTTTCTTCATGGCGGTACCTCCACAATCGCCGGCGTACCGGCGGCCTTCACGTCAACGGTTGAGGATGGAGCGCGCAGGAGCGCGTCCCAAGCTCGCCGTCGCAAGTCCTCGAGGGTGGCCGCGGAGAGAGAACCCTCCAACGTCCTGTGATTTTGCGCGATGCCCGCCGCCTCCTCGCGGCGCGCCTCTGCTTGCTTGTGCACTATCTCGAGTTGACGGGGAGCCTCGAGCAGGCGCTGCTGGAGAACGAGCGCAGCGCCCACCTGCTCGAGCGCGAGCGGGGAGACGACCTGCAGCGCTCGAAAGTCGACCGACTCCAGCAGAACGTGGTACGGGCGCACGCGTGCCGCGGCACGCTCCGTCACGGCAGTTTGCGCGGCGAGGATGTGCTCCGTATCCAGTTCATCGGAGCCGAGACCGCCGACCACCAGCCGCAGGGCGGCCTCGACTTCGGGCCTGACCAGCACGTCTGCGTAATTCGGTCCCACCTCGCGGGCGAGCGCCACCAGTTCCTCCGGAACGAGGCGGTAGGTAACGACGGAGGCGGAAGTCATCACAGGGCTTCCGTCCCGGCTGATGGCGTTGAAGCGGAGGGTCAGCGTCTGCTCCCGGGTGTCGTACAGGTACACCTGGCCAAACCAGGGGATACTGTCCACGCCCTCCGGCAGGACGTCCGGGCGGACGCCCGACGGAGCGAGGGCAACGGCGGCGTGTCCCGGCGGGACGGTGGTGCAGGCGAGCAGGAGTGACCCCAGCGCCACCGCGCACCCCCTGGCGGCAGAGGGCCGACGGTTCCGGGCCGACCAGTCCAGGCCCACACCTAGCGGACCCGAAAAGAGGCCAGGCGCTGTCACTCTGCTGCGAGCACCCATGACAAGCCCTTCAGGCGTGTCGCGGCAGGGGAGGCCCGGTGGCCGAGGGCACATCCTCTTCGGCCGGGACTTCCTTGCGGGCGAGCATCATGAAAATGACTGGAACGAGGAACAGCGAGAGAATCGTGGACGAGGTGAGGCCGCCGACGACGGCGAGGGCGAGCGGCTGGTTGGATTCGGTTCCCGCCTCCAACGCCAGCGCCGTGGGAATGAGCCCGATCACCGTCGCGAGGCTGGTCATCGCGATGGGGACAAAGCGCGACCGCGCCGCCGACACGATGGCCTCGAGCTTCTCGACACCGTCTTCGGAGAACTTCCGGTTGGCATCGTCGACCAGCAGGATCCCGTTGGAGACGGCGATTCCCGATCACCATCAGCACTCCCATCAGCGCGGTAATCGAAAAGCCCTGACCGGCAGCCGAGCAGCGCCATCACGATTCCCACCAAGCGAGACGGGGATGGTGAAGAGCATGACGAACGGCAGTCGGAGGGACTTGAACTGGGTGGCCATGATCATGAAGACGACCATCACCGCCAGCCCGATGGCCAGACCCAGACCCGAGAAGGTGTCCGCATGAGCTCGACCTGGCCGACGTAGCTGAAGTCGAGATGTCGCGTCTTTGGGTCCTGTCGAGCTTGTCCTCAAGTCTCGGACGCGGCGCTGCCGATGTCGCGCCCTTCGGTCTGCATCAGCACGTGCGCCGCGCGTTGCAGCTGGTTGCGCTCGATGGCGATCGGGACCGACTGACCGGCTGGATGTGTGCGTAGGCCCCGAGGGCGACCGGCGTCGCCATCGGCGCCGATGCGCACCGGGAGCTCGCCCAGAGCGTTCGGGTCGGGCACATCGCGACCAGTCGTAGTAGGTGACGACGTAGTACGACTGACCATTGTTGGGGTCGATCCAGACGCTGGGCGTGTTGATGTTGCCGAGCGTCGCTTCCAGCGTCGTCTGCGCGGCTGGCTCGGGCGGTGACGTCCACCATGCCCGCCTCGTCGCCGCTCGGTGTCGACGCGGACCTCCGGGTAGTCGTCTGCAGCTGACACGCGGACGTCGCGCACGCCGGGGACGTTGCGCGCGACCTCGGCGACCGCCTTGGCATCGCGCTCCAGCTGCGGCCAGGTTGTCGTCCCGCACCTCGACCACCAGCGGGGCGATGTAGCCGTTGGCGAAGACGCTCGCCACCAGGCCCCCCGGCCACTGCAGGAATTCGACGCCTGGAAAGTGCGTGAGTGAGAATCGCCCGCATCTGGTCGGCGATCTCGCGCTGGGTGAGCTTCCGCTGCTCGGGGTCGACCAGGGCGACCCGGATGAAGCCCATGTGCGGCCCGTCGTTGGGGCTGGTCATCGCACTGCGGGCGTTGTTCGGCGAGCCCACGTTGGTGAGCACCAGCTCGACCGTCGCCCTTGGGAAGCTCCTCGAAGAGCATCTTGCCCATCTCGCGCATTCGCCGAGAGGCATCGTCGAGCGAGATGTCCCTGGCGAGAAGCCGCACGTAGACGCGCTCCATCGATTCGTCGATTTCCGGGAAGAAGGTGCTCGGCAAGTCGCGCTGCGGCCCACACGGCGCCGGCGGTGAGCACGGCGCAGGCGCCGATGACGGTCCAGCCCGAAGGGCAGCACGCGCCGCAGGAGGCGCGAGTAGCCGTCCGCGCAACATCGCTCGATCGCCTCCGCAGCTGTCGTGCCGATCCCCCGTGCTTTCCGCGTGTCCGAGGAAATACCGGCAGGCCACCGGGCGTCACGCAGACATGCTGACGAAGTACGAGACGATCATGGCCACGGCGACGGTCAGCGCCAGCGGCGCGAACAGCTTCTTGGCCAGCCCGGCCAGCAGCAGCACCGGCAAGCAGCACGGCCATGGTGGTCAGCGTCGAGGCCAGCACCGGCAGCGCAACCGCGTTGGTCCCCTCCAGCGCCGCCCGGTAGGTGCGACATGCCCATGCGCTGGTGACGGTGGATCGACTCCAACACCACCACCGCGTCGTCGACCAGGCGGCCCATGGCCAGCGTCAGCCCGCCCAGCGTGAACGCGTTGAGCGTCTGGCCGGTCGCGTAGAGGACGATCAGGGTGACGGCGAAGGAGAGCGGAATGGCGACCGAGACGATGAGGGTGCCCCGGACGCTCTGCAGGAAGAGCAGGATGACGAGCGCGATCAGGACCAGGGCCTGAAGCACCTCCTGCTTCAGCCCATGGTAGCTGGTGCGCACGAAGGTGGACTGGTCGAAGACCGGCTTCACGACCACGCCGGGCGGCAGGTTCGTGCAGCCCGGCCACCGCTTGCTTCACCGCGTCGACGATCTTCAGCGTGTTGCCGCCGGGCACCCGCAGCACGTTCAGGTAGACCGCGTTCTGCCCGTTGACCGACACCGCCTGGGTCTCCGGACGCGCCGCCGTCCTCGACCTTCGCCACGTCGCGGATGAACACGGGCCTGCCCACCGACCACCTTCACCATCGCGTCGCCGATGTGACGCGACGCGCTCGCGGGACCGCGTTGGTGTAGACGTTGGCGTCGAAGCGCGGCGAGATGAACTCGCCGGACGGGAGCAGCGCGTTGGACTGGGCGACCGCGGCCGCGACGTCGCTCGGAGGTGACGCCGCGCGATTGGGCCGCGGCGAGGTCGACGATGACGTTGATCTGCCGCTGTCGGCCGCCGTTGATGAGCGGCGCTGGCGACGCCGGGGATGCCCTCCAGGATGCGGCTCGATGTTGTTGAGCGCGTAGTCGTAGAGCTGCGGGCCCGGTCAGCCCGCCGCCCGGAGACCGCGACCTGCACCACCGGAGCGTTGGACGGGTCGATACTGCAGGACGAACGGCGGCAGGACGCCCAGCGACTTGGGGACCGCCGCCATGGCGAACGCCGACCTGCTGCTGGACCAGCGTCTGCGCCGCGTTCAGGTCGGTGCCCCACTTCAGCCAGACGAAGACGATGCTGAGGTTGTTGCGCGAGATGCTCTGCACGTGCTCGACGCCCGGCGTGGCGCTGACGTACTTCTCGATGCGCCAGGTGAGCGTCTTCTCCACGTCCTTGGGGCCGAGCCCCGGAGCCAGGGTCCCGACGACCAGCACGGGCGGCGTCAGCTCGGGGAAGGTGTCGATGCTCATCCGCGGCGTGACCACCAACGCGAAGACCACCACCGCGATGCACACCATCAGGATGGCGATCGGGTTGCGGAGCGAGAGGCGCGTCACGGCGTCCGCTCCACGTCGGTGACCGGACTTGGAGACTGGCCACGTGGTGCGGAGGGCTGCGCCAGCCCCTCGACCGCGCCAACTTCCACCTTGTCCCCGTCTTGCAAGAGCGCCCGTCCTTCCAGCACAACGGGCGTTCCAGGCTTGAGCGATGGGTCGAGGTAGAGCAGGCCCTCGCGCTCGCCGAGCACGGGCACCACGCGGGCATGGGCGGTATTCCCCTCCACCACGAAGACCATGGCCTTTCCGGAGCGCACGGCGGCGGCCGCCAGGGGGACCGCGGAGGCAGGCCGGGGCTGGCCGACCTCAATGGCCAACTCGGCCGTCGTTCCCGCCGGCAAAGTGCGGGCTGGGTCCGCCACGTCGACCTCGAAATGGAGGGTGCGGGTCTCCAGGTCCGCCGCCGGTGCACGGCGGGCGACTTTCCCGACGACGTCCTGGTTCGTCGCGAGCAGGTGCATCTTCACCTGCGTTCCAGGCTCGACGACGCTGACGTCCACCTCCGGCGCCTCGGCGGTGACACGAATGATGGAGCGGTCCACCACCGACACGAGGGATGTGCCCGGACGGACGAACGCTCCTGGGTCAATGGAGCGGACGGCCACCTCGCCATCGAAGGGTGCCCGGAGCACGCAGTCGTCGACATCGAGGGAGCTCCGCTCGAGTTGTGCCTTGCCGGCTTGCAGTTGGGCCGCCTCCGAAGCGCTCTGGGCAATCTTCTGCTCGACCTCGTTAGCCGAGACGAAGCCCCCGTCCAACAGGCCCTGCGTCCTGGCCGCCTCGTCCGCCAGCGCCTTCTGCCGGGCGTCAATGGCGGTGGCCTGCATCGCGACGACCCGGGTGGACGCCGTGGCGTGACGACAGTCCAGGGTGGCCAGCACCTCCCCCTTCTTGACGACGGCCCCCGGTCTCACCAGCACGGAGGAGACGTAAGCGGAAATGAACTGCGGGCCGACTCTCGCGGACTGCCAGGGTTCGAGCGTGCCGATGTATGTGCGGAACGGGCGGAAGTCGACCCCTTCGGCCTTGACGATGGTGACCGGCTTGGCACTCCCGGCCATCGCCACTCGGTTGACGCGAGACTCGGCTCGCCAGAGCAGAAAGCCCCCCAGCCCCAAGAGGGACAGGACACCGCCGATGAGGAAAAGACGGAGACGACCCGTCGTCACGGGCACTTGGGCGGCGGTGGCCGTGGCCCGGGGCGTCGACCCGACAGTCGTTTCGCCTCCGACGTCTGGAGCGCTCACAATCCCTCCGCGATGGCCCGTCCAAAGGTGGCCCGTGAACGGGCCAGGTCGAACTCCGCGAGGGCGAGTGCGGTCTGGGCTTCCACCCAGATGGAAGCTGCGTCGGCCAAGTCGGTGGCACTGCCGAGACCCGCGCGGAAGCGTGCATCGGCCTGCGCGTAGTTGGCCCGAGCTGCTTCGAGGGAGTCGCGAATCCTCGGCAGCGCTTCCCGGGCGACCACCACCGCCACGTAGGCATTCTCAATCCGCAGCAGCAGTTCTTGCCGGACCAGCGCCGCCTGCTCGCGCCGGACACTTTCGAGCTGCGCGGACGCTCGGCCCTTGGCCCAGAAGGTTCCCTCGAAGATGGGCCAGCTCAGGACCAGCCCCACCTGCCAGTTGGGAACACTGGGAATCCATCCATTGCCGTCCGGAATCGGTGCCCCTCCGGAGGGCTGGGCCCCGCCCGCCCTGCTGTTGAGCGTGCCGGAGAGGAAAAGGTCGGGACGCAGCTGGGCGTAGGCCGCCTTCGTCTCGTCCTCCTGCGCTTGGATGCGAGCCAGTGCCGCCTGCAAGCCGGGCTCTTTCTTCAGCGCGTGCTGGATGGCCACATCCAGGGAGGGCAAGTCCGCTGGGGTTGGCGGCGCGTCGGCGGTGTCGAGGACCAACTCGGGGCTTCCGACGGCGGCGGCAAGGAGGGACTGTGCGATGCGCACCTCGCCCCGGTTCCGGATTCGGCCGACCTCGAAGCGGGCGAGCTGGGCCCGGATGCGTGTCTGGTCGATGGGTGGCCGGAGCCCGGCGTTGACCCCCACCCGCGCCAATTCAAACTGCAGGCTGGCACGTGCGTAGGCCTCATCCGTCGCAGCCAATACCGCTTTGGCGCTGTAGACAGCGAAGTACGCCTCCTCGACGCCGAGCTGCACGTCGAGCGCCCGCGCTTCGGCACTGCGCTGCTCGGCGGTGACCAGCGAGTCGGCCGCTTGGATTTCTGCCGTGATGCGGCCGAAGTCGAAGACTTCTTGCATCAGCCCGAGGCCGACGAAGGTCGACGGGTGAGCGGACCAACTGGCTCCAGCGGCATTGGTGGAAGTTGTCCCGCCGACGCGAGGCGTTGGCGTCCACGGAGTGTTCAGGTAGGAGGCCGTGGTGTTGTTGTCAGTACCGCCCAGGACCTGCGCGGTCACCCCCACCGTGGGGAGCCACTGGCCGGCGGGAATCCCGACGTCAGTTTGCCGGGCCGCGATTCGGGCGAGCGCCTCCCTCACGGCAGGTTGGTTCTTTAGAGCGAATTCCAGCGCGGCCTTCAGCGTGATTTTCTGCGGTGACAAAAGCTGCGCGGTCAGGGGCAACTCGACCGGACTGGAGGGGGCGGGCGGCGCTGGCGGGGACTGGGCGGGCGGCATCGGCTGAGCGAACGCTGGGGTGTCCATCCAGACGAGCACGAGAACGGGCAATACCCGCGCTAGGGCAAGGTACACGCTTGGCATCGACAGGGCTCCCTTGAGCAAGGTCTGGGCCATCTGGCCCGTACTGCCAGAGCATCCTGCGGCGTACCCGGAAAGAGGAAAATTTCCCGGGAAAAGGGGAAGCTTTCCCCGTGGCCGGCGTTTGGCAGTCGGCTGTTGAGCGTCCTCCGGGGCTCGCACCATGGCATCTCCTTTGCTCAACGCGCCGTTTCAATGCGGGTCGCTTCTCCGTCGCGGCTGGCCCATGCCCTCCGGAGGCAGCGTGCGGCTCCGCTTCCGGCCAGCGTCGAGCCGACCATGAAGCGAACCGAGTTGCTGGTGGCGATGGTGGTCGTGCTGGCGGCCGTGCTGGCAGTCGCCGTCTGGGATGAGCGACGGGAGGCAGCGGCGGCGCTGGACGACTTTGCCGCGGAACAGACGGCGGTAGCGCGCAGTGCGGCCATCGTCCTCACCGACCACATTCGTTTGCCCGAGTGCGTCGACGTCGAAAGCCCCTGTCTGCTGGCCGCGCTGCAGGCCCTTCGCGGCTCGACAGAGCAACCCGGGGCGGTGCGGGTCCTGGTTCGCGCTCCCGGACAGTCCACCCTGGTGGATGCCGACGCCCAGCCAGTTGATGCCCCGTCGCTGAAGGAGGCCTTGGCTGCTGGGCGGCCTTGGGTGCAACTCGGCCGACAGGAGGCGGCAGCGCTCGGGCTCCCGCGGCGCACGGCCCTGGCTGGACTGGCCCGAGCACCCGACGCGCAGCAACGGCCCTGGGCAGTAGCCGTGTTAGCAACGGCGCAGCGCGTGAGGGACCGCGAATCCCGCGCGCTCTGGCGACTGGTGCTGGGAACGGCCATCGCCGCGCTCCTGGTGGGCTGCTTCGGGGGCCTGGCACTTCGAGAGCAGCGCCGCGAGTTGGAACTTCGGCAGGTGCTGGCGGTCGGGGAGGCCGTTCAAGCCCGCGACCGGCGGCTGGTGGAAGCCGATAAGCTTGCAACGCTGGGTGCCCTGGCCACCGGCGTTGCCCATGAGGTGTCGACGCCGCTGGGCATCATCGTCGGGCGCGCCGAGCAGCTCATCCCCCGGATGGAGCCCCAGTCGAGGTCTCACCGCGCCGCGGTGGCCATCCTCGAGCAGGCCCAGCGCATCTCGCGCATCGTCCGCGCCTTCCTCACTCTCGCGCGTGGTGGGACGCCCGCGCTGAGCGAGGTCGAGCCTTCGGCCTTGGCCCGGGCCGCGCTCGAGTTGGTGGAACACCGCTTCACCCAGGCCGACGTCGTCCTGGAAAGCCACGTCGACACAACGCTGCCCTCAGTCGCTTGCGACCCGGCGCTGCTGGAGCAGGTCCTCGTCAACCTGCTGCTCAACGCCTGCGACGCCTGTTCGCGCGGAGGCACGGTGGCACTCCACATCGAGCAGACCGGAAACAAGGTCGCCTTCGTCGTGGAGGACAACGGGACCGGCATCGCACCGGAGGTGGCGGAGCGGTGCCTAGAGCCGCTCTTCACCACCAAACCCGCCGGAAAGGGCACCGGGCTCGGGCTGACCATCGCCAGCGAGATTGTGAAGCACCACCATGGGACGCTGTCCTTCGAGCCGCGCGTTGGCGCAACCCCCGGCGCACAGGGAACGCGGGTGCGGGTCGAAATCCCGGCCGTGTCGGGGGAGCGACGTGACGCGGTTGCATGAGGGACCCACGGTGCTGGTGGTGGACGACGACCTCGCGTTGGCCGAGACGCTGGCCGACGGTCTACAGGAACGGGGCCACCATGCCATTCCCGAGGGCTCCAGTACCGCCGCCGCCCGTCGCCTCGAGCTGGACCCGGACATCGGCGCGCTGGTGACCGACCTAAGGATGCCCGTCCTGGACGGAATCGAATTGCTCGCCCTTTCACGTCGGTTGGACCCATCCCGGCCCGTCATCGTCACCACGGCCTTCAGCGCCGTGGCCACCGCCATCGAGTCCATCCGCCAAGGCGCGTACCACTACTTGACGAAGCCCTTCACGGTGGACGAGCTGGCGCTGTTCCTCGGCCGTGCGCTTGAGGAGGCACGGCTGCGCACGGAGGCAGCTCAGCTGCGTCGAGCGCTCCGGGACCGTTTTGCGCTGGGCAACCTCGTCGGCACCAGCGTCTCCATGCGGACGCTGTTCGACCTGATGGAGCGCGTGGCCGACGCCGACGTCCCGGTCCTGCTCTCTGGAGAGACCGGTACCGGGAAGGGACTGGTTGCGCGAGCGCTGCACGCGCTGGGGCGGCGCTCCGAGGGTCCGTTCGTGACGGTCAACTGTGCCGCCCTTCCCGAAAACCTGCTCGAGTCGGAGCTCTTCGGCCACGTCAAGGGCGCTTTCACCGGCGCGGTGGCCCCGCGCACCGGACTTTTTGAGGAGGCGCAAGGGGGCACGCTGTTTCTCGACGAGATTGGCGAGATGGACATAGCGCTTCAGGCGAAGCTCCTCAACGTCCTGGAAAGCGGGGAGGTGCGGGCCGTCGGGGCCAACAAGCCACGGGCCGTCGACGTGCGCATCGTCGCCGCCAGCAACCGAAACCTTCGAGAGCTGGTTGCCCGGCGCAGCTTCCGGGAGGACCTGCTGTTCCGGCTCGACGTCGTCCGTCTGGAGCTGCCAGCGTTGAGGGACCGGCTCGAGGACCTCCCCATGCTGGTGGAGCACTTCCTTCGGGCCGCGAAATCGCGGCACCCGCGTTCACCGGTTGAAGCCTTCTCCCTGGGAGCTCACGCGAGACTGGCGCAGCACCTCTGGCCAGGCAACGTGCGTGAGCTGGAGAACGTCGTGGAACGCGCCGTCCTGCTGGCCCGCGGTCCGGAGGTCAAGCCCGAGGAATTGCACCTCGAGGTGCCGGAGGACAGCGGCGCAGGCCACGCCGAATTCCGACGGCCGGTCCTGCCGCTGAGGCAGCTGCAGCGCCACTACGCAGTCTGGGCACTGCAGCAGCAGGGCGGGCGGCGTCTGGCCACGGCCGATGCGCTCGGCGTGGACCGAAAGACGCTGGCCAAGCTGCTGGGCGACCAGGACCCGACCGTCGGCAGCGACTGAGAGCGCCCGGCAGTCGCTCGCTGACGCGGGCTGGCTGGGGGACACTTAGGCGTAGCCCAAAAAGGAAAGAGGCGAGGCCCCGTGGAGGGAACCTCGCCTCTTGGCGTGAATGGAATTGCCGTTCAGCCGAGCGCTAAATCTTCCACTCGAACTCGAGGGTGCCCGACCACTGATTGCCGTTGATGGGCACACCCCCGCTGACAGCGGTGACATTGCCGGCGTTGGTCTTGCCCTGGAAGGCCATGTCCAGGTTAATCATCGGGCAGTTCCCAACGGGCCCACCCGGGAAGAATTTCAGGCCGCCGTGGTACGTGGTGAGAGAGCCGACGCGCCCGGCCGCTGCACCCCAGCCGTTTCCGAAGGCCTGGTAGGTCGACTGCACCAGGGAGTCGGGCAGGTTGGACTTGTAGTACTCCATTGCGAAGTACGGGTAAATCCAGGAGAGGCGGATACCGAGGGTGCCGTAGTAGGCGTTGCCCGCGTTGTTGATGAGGGCCAGCCCGGCGGCCGTGTCGGAGGGGACGGCGGCGCCGTTGCCCTGGTAGACGGTCCGCACCCAGCCGGCCTCGAGGACGAGCTCGTTGTCGCCAAAGGCAAGGTCCATGTGCAAGTCGGCGAAGTAGCCAAAGTAGCTAGCGGTGGCGGGGTTGCCGCGCCCCACCACGAGGGCCCGCGGCTGGAAGTTGATGCCACCGCCGACGCTGAGGTAGCTCTTGCCGTCGTAGGCGACGCCGCCCGCGTAGCCGTAACCGGAATCTTGCCCGATGATGTTGATGCGGATGGCGCCGTCATAGCTTGGGGAGTCACCCGGGTTGACGCCGGCGTAGGCGGGGTAGTTGACGGCCACGTTGGTCGGCCCGGTGACGAGGCCGGTCGCCGTTACCGTCGACTTGCCGGCGATGGTCTGCACGCCGTTGAAGACGCCGATGCGGTAGTTGATGAAGGCGAGGTCTCCGGTGAAGACGATGCCCATGTCCCGGTCTCGGCCGAAGTACCCGCCAGGCCGGCCGCGCTCGGTGGCGTCCGCCTGCTCGTCCAGGGAGGCGAACCGGGTAATGTCGGTCAGAGATTCGTGGACCCACGGAAGCAGCTGGAGGCCCACCCACAGCTTGAACTCCTTGCAGACGTTCCAGTAGCCGAGTGCTTCGTTCATGACGATGGTCGGCGAGGCGAACCGGACTGCGTTCTGCTGCGTCACCGGGTTGGTGATGACATCGCCAGCCGCGGCGCCCGTCTGCGTGTAGCTGATGTCCGTGTTGGCGATGATGCCGAAGTGCTCATTCACCTGCCCATTGACGTAAAACCGCATGCGCCGGAGATAGATGTCGTACGACGGGCCAGAATGGTCTGCAGAGCCTCTCTCGGTCACACGGACCCATGTCTGCACAATCGCCCCGACGTCTACGTACCCACCCGAGTCCCCGATGGTGATTTTCGCAGCGTCGGCCGGTGCGGCCAGCACCGCGCACAGCACCGCCAGAAACGGCACCCCTGATTTCAGCTTCATGCAATTCCCCTCTCCACGTGGACGCTGCAGCAATGGCCGTCAGCGGGAATCTCTCCGGCAGAGCGCCAGCCTTGGCGCCCCTGTACGCAAGGTGCGTTCCACTAGAGACCGGCGCGAAGGTCAAGCGCTTAAATCAATGGCGCATTTGGTCGTCGTGGCGTCGGGTAACAGCCCGTTACCATCGGTAACGCCCCGCAACGCCCGGCCAATGCAGCCATCCATACAGGCGGGGGCCACGGGGAAGCCCGAGGGCGACACGGCACTGCTGCGCATTTGTTGCGGCCGCGTCATTGCTGCGCCGCGTTAAGACCGGCTTGCCGCGCCTTGCGGAAGTGTGTCCGGGTAGCGTTGGAAACGCGAACCGGCGGCACGCCCCCCCTGGCTGTGGGAAAGCCATGCCGCCGGTGAATGAGAGCGGAGGGAATCGAACCCACAACCTATGGATTAAGAGTCCATTGCTCTGCCAATTGAGCTACGCTCCCCCGCTTGCGCGAGGCGCGGGCTTGTACTGACAGCCCCCTTGGAAGTCAACGCCGCCCGCCTGCCTTTTCCGCTGGAGGGGAGTAGGCTCCGGTCGAGGGTTGCCCACGAGGGGACGGGGCCCTGGCAGGAGGTCGCTGATGGCGCCGCTTTTCTTGCGGATGCGCCTGGGTCTGGGTGGTGCGCTGGTGCTGGCCCTGACCGGCTGCGCGACGCCGGGGAAAGCGACGCCCGCGAGCGGTCCCGCCTGGCTTCGCGACGGCATCGCTCTCGGACTTCCCCTAGAGGACCCGCTTCAACTCAGCCCCTCCACCCGGGCCTACCTCAGCGCGAAGGCCTCGGTGGGCGGCTCCGAGCGCAGCCGGATGCACTCGCTCGTCCGCTACCTGGTTGACCGGGACGGGCTCGGCTTCCGCTACGCGCCCACGCGCACCCTCAACGCCCAGGCGGCTTTCGAGGCCCGCGAGGGCGACTGCATGAGCTACGCGATGCTCTACGTAGCCGCCGCCCGGAGCGCGGGAATCGAGGTGCACTTCGTGCGCATCACGGAGTTGCCCATCTATTGGGAGGACCGCGGCCGCTTCTTCACCTCCTCGCACATCGCCGTCGCCCATGGCGCGGACACCTGGGGGGAGAACGCCATGGTGGTGGATTACACGGCCACCCACACCTCCGAGTGGCGCTTTTCCCTCTACACCCCCATCGACGACGAGACGGCCTTCGTGCTCTTTCACAGCAACCGGGCCGTCGAGTTCCTGCTCCAGGGTCGCCTGGCGGAGGCCGATCGGCTCCTGACGTACCTTCTGGAGCGCGCGCCGGAGGTCCCCGAGGTCTACAACAACCTCGGCATCATCCTGATGCGTGAGCACCGGATGCAGGAGGCGACCGAGTTGTACGGACAGGCCATCGAGCGCTTCCCGGGCTTCGTCCCCTTGTACAGCAACGCGGTGTCCGCCGCCGCGGCCAGTGGCCTTCCCGACCTGGTGAAGCTCTGGCGTACCGCCGGGCAGCAGGTGGCCAAACGCGACCCGGCCTTCAGCTTCGCCCAGGGCATGCTCGCCTTCCACGACCGGGACTTCTCCCTCGCCGCGGGTCACTTCGCCCAGGCGTTGCAGATTCAGCCGGACGACCTCACGCTGCTGGCCTGGGCGGCGCGGGCCCACCTGTCCGCCGGCGACCTCGACCAGGGCCGACAGGAGGTGACGCGCATCCAGCAGCAGTCGCCCTCCGAGGCGCAGCGCGTCCTGCTCAACGCTCTCCAGCACGAGTTCCCGGCCGCCGGCATCCAATTGCCCGACGTACCGAGCGCCGTGAAGGCTAGCCCGAGCCCACCCGCGCCCCCACCGGGGCCAGCATAACGCGCACGCGCCCTGCCAGCCCCTCGAGGCTGAAGGGCTTCTGCAGGAATTGCCCGGCGAGCTCGCGGCGAAGCGTGGCGTCGAGCATCGCCTCACTGTAGCCGCTCACCAGCAGCACCGGGGTGCCTGGCCGGCAGCTCAGCACACCGCGGTAGGTGTCCAGGGCGGACAGGCCCGGCAGCACCGCGTCCAGCAGCACCAAATCCACCTGCCCCTGCTCGAGGATTCCCAGCGCCGCCTCGCCGTCCGCCGCGGCGAGGACGCGGTAGCCGGCGTGCTCCAGCATCCGCACCATGCCCAGCCGGACGCTGGCGTCATCCTCCACCACCAGCAGTGTGCCGGAGCCGGGCTGGGTGGTGACGCCGCTGAGCGCCGGCACGGCGACGGCGTCGGCCTCCACCGCCGGCAGAAGGACGGAGAAGGTGCTGCCCGAGCCGGGGGCGCTGTCCACGTCGATAATCCCATCGTGCTGCCGGACGATGCCGTGCACCACGGCCAGCCCGAGACCGGTCCCGCGCCCGGGCGCCTTGGTGGTGAAGAAGGGCTCGAAGATGCGCTCCAGCGTCCTGGGATGGATGCCGGTGCCGCTGTCCTGCACGGAGAGCATCACGTAGCGCTTGCCGGGGACGCTGCGGGCGCGCGCGGCGAGTTCCGAGCCGGCGGTGAGGTTCCCGGTGCGCACGGTGAGGCGGCCGCCCTCGGGCATCGCATCGCGGGCGTTGATGCAAAGGTTCATCAGCACCTGCTCGAGCTGCGCGCTGTCGCCGCTGATGCTCCACACGTCCGGCTGCAGCTCCACCGCGAAGCGGACGTGCTCGCCAATGACCCTTCGCAACAGGCTTTCCACGTCGAGCACCACCTCGTTGACGCTGAGGGTGCGTCGGGCGAGCGGCTGCTTTCGCGCGAAGGCGAGCAGCTGGCGCACCAGAGCCGCGGCGCGCTGGCACTGCCGCTCGATTTCGGCCAGGTCGCCCTCGGCGGCGTGGTCCCTGGGAAGCTCCAGGCGAGCCATCGCAGCGGCACTCTGGATGCCGGTGAGGACGTTGTTGAAGTCGTGCGCCACACCGCCAGCCAGCATCCCCACGGTGTCCATCTTCTGGGTGCGTTGCACCTCGGCTTCGAGGCGGCGGCGGTCGGTGACGTCCCGCACCGTCACCACCAGGCTCGGGTCGTTGTCGGGAACCTCGGCCACCGACACCTCCAGCTGAAGCAAAGAACCGTCCGCCCGGCGCGCTTCGCACTCCAGGGACCCCTGCCCGACCGAGGAGGCAAAGCCCGGTGGCAGGAAGTCCTCCGCCGGTCGCCCCAGCACCTCCTCGGCGCGCACCCCGAAAATCCGCTCCGCCGCGGCGTTCATCGAGACCAGCGCCGCGGCCGGCGACACGGTGAGCAACCCGTCGGGCACGTGCGCCATTACCGCCCGGAGCTCGGCCTCGCTGCGCCGCAGCGCCGCGTCCGCGCGGCGACGGCCCGCGCGTTGCGCGGCCTCCCCGCATTCGCGCTCCACGGCCGGGCCCAGGCGGGCCAGGTTGTCCTTCATCAAGTAGTCGTTGGCCCCGGCCTTCATCGCCGCGACGGCGTCGTGCTCGGCGATTGCGCCGCTCACAATCAAGAACGGGATGTCGCGTCCCGTGCTCTGCAGAATCCTGAGCGCCTCGACGGCCGAGAACCGTGGCATCCGGTGGTCTGAGACGATGACGTCCCAGGGCGTATTGCCGCGCAGCGCCGCCGAGAAGCTCTCCGGCGTGTCCACGCGCTCGGGGCGGATGAGGCGACCCTCCGAGGAAAGCGCATGGACGATGAGGGCGGCGTCCGCCTCGGAATCCTCGACGAGAAGCACACGCAACACGTCCCGTGTTCCCGCCCGCAGCAGCTCGCGTTCGCCCATCACGTCCGGCCCGTCATCAGACACGAAGATGTCGGCCGAAGGCGAGGGAACGCCGGGCGCCGCATGTACCCACAGGAGTGATGCTGTGGGCACCTCACCCCGGTTGTCGCCTAGACTGCCCTCCCCCGGCCCGGGGGGAAGGAGACAGTTGCCATGGCCCCTAAACGAAGGGCGCAGCCGCGCACGAGCATCCCCGCACGCAAGGTGAGCAAGTCTGCCGTCTCGAAGAAGCGTGCCGCCCCGCGGCCGGCGGCCGCGGCGGGACCGAAGAAGAAGACGCGGATAAAGGCGCAGAAGCCGAGGACGGCGCCCGAGGTCGGTCTCCGCCAGAAGCACCCCGGCCGACCCGAGCAAACGCAGGCCTTCTTCCTCGACGCGCGCCACGCCACCGATGAGTTGGCCGAGGAACTCGGGGAAAGCTTCGTCCTCAGCGCCACCAGCGGGGAGGACCCGGAGGAGCACTACCAGAGCCAACGCCCGGAGGAGGAAGGCGGCCCCTTCCTGGAGACGAGCGGGCACACGGAATTCGCCCACGGCGTCGATGAAAGTAACCCCGAGGACGCCGAGCCCGCGCCATGGCCGGCAGTGTCCCCCGGCCAGCCGCCGCCTCACCGCTCGGGCGGCCCCAGGTAGCCGCGGCAACGCCACACCCGGAAGGCACGCACGGGCCGGCCGTGCAGGGTGATGCGCAGCCACGGCTCGGCCTGCACCGCTTGGAAGGCCTGGCGCAGCCGTGGAGGCGGCGCCCCGGTCGCCTCCCGTCCCTCGGGGTCATTGGGCGCCGAGTCGACGAACAGGGCATCCCGGCCCACCAGTCCACGCGGGTCCGGCCCCCCATAGTCAAATTGCAGCGCCCGCTCGCCGAGGACGTTGCGTCCGTACACCTCGAGGTCCGAGTAGAAGAGGAGCTCCGCCGTCGTCTTGTAGTCATCCGCGGAGAAGACGAATTCGCCCGGGCGGACCCGCGTCTGCACCTGGCGAGCGAGGGACGTCCAGCCCACCCAGGTGTCGTCGGTGAGCAACACCACCGGGTAGAACAGCAGCTCCACCAGGAAAAGGGCGTGGAAGCCCGCACTGACGAGGAGGTTCCAGCGCACCAGCCGCTGGCCGCTGTGCCTTGCCACCCACAGCACCCCAGCCACGTACGCCGGCAGCAGCCAGTTGGCCTTCACCAGCACGACGGTGCTGAACAGCGCCCCGGCCAGCGCCACCGGCAGGCAGAAGGCAGCGAGGAAGAGTTCCTCGGGCGAGAGGCCACGGCGTCGCAGCCCCTTGAGGCCCCGGGCCACTGTGGCCACCAGGGCGAGGAAGAGGGGGGGCAGCAGAAGCACCGCCTGCGTGCCGGTGAGTCCGAGCAGGTGGCGCAAGCCAAAGCCCGACGCAGACTGGGCCCGGCCCGCCGTCTGGAAGAGGAAGGACGCCCAGCCGTGCTGGGCATTCCAGACGTACACGGGCAGGGCCACCAGCTGCGCCACCCCGAGCGCCAGGTAGGGCCAGGGCGTGCGCCACAGACGCCGGTGAGAAGGCGAGGCCAGAAGAAACAGCACCAGCCCGAACCACAGCGCCGCCCCGGTGTACTTGGCGTCGAAGGCGAGCCCCATGAAGAGGCCCGAGAGCAGCCACGCCCACCGCACGCCGTCGAGGAGGGCCGCCGACAGCGCCAGCAGCGCGAGGGTCCAGGTGCACACCAGCGGCGCGTCGGGAAGCGCCACCAGCGACAGCAGCGTCACCGCGCCGGTGGTGCAGAACAACAGGGCCGCCCGGCCCACCCCGCCCGGCACCAAGCGCCGGGCCAGCAGCAGGAAGCCGGCTTGGCAAAGGAGGGTGAAGAGGAAGGGCACCACGCGCAGGACGAGGGCATGGCGGCCAAGGAGGGCGAAGGCCGCGGCCAGCGACCAGGCCAGAAGCGGCGGATGGTCGAAGTAGGACAGCGCCGGATGGCCGGCGTAGTAGGCGTAGTAGGCCTCCTGCGGCACCAATTCGAAGACTGGCAGCAGGCACGCCCGCGCCGCCGCGACGGCCAGCAGCGCCCAGCCCCAGCCGGGAAGGCCCCGCCGGGCACCGCCCTGGGGGTTGTTGACCGACCGTTCAGCCATTCTTGCCAATTTCTGACCGACGGTTTAGTAACGGCGTTGTCATGTCCCGCCCCGCCGACCCGAAGGCCCACAGCGCCCTGCTGACCGCGGCGCGCGCCGAATTCGTCAAGAAGGGTCTCCGCGGGGCCCGCATCGAGGACATCACCGGCGCCTGTGGCCTCTCCAAGGGGGCTTTCTACCTGCACTTCGCCTCCAAGGAAGCCCTCTTCGACGAGGTGGTGCAGGCGCTGGCATCCGCCATGCGGGCGCTGCACAGCGCGCGCACGGTGGGGCTAGAGGAGGCGGGAGCCGAGCGCGGGCGCCTGACGGCCCGGGACGTCGAGCTGCGCACGGCCCGCTACCGGCGCTACCTGGCGCTGGAGACGGAGTTCGACCAGCAGGCGCTGCAGATGATGTGGGAGCACCGCGACACCCTGGACGTGCTCATCCGCGGCTGCGCCGGCACGGTCTTCGAGGGCCTGGTGTGGACGTTTCTCGAGGAGGAGGTCGCCCGGGCACGGGCCGAATTCCAGGCCATGCAGCGCAGCGGCGCGGGCCGCGGAGACGTGGAGGCGGAGCTCTTCGCCGAGCTCGCGGTGGGGGCCTACTTCCTCGTGGGCAAGCGCCTCTCCCACCTGGTGGAGCGGCCCGACCTCGAGGCCTGGGCCCGCACGCTGCAGCGCCTCATCCACGGCGGAGCCCTGGCGTCTCGCGGCGCGCCCGGACTGGGCCCTGCCCGCGGGGGCGCCCCCACTCGCCGCGGAGGGCCCGCCGGAGGCCGCGCCCGCCGGCCGGCGAAGCGCCGGAGGACGCCATGAAGCCCACCCTGGCGTGGGCCCTCGGCGTGGGCGGCACCGTCGGACTTCTCGTCCTGGTGCTCGTGTCCCTGAAGATTCAGCACCGAAGGGAGGCGCCCCGGCCGGCGCCCCTGGCGCAGGTGCAGCTGTCCCTGGCCCAGCCGGTGATGGTGTCGCCGCGCGACGAGGTGACGGGGACGCTGGAACCCTCCAAACGCGTCCAGTTGGGCTTCGAGGTGACGGGCCGGCTGGCCCGGGTGGTGGCACACAAGGGGCAGCGCGTGCAGGAGGGGGACCTTCTCGCCGAGCTAGCCACCGACCTGGTCGACGCGCAGCTGCAGCAGGCAGACGCCGCGCTTCAGGGGGCCTTCTCCCAAGCCGAGACCGCCCGCGATGTAGCCCAGCGCACCGAGAAGCTGAAGGCCGGGGGCGCCGTCTCGGAGCAGCAGGGACTGGCCGTCACCTCCAACGCCCGCAACGCCGAAGCGCAGGTCGCCCTGGCGCGTGCCCAGGTGGCCGAGTTACGGGCGCGGCGCGCACGCCACAGCCTCCGGGCCCCCTTCGCTGGCGTGGTGGTGGAGGCGCCGGACCAGCCCGGTGCCATCGTCTCCAGCCTCACTACCCCTCTCTTCACCCTCGAGCAGCTCGACCCGCTCACCCTGCACCTCACCGTCGCGGAGACGGCACGCGCTGCCCTCGCCCCCGGGACGCGCGTCCACGTGTCCGCGGTCAGCTCGGCCGCCAGCACCGACGAGGCGACGGTGTGGGTCATCCTTCCGTCGGCGGACGGGGCCACGCGCCGCGTCCCGGTGGAACTGCAGGTGCCCAACACCGACAGCCGCTTCACCGCCCACACCCTGGTGCGGGCGGAGCTCAGCCTCGGAGCGGCGCAGGTCGCCACCCAGCTGCCAGCGACGGCGCTGGCCTCCGCGGGGGGAGACCACGTCTTCGTCGTCGACGCGGACGGCATCGTGGCCCGGGTGCCGGTGCAGGTGCTCGACCGCGGCCCGACCTCGGTGGTGGTGCGAGCCGAGCGACCCCTCACCCAGGTGGTGGATTCGCCCTCGGTCGACCTCGTCGAGGGGGCCCACGTGCAGGCCACTTCCACGCCGCCCGTCGCCGGCACCACCAGGGGCCACTAGCCCATGTCGCTCAGCGACGTGGCCATCGGGCGGCCCGTCTTCACCGGGATGATGGCCCTCGGCCTGGTGGTGCTCGGGCTGATGGGGCTGCAGCGTCTGGGGACGGACCTCTACCCGGACGTCTCCCTCCCGGTGGTGGTGGTAACGGGCGTCTACAAGGGGGCCGGTCCGGGCGAGGTGGAAACCCAGGTGGTGAAGCCCATCGAGGACGCCATCGCCGGCATTAGCGGCGTCGACAAAATCCACAGCTTCAGCCGGGAGAACGCCGGCCAAGTGGTGGTGACCTTCAATCTCGCAGAGAACATTGACCGCGCCACCCAGGAGGTGCGCGAGAAGGTGTCCGGGGTGGTGTCGCTTCTGCCGAAGGACGCGGACATCCCCACCGTCAGCCGAGTGGACCTGTCGGCCCAGCCTATCCTCACCTACGCCGTCAGCGGCGATTTGCCGAGCCAGGCCCTGCGCAAGCTGGTGGAGGACCGAGTCCAGCCCGTGCTCCAGCAGCTGCAGGGCGTCGCCCAGGTCAGCGTCACCGGCGGGGACGTGCGGGAAGTCGCGGTCGACCTGGACCTCGAGCGAGCCCGGGCGGCCGGCATCTCCCCGCTCGAGGTGGCTGAGCGGATTGCCCGGGAAAACATGAATGTCCCCGCGGGCCATCTGCAACTCGGTCCCACCGAGCTGGCCGTGCGGTCGCTCGGAGAATTCACCGACGTGGAGCAGCTGCGCCAGCTGCCGCTGGTGGTGGGCAAGAGCGGCACCCAGGTGCGCCTCTCGGAGGTGGCCCGGGTCACCGACGGCGTCGCCGAGCGGCGCACCGTCGCTCGCCTCAACGGCAAGGACGCCATCATCTTCGAGGTGGTGAAGCAGCCAGGGGCCAACACGGTCGAGGTGTCCGACCAGGCCAAGCGCCAGCTCGCCCGGCTGACGCCAGAGCTGGGGCACGGGTTTTCCACGACGTTGCTCATCGACCAGTCGGAGCTCATCCGCGAGAACGCCCACGAGGTGTGGGTGGCCCTCATCTTCGGCGGGTTGATGGCGGTGCTCATCATCCTCGTCTTCCTGCTCGACCCGCGCGGCACCTTCATCTCCTCGCTGGCGCTCCCCACCTCGGTGGTGGGCACCTTCTTCGTCATGTACGTGCTGGGCTTCACCCTCAATCAGATGACGCTGCTCGCCCTCTCGCTGGCCATCGGGCTTTTGATTGACGACGCGGTGGTGGTGCGCGAGGCCATCACCCACCGTCTGGAGCGCGGCGAGGAGCCGAGGCAGGCGGCCTCCCAAGGCACCAAGGACGTGGGCCTGGCAGTGCTCGCCACCACCCTCACGCTGGTCGCGGTCTTCGTCCCGGTGGCCTTCATGTCGGGCATCGTCGGGAAATTCTTTCGCCAGTTCGGCATCACCATCAGCGCGGCGGTGCTCATCTCCCTGTTCATCTCCTTCACCCTCGACCCGATGCTGTCGGCGCGCCTGGTGCGGGCGCGCCGACCCGGCAAGGCGCAGGCCGACAGCGCCCTGGTGCGCCGGCTCCGGGCGGGCTTCGAAGCCGCCGAACGCGCCTACACCCGGACGCTCGCCTGGGTGCTGGCCCACAAGGCGCTCACCGCCGCCGGCGCGGTGGCTGTGCTGGTACTGTCGCTGCTCGCTTCCAGCGTCTTTCTCGGCTCGGAGTTCCTCGCGGTGGAGGACCGCAGCCAATTCATCGTCAACCTGGAACTCCCCGACCAGTCCAGCCTCGCCCTCACCCTGCAGCGGACGGCCGAGGCCGAGCGGGCCCTGCGCACGGTGAAGGAAGTCACCGACATCTACGCGGTGGTCGGGCCCCAAGGCGAAGTCACCAAGGCCCGGTTGCGCGTGCTGCTGCTTCCCAAGCGCGAGCGGCGCCGGGGCATTCTCGCGCTCAAGGACGAGGCACGCCGGCTCCTGGCGGCTTTGCCGGCGACCCGTTCCACCGTCGGCGACCCGCCGACCCTCGAAGGGCTGGGGGACTACCCGCCCATCATCGTCATCCTCACCGGCCCGGACATGCAGCGCCTGGCCGAGATGGGCGACTTCGTCGCCAGGACGCTGAAGTCATTGCCGGGGACAGCCGACGTGAAGGTGCAGGCCAACCCGCCGAAGCCCGAGCTTCAGGTGGCAGTGGACCGCACCCGCGCCACCGACCTGGGGCTGCAAGCCGGGCCCCTGGGGCAACAGCTGCGCCTGGCCCTCAACGGGGAAGTGGCCGCCAAGCTCCGGCAGGGCAAGGACGAGACCGACATCCGCGTCCGACTCCGGGAGCAGGACCGCAGCTCACCGGAGCGCATCGCCGACATCGAGCTCTTTACCCCCGCCGGCACGCACCGGCTGTCGGATGTGGCCCAGGTGTCCGTCCAGGACGGCCCCAGCCTCATCGAGCACGAGAACCGGGAGCGACAAATCTCGGTGGTGAGCCAGCTCGCCACGGGCGGAAAGCTCGGGGACATCGCCGAGGTCCTGGAAAAGCAGCTCGCCGCGCACGCGCTCCCGGCCGGCTACAGCATCCTTTACGACGGCCAAATCAAGACGCTGCATGAGCAGAACGATGCCTTTGGCAGCGCCTTCGGCCTGGCCTTCGTCTTCATCTTCATGGTGCTGGCCTCGCAATTCGAATCCCTGAAGCACCCCTTCACCATCATGGTCGCCCTGCCCCTGGCGCTGGTGGGGGCCGTGGTGGCCTTGATGGTGACTGGAAAGAACCTCTCCCTCGGGGCAATGATCGGCGTCATCCTGCTGATGGGCCTGGTCACCAAGAATGCCATCCTCCTGGTCGACGGCGCCCTGCAGAACATTCGCAGTGGCGACGACGCCACCACGGCGCTGCTGAAGGCCGGCCCCCGGCGACTGCGGCCCATCCTCATGACGTCGGCGGCGATGGTGATTGGCATGGTGCCCACCGCGCTCGGCCGCGGGACCGGGAGCGAGTTCCGCGGACCGATGGCCATCGCCGTCATCGGTGGCGTCATCACCTCCACCTTTCTCACCCTGCTGGTGGTTCCCGTCGTCTTCGTGGCGGTGGAGAAGCTTCGCTGGGCGCCACTCTTCCGCAGCCGCCCGGTCTCTGCCTCGACCGCGCTGGCCGCCGCGCCGCCGGACCCGGAGCCAGGCCGGGCGGTGTAGCCCAGGGAGCTCCCCCGGCCCGGTGTCAGGGGGACGAGCGAGGGTAACGGCCGCTCGCATGGGCCTTCTCACCGACGCGACCGAGGATGACTTGCCCGGCATCCTCGCCATCTTCAACGACATCATCGCCACCACCACGGCGGTGTACCGCGAGGAGCCGGTGCCGCTGGAGGAACGACGCACTTGGATGCGGTCCCGACTGGCAGCGGGCTACCCCGTCCTCGTCGCCAAGGACGCGCGTGGGGTGGCCGGCTTCGCCTCGTTCGGCGAGTTCCGTGCCTGGCCGTGCTACCGCCACACCGTGGAGCACACGGTGCACGTGCGCGCGGACGCCCGGGGGCAGGGCATCGGCCGCACCCTACTCGAGGCGCTGGTGGCCCGGGCCTCCGCCCTGCGGAAGCACGTCCTGGTGGCCGGCATCGACGCCGACAACGCCGTCTCCCTCCGGCTGCATCAGCGACTGAGCTTCGAGGAGGTGGGCCGCTTCCGCGAGGTTGGCCACAAGTTTGGTCGTTGGCTGGACCTGGTCTTTCTCCAGCGGCTGCTGCCGTAGCTCAGCTCGGCCCCCCCGGCGCCTCGCTCCACCGACGGCGCCTGCACCGCGGCGGTTGCCGTCCGCTGGGCAGGAATGGAAAGACATGACGCCGAGCGTCGACGGCCCTGCGCCCGTCACGCCGCCCGCAGCTGTCCGTGGACTCTGCCGGCGCCACCTCCCTAGGATGGCGCCGCGGTCTCGCCCCACGCGGCTGACGACAGGCGTTCGAGCTGCCGCAGGGGCACCGGCGGATGAGCGGTCCACTCGACACCTTCCCGCGGCTGCTGCTGGACCACGCCGCGCACCGCGGCTCCCGGCCGGCCATGCGGGAGAAGGACCTCGGCATCTGGCAGACCTACAGCTGGAAAGCCGTCGTCGACGAAGTGCGCGCGCTCGCCTTGGGCCTGGCGGCCCTCGGCTTTCGACGCGGCGAGCACCTCGCCATCATCGGCGACAACCGCCCGCGCCTGTACTGGGCCATGGCCGCCGCGCAGAGTCTGGGCGGCATCCCGGTCCCGCTCTACCAGGACGCCGTCGCCGAGGAGATGGTCTTCGTCCTGGCAGACGCCGACGTGCGCTTCGCAGTGGTGGAGGACCAGGAGCAGGTGGACAAGCTCCTCGGACTGCGCGCGCGGCTTCCCGCCATGGAGGTCATCGTCTACGACGACCCGCGTGGTCTGCGGAATTACCCGCCGGAGCTGCTGCGCCCGTACGAGCAGGTCCAGACCCTCGGCCGTGCCTTCGAACGGGAACACCCGGGTTACTTCGTCGAGCAGGTGGCGGCGGGCCACTCGAGCGACGTGGCCATCATGCTGTACACCTCTGGGACGACCGGTCACCCCAAGGGCGTCATGCTGACGCATGACAACCTCATCCGCACCGGCCGCGGCGGCAACGAGCGGGAGCACCTGACTGCCGACGAGGAGGTGTTGGCCTACCTGCCGATGGCCTGGGTGGGGGACAACCTCTTCAGCTACACCCAGGGGCAGATTGCCGGCTTCTGCATGAGTTGTCCGGAGAGCTCGGACACGGTGCTGACGGACATGCGGGAAATCGGCCCCACCTACTTCTTCGCCCCGCCACGGGTGTATGAAAATCTCCTCACCCAGGTCTCCATCCGCATGGAGGACGCGGGCCGCGCGAAGCGCTGGTTGTACGCGCGCTTCATGGACGTTGCGCGCCGGGTGGGAACGCAGCTGTTGGACAAGCAGCCGGTGGGGCTGTGGGACCGCGTCCTGTACGCGCTGGGCGACGTCGTCATCTACGCGCCGTTGCGCAACGTGCTGGGGCTGAGCCGCATCCGCGTCGCCTACACCGCGGGCGAGGCCATCGGCCCCGACCTGTTTCGCTTCTACCGGTCGCTCGGCGTCAATCTCAAGCAGCTGTACGGAAGCACCGAGACGTCGGTCTTCGTCTGCATCCAGCCGGATGGCGAGGTAAAGCCGGACACAGTGGGTACGCCGGCCAAGGACGTCGAGATTCGCATTTCCGAGATGGGCGAGGTCCTCGTCCGCAGTCCCGGCGTGTTCCACAGCTACTACAAGAATCCCGAGGCGACGCGGGAGGCGAAGACGGCGGAGGGCTGGTTCCACACCGGGGATGCGGGCTACTTCGACGCCGACGGGCACCTCAAAATCATCGACCGCGCCCGGGACGTGGGACGGCTTCAGGACGGAACGCTCTTCGCGCCGAAATACCTGGAGAACAAGCTCAAGTTCTTCCCGTGGATTAAGGAGGCGGTGGCCTTCGGCGACGGTCGGCCGTACGCCACCGCCTGTCTGAACATTGACCTACAAGCGGTGGGAGACTGGGCTGAGCGGCGGGGGTTGGCCTACGCCGGCTACACCGACCTGGCTAGCCGGGAGGAAGTCTACGCGCTGCTGTCGGGGTGCGTGGACGCGGTGAACCGCGACCTGTCGAAGGACGCCAAGCTGCGCGGCTCGCAACTCCACCGCTTCCTCATCCTGCACAAGGAGCTCGACGCCGACGACGGGGAGCTCACCCGCACCCGCAAGGTGCGCCGCCGCTTCATCGCCGAGCGCTACGCCACGCTGATTGACGCTCTGTACTCGGGCGTGGACCGCGTTCCGGTGGAAGCACAGGTCAAATTCGAGGACGGACGGCTGGGGACCCTCCGCGCCGAGGTGCAAATTCGCCCAGCGCGGGTCTGGAACACCGCGCCTGGGTTGCAGGCGGCCTGAGGGCGCCACGCATGGGACACCCGCGACAGAAGGTGGGCGAGGTCCTGCTGGACGTCTCCGGCGTCAGCGTCTCCTTCGGCGGCGTCACGGCGCTGCACCAGGTCAGCTTCCAGGCGCGGGAACGGGAGCTGTGCGCCATCATCGGACCCAACGGCGCCGGCAAGAGCAGCCTGCTCAACATCGTCAACGGGGTCTACCAGCCGAGCGCCGGCACCATCTCCTTCGCCGGGGTGCAACGCAAAAGCATGTCCCCCCGGGAGGCGGCCCTCGGCGGCATCGCCCGCACCTTCCAGAACATTGCGCTCTTCAAGGGGATGAGCGTGCTGGACAACATCATGACCGGGCGCGACGCGAAGATGCATTCCTCGCTTCTGGCCCAGGCGCTGTACTGGGGCCCGGCACAGCGCGAGGAGATGGAGCACCGCTGCCACGTCGAGAAGCTGATTGACTTCCTGCAAATCGAGCACGTGCGAAAGACGCCGGTGGGCCGTCTGCCCTACGGGCTGCAGAAGCGCGTCGAGCTGGCCCGGGCCCTGGCGGCCGAACCCCGGCTCTTGCTCCTCGATGAACCGATGGCGGGGATGAACGTCGAGGAGAAGCAGGACATGTGCCGCTTCATCTTGGACGTGAACGACGAGTTCGGCACGACCATCCTCCTCATCGAGCATGACATGGCGGTGGTGATGGACCTCGCCGACCGGGTGGTTGTCCTCGACTACGGCCGAAAGATTGCCGACGGCACGCCGGAGGAGGTCCGCCGGAATCCCGAGGTGATTGCGGCCTACCTGGGTGTGCCCACCGAGGCCGACCGCGAAGCGGTCGCAGAAGGGGCCGGCTAGACCGTGCAATTCTTCCTCGAGGTTCTCATCGGAGGCCTGCTTTCCGGCGTCATGTACTCGCTCGTGGCGCTCGGCTTCGTGCTCATCTTCAAGGCCTCCGGCGTCTTCAATTTCGCGCAAGGGGCGATGGTCCTATTCGCGGCGCTGACGTTCGTCTCGCTGGAGGAGCGCGGGCTCCCGCGCTGGGCGCCCTTCTGGCCTCCCTGGCCATCATGCTGGGCCTGGCGCTGGTCATCGAGCGAGTGGTGCTGCGGCCGCTGGTCAACCAGCCCGCCATCAGCCTGCTCATGGCCACCATCGGGCTGACCTTCTGTCTGGAGGGGCTGGCCCAGGGCGTGTGGGGCAGCGTGGTGAAGGGCCTCGACCTGGGCATCCCCGACGTGCCCTTCGACGTGAAGGGGGTGCTGGTCAGCCAGTTCGACCTCTTCGCGGCCGCCATCGCCGGTTTCCTGGTGGCCGTGCTGGCGCTCTTCTTCCAATACACGCGCGTGGGGAGGGCGCTGCGGGCGGTGGCCGACGACCACCAAGCCGCGCTCAGCCTGGGCATCCCGCTGCAGACCGTCTGGGCGGTGGTGTGGGCGGCCGCCGGTGCGGTGGCGCTGGTGGCCGGGCTGCTGTGGGGGTCCCGGCTGGGGGTGCAGTTCGCGCTCTCCGTCATCACGCTGAAGGCGCTACCCGTCCTCATCCTCGGCGGCTTCACCTCCATCGCCGGCGCCATTGTGGGGGGCTTGCTGGTGGGCGCCTCGGAGAAGCTGGCGGAGGTCTACCTCGGTCCGGTGCTGGGCGGCGGCATCGAGAACTGGTTCCCCTACGTCCTGGCGCTGCTCTTCCTTCTCGTCCGACCCGAGGGCCTCTTCGGCGAGAAGCACATCGACCGGGTGTGAGCAATGCTTTACCGAGAAGCCGGGCAGTTCAAAACCAGCTACCGCGCCGACCAGCGCATCTTCCCCATCCTCCAGGACCGGGTGGTGGTGGGGGCACTGCTGCTGGTGGCCTTCGTGGCGGTGCCGCTGTGGGGCAGCGAATACCTTCTGAGCGCCCTGCTCATCCCCTGGCTCATCCTTTCCCTGGCGACTCTGGGCCTCAACATCCTCACCGGGTACGCCGGTCAGTTCAGCCTGGGCACCGCCGGTTTCATGGCCGTCGGCGCCTTCGCCGCCTATGGCTTCCAACTCCGCACCCCGACCGTTCCGCTCCTGTTGGCCTTCGTGCTGTCCGGGGTGTGCGCCGCCGGGGTGGGGGCAGTCTTCGGCTTGCCGTCCTTGCGCATCAAGGGCATGTACCTGGCGGTGGCCACGCTTGCCTCACAGTTCTTCATCGAGTGGCTGCTGACCCGCGTCGGGTGGTTCACCAACTACAGCACGAGCGGCGTCATCAACGCGCAGCCGATGGTCATCGCCGGCCTCGCCATCAACACGCCGTCGCGGCGCTACCTGCTGGTGCTGGCCGTCGTGGCGACGCTCGCGCTGGCCGCGAAGAACCTGGTGCGGAGCCGGGCCGGCCGGGCGTGGATGGCGGTGCGTGACATGGACGTGGCGGCGGAGGTGATTGGCATTCCCATGCTCCGCACCAAGCTGTCCGCGTTCGCCGTCAGCTCCTTCTACTGCGGCGTGGCCGGAGCGCTGTGGGTCTTCGCCCACGTCGGCTCGGTGGACCCGCAGGCCTTCGACCTCACCCGCTCGCTGCAAGTCCTCACCATGGTCATCATCGGCGGGCTGGGCAGCGTGCTGGGCAGCTTTCTTGGCGCGGGCTTCATCGTGCTGCTCCCGCTGTTTCTCCCCAGCGTCCTGGGTGCCGTCTTCGGGACTGCGCTGCGCCCCGGCCTTCTGCCGAACATCGAGTCTTTCATCTTCGGCGCGCTCATCATCTTCTTTCTCATCGTCGAACCGCAGGGCCTGGCCCGCCTGTGGCAGCTCACCAAGGAGAAGTTGCGGCTGTGGCCGTTTCCCCATTGAAGGACGTTCCCGAAAAGGACACCCACATGCACCGTCTCGTCCCGCAGTGCGCAGCCCTTCTGCTGGCCCTCCTCTTCGCCCTTCCGGCGCAGGGCCAGGGCGCAGCCGTCCCCAACGAGCAGTTCATGCCCGTCCCCAGCTACCGGGTCGGCCCCTACGCCGCGCCAGGCACCAGCCTGTACGGCGGCTTCATCGACTACCTCAACCTGGTCAACCTCCGCGACGGAGGCATCAACGGCGTCAAGCTGACCTGGGAGGAGTGCGAGACCAGCTACAGCGTGGACAAGGGGGTTCCCTGCTACGAGAAGCTGAAGGGCAAGGGGCCCACCGGCGCCTCCATGTTCAACTTCTACAGCACGGCCATCGCCTACGCAGTGCTCGACCGGGCCGGAGCCGACAAGGTGCCGCTGGTCACCATCGCCCATGGCCGCACCGATTCGTCCGACGGCCGCGTCTTCCCATACGTCTTCCCCCTGGTTACCAACTACTGGAGCCTGAACACGGACATCGTGCGCTTCATCGGCATGCGCTCCGGAGGGATGGACAAGCTGAAAGGGAAGAAGATTGTCCACCTCTACTTGGACGTCGCCTACGGCAAGGAACCGAACGAGATTCTCCAGAAGCAGGCCGCCATGTACGGCTTCGAGGCGAAGCTGGTCCCGGTGCCGCCGCCCGGCACCGACCAGCAGTCGCAGTGGCTCGAGATTCGCCAGTACCAGCCGGACTGGGTCATCGTCACCGGCTACGGGGTGATGAACCCGGCCATGCTGAAGGCCGCCGCCCGCGCCAACTACCCGCGCGACCACATCGTCGGGAACTTCTGGACCGGGTCCGAGGAGGACACCATCCCGGCTGGCGAGGCGGCCATCGGCTACATCAGCGCGCTCATCAACCCGGCCGGGAAGGAATTCCCCGTCATCCAGGACATCGAGAAGGTGCTGTACACCAAGGGCCTGGGCAACATGACCGACCAGAGCCGAATCGGCACCGTGCTCTACAACCGGGGGGTGATGACCGGCATCATCACCGTGGAGGCCATCCGCACCGCACAGGGCAAGTACGGCAAGAAGCCCCTCACCGGCGAGCAGATTCGCTGGGGGCTGGAGAACCTTAACCTCGACGACAAGCGGATTGGGGAGCTGGGGGCGACTGGCCTCATCCAACCACTGAAAGTCAGCTGCGCCGACCACGAAGGCGGCGGCGCCGTGAAGTTCCAGCAGTGGGACGGCAAGCAGTGGAAAGTCATCAGCGGGTGGATTCAACCCGACAAGAAGCTGGTGCGGGACATGGTGGAGGCCTCCTCGGCCAAGTACGCCCATGAGAAGAACATTCAAATGCGCGACTGCTCCAAGGGCGGCTGAGGACCCGTCTGCCATGCCCGCCAGCGCCAACCCGCCGCAGGCCGAGGGTCCGCTGCTCAGCTTGAACAGCATCGAGGTGGTCTATGACCACGTCATCCTCGTGCTGCGGGGCGTGTCGTTGGACGTGCCCAGGGGCGGAATCGTCGCCTTGCTGGGCGCCAACGGGGCGGGGAAGACCACCACCCTGAAGGCGGTCTCCAACCTGCTGCGCTCGGAACGGGGGGCGGTGACGAAGGGAACCATCCACTTGGACGGGCAGCGGGTGGATGCACTCACCCCCACCCAGGTGGTGCGGCGCGGCGTCATCCAGGTGATGGAGGGACGACACTGTTTCGCCCACCTCAGCGTGGAGGACAACCTCCTCACCGGGGCCTACACCGGGCGGCGGAACCGGGCCGAACTCCGGGCCGACCTGGAGCGCGTCTACGGCTACTTCCCCCGTCTCAAGGAAAAGCGCCGGACGCTGGCGGGCTACACCTCCGGCGGGGAACAGCAGATGACGGCGGTGGGCCGGGCGCTGATGACGCGCCCCCGGCTGATTCTTCTCGACGAGCCGTCCATGGGGCTCGCTCCCCAGCTGGCCGAGGAGATTCTGGACATCATGCGCCGCCTCAACCAGCAGCAGGGCGTCAGCTTCCTCCTCGCCGAGCAGAACGTCGCCGCCGCGCTGCGCTTCGCCCACCACGGCTACATCCTCGAGAACGGCCGCGTGGTGATGGAGGGCCAGGCCGCGCAGCTGGCCAACAACGAGGACGTCAAGGAATTCTACCTCGGCCTGGGCAAGAGCGGCCGGCGGAGTTTCCGGGACGCCAAGCATTACCGGCGGCGCAAGCGCTGGCTCGCCTGAGGAAACCCCATGCCCTTCCACGACGCGCTGGAGACCAGGTCGCCCGAGGCCCGCGAGGAGGCGCTCTTCCGGGCGCTCCCGGGGCACCTGGCCCATGCCCAGAAGACGGCGCCTTCTTTCCGGGGCCGGTACGGAGAGGTGGAAACGCAGGCCATCACCTCCCGCGCGGCCCTGGCGGCCCTACCCGTCTTCCGGAAAAGTCAGCTGGCCGAGCTGCAGAAGGCGGCGCCTCCCTTCGGCGGGCTGGCCGCCGTCCGGGCCGGGGAGGTGGCTAGACTCTTCGCCTCCCCGGGGGGCGTCTTCGAGCCGGAGGGCCGGCGGCCGGACTACTGGCGCATCGGCCGCGCCCTGTCCGCCGCGGGCGTCGTCCGCGGAGACGTGGTGCACGTCAGCTTCAGCTACCACCTCACCCCGGCAGGTTCCATGGTGGAGACGGCCGCCCACGCCCTCGGCTGTGCCGTCATTCCCGGGGGCACGGCGCCCGCCGAGCACCAGCTGGCAGCCCTGGCGCAGTTCGGTGCCAGCACCTACGGAGGCACGCCGTCGTTTCTCAAGGTGCTGCTGGAGAAAGCGGACGCGCTGGGTGTGGCGTTGCCCACCCTGAAGCGGGCCTCGGTGTCGGCCGAGCCGTTCCCGACGTCGCTCCGGACGCTGTTCGCCGCCCGCGGCATTCTCGGGCTGCAGTGGTATGCGACAGCCGACGCGGGCCTCATCGCCTACGAGTCCGAAGGCGGCGAGGGGCTGATTGTGGACGAGTCGGTCATCCTCGAGATTGTGCGCCCTGGCACCGGCGCGCCCGTACCGGACGGCGAGGTCGGCGAGGTGGTGGTGACCGTCCTCAACGCGGACTACCCGCTCATCCGCTTCGGGACCGGGGACCTCTCGGCCATCCTGCCGGGGGCCAGCCCCTGCGGTCGCACCAACGTCCGGCTGGGGGGCTGGCTGGGCCGGGCCGACCAGCGCACCAAGGTGAAGGGCCTCTTCGTGGACCCAAGCCAGGTGGGCGAGGTGCTGCGGCGCCACCCGGCTGTGAAGCGCGCCCGGCTGGTGGTGACGCGCGCCGATGAATTGGACCACATGGCGCTGCGCTGCGAGGTGCCGGGCGGCGCAGCCGCCGGGCTGGCCGAGGCCCTCGGCCAGACGCTACGCGAGGTGACCCAGCTCAAAGGAGAGGTGGAGCTGGTGGCCCCCGGGACGTTGCCCAACGACGGCAAAGTGGTGGAGGACACCCGGACCGTGGGCTGAAGGCCCCGGCGTCCCACCTCGCCTTGCTTCAGCCAAGGTGCTGCGGGGAGCGGCTTGCCCGCCAGGCGAAGTCGCTCCACCCGGGCCGGGCCCGGGGTGGCGAGCACAGCCCAGGACGTCACGGCTCGAAGGCCTCGGCGACGCCGGTCGGCTCGACCTCCTCCTCCTCCTCGCCCTTCGTCTCGCCGCAGCGGTCGAGTGCCAGCTTGAAGAGGACCGGCCCTACCATCTCGTTCATGGCCACCGTGGACACCGCCAGGGCGCCCAGCCCGGCGCCGAAGGCCGGAAACTCGCCCTGGATGTTGCTGGCGATGCCCAGCGCCAGGCCCGCCTGGGAGACGAGGCCGGCCCACCCCCAGTGGCGCAGGGCGGGAGGGTCCTCGGCAAAGCGGCTCGCCACCCGGCTGGACAGAAAGGACGTCGCCGCACGGGCAACGACGAAGAGAAGGGCCACCGGCCACAGGGTGCGCAGCACTGGCAGGTCAAGGTGGGCCCCGGCCACGCCGAAGAAGACGACGTACACCACCTCTCCCATCGACTCGATGGAGGCCACAAAGGGCTCCCCCTGCTTCGAGAGGTTCTGCACCACGAAGCCGGCCGTCATGAAGATGAGAAGCCAGTCGAAGTGGAGGTAGTCGAAGAGCTGGGTGAAGACGAGGCCAAGGGCGATGAGCAAGATGGCGAGGCCCCGGCCCCCGAGAAGCCGCATGTACCCCGCCAGAAAGAGCCCCAGCGTCGTCCCCACCGAGATGCTTCCCAGCACCTCCACCCCCAGGTCGCGAAAGGCCGCCAGAGAAAAGTTGGAGCCGGGGGAAATGAGAGGCCGGGCAATGGTCATCACCACGGCCAGCAGCACCACCACCACCACGTCCGAGGACATGACGAAGTTGAGAGTGAAGGTGGCCAGAGGCCCCTTGGCCCGCGTCTGCGAAAGGATGCCCATCGTCGCCGAGGGACTGCGGGTGACGGCGATGACGCCCCACAACAGCGCCACGCCCACCACGCCACCCGTCGGGACGCCCGAAAGGAAGGGAAGCAACGGGCGGGCGGCGAGGAAGACGCCGGTCAGCACCAAAAGGACGAGGAGGTTCTGCCACAGCGTCGCCCAGGCCAGGCTGCGCAGCCCGCTCTTCAGCGACGCCAGCCGCAGCTCCGCACCGCCGGCCAGGGCGATGAGAGACAGCGCGAGCTGGTTGACCGGCGCGAGGTCCTCCACTGCCCGGTGGTCGACCATCCCCAGCAGGTACGGCCCGGTAGCGATGCCGGCCAGCAAATAGCCGGTGAGGTGCGGCAGTCCTACCAGTTCCAAAAGGTTGGCCAGCACCGTGCCCCCCATCAGCAGGATGCCCACCGAGGCGATGGTGCCCGCGCCGGCACCAAAGGCGGGAAACAGCCGGCGCACCGCCGCCAGAAGCCCCAGCAGGACAAGGACGACGGCGGCCTCGAGTAGCCGCTCGCCGAGCGGCCGCGGAGCGTGGCCAGCACCGCTCACGACGTCGCCTCCACAGACGAGGCGGCTGCCGGCTCCGCCGGCGCCTCATGCAGTTCCCCTGCCCGTCCAAGCGCGTGGCGAAGGCTGGCCGGGCCGACGAGTTCGCCCACCACCACGCTCAGTGTCGAAGCGGCGAGGACGACCGCACCCACCGTCCCCGGGAAGGCGAGGGCGAAAGACAACCCCACCGCGACACTCAGCACACCGGAAGACACGAGGCCCGCCCCAAGGGCCGGCCCGGCCGGCCGGGCCTCCGGCCACACCGCCCACAGGCCCACCCCGGCGAGCAGCTTCAACAAAAGGCGCGTCGCCACGGCCGCTGCCGCCAGCCACGGCACGGGCCCGTCAATGGACGTCATGGCTCCGGCCAGAAACAGCACCGGCAACAAGAGGAAGCGCTCCGAGATGGCACGGCGTCGGACGCGCCCCCGGTGCCGCCTCGGGGTGGCCAGCCCGAGACCGAGGCCAAAGGGCACGGCCAGCAGCGACAGTCCAAGCCGCACCGAGAGGCCGATGGCGATGAGGGCGACGCCGAACAGGACCCCGCGGAAGACGTTGAGCCGGAAGGTGCGGCCAAGCATCACGGCGGCGGCCAGGCCGAGCAGCCAGCCTAGCACCGGCTGCACCGCGGCGGCGGCGGCCACCGGCAGCGTGCCAAACGCGGTGGGCAACGGCTGAAGCGCCACGGCCACCGCAGCCAGTACCACCGGGACGAGGTCATCCCCGGCGGCGACGTCTGTCAGCCGGTCGAAGAGGAGGCCCCGCGCACCGTAGCGGTGGGAGGCCCAGCGGAAGACAGCGCGCGTCGTCTCGGACAGCGCGGCGGCGGTGCCCAGCACCAGCACCCATCGTTCGCCCCTGGAGAGGGACAGCGCGGCCAGCTGCGGCAACCAGGCCAGCAGAAGCCAGAGGGCACCCCCCACGCCGCTGGCGCAGACGAGGGCCAACCCAACGCCCCACAGGGCGCTCGGCAGCCGCACCCGGCGGCCCAGCACCTGGCCGAACACCAAGCCCGCATCCATGGCCAGCCACCCCACCCCCACCTGGGCCAGGGGCGTGAAGAGTTCCAGGCTGTCCGAGGAGACGAGGTCCAGCACCGCCGGACCTGCCACGAAGCCCATCAGCACCACGCCAGCGCCGGAGGCCAGCCCCCGTGCCGGCGCCCTCGGGCTGCCGACGACGAAACCGCCCAGGTAAGAGGCGACCAGCAAGAGTCCGAGGAAGGCGAGCGCCGTCACCGGGCCGCACCTGCCTCTCCCAGGGCCGCCAGCCGGACACCAGCGTCCTTGAGTGCGACTGCCACCCGCTGGCCGACGTCCGGGTAGCCGGAGGTGACGCGATAGCAGGCGCCGCGTGCGTCGAGCGCACGCAGCTCCACCCGTCCCCCCGAGGCGTGCGAGCCGGCGGCCTCCACCAGCAGGGACTGGACACGCGTCTGGTCCTCGTCACCGGCCACGGTGACGTCCAGGGTGTTGAGCAGAGCCGGCCCGAGGACGCGCGTGGGCTGAAAGAGGGACACCAGGTGCGGCACCCGCACCGGCCGCCCCGCGGCGTCCTCCAGAACCACCGAGAGGAGGTCAACCTCCTTCACGGTGCCCACCTTGCCCCCCAGCTCCGCCACCTCGCCCACCCGCAGCCCCCGGCCGTAGACAATCGGCAGCCCGGCCACCACCGCCGCGAAGAGGGGCGTACAGGCCAAGGCCAGGCCGATGAGGAGGGCTTGCGCCAGCCCCTGGAAGGGTCCCGCGCCGTTGCTGATGGCAGGTCCGGCAAACACCACCGCCAGAATGAGCAGCGCCCCCTGCAGGAGCAGGCTGGTGGGATGCGCCAAGTCCGCGGGCACCCAGGCCAGGTGCGTCTCCCCCCGGGCCACGCTGCCGAAGAAGAGCTGCACGCCGCGCAGGATGAGGAAGAGCAGGACGCCGAGGACGACCAGCGCGAGCAGCTGCGGCACCGCCCCCACCACCCGGGCCAACAGCCGCCCGAGCGGCTCGAGCAGCATCCCGGTGATGCGGTCGCCGGCGGGCCGGGTAGCTTCGAAGAGGTGCAGAACGAAGTAGAGCCAGAGGTAGGCCAGCACCAGCTGGAGCGCCCGCTTGCTGAAGCGCAGCACGACACGCAGACCACCGCGCACCGCGCTCTCGCTGGCGAGCTCGACGTTGCCGAGCCGCACCGCCGGCGCCCCGCGCGGCCGCGCTTCCAGCCACCGCTCGAACGCCCCCTCCAGGTCCCCCAGCTTGCGGATGAGGAGAAAAACGATGAGGCCGACGAAGACGGCCAGGGAAATGCGCAGCACCAGGTTTTGTAGGCTCTGCCGCCGCGCCTCAACGCCAAGGGCATGCTCGAAGGTAGCTTTCGTGGCCGCGGCATAGACGTGCAGGTTCGGGTCGCCCGCAGCGGCCGCGTCCTCGGGAGCCAGCTGCAGGATGGGGGCGGCCCCAACGAAGAGGGTCACCCGGTCGGCCGCCTCCTCCACCCGCACTGGCCTCGGCCCCGACGCCTCCATCGCCGCCGCCAGCGCCAGCGTGGCTGCTCTCGCGCGCGCCTCCGCCGACTGCCCACCAAGGCCGGCGTGCAGGACGAGGAGACGACTGTCCCGGAGCCGGACGTAGGCTTCGTCGCTCGAGACACCGGCCGGTGGCGGCTCGGCCGCCAAGCCAGGACCAGCAGGGAGAAACAGAAGGCCGCTGGTGACGGCCAGCAGGCGAAGGAGGCCGACAGCCCGGCAGAGGCGCATGGGGGGCGCGAGCGTCACCCTGGCCCTCGGCAAGGTCAAGGAACGCTTAAAGCGAACAGGTTCTTGGGGCTGGCCCGTCAGGGCGGGGGCGGGTTTCTCCGGAGCCCCCCTGACCGTCAGTGGACGAAGATGCTCTTTGGCACCATGCAGTGGACGCCTTTGCGGATGTCCACCACCTGGCTAACCCGGCAGTCGGCGACCAGGGCCGTCAGGGAGTAGGCCTCGTAGCGGTCGAGGCCCTTGGCCTTCACGAGAAAGTCCACCGTCTCGGAAACGGCAATCACCATCGCCTTGTCTAGGCTCTCGTCGAAGCCCACCTGGATGTAGTGGGTGGGCGTCTCGATGCGCGGCCAAGTGAGCTTCAGGTCCTTGCGGACAATCGGCTGAATCTCGATGCTCTCGAACGAGCACTCCAGCGCGGTGAGATTCACCTCGCCGTTGCCCTGGGCGCAGTGCGAGTCCCCCGTCCAGATGAGTCCGCCCTTGAGGAAGACGGGGAGGAAAATGGTGCTGCCGGCCGTCAATTCGTTGATGTCCATATTGGAACCATTCTTCCAGGGCCGGAGCGAGCTCACCGGGGCGAGCGGGTCCTTGACGCCGCCCTTGCGCGGCGAGGGGTCGTCCGGGTCGATGCCCACCGCCAGCGTGCCGGGGAATGGCCGCAGCGGAATGACAATCCCGGGCTTGAAGACGGTCTGGTTCTTCTTGAGGTCCAGGTCGAAGTACTGGACGTGCCCCTCGGGGAACTCCGGCGCCAGGGCACCGATGGTGGGGAAGTCCTTGCCCGGGAGGTTGAAGTTGGTGCCCACTTTCTTCGGGACAATCTTCAGGATGCGGATTTCCATAACGTCGCCCGGCTCGGCACCCTCTACGTAGATGGGGCCGGTGAGGGAGTGCGGGCCACCTCCAGGGTTTGCCTTGCGCAGGGCCACAATCTGCTCCATCGACGTCCCCTTCTGAATCTGGTCCTTGGCGTGCATCAGCGTCTCGATGGAGACGATGTCGCCCGAGGCGATGGTGAGCTTGGGCGGCTCCTTCGGGTCGAGCCAGCCCCACTGCACCGACTCTGGCGTGGCCTTGAGGACGTAATGCTTGGGGGCCTTGGCCGGGACCCCCTTGACGGGCGTCTCCTGTGCCGAGGCCGCTCCGCAGACAAGGACGCTCACCACAGCCCCCACCACACGACGACTCGTCCGCACCCCCTGCATGCAGCCTCCCCTGTTTCTGTCGGCCCCCACCCCGGGGGATGAAACCAGCGCGAAATGCGAAGCCTGCACCGAGTCGGCCCGTCCGCGTGAGGAGCAGCCATTAGGGGAGCCGTCCGGACGCATGACTGTTTCCTAACGGAGGCCGTTAGCCCTCGGGTGGGCGGCCGACGCGCGGCGCATTGGGGTGTTGCTGCAAGAGCGCCCGCACTTGGGGCTGGTGCTTCACCACCGCCTGCTTGAGGAGGTGGGCCAGGACGGCCGGCGGGGTAGCGCCCCAGCGCGCCAGGTTCTGCACCAACAGCAGCGAGGTGATGGTGCGCCCGCACAGGAGCACGGCCGTCTTCTGGTCGAGGGGAAGCCCGGCCAGCTGGGCCAGGACCCGGCCCTCGGTGAGGAAGAGCAGTTCCACCTTCTCCTCGGCCGACGCGCTGTTGGAAAATCGCTGCCGCAACACCTCGCGCGTCGCCCGCTGGTTCTTCTCCGGCAGCTCGCGGCTGACGCTGAGGCGGAAGAGGTCGACGAGACGCCGGGGCCCGAGGATGCGTTGCAGAAGCCCGGGCGGAAGCTGCACGTTGCGCAACAGTAGCCGCTGCACCTCGGCGTCCCGGAGAAAGGCCTCCCGGGCGCCCAGCGCCTGCAGTGCCGAGGGGTGCGGATGGTGGGCGGCCAACAGCCGGGCTTGCTGCAGGCCGAAGCGTGGGTTGCCCAACAGCTGCGCGGCCACCGCCGGCAGCGGGTCGAAGCAAAGCGCGGACAGCACCGGCTCCTCGGCGGTCAGCGCAAACGCCGTGCGACTCTCGGCCGCCAGGCCGTGCAGCTTGCGTTCGAAGAGCTGACGCAGGCGCAGGACCTCGACGTCCGCTCGGCCATCTCCGTCCATGGCTCCCAAGACAGCACCCCATGCTAGCCGTCCACCCTCCGGCGCTCGCTAACGCGCTGCGGCAAGTGGAGGGCAATTCGTCGCCGGGCGCAGCGCCCTTTGAATGCCCCGCAACCGACGCCGTCGTTTGCGTGTTCCAACCCGCGCACCCCAGGCGGTTTGTCGTACCGCCCCGAGGAGGGCCTTTAGCCATGACGACTCGGCTTTCATCCACTCCGGCGCGGGTACGGTTCCACCCGGGCGCCCTGCCCTGCGCGCTTCTGCTGTTGGCCGGGGCCCTGGGCTGCAGCAGCAGTTCGAGCACGCCGTCCCCGGACGGCGGACCGGCCCTGAATGCGGACACCGTCCGCTTCCTCGAGCAGAGCACCTTCGGGCCCACCGAGGCCCTGGTGGCCTCGGTGCAGGACGCCGGCTTCTCGTTGTTCCTCGACGCCCAGTTCGCCGCGCCGGCGAGCAGCCTCGGCAGCTACGCCGTCAATCTCGAGCCGCCGGCGGTGAAGTGCCCGACCGGCTCCCCCCCCAACTGCTACCGCGACAGCTTCACGGCCTTCCTGCCAGCGGTGCAGTTCTTCCGCAACGCGCTGGTGGGGGATGACCAGCTCCGTCAGCGGGTGGCCTTCGCCCTGAGCCAGATTCTGGTGGTGAGCGACGGGGAAGTGAACAGCACCTACGGGATGGCGGACTACCAGCAGCTGCTCCTCAACGACGCCTTCACCAACTACCGGCAGATTCTCCAGGACGTGACGCTGAGTCCTGCCATGGGCCGCTACCTCAACATGGTGAACAACGACAAGGCGAACCCAGCCAAGGGCACCCACCCCAACGAGAATTACGCCCGTGAGTTGCTCCAGCTGTTCTCCATCGGACTGGTCAAGCTGAACTCGGACGGTAGCGTGGTGACGGACAGCAACAACCAGCCCGTCGCCACCTATGACCAGAGCGTCGTCGACGGCTACGCCGCTGTCTTCACTGGCTGGACGTACCCCACCATGCCAGGCGTGGCCCAGAAGCCACACAACCCCACCTACTACCGGGGCGTGATGGAGGCGGTGCAGGCCAACCATGACACCACAGCCAAGTCGCTCCTGGACAGTGCCACACTTCCAGCCGGCCAGACCGCTGCTCAGGACCTCAAGGGGGCCCTCGACATCCTCTTCCAGCACCCAAACCTGGGCCCCTTCATCGGCAAACAGCTGATTCAGTTCCTCGTCACCAGCAACCCCAGCCCGGCCTACGTGGCGCGCGTCAGCGCCGCCTTCGCCGACAACGGCGCGGGCCTGCGCGGCGACATGCCGGCGGTGGTGCGCGCCATCCTCCTCGACCCCGAAGCGCGCGGTGCGGCGCAGTCTGCGCCGAGCTCTGGAAAGCTGCGGGAGCCCGCACTGCTCGCCGCCAACCTGGCCCGGGCACTCGGCGTCCAGAGCGACGGCGTCTACCTGCGCAATGCCAGCGCGGCCATGGAGCAGCCGGTGTACCAGTCGGGGAGCGTCTTCAACTTCTATCCCCCCAACTACCCGCTGGCCGGGACCACGCTGGTGAGCCCGCCCTCGACGCTGCTCGACAGCACGAGCGTCCTCACCCGGTCGAACTTCATCTACGCGCTGCTCTTCGCCACCATCAACCCCGACTCCACCATCCCCGGGGCAACCGGCACCACCGCCCCGCTGACGGCGCTGGGCACCTTGGCCACGGACGCCGGAGCGCTGGCCGACCAGCTCAACGCCCTGCTGATGCACGGGACCATGTCCCAGCCCATGCGGCAAGCGGTGGTGAACGCGGTGAATGCCGTGCCGACGACGGACAGCCTCGACCGGGTGCGGGCAGCAGCGTACGTCGTCGGGACCTCGGCTCAATACCAGGTGGAGCAGTGACCATGCGCATCTCACGAAGAAGCTTCCTGGAGGCCCTCGGGGCCGTCGGCGTCGCCGCCTCCTTCTCACGGCTGGGTGAAGGGCGCGCCTTCGCGCAGACGGCCCCTGACTACAAGGCGCTGGTCTGCGTCTTCCTCTTCGGCGGCAATGATGGCAACAACATGGTGGTGCCGCTCGACAGCGCCGGCTACGCCGCCTACGCCGCAGCCCGCGGCGCCATCGGCGCCGGGGGCCTGGCCCTGCCCCAGGCCCAGCTGCTCCCGCTCGCCCCTTCTTCCGGGCCGGCCGCCTATGGGCTTCACCCCAACCTGCCGGACGTGCAGACGCTGTGGAACAACGGGGCGCTGGGAGTGGTCTTCAACGTCGGGACGCTGCTTGCCCCCACCACCAAGCTGCAGTTTCTCCAGAATTCCGTCCCGGTGCCCATCAGCCTTTTGTCGCACCAGGACCAGCAGCACCAGTGGCAGACGTCCCTCGCCGACCAGTACTCGCGCACCGGCTGGGGCGGGCGCATTGCCGATGGGCTGGGCCAGGGTCCGCTACCCGCCGTCATCTCCATCAGCGGAAACCAGCTCTTCACCGTGGGGGCCAGCACCAGCCCGCTGTCACTGCCCGCGGCGGGCGGCAGCTTCGGACTGGCCGGCTTTGATGGTTCGGCGGTCTCCAACGCCCGGCTGCAAGCCATGAACGACGTCCGCATGCTGCAGGAACAAAGCCTCATCGTCCAGGCGACGCAGTCCGAAGCCACCGCGGCCCTGTCAGCCAGCAAGCTGGTGGCCCCGGTGCTGGCCGGCACGGGTTCCACGGTGGACGGCCTCTTCGGCGGCCTCACCTCCAGCCTCGCGCTTCAGCTGAAGCAGGTGGCGAGGATGATTGCCGCGCGGCAGACGCTGGGCGTGGGGCGTCAAATCTTCTTCGTCAGCCAGAGCAGCTACGACACCCACAACGACCAGCTCAACCGCCAGGGCGCGCTCTTCAGCGACCTCTCCCCGGCGCTGAAGGCCTTCTACGAGGCCACCGTCCAGTTGGGCATCTCGCAGCAAGTCACCACCTTCACCCTGTCCGACTTCGGCCGGACGCTCCAGCCCGCCTCCGGGGACGGCTCGGACCATGCTTGGGGAAACCACCACCTCGTCCTCGGTGGCGCGGTGAAGGGCCAGCAGACATACGGAACCTTCCCCACGCTGCAGCTGGGCGGGCCCGACGACTTCACCAGCCAGGGCCGCTGGGTGCCCACCATCGCCGTGGACCAGTACGCCGCGACGCTGGCCACCTGGTTCGGGGTGAGCGCGGCCGACTTGCCGACGGTGCTGCCTTACCTTGGCCGCTACCCGACGGCCAACCTGGGCTTCCTCGGGTAGGGGCTTCAGGCGCGACGCACGTGCACCGGGACGCCGCTGAAGGCGGCGCCCCCAGTGAGGGCGTCGACAGCCGAATTCATCGGTGACGTCGTTGATGCTGGCGCCGGGGTGCGCCACCGCCACCTGTGCCTGCACCCCCGGGCGGGCGTGCCCCCAGCCGTGCGGGATGCTCACCGTACCGGCCATCATCTCCTCGCTGACCTCGAGCGGCAGGGGAATGGCCCCACCCGCGACTCCACCACCACCGGCTCCCCGTGCGACAGGCCGCGGGCGGCGGCGTCCGCAGGGTTCATCAGCAGCGTGCACCGGGCCGGACCCTTCACCAGGCGGAGGGAGTTGTGCATCCAGGAATTGTTGCTTCGCAGCTGGCGCCGTCCCACCAGCTGAAGCGCCCCGCCCACGGCCGCGGGCTGGTCCAGAAGCCTTGACGCCAGGCGCTTCACGTCCGCCAGCAGCAGCTCCGGTGCCAGGCGGATGCGCTTGTCCGGGGTGCCGAGCCGGCCGGGCAAGCACGGCTCCAACGCCCCCAGGTCGACACCGTGCGGGGCGGCTTCCAGGGCGCGCAGCGACAGCCGCTGCGGCGACCGGCGACCATGCGGCCCGAAGCGCAGGCCGAAGTCGAGCAGACGCCGGGGGGGCGCCAGGCGAAGGGCCAGCCGCCGCGCCACTGAGCGCAGCCAGCCCAGCCTGTGTCGTCGCGCCAGCCGGGCCGTCAGGCCGTTGAAAATCTCCCAGTCCTGGAGCGCGCCGGGGGGCGGCTGAAACAGGGCAGGCGAGTACTTGGCCGTGTTGCGGACCGCCAGCAGGTGAAAGACGACGTCGTAGTGGTCATGCTCGAGCGGTGAGGTGGGGGGAAGAATCAGGTGCGCATGGCGCGTGGTCTCGTTGACGTAGAAGTCGACGGACACCATGAAGTCGAGCGAGGCCAAGGCCCGGTCGAGCTGTGCGCCGTTGGGCGTGGACAGCACCGGGTTTCCTGCCACCGTCACCAGAGCGCGGATGCGACCCGGCCCCGGGGTGAGAATTTCCTCCGCCATCGCCGATGCCGGGTACTCGCCGCCGAACTCCGGCAGCTGCCGCACCCGCGAGTGGCGGCGCGCGAAGTGCCCCCGGCTACTGCCGGAGGCGATGATGTCCAGGGCCGGCCGGGTGAACATGACCCCGCCGGCGCGGTCCAGGTTCCCGGTGACGGTGTTGAGGACGTTGAGGAGCCACTGGGAGAGACCCCCGAATTCCTGGGTCGACAGGCCGACCCGCCCGTAGGCGACGGCCGAGGTCGCAGCCGCGAAGTCCCGCGCCAGCGTGCGGATGCTGTCGGCGCCCACCCCCGTGGGCCCGGCGGCCACCTCGGGCGGGAAGGCCTGCACCAGCTGCTGCACCACGTCGAGGCCGTCCACGAAAGCGGCCAGCGGCCCTGGCTGCACGCGCTTCTCAGCGAAGAGGGTGTGCAGCATGGCCAACAGCAGCAGCGCATCCGTCCCCGGACGGATGAAGAGGTGGCGGTCCGCCAGCTCGGCCGTCTCCGTCCGCCGGGGGTCCACCACCACCAGCCGGCCTCCGCGCGCTTTGAGGGCCTTGAGACGCAGGGGCATGCCTGGGGCCGTCATCAGGCTGCCGTTGGAGACGGCCGGGTTGGCCCCCATGACGAGGAGGAAGGCCGTCCGGTCCACGTCCGGGATGGGCAGCAGCAGCTGGTGGCCGAACATGAGGAGTGCCGCCAGATGGTGAGGCAGCTGGTCGACGTTGGTGGCGGAGAAGCGGTTGTGCGTGCCCAGCGCCTTCACGAAGGGCACACCCAAAAGCAGCGTCCCCAGGTTGTGGACGGTAGGGTTGCCCGCGTATACGGCCACGGCGTCTGCCCCGTGTTCCGCCTGAAGGCGCCAACCAGCCGCTCCGCGGTCTCGTCCAGCGCCTGCTTCCAGGGCAGGCGCTGCCAGGCCGTCGGCGGTGCGGCGGACAGGGAAGCGCAGGCGGTCCGGGTCCTCGTGGATGTCCTGCAGCGCCGTCGCCTCGGGGCGAGGAAGCCCCGGCTCAGCGGGTCCTCCTTGTCCCCACGGATGGAGAGGATGCTCCCGGCTTCCACCTCCAGCGTCAGCCCGCACATGGCCTCGCAGAGCGAACAGGTGCGGTGGTGGACAGGCATCGACCCGGGGGGAGGTTACTTCGCTGGCACGTACTGGGCGATGCCGTTGCCGAACGACCAGTCCTCGCGGCCGACCTCGACAAGACTCACCACCAACTCATTCGGCGCAACTCCGGCCTCTTGCACCAGCTCGGCCATCCGGCGGTAGAGCGCCTGCTTCTGTTCCGTCGTCCGGCCCCGACTCAGCGTCACCTGCACCAGCACCGGGTCCTGGTGGGGGATGCCGAGGTAGCTGGGGGCGAAGGTCAGTGCGCCTGGCGGGTGGGCGGTGAGGACCTGGAAGCGGTCATCCGGCGGGACGGCGATGGTTTCCACGAGGGCGCGGTGGATGGCCCCGGCGATGCGGGCGCGAAGCTCGGGCGAACGGGCGGTGGAGACGTCGATGCGCTGAAAGGGCATGGTGCCCCGAGGCGTAATGCCGGCTCGGGGCCGGTGCAGCACACCGCTGGGCCAGCGGCCCGCGTGCTGAGCGCGGCGGGGCCCCGGGGCGGCGGCCGTCAATGCGATGCCGCACAGCGGCATACCGCCTACGGCCGGCCCGGGTTCCCCCCCGGGGGGCAAGCGCGCCCCAGTAAGGGCGCGAACCTGTGGCGAAAGCGCACCCTGCAGCGCCCTTCCACGGAGGGACTCGTCCGTCTTGTGTTCAAAAGTACGACCCTCGTATGGTGGAAGCTGTCCAACAGCCATGGGGAGAAGAGCGAAGTGATGTCATTCGGAAGGGTTGGCTGGACACTGAGCCTTCTGCCCCTGCTGTGCCTTGGCGCGTCTGCTCCTGAACCCGTGTCCCACTGGCGGGTAGGGCACGTGACTGAAGGAAACGCGCCCAAATGCCGGCTCGAGTCGGACAAGGTGCCCATCAGACGGTTACCAGAACGTCACGGCACAGATTTTCGTCACGGCCGGCGGCACCGTACAGATTGTCAGCGAATCCACCTTCGACTTCGGCTCCGGGGACATCGGCATCCAGGTGGACAAGGACCCCTTCGTCAAGGCGGACAAGCTCGCTGGGGACAAGACCGTGGTGTTTGACGCCTCGGCGCCGACACTTATGCCGCGCTTCAAGGCGGGGCTCAGCGCCCGCGCGCAGCTTCGGTTCTGGCCGACGTGGCCGGTCACGGGAACACATGATGCCGAGTTCAGCCTCATCGGCTTTACCAAGGCGTACGAAGAGATGGTCGGGAACTGCAAGTCGAGGGAGGCGACATGGGGCTTCGACTCAAATTCAATCTGGTGCTTATTGCCGTGTTCGCTATCGGCATCGCCTGCTCGGCGTACATTTCCCGCCGGATTCTTCAGCAGAATGCCCAGGACGAAGTGGAGCGAAACGCCAGCCTGATGATGGAAACGGCAAAGGCCGTGCGCGACTACACGGTTTCACAGGTGAAGCCCAACCTGGAGCTGCAACTGATGCGGGTGTTTCTCCCACAGTCGGTACCTGCGTATGCAGCCACCGAGGTGTTCAACAATTTGCGGAAGACGTACCCCGAGTACACTTACAAGGAGGCGACGCTAAACCCCACCAATCCACGGGACAAGACGCTGGAGTGGGA
>CAVQDL010000017.1:0-80000 GCA_963711265.1 uncultured delta proteobacterium
GGTGGCGTTGTAGTCACCGTTTCCTGCCGCGCCAATGTACGGACTGGAGTAGGTGTCCGGCGTGCCAGCAATCGACAAGCTGACGCGGTTGTCGGAGTTGATGAGGTAGGTCAACTTGCCGATGTAGGCGTAGTTGGTCTGGGTCTGGTAGTAGTTCCGCGTCGCACTCGGAACAGGCGTGCGCTCGTAGCCGCCGCCCGAGGTGTTGGGAATCCGGTTGCCGTTCGTATCCAGCGTGTAGGTGGAAACCGACCGGATGAGCTGCAGCTTGTACTGGGACGGGTCGAAGCCGACGAAGAACCACAACTTGTCCTTGATGATGTAGCCGCCCAAGGTGAAGCCAATGTCCCAGGCGTTGTAGAGCTTGGTCGACACGTTGATGATGCTGTTGTTGTTCTGAACGGCAGTGCCGGTCTGCGCCATGAAGCCTGGCGTCCAGGTGGCGAACACCGACCCGTGGAACTCGTTACCGCCGCTCTTGGTGGTGACCGAAATCACACCGCCGGTGGTCCGGCCGTACTCTGGCAGGTAGCCACCGGTGAGGACGTTCATCTGGTCGACGAATTCCACCGAGAAGTCGCTGCCTGCGGTCTGGCCAGTCGCCCGGTTGCTCACGCCGTAGCCCGTGTCGGAGAAGCTGAGGCCGTCGATCAGGTAGGAGTTCTCAGGCGACGTCGTGCCAGCGATGGAAATGCCGTAGAGATCCGCCTGCACGCTCGGAGCGGCGAGCGCGAGTCCCTGGAAGCTGCGGGTGCCGCCGTTGGCCGCCGAGGCCGGGGCGATGGGAAGTGCTTGCGCGAAGGCACTGGTGATGGTGAGGCCGGTCTGCGTCGAGCCGACGTCGATGACCGGCGCCTTCCCGACGACCACCACTTCCTCGCCCTTGAGGGACTCGGGAAGCAGTTCGACGTTGAGGCGCAGCGTCCGGTCGGCGTTGAGTTCAATTTCGCCGCGCGAGAAGGGCTTGTACGACTCCTTTTCGAAACGGAGGGTGTAATTGCCTGGCGTCAACTGCGGGATGCGGTAGGTCCCGGTCGCGTCCGTGACCGACACCTGTTCACCCTGCAACTGCGGCGAAGTCGCCGTCACCACGACGTCGGCCACTGGCGCCTTCGTCGAGCTGTCCACCACGGTACCGGTCAGTGAGCCCGTCCCGGCACTAGCTTGCGCTCGGACGTCACCCGCCGCGAGCAACACGAGGAGCGTAAGCGCAGAGCCTAAGCCCCTCCCAACAAACTCCCTTTTTGGACTCACCGAACCCCTCCAAGTGTGGTCGAAAGCGGGAAAGCGAAGGGCGAGGATTGTCGGGTGGGAGGGCCCCTGTCAATAGAAGTTTGCAGATGGCCTGTGATTCCTGTGCCCAAAGCGCCGCACGGATGGAACCATTCTGTCAGCGGGGACATGCGGAGCCGCCGGACGGAAGATCTTGTGCGTGGCCGCCCATCTGGGGTAGCCGCTGATGTAGTTAGTCAGTTTCGACTTCCGCCGGACGGATCAGCCGCGGGTGGGCGCAGCGATGAGCAGGGAGATTCCGGGCGATGTTTGATTCGGTTCTAGGCCACGGCACGGTCCCCAAGTCCCGGTTTGGTACCGGTGCGGTTGTTTCCGTGCTGTTGCACGTCGCTCTTCTGGCGATGGCGGTCTATTTGAGCACGCGCCCGGCACGCAGCCAGGAGAAGGACATTTCAGTCGTCCTGAAGGTGGCACCCCCCCCTCCGCCGCCGCCTCCGCCGCCCGCCTCGCACAAGGAGCAGCACAAGACGCCGAAGAAGAACCAGCTGGTGCAGCCCAAGGAGATTCCCACCGAGAAGCCGCAGGAAGCCGAACCCAGCAAGGACGATGACGACAGCGGAGGGGTGGAGGGCGGCGTCGAAGGCGGGGTCAAGGGCGGGGTGGTGGGTGGCGTCCTGGGCGGAACGCTGGGCGGCACGGGGACAGGCACGGTGGCCTTTGGCGAGGGGATGACGCGTCCGGTGCTCATCGAGGGTCCGGGAGGCACCCAGGCTCCTCAGTACACCCGCGAGGCTCGGGAAGCCGGCAGCGAAGGGTTGATGATTGTGAAGTGCACCATCACCGCCCAGGGGGCGGTCACCAACTGCCAAATCATCAAGCCCGTCCCGCTGATGGAGACCGCCGTGCTGGCGTGGCTGGCGGGTGCCAAGTTCAGCCCGGTAACTTTCCAGGGGCGTCCGCAGCAAGTGAGTTACGTTTTCAACTACCGATTCAAGCTCGACCAACATTAACGACCGCAGCTGCGGTCGCTTCAAGACTCACCAAAGCACCCATCCCGCGCAGACGGAGGCGCGTACTCAAGCCATGCAATTCACAATCACCGACCTCTATGCCCACATGGGCCTCTTCGCGAGGCTCATCGTCTTCGTCTTGGGGATCATGTCCGTGCTCTCGCTCGTGGTGATGGCGGAGCGCTTGGTGGTGTTCAACAAGTCGCGCAGCGAATCGCGCAACTTCGCCGAGCGGATGGCCGCCGTCCTCTCCAAGGGCGACTTGATGGCCGCCGCCAACGCCAAGATGGGCGACAAGGTCGGCCACCTGGGCCGCGTCATCGGGGCCGGCTTGAACGCCCTGAAGTTCGCCCCGGGGCAAGACAAGGACCTGTTGGTGGAGTCCGTGGCCCGGGCGCTCGAGCGCCAGGCACAGCGCGAGGTGCAGAGCCTGAAGCGCGGGCTTGGCCTGCTGGCCACCGTCGGCTCGACCGCCCCCTTCGTCGGCCTCCTCGGCACGGTGATGGGCATCGTGTCTGCCTTCCAGTCGATGGCCATCACCGGGTCCGGCGGCTTGGGCACGGTGTCCGCCGGCATCGCCGAGGCGCTCATCACCACCGCCTTCGGCCTCCTCGTCGCCATCCCCGCGGTGATGGCGTACAACTACCTGCAGGGCTGGGTGGACGCCCGGGCGGTGGACATCAGCGAGTCCTCCAACGAGTTCCTGGACGTGGTCGCCAAGCAACTCGGTGGGCATGCCTACATGCCGGGCAATCCGCAGTAGCGGTACCATCCCTGACGTCCGGGGACCCGGGGCATGCGTCGCGGGCCTTCGGCAGAGTGAGGTGACGCCATGGCGATGGCAGCCGGCGGTGGACGAGGCAAGGTCAAATCTGAAATCAACGTCACCCCGCTGGTCGACGTGGTGTTGGTGCTCCTCATCATCTTCATGGTGGTGACGCCGATGCTCCAGCGGGGCAAGGACGTGAAGCTGCCCGACGGCGCAGAAGCAGAAGGAAGACGAGGGCAAGAGCGACCCGATGATCGTGTCGGTGACGGCCGACAAGCGAATCTTCCTCGAGAAGGACCCCTTCGACGAAGCGGGATTGCGGCTGGCGATGACGGCCAAGCTGTCGGCCGAGCCGTTCAAGCCCATCCTGCTCAAGGGCGACTCGAGCCTCACCTTCGGGACGTCCGCAAGGTACTCAGCGTGATGCAGAAGTCCGGCGCCAAGACGGTGAAGCTCGGCGTTCAGGAGAAACAGTGAGTCTCGGCCTCGGAAAGCACCTCGCCAAGAAGCGCAAGTTCGCCATCAGCGAGGGCCGACCCAACTCGGACATCAACGTCACGCCCCTGGTGGACGTGGTGCTCGTGTTGCTCATCATCTTCATGGTGGTGACCCCACTGCTGGAAAAGGACATCCAGGTGCGCGTCCCCGACGAGGACACGCAGGAAGTTCAGGAGCCGGACCCCAACCAGATTGTGGTCAGCGTGGAGGAGTCGGGCGCCATCAAGCTCAACACGGAAGCGGTGGACGACGCCTCCTACGTCGAGCGGATGAAGCGGGTGCTCGCCGCCAAGGCGCCCGACGAGAAGCTGGTCTTCTTCATTCCCGAGGAGAAGGCCAACTACGCACGGGTGGTGTTCGCCCTGGACGGGGCCCGGGCGGCCGGCGCGAAGATTCTCGGCGTCATCACAGAACCGGTGGTGGGCATCGTGACGCCGGGTGGGGCACCGGCGGGGAGCCCCCCAGGCGCGGCACCGGGCGCGCCTGCAGCGCCCGGCGCTCCGCCGGCCGAGCCGCCGAAGTAGCAGCGGCTCAGGGCTTGTTGGCGGGCGGCGGAGTGGCGCCTGGATTCCCCAGGGATGCGCCGGCTGCCGACTTGCAGTTCCGCTGGAAATCCGCCAGGCGCTCCGCGTACTGGGCGCGCACCGCGGGTCCTGCGCGCTCCGGGAGGTTGTCCACGGCACGGGCCTGCGCGGTGACCGCCTCGGTGCAGCGCCCCACGCCAGCCAATGCCGCTGCCAGCGTGTCGAGGAAGGCGGAATCCCATGGGGCAATCCGCACCGCGGTGGCGGCCAGCGGCAAGGCCTCCCGGGGCTGCCCCTTCTGCACGTACATCCAGGCCAGATTGTTGAAAGCCGTCGCATTGTCGGGCAGCAGTTCAGTGGCTTTCCGGTAGGCGTGCATGCACTCCTCCCAGTTCTCGCCCGAATTCTGCAGCGCCTCGGCCAGCAGCAGCCACGCCAGCCCATCCTCCGGGTGGGCCGCGGTCGCGCTCCGGCCTAGGGCCGCGCGCTCGGGGGGCGGGACGGTGCCCATCTTCATCGCCAGCGCCCGCACGTTGGCCGGGTCGTCGGAGAGCGCGGCCGCGAGTTCCTTCTTGGCGTCGGCGAGCTGGGCCTCGCCGTGGACCTGCGACGCCGAAGCGCTGAGGGCCGTCCGGGCCCGCGTGGCATGCACGTCGGCGGCCGTCATGGTCCGCTCGTGCAGCGTGTCCGGCACCTCGGGAACGGGAACCGGGACATTGCGGAACTCGCCGAGCTGCGCATAGTGGTTCAGTTCTGTGTCGAGCGCCCCGGGGGAGAGGTTGGGGAAGACCGCCTTCCACGCCTTGTCCGGGTCGATGCCCTTCACCAGCAGGGTCTGGTAGCGGTCGAAGTCCGCGGCGTGGGTGTTGTAGAGCCAGTGAACGAGGAGCCAGCTGAGGCCGTACAGGCCCGCGGTGGTGGCTTCGTCCTGCTGGTCGAGCTTGCCACCCCAGGCAAGGGCGTCGGCCACGTTGACGCTGCGGACTCGAAGGTAGGAATGAAAGGCCTCGAGGTTGGCGTCCCCCAGCGTCGCGGTCGTACCGTCCTCGGAGACGCGCATCGTCTCGAAGAACTGCGCCATGCCCTCGGAGAACCACCTGGGTTGCCGCCGGTAGATGAAGGCGGCGAGGTGATGCATCAGCTCATGCTTCAGCACGGAGGTGGTCTCGGTGAGCGCCAGCGTGGCGCGTTGCTCCCACTTGTCGGGCGGCCCGTAGAGGAAGGCCACGGGGGGGTAGGCGCCATGGATGAACACGCCCCCCACCCGGTCCCCGAAGTAACCCTGGAAGTCCTGGCGGTTGGCGAACACCACCACGTCGATGTGCTCGGGCTGAAGCAGCTTGGTGCCAGGCCAGGCGCCGGCCAGGAGCGCCGCGCGCGTGCGCTCCACGCTGAGCGCGGCTCGCCGTGCCTCGTCGCGGTTCAGGTCGGTCATCAGCGTGACGTGCGGCGTCTGCACTTCCGTCCAGCCGGTCTGCGCCGGGGCGGCCGCCGCTGCCGTGGTCAGAAGCACCAGGCCGAGACTAGACAGCCGCACCCCGTGTGAAGCGTCGAGCACGAATCTCCTCCGGGCCAAGGCCGGACTCCTCGGAATTCCTCGGTCGCGTCGACCGGCTGCCCGGGGACCAGCCTGGCTGGCCCCGGCCAGCCATGGCGCAAGCGCGGACGGGATGAGTCCTCCCCACGTCGCCGCAATATGACGTCAACCGCGTCGTCCGGGCGAGCGAAAACGAGCGCTGCCCTGGGGGGGGGAAGCTTCACCCCGGCCGGCGCGGCCATCAGAAGAGCCGGACCAGCGCCGCGCCCGCCACAATCAAAAGCACGCCGAGGACGCGCACCGCGTTGACGGGATGGGGCTGTGTCCCCAGCCAGCCGAACTGCTCCAGGAGAAGCGCGGCGGACATTTGCCCCAGCACCACCGCCGCCAACAGCGGCCCCGGGCCCACCCGCGGCGCGATGACGACGGCGCCCAGTACGTAGAGCGCGCCCAGGAGACCGCCGGCCCAGGCCCACCAGGGCGCCTGGCCGAGGCCGCTGGGCCACGGCCCGCGCAGGGCCGCCAGGACGACGGCGAGGGCCAGGGTGCCCACCGCGAAGGAGACGAGGGCGGCCCCCACCGCTCCGGCTGAGAAGTCGCGGAGGCGCGTATTCATCGCCACCTGCAGGGCGAGTCCCGCACCGAGTCCGACGGAGGCCAGCAGAAGCACCGCATTCATGCGTCGTGTCCCCCTTGGCGTAGGTGGCCGAGTCAGAAGGTGCCCCTGGCCAGCCGACGGGCGCAGCCCGGGCGCCACACGGGAGGCAGCCTGACACGTGCCGGGCGGAGGTCGGGACCTTGCAGGTCTGGGGCGAGGGGGGGCGTCAGCGGGGCCGGTAGATGAGTTCGGCGTCGGACGGGGGCGCCTGTGTCTCGTAGAGGGCCACCAACTCGTCCGGGATGTGCATTAGGTCCGTGCACCGGAGGTAGTCGCGCATGGTGGTGCCCGTGCAGCGCTCGTCGCACCAGGACGCCCCACGCTTCTCCGCCACGTCGCCCAAGTGCACCACTCGGAAGTCGATGCTGTAGCGGGTGCGCCCGGAGTTGTTGGGCACGCTGGAGTGCATCTGCGCGCCGGAGAAGAGGAGCAGGCCGCCCACCTGCGGCAACAGGCGGAGCTGCGGGTTGATTTCCACCGCGTCCGTCGCCCGGGGCAGCGGACGGTCGTCGGACTTCAAGTTCGCCACGACGTGCGCCCCGCGGTGCTTGGCGTTCCAGGCGTAGTAGTCGTAGTTGGCCGAGTCGTTGGGAACCGCGCGGTTCCAGTAGCCAGGGTGGAAGGCCATGGCGTTGTCGGCCGACAGTTCGTACACCGGCATCCACCAGTTCACCTGGCAGGGTGGGGCCGAGTACCAGGTGTCGCGGTGCGGGTGCCAGGCATAGGCAATACCGGTGGTGAGGTAGGCGTCGCTGGTGGAGCTGCGCAGCCGCGGCACGTCGAAGTACGTCCGTTCCGGGTCGCACCCCATGTCCACCAGGAGCGCCTGGAGGAGCCGCTTGCTCTCCGGGTGGTGGATGAATTTCGGCTTCACCACACCCAGCAGCTCGGCAAAGTCCTTCACCGGCATCTCGTGTTGCGCCGTCTCCGGGTCGAGCGTGCCGAACGCCTCGCGCAGCAGCCCGCGGGTGAAGTCCACCAGCGCGAGCGAGGTGCGGCGGGGCGAGTAGACGAAGAGGTCGCCGTCGTACAGCCGGCGACGCCGCTCGTCGTCCTGCAGGGGTGCGTCGAAGTGAACGGCGTGTGCCATGGCCGCGGCAGTTGAGCAGATGCGAGCGGCGTCCGGTACGGAACACACGTCCATGGGTCGGCCGGCCCCCGGGCGCCCCAGCAACGCATCCCGCGTAGGGGACGGCCCTGACCGGCACCACCTTATATGGGCGACTCCTGCAGGACGGCGGGGGACAGGGGGAGGCGGACTGTGGCGGCGGGCAGTCTCAAGGCCACCCCCTCGGCCGACTCCTCCAGCAGGGCGCCGAACGCCGCCTGGGCGGGGCGCGAGAAACGCGCCTTGGCCCGCCCGCCCTTGACGCGCGCGCTGAGGACGCCATCGGCGTCGAGCGCCAGGGTGGAGGGGTCCAGCGCCTCGCCTGTCCTGTCACTCAGCCGCAGAAGCAGCTGCGTCTGCGTGACGTCCAGGCCCGTCACCCGGTAGGCCGCGTCCTGCACCGTGACGTAGGCCCAGTCCTTGCCCACCCGCAGCTGGAAGCGGCCGTCGTCGGTGGGCACCAGGCTCTCGTTGAAGAGCTCGATGATTTTCGGATGGGCGATGGGCTGGCCGTCATGAAACCAGCGCAGCTCCCGGTCGAGGAGGAGCCCGCTGTCCTCGCGGGTGTGCCAGCGCGGGGGGGATGGGTCGGCCATGGCGTCGCTATGGAGGGCCCAGGCGCCGGACCAGCTCGGTGTAGCCGCGAAAGGCGACCGCCCCCCAGAAGTTGACCAGGAAGCCAAGACCCAACAGCAGCTGCACACCGGCGGCGCGGAAGGACCAGCCGCCGATGGCGAGCAGCAGCACCAGGTAAGGCGTCCAGTCCAGGCTGAAGCGGAAGCCGAACTGCATGTAGCCGGTGTTTTGGTAGAGCAAGCCCGGCAGCGCGGTGGCGGCCACTGTCAGCCACAGCGGCCAGTGCAGGCGCGGGCGCTCGCGCGGCACCAGCAGAAGCAAAAGGAAGGGCATGGTGAGAAACAGCGACAGCCCGTGCGGGTCATAGCTGAGCCGAAACGGCTGCAGGTGCACCACAGGCAGCTTGAGGAAGGCCGCCTCCAGGTTTCTCGGCAGGTAGGCCAGGCTGAACAGTCCATGGGCGTCGATGTCCGCGTTGACGCGGTTGTTGTAAAGGAAGCGGTGGCCGAAGTCGGCCGGCGAGCCGAAGCGGACGAGGTTGTACCAGCCGGCCAACAGCGCCAGCGGCGCGGCGCCGGCGGCGAAGACGCCCAGCCGGCGCAGGGCGGGCCCCGGCGCACGAAGCACCTCGCCCAGCTGGCTGCGCCGGTCCGGGCCCGGGCAGACCGCCTCCAGGACGAAGAAGACGCCGGTGAAGAGAAGAGGCGTCCGGGTCAGGGTGGCCATGGAATACAAGACGCCCGCCCGGGCCGGGTGCCGGGCGTGCAGGGCCGCCTGCAGGTACAACACCGTGAGCAGCACCCCCAGCACTTCGGCGAGGAACCACACCTCCCCGCGAATGGCGCAGGAGAAGAACAGGGTGCCGAAGCCCAGCGTCAGGGCCAGCACGACGTCCTCGCTGGGGCTGCGGGGGGAGTCCCCGAGGGCCGTCAGCTTGCGGCAGAGGGCGTAGAAGAGCGCGATGGCGGCGGCCCCCAGCAGCACGCCGAAGCTGGTGTCGTTGAATTGCCAGCCGTGCAGGGCAACGAACGGCAGCATGAGCAACGCCGGGAAGGACGGGAAGGAGACGTAAAAGCGGTCGGTGGGCCGCACCGCGCCCTCGCACCGCACCTTCTGCCCGGCGCTCTCGCGCACGCAGGCCCAGTCCTCGAGGTTGGGCAGGTCAGCCGGGTCGACGTCGAGTCGGCCGTCGAGCCAGGCCTTGCTCGCATAGACGAAGTGGGGCGCCGCGCTTTGGCGGAGAAAGCGCGGGCCGCTGAAGCAGGCCAGCACGACGAAGCAGCCGAGGAAAAGCGTCAGTTCCGTGCGGTAGGCGCCCAGCATGAGCCGCAGCCCGGCCACGGCGCCGCGGGCAGGGCGTGCTGGCTCCGCCGCCTTCTGCGTCACGGCGGCGTCTCCAGAAGCGCCCGGCGCAGACTCTCCAGCGCGGCGGCGGCCGAGGAGGTGCGCACCTGCTCCCGGTCCCCCACGAAGCGGTGCTTCTGCGCAACCGTGCCGGCCGGGCCGGCCAGGGCCGTGTACACCGTCCCCACTGGCTTCTCCTCGCTGCCGCCGGTGGGGCCGGCGATGCCCGTCACGGACAGCCCCCAGGTGGCGCCGGCGGCCTGGCGGACACCCTCTGCCATCTCCTTCGCCACCGGTTCCGAGACGGCGCCATGGGCCTTCAGCGTCTCGGCGCGCACCCCCACCCAGGCCTCCTTCATGGCGTTGGCGTACACCACCGCGCCCCCCGGAAACCAGGCGCTGGCGCCGGGAACGGAGGTGAGGAGGTCGGCAATCCGCCCGCCGGTGCAGCTCTCCGCCAGCGCCACCGTCTGCCCGCGCTGAAGCAGCAGCCCGCCCACCACCGCCGCATACCGCTCGTCGTCCTGTCCAAAGACGTGGCTGCCCAGCACCGCGCGGCTGGCCGCCTCGGCGGCGGCCAGGGCCGCGTCCGCCTCGGCCTGGGTGCGCCCGCGGGCCATCAACTTGAGGTGGTTTTCCGGCGCGTGCGTGCGAAAGCCGAAGGTGACATTTGGGTGGGCGGCGGCCACCGGTGCCACCTTTGCGTCCAGGTGGGACTCGGGCAGTCCCACCGTGCGCAACAGGCGGAAGGCGAGGAAGCCCACGTCCGGGCGCTCGGCCCGAAGCCGCCGGATGCGGGGCAGCACTTCCGCGTCCACCAGGTGGCGGTATTCGCGCGGGACGCCGGGGACGAAGAAGGCCGTCGCCTGGCCTAGCTGCAGGCAAAACATGGGCGCGCTTCCATTGGGGTTGAGGACCACCTCGGCCCCTTGCGGCACCAGCGCCTGGCGGCGGTTGTTGGGCGTGACGACGATGCCCCGGCGGGCAAAGCGCGCCTCCAGGGCGGCGAGCGCCTCGGCGCTCTCCACCAACGGGACACCCGCGGCCTCCGCGGCGCAGGCGGCAGTGAGGTCATCCGCGGTGGGCCCGAGGCCGCCGGAGACGAGCACCACGTCCGCCCGGGCGCCGAGGGCGGTGAGCGCCTTGAGGATTTCCTCGCGGACGTCGCCGACGATGGTGGCCCGAGCCACCTGCTCGCCCAAGACCACCAGCCGCTCCATGAAGTAAGGACTGTTGGTGTCGATGGTCAGCCCGGTGAGGAGCTCGTCTCCGGTGCAGAGGACTTCGACGCGCATGGCTGGCCTGACGGGGCGCTAGAGGAAGTCCTGCTCGTCATCGGCTTCCGTCTCGTCTTCCTCCGGGAGGACGCCCACCGCGGGCTGCACGCTGCGCGCATGCAGGTGCCGGCCGAGCCACAGCCCAGACTCGACGAAGCCGAGGACCAGGTAGGCGCAGAAGTACACCACCAGCACGTAGGCCGGGTGCAGCCGGGTGGCGATGACGACGCCGGCCACGCAGACGGCGCCAAAAATACTCAGCGATGCGGCGGTCAGACGCAGGTCCTTGAAGGTGCGGTAGCGCAAGGTGGACACCATCAAGAGCGACAGCACGGTAACCACCACCAAGTAGGGCACCCGGGCGCCGGTGCCGAGCTCCCGGCCGCGGGTGAGGTAGTGGGCGATGACGACGCTGACGATGACGCCGGCGGCCAGGGGGATGGGCAGGCCGACGAAGAAGCGGGAGCCTACCGCCCGGCGCGACATGACGTTGAAGCGTGCCAGGCGCAGGGCGCCACAGGCCGCGTAGAGAAAGGCGACGAAGAGGCCGATGAAGCCCAAGGGGGCCAGCGCCCACTTGTAGACGAGCATGGCCGGTGCCACACCGAAGGAGATGACGTCTGCCAGGCTGTCCAGCTCGACCCCGAACTGGCTCTGCGTCCGGGTGAGGCGGGCCACGCGCCCGTCGAAGCCATCGAAGAACATGGCGAAGAAAATGGCCAGGGCGGCCTGGTAAAGCTGGGCCGGGGATGGCTCGCCCGAGCAGAGGGTGAGTGCGTAGAACCCGCAAAAGATGGAGGTGACGGTGAAGAGGTTGGGCAGGACGAACTTGAGCTTGTCGAGCTTCATCGAGCTTCCGGCCGCGGCGCTGCGGGAAGACGGTGGATGGCTTCTGCCGGCGGGAGACGGTCAGGCACTATAGCGGATGAGTCCCGGCATCGCTGGTGGGATTGTCGTCGCTCTGCTGCTGGCCGCGGCAGGCTACCTCCGTGCCGTCCGGCACGCCTACCGGCTCCGGGGGGACCGACCCGAGCGGCTGTGGGCCCGCACGGCCGATGGCTGGGACATCGCCGTCCACCGGCGGAAGCCCTCCGTGCGGCGCTTCCGGGAGCCCGTCCTGCTCTGTCATGGACTGGCCACCAACCACCTCAACCTGGACTTCGACCCGCCCTACTCGCTGGCCCGCGCCTTCGCCGAGGCGGGCTTCCACGTGGCGAGCCTCGACTGGCGGGGCGCCGGGGCCTCCCGACCGCCGCGGGGGCGCGGCCGCTTCGACTACGACGCCGATGACCTCATCACCCAGGATGCCCCGGCGGTGATGGACCTGCTGCTGGGGGAGGCCGGCGGCAAGGAGCTGTTCTGGGTGGGGCACTCCCTCGGGGGCCTGGTGGGCTATGCGGTGCTGGGAGGCCCCGCCGGCCGCCGGGTGCGGGGACTGTGCGCGCTCGGGGCGCCGGTGTACTTCCACTACCCGCGCTGGCTCGTCCGGGTGATGCGCGCCTGCACCTGGCTTGCCTGGCCGGTCGCCTTCCGCCAGCGCCTCCTCAGCCTCGCCTGCGCACCCTGGGCGGGCCGGTTGACCCTGCCGCTCTCCGACGTCCTCATCAACCCCAAGGCCATTGCCCCCTCGGTGCTGCGCAGCATGTACGCCAACCTCATCGACTCCATGGGGTACCGGCTGCTCCGCCAGCTCGACGACTGGACGGCGCACGACCGCTTCTGCAGTCGGGACGGGGGCACCGACTACCGCGCCCGGCTGAGCGCCGTCACCCAGCCGGTGCTGGTGCTGGGGGGAACGCGGGACGGCCTGGCCCCCCCGACGGCCATCTCACGCCAGGCGGCCCTTCTGGGTTCACCGGACAAGACGGTGATGCTGTTCGGCCGGGAGAGTGGGGAGAGCTTGGACTATGGGCACGGGGACCTCCTCTTCGGCGGCGGCGCGCCGAGCGAGGTGTACCCCCGCATTGTGGCCTGGGTGGCCGAGCGCGCGACGCCCCTGTAAGCCCCGGGGCCCCCCGGGGGCGGGGACTCCGCCCGGTCTCTGGGCCTACTGGGGGGCCGGGGGGGGCGGCGGAACCGGGATAAAGGAAATGCCGGCCAGTTCCTGGGTCGAGGGGGTGATGGACAGAATCATCCGCAACTCCCCGTGGTCAAACTTCAGCGCCACCAGCCGCACGTCCTTTCCGTCTGTGGTGGCGTGCTGGACGGGGGCCCAGCTGACCAGTGCCCCGAACTTCTCCGTCTCCGACTTCCAGACGGAGGCCAGTTCCTTGGGCGGAAGGGCCTGCTTGAGGTTGGCGTCGAAATGGGAGGCCGCCGCTTTGAAGTCCCCCCGCTTCACGGCGGTGAGGAAGCCGTCCACCGTCGCCTCCCCGTCCTTGGCTGCCTGCTCGGCGCGCGCGGGCGCCCCGCCCAGCACACCCACGGCGACCGCGACCATGGCAAGTCTGACCATGTCCTCTCTTCTACCTCAACCGCGACGGCGGCTCCCGCCGTCCCTCGGCCAGAGGGCGGGGGCGGGACGCTGCCCGTGCCTGGGCTGGCCGGTGGGCCCCGGGGTGGGCTAGGCACAAACGTTCCGTCCATGACGCTGACCGTCCGCCAGGCCACCGACGCAGACCTCCCGCGGCTTCTGCCGATGATGGTGGACTTCAACCGCCTGGAGGGCATCGCCTGGACGGTGGAGCGTGGGGAGAGCACCCTGCGACACCTCCTCGCCAACACGGAACTCGGCTTCGTCGGGCTGGCCGACGTGGACGACGTGACCTGCGGCTACTTCGTCCTCACCTTCGGCTACGACCTCGAGTGGAACGGGAGGGATGGCTTCCTGACCGAGCTCTACCTGGTGCCCGAAGCGCGCGGGCGCGGCCTCGGTGGGGCGCTGCTCGCCGCCGCCGAGGCCACCGCCGCGGCGCACGGCACACGGGCCCTGCACCTGATGGTGCGTCCGGAGAACGTGACCGCGCTCACCCTGTACCGACAGCGGGGCTTCCGGGAGCCGGCCCGGCGCCTCCTCACCAAGCCCCTGGGCGGCGGCCAGGGCTGAGGGAGGGGCGCCCCCCCGGGGAATCTCACCGCGGCGGCGCCGCGAGTCTCTCCACACAAGGCAGCGCTGGCAGGCCGCCCGCCACCGCCCACGCCTGCACCTGGGTGCCGCCAGCGCACTCGGCCCACACGGCGCCTTGGGTGGACAGCGCCTGGAAGGTGGCCAGCACCAGCAGCCCGGCGCCGGTGGCCACCGCGCCTGGCCCCTCGGAGGACTCCACCGTGACGCCGCTGGCCGTGAGGTGGGCCCCGGTGTCGGCCACCAGCCCTGCGGTGTGACAGTGCTCGAGGGTGGCGTGGGAGAGCTGGACGTCGGCCCCCTCGGCAGCCAGCAGGCACGCGCCGGCCGTCTGCCGGATGGTGACGTTGGTGAGGTTGGCCCGGCCGCCGCGCAGCTGCATGCCTTCCCCGCCCGTGCCGTCCGGGTCCCGGGTGCGCGTCACCACCACGTCGTCGAGCGTTAGGGTGCCGTCCCGCTGGGAGACGCCGAGGCCTGCCACCTCCTCCACCCGCAGTCCCTCCACGCGCACGTCGGAGGCGACGCATTGCAGGCCACCGAAGGTGCCGGCCGAGGTGATGGTGAGGCGCCGGAAGTGCGCCTTGGCATGCACCAGCCCGACGCCGGCGCGGTCGGCGCGCGTGGACGTCACGTCCTCGCCCTCCACCACCGCATCCGTCCCGGTGAGCAGCGCGTACTCGTGGCCGCTCACCTGGACGCGGTGAAGCCCCAGCGTCCCGGAGGTGACGTACAGCGCCGGCCCGCGACCCTCGCCGATGGTGACGTCCGACAGCTCAGCGCTGCCGCCGCGCAGGTGGAGCGCCGTCACCGGCCCGCGAAACCCGGTCCCGGCAATGGAGAGGACAGCCGGCGCTCGCGCTTCCACGCCGCGGCGCCAGGGCCCTTCGAAGGTGCAGCCGGACAGCTGCACGCGCACCCCGGGCTCGAGCGCGACCGCCACCCCTTCGCTGACACTGGCCTCGAAGCGGCACGAGCTGGCCTGCAGCGTGCCGCCCCCGGCCAACAGCAGGGCGCCGAGGCGCTGGCCGCTGAACTGCACCTGGGTCAGCCGCAGCGCGCCAGTGCCACGGATGCCCAGCGTCCCGCCCTGGACCAGCACCTGCTCCAGACTCACCGCGCCCCGGGCTTCCAGCACGGTGACGCCGGCTGCCGCGGTGAGGACCGCCGCGCTCCCACCCACCAACTGCGTGCCGTCGGTCGCGACGAAGGGGCCCGGGTAAAGGCCAGCTGCCAGGTGGACCCGTCGGCTGGGCGCTGGCACCACCAGCGCGTCCTGCAGGCGTCGCAATGGACGGGGGCGACTCCCGTCGCCACCGGGCGCAACGGCGGCGTCCACCCACAGCTCGAGCCCTGGGGAGGCCGGGGCAGGCGCGGGCACCTCAGCCTCGCGATGCGTCCGTGCGCTGCGGCAAGACTGGGCAAGCAAGAGGAGGCTCGCCCCAAGCAGCGCCTGCCACCACAACGACGCGACGGGAGGGGCGCTCACACTCTTAAGAAAGAGTGTAGCCCGACCGGGCTCAGGCGCCCGGCTCCTCGGCGTGTACGTCTTTCGCCTTCTTCCCCCGCTCTTGTGGCGACGGGGTGAGGATGACCACCCTGGGCGCGGGCGCGGCCACCAGCTTGCGGAACTCCTTCAGCGGGTCTCGCGGCACCCCGGCCCGGACAAACTCGAAGTGCAGGTGCACGCCGGTGGCTGACCCCGTCCGCCCGGCGAGGCCAAGCGCATCCCCGGCCTGCACCGATGTCCCCTCCAGCACCAGCGGCGAGGCGAGGTGGCTGTAGCGCGTCAGCAACCCGGCGGCGTGCTGAATCTCCACCTCGTAGCCGTAGCCGGCTGTCCACCCCGGCCCGCACCACCATGCCCGCGCCCGCGGCCAGCACGGGCTCATTGCGGTCCGCCGCCAGGTCCACGCCAGCGTGCAGCTTCCAGCGCCGCTGGATGGGATGAAAGCGCTTGCCGAAGCGGCTCGTCACCCGGACGGTGGAGAGTGGCCAGCGGTAGCCGGCCGGTCCCACTGCAGCCGGGCTGACCACCGCGAAGCGCGCCTCCAGGGCGGCCAGGCGTACCTGGATGGCGTCGCGCAGCGGCTCCGGCACCTCGCGGTAGGCCCGCGCGTCCAATTCCAGCACGGCTTGCACCAGCGCCCGGACGGCCGAGACGTCATCCGCCGACGTCTCGGTCGCCAGAAATCGTTCCACGTCCGTCACGACGGCTTCCCAGCGGGCCAGCTGCGCGCTGGGCATGACGTCGCCCGGCAAGGCCATCGCGCGCGCCAGCTGCGCGTCGGCCACGAAGCGCACCAGACGCTCGCGGAGAATGTCCCCGGGCACGGGCTCCACCGGAAGGGGCAGCACGTCAGGCGGGGGTGGGGGCGCCACGGCGACGGGCGGCGCCTCCTCGCCGAGGCGGGCGGCGGGCGTCAGGGTGAGAGGTGGCGCTGCCAGCTGGGCGGTGGCACACCCGGTGAGGCCGAGGGCGAGCAGCGGGGCGAGTGGGGAACGGTGCAAGAGGGGGCGACTTCTACCCACCTCTGCCCCCCCTGAAAAGGCATTAATCCACCCTCGCCCCCGGGGTTGGCCGGGCGACGTCCGCCACCAGACGGCCGGCGGCCTCGACCGCCCGTTGGACATCGGCTGCACCCACGTCCAGGTGGCAGACGAAGCGCAGCGTGCGCGGGCCGACGGCGTGGCTCAGCACGGATGCCTCCCGCAGGCGGGCCACGGCCTGCTCGGCCTGACAGGGGAAGTCGGCATACACCATGTTGGTTTCCACCCGCGCCAGGTCCACCTCCACGCCGGGGAGCGCCGAGAGACCCTCGGCGAGGAGGCGCGCGTGGCGATGGTCTTCGGCCAGGCGCGCCATGTGGTGCTCCAAGGCATGCAGCGCGCCCGCGGCGAGGATGCCGGCCTGGCGCATGCCGCCGCCCAGGCGCTTCCGCAACCGGCGGGCCTGTCGGATGAAATCGCGGCTGCCCGCCAGCACTGAACCCACCGGGGCGCCGAGGCCCTTGCTGAAGGCCACCGTGGCGGAGTCGGCCAGCTCAGCCCAGCTGCGCACGCTGAGGCCGGTGGCGGCCTCGGCATTCCACAGCCGCGCCCCGTCGAGGTGGACGGACAGGCCATGCGCACGCGCCACAGCGACCGCGCGACGGAAGGTCTCCAGCGGCCACACCGTGCCGCCGCCGCGGTTGTGGGTGTTTTCCAGGATGAGGAGGCGGCTGCGCGGCGCATGGTCGTCCTCCCTGCGCACCGCGCCCTGCACCTGCGCCTCGGTGAAGATGCCGCGGGTGGAGACGAGGGGGTGGACTTGGGCGCCCCACAGCGCGGCCACCGCGCCTCCCTCGTAGTGCACCGGATGGCTGTTGGCGTCCAGCAGGACCTCGTCGCCGGGGCGGCAGAAGACGCCCACCGCAATCTGGTTCCCTTGCGTCCCGGAAGGGACGAAGAGGCCGGCCTCGTGCCCCAGCCGCTGGGCGGTCACCTCCTCCAGGCGGCGCACGGTGGGGTCCTCCCCGTAGACGTCGTCGCCCACCTCGGCCGCCGCCATGGCGGCGCGCATGGCCGGGGTGGGACGGGTGACGGTGTCGGAGCGAAAGTCGGCGGGGTGCGAGGGCATGGGAGTGGCCGAGGGTTATAAGGCGTCCGCACCATGCCCCGCGAGAACCATGCCGCACGCGCAGCGCGCGCCCGCCAAGTCCTGCGCGCTTTGGACGCGGCCATGCCGGGGGCCCACATCGAACTCGACTACCGGACGCCCTTCGAGTTGCTGGTGGCCGTTCTCCTGGCCGCCCAGTGCACCGACAAGCGGGTGAATCTCGTGACGCCCGCGCTCTTTGCCCGCTTTCCAGACGCCCGGGCGATGGCGCCCGCCCCGACCCCGGTGGTGGAGAAGCTCATCCGCAGCTGCGGCTTCTTCCGGGCCAAGACGCGCTCGCTGAAGGCCATGTCCGCAGCGCTGCTGGACAGCCATGGTGGCGAGGTGCCGCGCAGCCGCGCCGCCCTGGCGGCGCTGCCCGGCGTCGGCAACAAGACAGCGGGTGTGGTGACGGTGCACATCGGTGGGGAGCCAGCCTTCCCGGTGGACACCCACGTCCGGCGCCTCGCTCGGCGACTGGGCTTCAGCCGCAGCCTCATCCCGGACCGCATCGAGGCGGACCTCCAGGCCCTCTTCCCCCAGGAAGACTGGGCCCACGGGCACCAGCTGCTGGTGTGGCATGGCCGGCGGACCTGCTTTGCCCGAAAGCCCGCCTGCGACCGCTGCGTGGTGGCGGCCCTCTGCCCCAAGGTGGGCGTGCCGAAGGCCAAGCCCCTGGCCGCCCGCGGCACCCGTAAACGAAAGCCCTAGAGCGCCTCGCCGACCGGCACCGCGCGGGCCTGCGCCCGCTCTCGCTTGCGCCGGCGCATGCGCTGGCGGATGAGGACGCGCGTCAGCGGGGAGAGATGGTCGAGGTACACGCGGCCCACCAGGTGGTCCGTCTCGTGCTGCACGGCGATGGCCAAAAGCCCCTCGCAATCCAGGCGGTGGGGCTGGCCCAACTCGTCGAGGTACTCGACGCTGACGCGCTCCGCGCGCTCCACCTCCTCGGCCTCCCCGGGAATGGACAGACAGCCCTCCCGGTAGGTGGTGGTGCCGGCCAGGACGACCAGGCGGGGGTTGACCATGGCGATGGGACACGACTCCGGCTGCCGCGCCCGGGTGTCCAGGACGATGACTTGGCGCAGGACGCCCAGCTGGGGCGCCGCCAGCCCGACGCCCGGCGCGGCGTACATGGTGTCAAAGAGGTCGCCAATGAGCGCCTGCACGGACGCATCCACTGCGTCCACGGGAGCAGCCACCTGGGACAGCAGGGGGTGGGGCCAGAGGAGAATGTCGCGCACCATGCCGGGCTGAAGTTAACCACGGGTGGTGCCCTCGGAGTCCACGAGGGAGCGCGCGTAGGCCCGGCGCAGCCGCTCATCACCGAGGGCGGAGGCCGCCTCGTCCAGCAGCGACTGGAGGCGGGCGGCCCGGGCCGGGACTGCTGGGTCCGGATGCCCCGCGTAGCGCAGCGGGTGGAACTCCGCGGCGAGCCGCGCATGGGCCCTTTGCACTTCCTCCGTCCCGGCGTTTCTGGGAAGCCCGAGGACGCTGAAGTAGTCCGCCTCCTCGGCGGCCGCCCACTTCTGCTGCAGCCGCTCCAATTCGACGCCCGGGTCCAGCGCTGGGGCGGCGGCCGTCTCTGGGGCGGCCACCTCGAGGAGGCCCAGCACCTCCGCCACCGCCAGCGCGCGCAGGCCCAGCTCCTGGCGGATGCCGCTGCGGCTCAACAGCTCAAGCACGGTGCGCTCGCCGTCCACCGCCTCGAGGAGGCGCCGCTCGCGCTCTTTGAATTCGAAGGGCAGAAGGTCCTCCCACCGCAGCCGCTGGGGAATGGCGTGGGGGCCCTGACTGTGCGCTGCTACCTCCTCGGGCGTCAGCGTCCGGTGAAGCGCCTCGGCCAGCACGGCCGGCAGGGGCCGGGCGGGGGCGCAGCCGCCGGTGGGCGGGGCGTCGTCCGCGGCCAGCCGGTAGGCGCTGTCCCGTTCCGAGAGGGCCTCCAGGGCGCGGGCCTCGGTGCAGCGCTGCAGAAGCGGCACCACCTCGGCCTCCTGGAGGGCGCCGCGGTCCACCAACTCCGCCGCCAGGGCCTCGTCCGGGAGGCGGGAGGCCCGGGCCTGTGCCGCCGTCGCGCCGTCCAGAAGGCCCTCGCCCAGGGCCACCTGCACCAGCGCCTCGGCCGGGTGGGTGGAGGCAGCCCCCACCAGCGCCCCGTCCTGCAGCCAGAGAATGCGCAGCGTCTCCCCGGCGCGGAGTTCCAGCCGCGCCGTGGCGTGTACCGCGGCCAGCCGCAGCACCAGGGCGGCCAGCTGCTCGAGGCTGACGCGCCCGCCGTCCGCTGCGCCCCACTCCAGGCGCGCCGCCGCCGTGCCTCCGGACGGAACGGGGGCCACTTCGCGCGGGGGCGGACGCGGCCCGGCTCGCCGCACCGGCGCCGGCGGCAGCGACGGCGGGGACGGTGCGACGTCGGGGACGGGCGCCGGCGCGGCAGCGGGCATGGCGCGGACCGCGGCCAACTCGCCGCGTAGCGCCTCGCCGGTGGCGCGCTCGCGCCGCAGGGCCTCCTCCGCGCGGGCCAGCGCCTCCAGGGCGGCGCGCTCGCCCTGGGCCAGCCGTTCGGCCAGCTGGGCCGCTTCCACTTCCAGCGCCTGGGCCTGGGCCTCGGCCCTCTCGGCCTGCGACACGGCCTGTCGCTCGCGGGCCGCCCAGTCCTCGACTTCCGAGCGCGCCCGCTGCGCCGCGGCGTCACGTTCCTCCACCTGCTGGGCGAGGCGGCTGAGTTGCTCGGCCGCGCGCGCCTCCGCCTCCGCCTGGGCTCGGGCGGCAGCCTCCTCGCGCTCGCGCAACTCGCCGGACAGCCGGGCCACTTCCGCCGCGGCGCGGGCCTCGCCAGCTGCCCGGGCCTGCGCCTCGGCCTCGGCGCGGGCCTCGGCCTCCGCGCGCAGTCGCTGCTGCACGGCCAGCTCGCGGGTCCGCCGGCCAGCCTCTTCCCGCAGCGCCCTGGCCAGCAGTTCTGCCTCGGCCGTGCCCTGCGCCTGCGCCGCGCGGACAGCGCCTTCGGCCTCCTCGGCCCGCGCGCGCGCCTCCTCCACCTGCGCCTGCGCGGAGCGCGCCTCCCCTTCCAGCCGCCGGGCCTCCTCCGCCTCAGCCAGCGCCCGCGCCTCCGCTTCGGTGCGGCGGGCACGCTCGGCCGCTTCGGCTTGCTGGTAGGCACGCAGCGCCGCCTCCGCCTTGGCCCGCGCTGCCTCGGCCTCAGCCCGCGCCTGCTCCGCCGCCTTGGCCCGGGCGCGCGCCTGGTCTGCCTCCTCCCAGGCGGCGTGCGTCAAGGCCTCGGCCGCCGCCACTTCCTTGGCATTGCTGGGGGCAGGCGGCGCCGCCGCGGGCGGGGCGCGCAGGCTGGCGAAGGCCTCTGCCTCGAGGTCCGCTTCGGCCTCCGCCAGCGCGGCGTCCACCAGCGGGGGCAATTCCTCCATCTGGCCCGGGTCGAGGAGGGGCACGTCGTCGCCTTCCATCTCCGGCGGTGCCAGGACGTCCTGCACCGTCTGCACCAGTGCCTGCGCGTCCAAGGGCAGGCCCACCACCGGCAGCGCGTGGCCCGGCACCGCCTCGCCCAGAAGCACCACCGGCGTCGTACCCCCGGCGGGCCGGGCGCGCAGCTCAGCCAGGAAGCTGTCGCCGCGACCGCCCTCCACCGCCGGCGCCAGCAGAATGACGGACGGGGCAAGCTGTTCCACGGCGCTCAGGGCGTCGGCGGTGGACGTCGCCAGGTGCAAGGGGTAGCCGGCGCGCGTCAGCGCCCTCCGCACGGCGGCGATGGTGGCGAGGTCATCGTGCACCAAGAGCAGGGGCGGAGGCATGTGGGGTGGGGAAGCCTTGGACGCTTCCGGCAAGCCTACAGCATGGCCCCCGGGTCGACGTCGAGGATGCCGCGGACGCCTTGGGGCAGCGACGGAAGGGCCCTCTCGGCGGCGTCCAGCACCGGCCGAAGCACCCGGTGCTGCGGAGCCTTGAGGAGAAGCTGCCAGCGCGCCAGCCCCTTCAGGCGAGACAGCGGCGCCGGGGCCGGGCCCAGCAGCCGCACGCCGGAGGCCGCCGGCGGCAGGCTCCTCTCGAGGAGGTTGGCCAGTGCCCGGGCGCCCGAGGCGGTGCGGCCTGGGTCCGCGCCCTCCAGCCGAATGGCCGCCAGCCGGGAGAAGGGCGGGTAGGCAAGGGCCCGGCGCCATTCGAGTTCCCGCGCGGCGAAGCCGACGAAGTCGTGGGCGGCGGCGCGCGCCACCGGCTGGGCCTCGGGGTTGTAGGTTTGCACCAGCACCCGGCCCACGTCCTGCCCACGCCCCGCCCGGCCCGCCACCTGGGTGAGAAGCTGGAAGGTGCGCTCGGCGGCGCGGAAGTCCGGCAGCAAGAGCCCGGTGTCAGCGGACACCACGCACACCAGCGTCACGCCGGGGAAGTCATGCCCCTTGGCCACCATCTGCGTGCCCACCAGCACGTCCAGCTCTCCCCGGGCGAAGGCGGCGAGCCGTTCCGTCAGCCGCTCCCCGGTGCCCACGCTGTCGCGGTCCAGCCGCGCCACCCGGGCAGTGGGGCAGCGCGCCTGGACCTCCGCCTCCACCCGTTCGGTGCCACTGCCGAGGCGAAGCAGCGGCCCTCCGCACGCCCGGCATACCTCGGGCACGGCATGGGTTGCGCCGCAGTAGTGGCACTGCACGGCCGGCGGGTACAGGTGCAGGGTCAGGGCGACGTCGCACTGCCGGCAGCAGAGGGACTGTCCGCACGCCTGGCACACCAGGGTGGTGCTGTGCCCGCGGCGGTTGAGGAAGAGGATGGCCTGCTGCCCGCGGGCCAGTGTCTCGGACAGCGCCTGGGCGCTTTCCTCCGCCAGCGCCGGGGGCGGTTCGCCGCTGACGCGCGGGCGCCGGCGCAAGTCCACCAGTTGCACCGTCGGCAAGGGCCGGTCGTCCACGCGGGCCGGCAACTCCAGCAGCTGGTAGCGACCGCGGCGGGCGTTCTCGTAACTCTCCAGCGAGGGCGTGGCCGAGCCCAGCACCACCACCGCGCCCAAGTCGCGCCCCCGCACCACGGCCAAGTCCCGGGCCTGGTAGCGCAGCTTCTCGTCCTGTTTGAAGGACGGGTCGTGCTCCTCGTCCACCACCAGAAGGCCCAAACGCGCCACCGGGGCAAACACCGCCGAGCGCACCCCCACCGCGAGGCGGACGCGGCCAGCGCGCAGCGCCTGCCAGTGTCCACGCCGCTCGCCTGTCGGACAGCCCGCTGTGCAGGACGGCCACCTGCGCACCGAAGCGGCTGCGGAAGCGGCCCACCAGCTGCGGGGTGAGGGCAATCTCCGGCACCAGCACCAGGGCGCCCTTGCCGCTGGCCAGCGCGTATTCGGCGGCCCGCAGGTACACCTCCGTCTTGCCGCTTCCCGTCACGCCCTGGAGCAGAAAGGGTCGGAAGGCGGAGGCGTCCAGCGCTTCCGTGACGGCCTGGACGGCGGCCGCTTGCCCCTCCGTCAGGCGCGCCGGGCGTCCCTGGCCGAAGCCCGCCCGGATGAGGGGCACCACCTCCAGCGTCTCCACCTGGACCAGGCCCCGGGCCACCAGGCGACGGACGGCCTCGCGGGCCCCTGGCACGGCGCGCACCAACTCATCCAACTCCGCGCTCCCGCCGACGGCGAGGAGGTAGCCCAGCGCGGCCGCCTGGGCCGGGGCCCGGGCCAGGGCGGCCTGGGCAGCGGCCGCTGTGGCGACGACGCGTTTGACCCCAGCCGGAGTGACGGGCCTGTCCTCGACGGCCTGGGTGAGGCCGGGCGGCAGCGCAGCCCGGAGGGCCTCCCCCAGCGGGTAGCGGTAGTGGGCCGCGGCGAAGGCGAGGAGGCCGAAGACATCCGGCGGCAGCGCCGGCTCCGTCTCCAGCACCTGGGCAATGGGCTTCAGTACGGCGCCGGAGGGCGGCTCGGCCGGCCCGAGATAGAAGCCGAGGGCGCGGCCCCGGCCGAAGGGCACCAGCAGCCGCTGCCCGGGAAGCAGCGGCCCGGTGTGCCCCGCCGGCAGCAGGTAGGTGAAGGGGCCGGCGACGGGCCGTCCGACGGCGACCGAAGCACAAGGAGGAGCGTCCACCACAATCCCTTACGGGGACTACCCCCGCCCCCCGACAGTGGGCCGACTGGTACCGAAGGCGCGCGGCCCCGTCGGCACGCCTAAAACAGACGCTCGGGCACGCTGGCGTGGCTGTCGCCGCGGACGGTGGTAAAGCGCGCCTGCAACTCGGTGCCGCGTGAGACTTCCAGAAGCCGCGGGAACCAGCCGCCGGTGGCCGGAGAGGCGTAGTCCGAGAAGCGCACGTCCCACGCCACGCCCTTGTCGTCGGTAAAGCGCATCCGCGCCGGCAGGAAGCTTTCCTTGAAGACGCACAGCTGGCTGTCCGTCGACTTGTCCCCCCCGAGGACGTACACCACCTGCCCGCCCAGCCGGCCCAGCGCCGTCTTCTGCGTGTCCACCTTGAGGGTGCGCAGGTGCTGCTCGAGGCCACTGCGCGCATCGCCCTCGGACGCCGAGCGCAGGGCGAGCAGGGCGCAGACTTCCTGCACGGCGACGCCCAGGGCGGCCACCGTTGGCCCCTCCACCCGCCGGCGTCCGCCCGCCTCCACCACGGCCAGGGGCTTGCCTTGCGGCGTGGTGGCGTCCAGCCGGCAGCGGCCCGGAACGCGCAGCAGGAAGGCGGCGTCCGTGCGGTACTCCGGCAGCTCCGTGGAAAGCTCGGCCATGGCGCCCCCGGACAGGGCGAGGGTGCCCTCCACCTTGGCCCCCACCAGGTGCAATTCTTCCCGGGCTTCCACCAGGCGACGCAGAATGGCGCCGCCGGGAAGGACGTAGGCGGCGGCCGTGCCGGCCAGCCCGAGCAGGCAGACCAAGAGGAGCCGTTTCATCCGGGAAGGGGCGGCACCATAGCAGGCGCACCCCGGTCCCTGTTACATCCCGCCCCCACATGCCAGCAATTACCTTCTTCCTCGCGGTGCTGCTGATGGCGGTGGGGCTGGGGGGCTTCCTCGCCTCTGGAGCCCACGCCCCCACGGCGCTCATCCCGGCCGTCCTGGGAGTGCTGATAGGTGTCTGTGCAGCGTTGGCGCGCAAGCCCAAGGCCCGCATGCATGCCATGCACGCCGCTGTGCTGCTGGCGCTGCTGGGGGTGCTCGGCTCGCTTCGGGGCGTCCTGCAGCTGCCGGCGCTGCTGTCGGGCCAGACGGTGGCCCGCCCGCTGGCGGTGGTGGCCCAGAGCGTCACCGCCGTGCTGTGCCTCGGCTACGTGGTGGTGGCCATTCGCTCGTTCATTCAAGCCCGTCGCCAACGCCTCGCCAGCCCGGGCTGATGCCCGTGCGGCCCCTGTTCCCGGGGCAACAGGAGAACGTCCCATGAGTCTCGTCATCCGCATCCACCGGACGGGCGGCCCCGAGGTGCTGCAACTCGACGACGCCGTGGTGGGAGACCCCGGCCCGGGGCAGGTCAAGCTGCGGCACACCGCGGTGGGATTGAATTTCATCGACACCTACCACCGGACGGGCCACTACCCGGTGCCGCTTCCGTCCGGCCTGGGGCTGGAGGCCGCCGCGGTGGTGAGTGCCATTGGCCCGGGTGTGGAGGGGCTGCACGTCGGGCAGCGGGTGGCGTACGCCACCGGCCCGCTGGGCGCCTACGCTGAGGAGCGCCTCATCCCGGCGGAGCGCCTGGTGCCGGTGCCGGAGGGCGTCACCGACCGGCAGGCCGCCGCGGTGCTGCTGAAGGGACTCACCGCGCAGTACCTGGTCCGGCGCACCCACGTCGTGAAGGCCGGGGAGACGGTGGTGGTGCACGCCGCGGCGGGAGGGGTCGGGCTGTTGCTGTGCCAGTGGCTGCGTCACCTGGGGGCCACCGTCATCGGCAGCGTAGGGACGGCGGAGAAGGCGGAGCTGGCCCGCGCCAACGGCTGTCAGTACCCGCTGGTCCTGGACGCGTCCAACCCCGGGCGCTTCGTCCAGCTGGTGGGGGAGCTGACCCAGGGCGCCAAGGCGTCGGTGGTGTACGACTCGGTGGGCAAGGACACCATGCTTCTGTCCTTGGACTGCCTCGCGCCGCTCGGCTTGCTCGCCATGTTCGGCTCCTCCTCCGGCGCCCCGCCCCCGCTGGACCTCGGACTGCTGGGCCCGAAGGGCTCCCTCTTCGTGACCCGCCCCACCCTCATGACCTACGCCGCCAAGCGCACGGACCTTTTGCAAGGCGCCGCCGAGGTATTCGATTTGGTGGCCCGGGAGTACTGAAAGTCCACATCAACCAGGAATACCCCCTGCGGGCAGCCGCTCAGGCGCACCGCGACCTGGAAGGCCGCCGCACCACCGGCTCCAGCGTCTTCCTGGTGGGTTGACCGCAACGTCGTACACTCTGGGCAGGATGCGGCTTCGCCTCATGCTCCGGCCCGCGCTCGTCCTCGCGCCGCTCCTGGCGGCCTCGGCCGCCCTGGCGCAGCCCATCGGCTTCGACCAGGCCCTGGAGGCGCGCGAGCTGTCGATGGGTGGCGCTTACCGGGCGCTCGGCACCACCGCTGTCGGCGTCGACGGGAACCCGGCAGCGCTGGCCCTCTTCAAGTTCTTCCAGATGGACGCCGGTGGCGCCTACGACTTCGGCAACCAGGAGTGGTACGTCGCCAGCTACGTCCGCGACAGCCAGTCCTCGCCGCTGGCCGCCGGGTACAGCTTTCACTACCTCTCGCAGCCGCTCACCACTGTCACCCCGACAGGCACCACCACCCGCTACATCAGCGGCTATCAGCAGGTGTTCGCCTTTGGCGTTCCGGTGGCCGACTACATGAGCATCGGCGTCTCCTCGCACTGGATTACCGAGAGCGACCTGCACATCAACGCCGCCAGCCTGGACGTGGGGGCCGCCTTCAAGATTGGCACCGTCGCCACTCTGGGCTTCGCCGGCCACAACCTCATCAACACCAACCACCCGGTGCAACTGGGCCGCTACTTCGATTTGAGTACTGGCTTGAGGTTCGGCCCGGTGCGGCTCGCCATCGACGCCCTCGCCAACTTCGGCCCGCACGAGTTTCACCCCAAGCTTCTCTTCGGCACCGAGGTGGCCCTCGGCAACAGCCTCTTCATCCGCGCCGGCGCCGACTGGTACACCCGCACCCAGTACGTGCGCTCCACCGTCTACCTGACCGTCGGCCTCGGCATCGTGGTGGACAAGGGCGGCTTCGACGTCGGCTACCAGCAGTCCTGTACCGGCGTGGGAAACCTCTTCGTGGCCACCCTGCGGGTGGTTCTCTAGCCCCCCCGGGGGGAAACTGGGGCCCGAACGCTTCCCCCCCCAAGGCGTCCCAAGGGCCCGACGGCACCGGGCACGTCCAACGACACCGCGTGGAAGGCCGCGCCAAGAAAGGGGGGTCCCGGGGGCTTGGGAACGGGGCCGTTCACCCCGGATGGGCGCCGTTCGGCGAGAAGCCCTGCACCTCAATGCCGATGGGGACGTGGTCCGAAGGCATTGCCGACGAGGGGAGCGGTGTCTCGTCGTCGATGACTGCGGTCGGCAGCGGCACGACGGCCAGCCCAGGGGTGTGCAGGATGTGGTCGATTCTCCGCGCGCGTCCGCTGGGATTCGCGGTCGGAGGCAGCACGCCCGCCGCCGGGTCGACCAAGCCGAAGTCGAGCAGCATCGCGTACACCGGGTCATCGGCCTCGATGTTGAGGTCGCCGCACACCACCCAGGGATGGGCCGCGTCGCGGAATTGCTGAAGCAGCGCGTTCACCTGGCGCACCGCCCAGCGCGACGCAGGCGGCGTGCCCGGCGCATCCCAGCGAAGGTGCGTCGTGGCGATGCCGACAACGCACCCGGCGATTTGCGTCTGAACGAGGAGGGCGATGTGCCCGGAGTCCTTGCGGTCGGGCGCCCCGTCGGCGAACACCAGGGCGCGGACGGCCGTCAGCGCGATGTCGGGCCGCGCCAGGACAGCGCACCCGTCTGGCCTGCCGCGCTTCGGTTCGAAGTACAGGGCCCAGCCAGAAAGACGCCTCCGTGCGGCGCTGACGAGGGCAGGCTCGACCTCCTGCAGGCAGAAGACGTCCGCGGGTTCAGCAGCGATGTGGTCGAGGATGGCCAAGGTCCGCGCTCCGGGCCGAAGCAGTGCTGGGTCAGTGCGCGGGTAGTAGCTCGCACGGACATACGCGTCGGCGAGAACGTTCCAGGACAGAATGCGCATGCGAGTCTTCAAGTTACCGTAGACGTCCCGGACGTTATTGCGACATTCCACAGCGCGTGCCATCAAGGACGCGAGAGGAAGTGCGTATGGAGGACTCCCGACGTCGCTTGCTGTGGCATGGCTTTTTCTTGTTCCTGCTCGGTCTCGTCACCGGCCTCGTTGAGCAGAAGTTCACCAACCCGCGGATGGGGCTGGCGGCCCACCTGCAAGGGGTGTTGAACGGCACCTTCCTGGTCGCCCTGGGCGCTGTCTGGATGGACGTGCGGCTGGCCCTGCCCGCGAAGGCAGCGGCGTACTGGACCGCCTTGTACGGCACATACGCCAACTGGGCCGTCACCGTGCTGGCGGCAATCCTGGGAACGGCATCACTGAACCCGATTACGGCAGCCGGCCACAGCGCTGTGCCCTGGCAGGAAGGCGTGGTGACGGTGGGCTTCGTCAGCGTCGGCCTGGCCATGCTGGCGTCGGCCACGCTGTGTCTCTTCGGCCTGCGGCGAATCCGACTGGCGTGAGGCCCTGGGCCGGGCGCGCCGGCGACGACTCTCAGTCCGTCCAGGCAGGCCCCTGGGGGACCGCCACCTGCGCCTCGGCAAACAGGCGCGCCAAGTCCGCCGCCAGTGGGGCCACCAGGGTGACTTCCTCCCCCGTTTCGGGGTGCGGGAAGACAAGCGCGTGGGCGTGCAGCAGCGGCCGCCCGGCCGGGCTGGACGCCCCGCCGTACAGCACGTCGCCGAGGAGCGGCGCCCCCAGGGAGGCCAGGTGGGCCCGCAGCTGGTGCTGCCGTCCTGTGCGCGGCCAAAGCGCGGCCAGGGCGTAGCTCTCGACTTGGCCCAGCCGGCGGAAGTCGCTCACCGCCGCGAGGCCATGGGCCTTCGCCGAGGCGCGCCAGCGTCCGGGGCGACTTGGGTCCCGGGACAGGGGAAGCGAGACGGTGCCGTGTGCCGGGAAGGTTGGGCCCCGTGGCGGCGAGGTACTGCTTTCGGACACGGCCGTTGCGGAAGGCGAGGCTGAGGGCGCGGGTGGCCTCGGCCGTCACGCCGAAGAGAGTGAGGCCCGTCGTTCCCCGGTCCAGCCGGTGCACCAGGCCGGCTTGTGTCCCGAGGTGGGCCGAGGCCAGGGCGGTGAGGCTGGTGGCCCCGCCGGGTGTCGGCTGGGCCGGTAGCCCGGCTGGCTTGTCCACCGCGAGAAGCGCCCCGTCCTGGTACAAGACGCTCAGGGGCGGACGTGGCGCCTCCTCCGCCAGTACCGAGCGGCCGGATTCCTCGAGAACCACCATCACCCGGTCTCCGGCCCTGGCCAAGCTGGCCGTGCCCTGCAGGCGGCGGCCGCCCAGGTACACCGCGCCGCGCACCAGCAGCGCCTCGGCGTCGGCGCGGGCGAGGCCCAGTCGCGCCGACAACAGGGGCACCAGCGGGCCGGCCTCGGCGGGGGCCACCTCGAAGAGGCGGCGCTTCACTGCCCTTCCCCGCGCGTCCTGCCGGGCCCGGCGCCGTCCCCCCGACGTCTGCTTGACCCGCGGGTCAACACTCCGGCAGCGTGCCACCGATGGCCAGCTTCGGCAGAGTGGTGCACAACCTCGTCCAGTCCGGCCCGCTGTGGAAGGAGGCTTCGGCCAGCGGCAACCTCAAGGTGCTGTCGTCGCTTCTGGGCCCGGCCTACCGGGGCCTGGTGCTGGAGGGAGCCCGGGGCCATGACTTCACGCACATGCCGGCGGCGCACCGGGCGCACTTCGACTGGGGCTACCTGCGCGACCACCCGGCGCTGGCCCGCCTTTACGAGGCGGCCAAGACGTCCCAGTGGAATGCCACCACCCACCTTGACTGGAAGACGGACGTCGACCCGGCTTCCCCGACGCGACGCTTGGTCCCGGATGAATTCCACCCCGTCTTCGGCACGCCCCACTGGGACGCCCTCTCCACGCCCGAGCGCACCGCGCAGCTGCACGCCGTGCTGGCCTGGGTGCTGAGCCAGTTCCTCCACGGCGAGCAGGGTGCGCTGTTTGCCGCCTGCCAGGTGACGGAGGCCGTCCCCTGGCTCGACGCAAAGCTGTACGGCTCCTCGCAGGTGGTGGACGAGGGGCGGCATGTGGAAGTCTTCCACGCCTACCTCACCGAGAAATTGCAGAAGCTGTACCAAGTCAACGACAACCTCTTCACCATCATCGACGCGCTGATGACGGACGGGCGCTGGGACGTCAAGTTCCTCGGCATGCAGGTCCTCATCGAGGGCCTGGCCCTCGGCGCCTTCGGGGCGCTGCGGCAGATGACGGCGGAGCCGCTGCTCCGCCAGCTACTGACCTACGTCATCACCGACGAGGCCCGCCACGTCCATTTCGGCGTGCTGTCTCTGCAGGAGGCGACCACCCAGCTGTCGGCGGCCGAGCACCGGGAGCGCGAGGACTGGGCCTTCCAGGTGTCGCTCCTCATGCGCAACCGCTTCCTGGCACATGAATTCTACGAGGAGTACTGGGCCCACGCCATGACGCGCAAGGCGTGGGACACCCTCGTCCTGCGCTCGGCCTTCATGAAGCTGTTCCGGCAAACCATGTTCAGGCGCGTCGTCCCCAACCTGAAGCGCATCGGGCTGCTGTCCCCCCGCATCCGCCCGCGCTACGAGGCGCTCGGGCTTTTGGCCTTCGAGCACCTGCCCGCCGCGCCCGAACTCACCGCGGCGGACCTGTTGCAGCAGTAGCCCACCCCCCTCTCTCAGCCACCCCCTTGGACGTCCCTCCTGCCTTCGCCCCCTTGGGGCGAAGGCCTCCCCCCCAGAAAGCCCAAACCCCCCATGGCCTCGCTCCAGGCGCTCGAGGACGACGTTGAGGCCTTCTGCCGCGCGCGCGAACAAGCGCGTGCCGAGGAGGCCACCGGGCAGAGGGCGCGGGCCGACCTGGGGGCGGTGGAGCGCGCCCATGGGCTGGCCGTCTCCCCGGACACGCTTTCGGCCGTCCGCGCCGCCGCCACGTCCCCCACGACACCGGAGGCCCAGCGGCCCCGGCTTCTCGGCCTGCTTCCCTTTTTGGCCCAGGCCGCGGTGCACGCGGCGACGCGCGACGTGGAGGACGCATTGGAGACGGCCGCCCGGGCCACCACCGTCTCGGCCGGGGGCATGCACTGGCCTCTCTCCGGGGTGTGGCAGGCCGTCGGGCAGCAGGCGGACAGGACGCGGCGCGCGGCACTGGCCCGGGCGGCGGCAACCGCCGAGGAGGCGCGCCTCGGCCACGTCCAGCGCTGGTGCGAGGCACGGCACCGCGCGGCGCTGGCTCTCGGCGTCCCGGCGGTGCCGGCCGCCTCGCGCCTTCAGGGGGAGGCGGTGGACTTCCTGCGCAGCACCGAGGACGGCTTCCGGGACGTCCTTGGGTATGCCTTGCGGCGACTGCAGGACACGCTGCGCCCGCTGCCCCAGGGGGAGGCGGCGCTGCATGACGTGTTGCGCCTGTCCCACCAGCCGTTGCCGGGCGCCTTCCCCTCCACGGACGGCCTGGGCCCCGTCCGTCGCTGGCTGGACGCCTCCGGCCTCACCCTTTCCGTCGGCGGGCACCTGCAGGTGGCCGAGGCGCCCGCGGGGAGACTGCCGGAGGCAGCGTGTTTTGGACTGCAGGTGCCGCAGCACGTCCTCCTCCTCCACCTGGGGCAGGGCAGCTTTCCCCAGTTGGTGGCGACCGCCGGGCGGGCGCGCGCGCTGGCCGCCGTGACACAAGGACGCCTCGCTGCGGGCCCGCCGGCTGGGGGACGAGGCGGTGCGCGCCTCCGCCGGCTGGCTGTGGCGCGGGGCCCTCCTCAGCGAGGGCTGGCTGCGCCGCTTTCTCGGCCACGGCAGGACGCTGGCCCGCGAGGTGGCGCGGCTGGCGGCCCTGGTGCAACTTTTCGAGTTGCGGATGGCGGCCGTCCAGCTTCCCCAGGCCCCGGGCCTTCAGGCCGCCGGGCCCTCCGGCGCCGCGGTACAGGCCCTGGCGGCGGCCTGTACCGAGGCCCTCTTCCTCCCGGTGCCGGCGGGGGCGCTGGTGCCGGGACTCCTCGCCGGGCCTTCCCCTGCCGAGCAGCTGCGGGCCTGCGCCCTGGCGGAGTGCCTGAAGCAGGCGGCCGACACGCGCTTCGACGCCGAGGACTTCCGCAACCCGGCGGCTGCGCGCTGGCTCGCCTCGGTGTGGGGACGCGGCACGGAACTGGACGCCGAGGCGCTGGCCCAGGACGTCTCGGGCGCGCCGCTGTCGCTGGCCGCAGTGGGCCGGCGGCTTCTGGCCGTGCTGGGCGCCTAGACGGACAAGCCGCGGCTAACGCTTCTTGCGCAGGGCACGGACGATTTTGCTCTTCGTCGCCGGGTTGGCCGTCCCGCGGGCCGCGGCGGCCTGCACGGCGCGCGAGCGCAGCACGCGCAGCAGTTGCAGCTCCAGCACCAGCAATTCATCGCCGAGTTCAGAGTCGGCCGGCGCGACGCGGGCCAGGGGCGCCTGGGCGTCCGCCGAGACGCCATGGCGAAGTCGAAGCACGCGCTCCTCGAGAGAGGTGAGGGCCGGCGCACGCCCCAGCGCCGCTCGGACTTCCTCCGTCACCACCGTGTTCGACCCGGCTTTCCGCTCCGTCATGGCCACTCCACCTCGCACCTGAACATCCGCTCAGAGTCACCGCAGACAACCCGCGGTGTTCCAGCAACTTACGGGCGTGGGGAGGGTGGTCAACTTTTTTGGAGGACAGCCCGGTAGAAGCCTGTCGCAGCGGGCGGTTACCCCTCGTCGTCGTCGGCCTCGGCCCCGGCGTCCGCCTTGCCGCCCCGCGGAATGCCGAAGCGGTCCAAGGCGTCGGCAATGCCGAGCGGTTTGTCCACGTCCGGCAGCGCACCGGGCGGGGGCTTGAGGGGGGGCACCTGGCCAATGCGGGAGATGCGCTGCTCCAGCGTCACCCGCAGGGCGGCCGGCCGCGACGCGCCCTGTCCGGGCACCTCCAGCCGTCCATCCAGCGAGGCGCGCAACACCACCCCGGTGGCCTGGTCGACGAGCACCTCCCCCTTCAGGCTGCGCGGGTGCTTGTCGGCCAGGAAGGCCAGTCGCCGCCGCGTCGTCTCGTCCACGCCACCCCGCGGGCTGGCCAGGGGCGGCAGCGGAGCCACGGGCGCCTTGGGCGCGCCCGCGGCGAGGGCGATTTCGTAGCGCAGGGTGGGCCGGCCCTCGTAACTCACCGTCCCCTGTGGCAGCAGCTTGAAGCGCCCGTCGAAGAGGGCGTCGAGCTCGCGCAGGGGCGCCACCACGTCCTCCCGCGTGCGCTCCGCCATCCCGCGGTCGCGCCGGCGGAGGCGAAACTTGCCGAAACGGTTGCGGGCGTACACCTCGCCGTTGACGCGGATGACTTCCAGCCCGAGTTCCCCGCTGTTGTCCACCCGGGCGTGGAAGTCCCCGTTGACGCCCCGCGCGCCCGCCTCGAGGAGGCGCGTCTCGCTCAGCTTCACTGGCGCCTGCGCGGCGGTGCTCCAGTCGAAGGACACGTTGGCGTCGAAGCGGTGGGCGCCCAAACGCTCGGCCATCTCGGCGGCGCCCATGGTAAGGACGCGCTCAGCGAGCCGGCCGTCGACTCCCAGCTGCTCGACCGCCAGGTGCTCCTGCGCCGAGGCGACGACTTTGGGCGAGTCCTCGGGCGAGAAGATGCGTTGTTTGGCGGCGCGCTCGCGCGGCTCATGGCACCCAACCAGAAGCGCCAGCAGCGCTGCCGCCGCCGCAGCCAGACGTCCGAGAGGGGCAAACAGCAGCGGGGAGGCCTTCGGCACGGCGAGGGCAGGCACCATACGTTGGGCCTTGCGACCGGCACAACCGGAAGCGCGGGGGGCGGCCCTTGCCCGGGGGCAGACCCCGTTTCAGAAACTGCCGGGGGGACTTGGGCCACCCGCGGGGCCACCCCCGGGGGCTTGCCTCCGGGTCGCAGCTTCCCCTATGCGGGGACACTCCGTTTTGTGGGCAATGCAGAATCTCCGCGACAAGCTCTTGCAGGCGGGACTCGTCTCCGCTGACCAGGCCGCCGAGGCCGCCCAGGCGCCCAAGCCCCGTCCCGCGGGACAGAAGGCGGAGGCCCGGCCACCGCCCCGCGCCCGGCCCGGGCCCGCCCCCGGACCCCTCATCCCGGTGCGGCGCGAGCCGCTGTTGCCCAAGCTGCCTCCCCTGCCGGGGAGCCGCGAGGCGCAGCGGCTGGAATCGCGCAAACAGCTGGAGCAGGACCGGGAAGTGCGCGAGCGGGTGAGCGCGGCCACGGTACCGCTCGTCCCCGGAGAGCGCACCTTCTACTTCGTCACCCGGAAGAACCGGCTGCGGCGCCTGGAGCTGTCGGCGGAGCAAGCCGCCGCGCTGGAGTCCGGCGTCCTGGCCGTGGTCGAGCGCCCGGAGCCCGGCCAGATTGAACATGCGCTGGTGCCAGCGGCCACCGCCGAGGTCCTGCTGCGGGACTTCCCGAAGGTGGTGCGCTTCCTGCACCGGGCCGGCGAGCCGGTGGGCTTTCTCTCCGAGGAGGAGCTGCAGAGCCGCCAAGTTTCCGAGGCCGAGGAGGCTGCGCCGGCCGAGGCGCCCTCCGCGTCCTGACGCCTTGGGGCGAGCGCCCCTGGGGCATCACTCCATCTCGACGCCGGTCGCGACGACGAAGCGAGAGACCATGTTGTAGCCGGCAATGGTCCCGATGAGTTCCACCACCTGGGCGTCCTGCAAGGCCGCCCGCACCCGGCGCATCGTCGCCTCGGACACGGCGACCTCGGTGGTCATCTCGTACGTCAGCGCCAACGTCGCGCGCGCCGCCTCGTCGAAATGCGCCGTGTCGGTAAGCGCCGCCAGCGGTTCCCGGAGCGCGGCGAGCTGCGCCTTCGTCCCGCCGGCGGCGAGGAACTCGGGCTCGTGCTGGCGCCACTCGTACTCGGCCCGGTTGAGGGCGCCGATGGACAGGATGGCGAGTTCCCGGAGTCTGGGCGACAGCGACCGCTTGCCGCGGATGGTGCCAAACATGGCGTTCCACCCCTGCGCGAAGGCCGGGCTGTGCAGCAGCATGCGGTCCAGGTTGAGAAGCTTCCCGCCGACGCGCCGGGCCCGGATGGCGTCGACGACTTCCGCCGGGCCGGCCGTCCCATCGTCCGGGACATAGGGGATTCCCGAAAGCGAGACGGCGCGCGCTGGCGTGGGCGGTGCCTCGGCGGCGAGAGCCACGCCGGTGACGAGGACGCCAAGGGCGGCGGAGGAGAGCAGCAAGAAGAACGGTTGGGAGCGCGTCATGGGGATTCCCTTGGGGGGGGCCGCGTGGGCGGGGCGGCAAGTCTGCCGGACAAGCGTCAGCCGAAGGCGTCGATGCCGGTGATGGCCTTGCCCAGCACCAGCGTGTGCACCTCGTGCGTGCCTTCATAGGTGTAGACGGACTCGAGGTTGAGGGGGTGGCGGATGGGGGGCGAGTCGTCGGTGATGCCGCTTGCGCCGTAGATGCTTCTGGCCTCGCGGGCCGTGATGAGCGCGGCGCGGACGTTGGCCCGTTTGGCCAGAGAGACGAGGGTGGGCGAGGCACGGCCGGCGTCCTTCTGCCGCAACAGGTGAAGCCCCAGCGTCTGCGCCAGCACAATCCGCTCCAGCATGTCGGCCAGCTTGGCCTGGGTGAGCTGGAAGGCGGCGATGGGACGGCCAAACTGCTGGCGTCCCAGGGCGTGGGCGCGCGCCCCTTCGAAGCAGGCGATGGCCGCCCCGGTGACACTGAATGCGATGCCGGCCCGGGCCTGGTTGAGGCAGCTGAGCGGCCCCTTCAGCCCCTGCACGCCGGGCAGGACGTCGCTTTCCTCCACCCGCACGTCCGCCAGCGAGAGCTCGGCGGTGGAGGAGGCGCGGAGCGAGAATTTCCCGGGAATCTCCCGGGCGCTGAAGCCCTTGGCGGTGGTGTCCACCAGGAAGCCCCGGCACCGACTCCGGCCCGCCGTCGTCCGTCTTCGCCCACACCAGCGCCAGGTCGGCCAGGGCGCCGTTGGTAATCCAGGCCTTGCTGCCGTTGAGGACGTAGCCCCCCTTCGTCCGCGCAGCGCGTGTGCGGAGGCTGGCCGGGTCCGAGCCGGCCTCCGTCTCCGTCAGCCCGAAGCAGCCGATGGCCTCGCCGCGGGCCAGCCGGGGAAGCCAGCGCTGCTTCTGCTCCTCCGAGCCGTAGCGGTGGATGGGCCACATGACGAGCGAGGTCTGCACCGAGGCGAAGCTGCGCAGCCCCGAGTCCCCGCGCTCCAGTTCCTGCATGGCCAGGCCGTAGGCCACGTTGGACAGGCCCGCGCAGCCGTAGCCGCCAAGGTTGGCGCCTAGCACCCCCAGCTCCCCGAGGCGCGCCACCACCTGGGCCGGAAACGTCCCGGCGCGGAAATACTGGCCAATGACGGGCAGCACCTCGCTTTGCACCAGGCGCGCGACCACCTCGCGGACGGCGCGCTCGGGCTCGCTCAGGCTGTCGTCCAGCCGGTACAGCGCGGCCACCTCCGGGGGGCTGTCCATGCCGGTTTCCTCTGTCTCCTTCCGCTCGCTTGCCGTGGGCTACAGCTGCAGCACGCCTTCCACCTTGGACATGAGTCCCACCCGCCGCTGGGTGACGGGGCTGGTGCCGTCCAAGAGGCGCGCCGTCTCGGCCAGCACCATCTCCAAGGAAAAGCGCCGCACCGAGGCGTCGGAGGTGGTGATGCCCCCCGTCACCGGGGACTGCCAGCCCACCATCTCATCGCTGGCCCCTTCCAACAGCGCGGTGGTGGCGGCGAAGGCCAGCCGGGCGGCCACCATGCGGTCCAGGAAGGAGGGGTTTCCCCCGCGCACCAGGTGCCCGAGGATGACGCCGCGAATCTCGAGGTCGGGCAGGACGGGCTTCACCGCCTCCTCCACCAGCTGCACCAGGCGCATGGTGGGCACCTCCACCCCCTCGGCCTTGAGGATGAGGACCCGGCGCTTGGCCCGCTCGGTGAACGCCTTGCGCACGACGTCGGCCACGGCGGCCACCAGCGTCTCCGGGGCCCGCTGCTGCTCGCGAAACACCACCGCATCCGCCTGCACCGCCACCGCCCCCGCCATGGCCAAGTACCCGGACTGCCGCCCCATGACTTCCACCACGAAGGCGCGCCGGTGGGAGCGGGCCGTGTCGGAGATGCGGTCGCAGGCCTCGACGATGGTGTTGAGGGCCGTGTCCACGCCGATGCACGTCGCTGTGCAGCCGATGTCGTTGTCGATGGAGCCCGGCACGCCCATGACGGCGACGCCCGTCTCCCGGGCCAACAGGTGCGCGCCGGTGAGGGAGCCGTTGCCTCCCACCACCAGAAGGCCGGTGATGGCCCGCTGCTTGAGCTGCTCGGCGGCACGGGCCCGTCCCTCCGGGCTGCGGAAGCGCTCGCTGCGCGCCGTGCCGAGGACGGTGCCCCCCTGCCGCGCGACGAAGTCGAGGGCGTTGGAGTCAAAGCCGTCGGTGCCCGTCGCGCTGCGGCCGAGGGGGACGAAGCGCCCGTCCATGAGGCCGTCGTACCCGTCGCGCACGCCCACCACCACCACGCCCCGCGCCCCGGCCGTCTGGGCGGCCGCCCGTAGCGCGGCATTCATCCCGGGCCCGTCCCCTCCGGAAGTGAGAAGCGCGACACTCGTCACTCCCGGGCCCTCCTGGCTGGGCGGTGAAGGTCCTGCTGTCCTTCCCCCCTCCAGCGTCCTGCGGCCTGCGGCGGGGAAGCCTGCCCCAACTGGGACCTCCCTGTCGCGGCCGGCACACACCCCCCCCCGGGGCCCTGGGAAGAGCGCTAACCTTCGGCATTCTCCCCATGGCCGACTCCTCCTTCGCCTCGCGCGGTGTGGTGGTGACGGGCGCCAACCGCGGCATCGGCCAGGCCGTGGCGCTGGCCTTCTTGCGCGCGGGCTACCGCGTGGTGGCGGTGGCCCGGACCGCGGGCTCCCTGGACGGGCTGGCGGCCCTCGCCGGCCCGGCCCTCCCGGCCCTGGAACGCCTCAACTGCGACCTGGCCGACGCCGCGGCCCTCGAACGCACCTGCCGGCTGCTGCAGGGGCCCACGGTGGCGCCGGCGGTGCTCGTCAACAACGCCGGCGTCAGCGTCGCCGCTCCCCTGGAGCGGACGTCCCGCGCGGAATTGGAACGGGTGCTGGCCATCAACACCGTGGCGCCCTACCTGTTGTGCGCCGCCTTGCTTCCCGCCATGGCCCGCGCCGGCGGGGGCCGCGTCGTCAACATCGCCTCCATCGCCGGGCTGCGCGGCATCCGCTACACCTCCGCCTACTGCGCCAGCAAGCACGCCCTGGTGGGCCTCACCCGCGCGCTGGCCGTGGAGTGGGCCGACCGCGGCATCACCGTCAACGCGGTGTGCCCGGGCTGGACACAGACGGACATGCTGCAGGCCGCCGTGCAGACGGTGTCCCAGAAGACGGGCAGAAGCCCGGACCAGGCCCGCGACGCCATCCTCGCCCGGACGCCGTTGGGCCGGGCGGTGCGTCCGGAGGAGGTTGCGGCCCTGGTGTTGCATCTGGCCTCCCCGCTGGCGGGCTCTCTGACGGGGGCCGTCCTTCCGGTGGATGGGGGGGAGTCGGCCTGAGCCCCGCGGGCAGGGCGCAGGTGGGGTTGAAAAGGACAACAATTGCGCTAATAGAAGACCTCTGGCAGAGGAGGAGTCCTTATGCAGCTCGAGTCGCTGAAGATGTTCTGCGACGTGGTGGAGACGGGTTCTTTCTCGCGCGCGGCGCAGCTCAACCACGTCACCCAGTCGGCGGTGAGCCAGCAGATTCGCGCGCTGGAGACGCGCTACCACCAGAAGCTGCTGAGCCGGAGTGCGCGCCAGGTGACACCGACGCCGGCGGGGGAGCGCCTCTTCCGGGGCAGTAAAGAAATCCTCACCCGTTTCGGCGAGGTGGAGATGGAAATCCGCGAGCAGTCCGCGGACGTGGTGGGCACGGTGAATGTCTCCACCATCTACTCGGTGGGGCTGCACGAGTTGCAGGAGTTGCAGAAGAACGTCCTGCGGACGCACCCCAAGGTGAACATGCGGCTGCTCTACCGCCGGGCGGACCAGGTGTACGACGACGTCATCCTCGGCCAGGCGGAAATCGGCGTGGTGGCCTACCCGCTGGCCCGGGCCGGCGTGGACGTGCTGGCTTTCCGGGACGACCGGCTGGGCGTGGTGGTGGCCCCCAGCCACCCCTTCGCGTCCAAGGCGAAAGTCTCCATCCAGGCGCTGGCCGGCACGCCCTTCATCGCCTTCGACCGCGAGTCCCCGACGCGCAAGGCCCTGGAACGCGTCTTCCGCGAGAAGGGCGTGGTGCTGGAGCCGGCAATGGAGATGGACAACGTGGAGACCATCAAGCGCGCCGTGGAATTGGGGCTGGGGGCAGCCGTGCTGCCGCTGGCCTGCGTGCAGCACGAGCTCTCCAACGGCACGCTGCTGGCCAAGCCCTTCGCCGAGGGCACCATCTCGCGGCCCATCGGCATCCTCATCCGCAAGGGCAAGTACCTGGACCGCGCCGCGCAGTCAGTGCTGGACGCCTTCAAGGCGGCCTCGGGCGAGAACGAGGACTGAACGACGGGGCCCAGGGTGTCCCGCCTGGCCCCCCGGCCCCTACTGGGCGGCGGCGTCCAGGGGGCCCTTGGCCTCGCGGTAGCCGGCGGGAATCTCGAAGCTGGAGTCCGGCAGCTTCTTGGCCTCCACGCGGAGCGCCTCGACGGCCGTCGCTTTGCTGCCCGGTGCCGTGGAACGGAACACCATCTTCAACGGAAGGCCCTGCAGGCCAGCGGCCTTCAGCGCGCTCCACCAGTCGTCGCCACCCCCGCGGTCGAAAGCCTCGACGAAGCGCGCCGGCGGGACGAGGGTGGTGTCAATCCACAATTCCTCCTCCTTGCCCTGGGCGGCCGAGACGAGCAGCACGTGCTCCACCGTCCGGCCCAGCAGCTTCTCGGTACCGAGCCGCTTCAGCGTCGCCGGGGCGCTTCCGGCCTTGTCCGCCGGACTGGTGTTGTCCAGCTTCTGGTACGTCTTGTTGGCCTCGTCCAGCGTGTAGGTGACGCCGGGCTCGGCCGCGCGCACCAGGGACACCAGCTGGAAGGGCTGCTTGCCCGTCTGGACGACCACCTCCGAGCGAAGCCCGGCCTTGCCGACGAGGATGCGCACCGTCCCGCCCCTCCAGCCGGCCTTGGCCGTTGGGTCGGTGACAATCTTCATCTCCAGCACGCCCTCGAACTCCGCCGACGCCGCCGGCAGCGCGCACACGGTGAGGGCGACAAGCAGGGCGCGTCGCACGGGGGGCCTGGGGGGGGGGCTGGGGACTTACTGCTGGTACTTCTTCATCATCTCCTCGAATTTCGCGCGCTGCTCGGGCGTCATGTTCTTCAGCGCCTCGTCCCGCTTCTTCTTCAGGGCTTCCTGCTGCCCGGCCGGCACCATGTCCAGTGGGTCCTTGGCCTGGTGGTAGTCGGCCGGCACCTGGAACAGCGACGCGGGCAGGCTCTTCTTCTCCACGCTGGTGGCCTCCCAGCCGCCCTTGCCCTCCCCCCGGAATTCCTTGAGCGGAATCCCCATCACGCCCGCCTTCTCCAGCGCCCGCCAGGAGGTGTTCCGACTCCCCTGTTCCTGCCCGAAGGCGGACAGTGCGGCCGCCGGGAAGCGCAAGGAGGTGTCCATCCACAGCTCGGTCGGCGTCTGGCCGGCCGTCGTCACCTTCACGCGCTCCACCGAGCGGCCCAGGAAGGTGGTCTTCCCGAGCTTCTCCACCGTTGGGGCTGCGGTGTCATTGGCCTTGGCCTTGGAGATGTCGTGCTTCATGTAGGCCTTGGACTCGGCGTTGAGGATGTACGTCGCCCCGGGTTCGGCGGCCCGCCACAACATCGTCATCTGGAAGTGCTCGCCGGTGGTGCCGGGCTTCTGCCCCGAGGCCTCCATCCGGAAGCCGGCCGGGGAGACGTACATCGTCATGGAGTTGAGGCCCGCCGCGGCCGCCTGGGCGTCCACGGACTTTCCGGTGATGACGCCTTCGAAGTCCCCGGCCAGGACCGGGGAAGCCAGAAGCGTGACGCACAAGAGAGAGAGTCGCATGCCGAAGCTCCTTCGCCCCGGGGGGTGGGGGACGTCCCTCCCCGCGGGCGGCGGCCAGTCTGCCCCCGCCGGGGCGTGCAGGAACAGACGAAAAGTTTCCAACCCCCCCCCGGGGGCCGTCAGCGCCGGAGCAGCCGCGCGGCGAAGAAGCCGTCGCGGCCCTCGGGCCCGGGCAGCGTCCGCAGGCACCCCTGCTCCAGCGGACAGTTGCGCGCCGCCGCCCCCTCGGGTGGGGCGAGCGTGAAGGCCGGAAAGTCGTCGAGGAAGCGCGCCAGCTGCTCGGGCCCCTCCTCGGGCTCCGTCGAGCAGACGGCATACACCAGCAGTCCCCCCGACGGGACGGCGGCCTGCGCGCGCTCCAGCAGCTGGCGCTGCAGCGCGGCCAGACGGGGAATGTCCCCCTCCTGCCGTCGGTAGCGCAATTCGGGGTTTCTGCGCAGCGTGCCGAGGCCGGAACAGGGCGCATCCAGGAGCACCGCGTCGACGGGCCCGAGGTCCGCCGGCAGCGGATGGGTGGCGTCGTGGGCGCGGAGGCTGATGCGCTCGGCCAGTCCCAGCCGGGCCGCCTCGCTGCGCACGCCCTCCAGCTTCCGGGCGTGCAGGTCGAGCGCCACCACCGGGCCGCGCTCGGCCAGCTGGCACGTCTTGCCCCCCGGGGCGGCGCACAGGTCGAGCACCCGCGCCCCGGTGGGCACCTCGGCGTAGTGCACCACCAGCTGCGCCGCCTCGTCCTGCACCTGCCACAGGCCTTCGCGGTAGCCCAGCAGGGACTCCACCCGCCCTTGCGCCTGCAGGACAAGGCCGGAGGGCGCGCAGGCGGTGGGCGTGGGCTGAAGCCCGGCCTCGGTGAAAAGCCCAAGCAGCGCCTCCCGGCTGGTGCGGATGCTGTTGCAGCGCAGCACCAGGCCCGGGGGGCGGTTGTCGGCGGTGAGCATGGCCTCGGTGCGCGACCGGCCAAAGGCGGCCAGCCAGCGCTGCACCAGCCAGGCCGGGTGGCTCTCCCGCACCGAGAGGTGCTCCAGCACGTCCGCCTCGGGCGGCAGGGGCTGCGCCTGAAGCGCGGCCAGCTTGCGCAGCACCGCGTTGACGAAGCCCGCGGCGCGGGCGAGCCCAAGTTCCTTCGTCGCTTCCACGGTTTCGGCCACCGCCGCCCGCGCCGGCACCCGGGCGTAGTAAAGCTGGTAGGCGCCCACTCGCAGCGCGGCCAGCACCCGGTCCTCCAGCGTCGGCAAGCGGCGGTCGCACACCCCGGCCAGCGCGAAGTCCAGGGCCAGGCGCCGCCGCGTGGCGCCGTAGCAGAGCTCCGTCACCAGGGCCGCGTCCCGACCATCCCGCAGCGGAGACTCGTTGAGGCGCGCGTCGAGGACGGGCGTCAACCAGGCGTCGGTGGCCTCCACCCGCGCCAGGACTTCAATGGCCAGCGCCCGGGCTGTCATCCGTCCAACGCCGTCATCAACTCCACCAGTTGCTCGTCGCCCAGGCGCGAGGGCTTCTGCAGCCCCAACAGCAGCTGCTGTAGCGTGTCCTCCAGCAGCTCGCGCTGGCCGCTCTCCGCCGGGGCCCCGCGTTGAAGTTCCAGCCACTGGCTGCGGGCCCAGGTAGCCAGCCCGGCCGGCGTGAGGCGCCCGGCCAGCCGTTCCGCAATCCGCGCGCGCAGCGTGGCGCGGCTGAGGACGCCGGCTTCGCCGGCCCGGCCGGGCGGCGGCCCGCTGCGCACCGGCGCCACCGCAGGACGCCGGCCCAGGGTCTTGGCGGCCGGACGGGCCGGGGCGGCGGTGGCCGCCGGGGCGGGCCGGGGAGGCGGAGGGGGCGACGCGCGACGGCCGAGCGGGTCCTTCCTGGACGGCGGGGGCCGGGCGGCGGCGGCGCCCCGCGCCGGCCGCTGGCCGGGAAGGCCACTGGCCAGCCGTTCCAGGGCGTGCAGGTAGCCGTCGGGCCCCTCCCCCACCACCCGCGCCACGCAGACGTCTTGCAACAGCGAGTGGCGGCGCACCGAGGCCCTGCCGGAGGCGTCCTGCAGGTGCACCTCCACCACTGGCAGCCCCGTGGCGGCCACTGCCTCGTGCAGCACGTGCGAGGTGAGGGCCAGCAGCCCAGGGGAGAGCACCACCGCCTCGGCCCACGCCCCCGGGTTGCGGAGGGCGTCGAGGAGGGCGCCCTCGTGGTTGCTGTGCAGACTGCGCACGCTGAGGCCCAGGCGCCGGGCACGCTCGGCAATCCTCCTGTCCAGGGCCGGCAGGGTGAGCGCGGGGTCATCCCCGGGACGGTGGCCCAGCAAGTCGAGATTCGGTCCGTGGAGCACCAGGACATTCATGGGGGTCTTCCTGTCCTCAGGGTGGGCTGTCGTCAAAGGGCCGGGACCCTGGGGCCAGCGCATGGCCCCGGAGGAAGTCGCCGGCCTGCATTCTGCGCTTGCCCTCGGGCTGCAGCTCGAGCAGCACCAGCGAGCCCTCCCGGCAGGCCACCTCCAGCCGCCCGTCGGTGGACAGGACGGTGCCCGGGGCCCCCGCCCCCAAGCCAGCCTGGGCACGGTGCACTTTCAGCAGGCGGCCGTGCAGCGTGGTGAAGGCGCCGGGCCAGGGGGTGAAGGCGCGCATCCGCCGCTCCAGCACGCGGGCGCTGAGGCGAAAGTCCAGCCAGCCGTCGCGCTTTTCCACCAGGCGGGCCAGCGTCACCCCCGCCTCCGGCTGCGGCACGGCCGTCAGCTGGCCGGCGAGGAAGCGCGGCAATTCCTCGCGCACCAGGGCGCCGCCCAGAGGCCCCAGGCGCGCCGACAGGGACTCGGCGGTGTCGTCGGTCAGGATGGCCTCGCGCCGCACGGCCAGCACGGGGCCGGTGTCCAGCCCGGCCTGCATCTGCATGAGGCAGACGCCCGTCTCGCTGTCCCCCTCGGCGATGGCCCACTGGATGGGGGCCGCCCCCCGCCAGCGCGGCAGCAGCGAGGCGTGGACGTTGAGACTGCCGCGGCGCGGCACGGCCAGGACGTCCGGGGGGAGAATGCGGCCGTAGGCCGTCACCACCGTCACCTCGGGCCGCAGCGCGGCCAGCGTCTGGGCGAAGTCCGTGCCCTTCAGCTTCGGCGGCTGAAACACCGGCAGCGCGGCGGCCTCGGCCGCCACCTTCACCGCCGAGGGCTGTACCAGCTGCCCGCGGTCCTTGGGGCGGTCGGGCTGCGTCACCACCGCCACCACCTCGCCCACCTCCCGGCAGGCCAGCAGGGACGGGACAGCCAGGGCGGGAGTGCCCATGAAGACAATTCGGGGACGGTCCATGGGGTGGCCCCCTGAGGGGCGTTGGGCCGCGGCACGGGCGGCCCTCGTCTCTCTCGTAGTGTAGCGAAGGCCGGGAAGGCCAGAGGTCGGGGAACGTCTTACCCCGCGGCGAGAATTGACCGACGGGGGGGCCTCGTCTATGCCCACGGTTAACCCCGGGGGCTCGCTGGAGGGGAAAATGCAACGGCGTACGCTCGTCTGCTTCCTCTTGGCCCTCTCCGCGCTGCCAGCGTGCAGCAAGGACCCCGCGACGCCTGACTACTGGGCGGCCCAGCTCGACGCCGCCAAGCGGTCCTCGGAAAAGGTGCGGGTGGTGGACGCGCTGCGCAGTTCCGGGAAACTCAACAAATCCTTTTTGCCCATGCTGCAGGCCGAGCTAGCCAAGGACAAGAACCCCGATGAGAAGGGGGCGGTGGCGCGGGCCCTGGGAGACTTGAAGGACCCGGCCTGTGTGCCGGCGCTGGCCGACGCGATGGACTTGTCGGCCTCGGATGGCGCCACCAGCCGGATGAATTCCGCCATCGCCCAGGTGCTGGGCAGCCTGGGGGACCCCCGCGCCGTTCCGGTGCTGCTGAAGCTTCTCAAATCCAAGGACGACTACGTCCGCATCGACGCCATCCAGGCCCTGGGGGCCCTCAAGGCCCAGGACGCGGTGGAACCGCTCATGGAACTCGCCCTGGATGATGCCAGCTCGCCCCAGGTGAACCGCCGGGCGGTGGCAGCCCTGGGCGACATCGGGGAGGCGAAGGCCGTCCCGGTGCTGCTGAAGGCGCTCTACAAGCAGCGCGGCAACCAGAACTTCGCCAGCGAGGCCAGCTTCTCGCTGTACCAGGTGGGCAAGCCGGCGGTGGACGCGCTGGTGCGCGTCGTCCAGGGCGAGGATGCGGACCTCATCGGCTGGGCGCGCCGGCGCGACGTGGAGCCGACGGTGCTGGTGGTGCAGGCCACCGAGGTCCTCAAGGACTTCGCTGCGCCGCAAGCCGAGCCGGCACTCCTCAAGAAACTGTCCTTCCAGAACCCCGACGAGCGCATGCAGTGGTACGGGCGGATGTTCGCCGCCAACGGTCTCGGACGGCTGCGCTCGCAGGCGGCGGTGGTGCCGCTGATGGCGATGGTGGAGGAGAACGAGCCGCTGCCCCGGGCCGAGTACGCCCGTGCGCTGGTGCTGGTGGGCAACCGCGAGGCCCTGCCGGCGCTGCTCAAGGCGGCGGCCAGGGGCACCTGGAATGCCCGGCAGTTTGCCGTGGCCAGTTTCAGCATGCTGGGCGATGACCGCGAGCTGCCCGCCTTCGACCGGCTGGTGCAGGCCGAGCCGGCCCTGGCCGCCTCGGAGTGCAAGCAATACGGGTGCGCCACGCCAGCCAGCGAGGTGGCCCAGCAGCGGGCCAAGGTGTTTGCCGTGTTCCGCGGCCCGCTGGAGGCAGCCGGCGCCTGCAAGCAGGACCTGGCCTGCTGGGTGAAGAAGCTGAAGGACGCCCCGGCGCCAGTGCGGCAGCGCGCAGCGCTGGAAATCGGTCGCTCCGGGCACGCCGAGTACGCCACTACCCTGGCAGCGCTGGTGGATGAACCGGACGCCGAGACGCGCATGGCCACCCTGCAGGGGCTGTCCTGGCTGGTGAAAAGCGGCACGGCGGCCGCCCTGGCGCTGAAGGACATGCTGCCCAAGCTGGAGCAGCGGCTGGCCGACGACAAGGGAAAGCAGGACTACGTCGCCGCCAGCGAGGCGCTGCGACGCTTGCTGGTGGACATCCGCCGGCGCGGGGGCTGAAGGGCCGCTACTCCCCTCATCCCACCCGGTGGTCGACGTCCGGCGGGCGCTCGCTGGCTTCCTGGAAGGCCGCCGGCAGAAAACTCTGCGGCAGCAGCTTCACCAGCGCTGCCAGCAGCAGCATGCCGCCCGGCGCGGCGAAGATGGCCACCGCCGGGATGGCTTTGGCCAAGTCCAGCAGCTGCTCGCGCATGCGCCGACGCTCCGGGGCGCTGAGGGTTTGTCCGCGGGCGAGGCGGCCAAGCAGGGTGGAGAGCTCCCCCATCTGCTGTGCCTCGGCCAAAAGCACGTGGAGGCTCCGGTCGAATGTCCCCAGCATGGACGACACCAACTCCTCGCCCAGCCGGGCGGCGTTGTCCTGCACGGTGAAGACGTCCACCACCGAGCGGTGGTGGGCGTAGAATTCGGCCACCTCCGCCTCCACCTCCCGCCAGCAGCTGGGGCGAGAAGCCCAAGGCGGCGGCCAGACTCTGGATGAAGGCCAATTCCTTGGGCGAACGTCGCCCCTCCACCAGGGAGGCCAGCACCGTCTGCTCCACGACGAAACGCCGCATTTCGCGGCTGCGGACCGGCGCCACCAGCGCCGGCAAGTCATGGGGGCCGTCGAATGCCCGCCGCAGCCGGCGGCGCAGCTCCGTCGCCAGGCGCCCTGGCAGGTTGAGGTCTTCCACCTGGCGGAGGATGGCCCGCCGGGTGGCCGCCGCCGGGGGCCGCTCGACGGAGGCCAGGGCAGTCAGCACTTCCACCAGCAGCGCCTTCTGCCGCGCCGCCACCGCGAGCAGGCGCCGCATGTTGGGAGTGTCCAGCCGGCGGCCGCTCCACACGTCCAGCAGCAGGTGCGCAAACAGCTGCGCATCGACGTAGGTGGCGCCATTGTGCAGCAACAGCCCGTAGACGGGGTCCCCGGAGATGGAGAGGGAACGGCGGGCCAGCGCCGTCTCCAGCCGGCCCCACAAGCGCCGGGGGGCCGTTGCACCCTTCTCCAGCAGTTCGGCAAAGGCGTCGGCCAGCCGCAGTTCCCCCGTCCAGAGGGCCAACAGGTGCGCCAGCTGCAGGGTGCGCGGTCCCGGCCGCACGTCGAAGAGGACGGCCGTCTCCACGCCCAAGCGGGCCAGGGTGCGCAGCACGGCGAGGAAGAGTGTCTGCGCAGGGGCCGCGTCCGGCCGGGTGCCCTCGGGCAGCTCGGGCGTCCCGTAGACGAGGCCGCTGTCCCGCAGGGCCCGGTGCAGGTAGGCGCGGGCGCGCGCCGTCGGCCGCGACAGCGGTGGAGGCTCGGGCGGGGGGGCCCGCAGGTGCCGCTCCACGACGTCGTCGAGCAGTCGAAGCAGCCAGCCCGGTTTTCCGAGGTCCATTGCCGTGCTCCGGGGCTCTAACCTTCCGGAGACGGCGACTGCAAGGGAAGGCCCGCGGGCCTGGGGGTTACTTCACGGCTTTGACGCGAGCCGGACGCCGTTCCTCCTCCGGCTCCTCGGCGACGGCGGCCACCGGCGTCAGGCGGATGACCCCGTACTTCTCGAGCACCTTCTGCTCCACCGCCCGTGCCACCTCGGGGTGGTCGCGCAGGTAGTCTTTGGCATTCTCGCGGCCCTGGCCGATGCGCTCGCCGTCATAGGCGTACCAGGCGCCGCTCTTCTCCACGATGCCGTCCTGGGAGGCCAGGTCGAGCAGGTCTCCCTCCCGGGAGATGCCGCTGCCGTACATGATGTCGAACTCCACCTCCTTGAAGGGTGGAGCCATTTTGTTCTTCACCACCTTCACCCGGGTGCGATTGCCGACCACCACATCGCCATTCTTGATGGCCCCCACCCGCCGGATGTCGAGCCGCTGGCTGGCGTAGAACTTCAGCGCGTTGCCACCGGTGGTGGTTTCAGGGTTGCCGAACATCACCCCAATCTTCATCCGAATCTGGTTGATGAAGATGACACAGGTCTGGCTCTTGGAGATGGTGCCGGTGAGCTTGCGCAGCGCCTGGCTCATGAGCCGCGCCTGCAGCCCCATGTGGGCGTCCCCCATCTCCCCTTCGAGTTCGGCCTTGGGAACCAGCGCCGCCACCGAGTCCACCACCAGCACGTCGATGGCCCCGGAGCGCACCAGCATCTCGGTGATTTCCAGCCCCTGCTCGCCGGTGTCCGGCTGCGAGAGCAGCAGGTCGTCGGTGCGCACGCCAAGCTTGCGCGCGTAGCCCACGTCCATGGCGTGCTCGGCGTCGATGTAGCCGCAGATGCCGCCCTTCTTCTGGGCTTCGGCCACGACGTGCAGCGACAGGGTGGTCTTTCCCGAGGATTCCGGGCCGTAGATTTCGACGATTCGCCCGCGGGGGACGCCCCCCACGCCGAGCGCGATGTCCAGCGAGAGCGCCCCGGTGGAGATGACCTGGACGTCGCGGATGAGGGGCTCGTCCTTGCCCAGCCGCATGATGGAGCCCTTGCCGAACTGCCGCTCCACGGCGCCCATCGCCAGCTCGACCGCCTTCTCCTTCTCCGGATTCAACGACATGTTTGCGCCCTTCTCTCGGATGGACAGACCTGAACGTCTGTTCCCGTACCGCACCTTGGAGTCGTAGTCGAGCCCTCTGACAGGCCCCAGGGCCGTTCCCCCCTTGGGCCACCCTCATCTTGAGGGGTGCGCGACGTCCAGGACGGGGCATTCTCCCCTGGTGGCCCCCCTTTGGGGCCCCTGGGGGGGGGCCCGCAACTGGTGGAGGCCCCAGCGTGTTGGAGAGGACGTGGACGTGGATGCAGATGCGGAGCTGATGCTCCTCGTCGCCGGGGGCGACCGCGCTGCCTTCACGGCCCTGTTCGACCGGCACCACCGGGGCGTGGCGCAGTTCGCCTTCCGCTTTGTCGGCGACCGGGCCAGGGCGGAGGAGCTGACGCAGGACACTTTCGTCAAGCTGTACCGGAACGCCAGTCGCTACCGGCCCAGCGCGAAGTTCAAGACGTACCTCTACCGGGTCGCTGCCAACCACTGCCTGAATGAGGTTCGCCGCGGGGAGTACCGGGTGAAGCACGTGTCAGAAGGACTGGAGGAAGGCGAGCCGCTGGAGACGCCAGCGCCGGAGGCGGAGCGGCCGGATGCGCAGCTGGCCGGACAGCAGCTGGAATCGGCCGTCGGCCGGGCGCTGGCGGCGCTGTCGCAGCGAGAACGGACCGCCTTCACCCTCTGCCGCTTCGAGGGGATGACCTACCGCGACATCGCCGAGGTCCTCCAGGCGAGCGAGGCGGCCGTCAAGAGTCTCATCCATCGCGCGACGCTGTCGGTGGCGCGCCACATCCAAGGTTTTCAAGCAGGGGCCGAGGCGCCCCTCCGGAGTCGAGCATGAGCTGCAAGGTCGAGACCGAGCTGACGGCGTACGTGGACGCCGAGCTGCCTGAGGCGGACATGGCCGCGGTGCGCTCGCACCTAGCCGGCTGCGCGGACTGCCGTTCCACCGAGGCGCTGCTGCGCGACGCCCTGGAACACCTCCAGGCGCTTTCTGCCTTCCAGGTCTCGCCCGGCCTGCGCCGCCGCGTGCTCCAGCAGCTGGACCAGGCGCCGGCCTCGCTCGCCGAGCGCCTGCGGGCGCTGTTCCGGCCGGCCGTGCTGATTCCCTCAGCGGCGGCGCTCCTCGCCGCCGGCGTGGTGGCGGGGCTACTCGTCTCCCCGGGCGCGCGCCACGGGCTCCCTTTGGAGCTGCAGGAGGGCCGGGCCCTGGACGTGGCGATGAACTACGAATTGCTGCGGGATTACGATGTCCTCGGGCTGGAGAGCCCCGAGGACGTCGAGGTCGTGGCGCAGCTGGATGAGCTGGAGGGACGGCCATGAGCAGGCGTCTTTGGGGGCTGACCCTCGGCCTTCTTCTGCAGTCGCCCCCGGCCCGGGCCCAGAGCGGCGAGGGTGAGGCCGCGGCGCGCTTTCAGAGTTTCTCCGAGGAGCAGAAGGAGGCCCTGCGCCAGCGGCTGCGCGAGTTCAAGGCGCTCCCGGCGGAGGAGCAGTCCCGCATCCGCGAGAACCTGCGGCGCTTCCAGTCCCTGCCACCGGAGGAGCGGGCGCAGGTGGTAGACCACCTGCGCGCCTTCGAGAGGCTCTCCCCGGAGGCGCAAACGGAGCTCCGCGCTTCGGCACACACCTTTCGTCAGCTTCCCCCCGCCGAGCAGGCGCAGGTGCGCCAGCGGTTGAGGGAATACCTGCAAGCAAACCCTGACCGCCGCGAGCAGCTGATCAAGAATCTCAAGCGGTGGAGGAGCATGACGCGCGAGGAGCGACAGGAGATGCGCGAGCGGCTCCGGGAACGTCACCACAAGTGACGCCATGCCGCCCGAGGGCGGTGTTCAGCTTCCTCCTCGTCGGCCTGACGGTGGCCGGGGCTTCCTGGGCCCTGCCCTGGCTGGACGCCGGGGCCCCGGGCGACGCCGGCCGGGCGCGCGCGGAGGACGCCGGGCACCCGGCCGGCTTGGCGCGTGGCGACGGCGGCACCGAATTGGACCCGGAGGTGGTGGAGAACCTGGACCTCCTCGAGCACCTGGACGAGGCGCAGCTCTTGGAGTTGCTGCTTCCCGTCCGGGACGAGTAGCCCCCCGGGGGACAGCCGCCGGGCCTCACGCCAGCCGCGGCGGCGGGGGGACAGTGGCGCTGGGCAGGTGGATGCGGAAGCTCGCGCCCCCCTGTTCGGTATGTTCCAGGCGGAGGTTCCCGCCGTGCTGGGCGATGATGGTCTGGACGATGGCCAGTCCCAGCCCCGAACCCTGCGGCTTGGTGGTGAAGAAGGGCTGGAAAATCCGCTCGCGCAACTCCGGGGTGACGCCCTCCCCGTCGTCTTCCACGCGGAGCTCGACCTGCTCGCCGCCGGCCGAGCGCGAAGTCACGCGAACCTCGCCGCCGGAGGGGCTCGCGTCCAGGGCGTTGAGGACGAGGTTCAGCACCACCTCGCGCAGCCGCGATTCCACGCCGCGGGCCCGGAGGCCAGTTTCCAGGTGAAGCGAGAGCCGGACCCCCCGGCGCTCGGCGTCGGTGGACAAGAGGTCGGCCACGCGCTGCACCAGCGTCTCAACGACGACGGGCTCGCGGGCCAACTCATGGGGCCGGGCAAACTGCAGGAAGTCCTCGAGGAGGCGGTCGAGCCGGCGGATTTCGTCCCGCACCAGGACCAGCGGCTGGAGCGAATCGGCCTGGTCATGTTGCGGCATGCGGCGGATGCGGCGCTCTAGGACGGCCAGCTGCAGCGTGGCCGCGTTGAGCGGATTGCGAATCTCGTGCGAGAGGCCCGCGGTCAGTGTGCGCACCGCCTGCAGGCGCTGGACCTCGCGGTCCTCCTCGTAGCTGTGCAGCATGATGCCGAGCTCGACGTCCAGAATCCGGTCGAGGGCGGCACGCATGCGCCGGCCGCGCTCGGGCGGCTGACGGGGCGCCTGGTCGAGCACGGTGGCCAGCTCCCTGCGAAGCAAGTTCATGCCGCCAAACATGTAGTGCTGCGGCAGGGCGATGCGGACGTGGGCCCGGCCGATGCGGGAGCGACGTTCAAAGTAGGCGGCGTCCCAGGGGCCGGCCAGCGTCGACTCCATCCACTGCACCAGCAGGCCCTTGAGGCGCCCGACGGTGGCCTCGCCCCCCTCCAAGGCGTGCCGGGCATTGGCATGCTCGAGGATGCGGGCGTAGAAGGCCTCGGAGATGCGGCCGAAGTGGGGGCGCGCCAGCGGGAGCAGCGCGTGCAGTGCCTCGGCGTCATCCGGCCCGAAGCCGACGTAGGCGAGCAGCTCCTCGAAGACGGACTGGGCCATGCGCGGCATGGGGCATATGCGCACCGGGGTCCCGGGCGCAAACCTCTCAGCGGCTAGGGCACCACCAGCACCGGCTTGGGGGAGATGTGGAGCAGCCGCGTGGTGACGCTGCCGAGGAAGACGCGCGCCATGGCCCCCTTGCCGGTGGTGCCGGCGACCACCAGGTCCACGTCGGCCCCGTTGGCCGCCTCGGCCACCTGCTCGGCCGGTGCACCCACCACCACGCGGGCGACCGCGGTGAGGCCACGTTTCTGCAGACCCTTCACCGCGTCGTCCACCAGGGCCTCGCCGGCCCGCTCCTCGGCGGCCAGCAGCTCCGCCCATCCGGCCAGGGCTGCCTCGGGCGGCGTCACCGGGATGTGGATGGCATGCACCAGCGTGAGGCTGGAGTGAAACGCTTCGGCCAGCTCGGCAGCGAAGGAGAGCGCCCGGCGGGCAGGCGGAGAGGCGTCGTACGCAACCACAATGTGGCGAATGGGCATGGCAAAGAAGGGGCATTCAAGAGCCAGGCCAGCCGGCGCTTCCGGGCCAGGCCGTGGCACGCCGGGCGCAAGGCTTGCGCCTTTCGGGCTGGCCGTGGACGTCGGGGCGTCGGCACACGGCCGTGGTAGGCCCCTCGGCCATGTCGGCGACAATTGCAGCGGGAGGCAGCGGCGGTGGACTTTAGGGAGCGCTTCGCAGAGCGTGTCACGACGGCCGAGGAGGCCATTCGCGCGCTGCGCCCGGGCCGCCGCATATTCATCGGCTCGGGGGCCGCCGAGCCGCTGTCCCTGGTCGACGCCATGGTGCGGTTCGGGACGCACCTGGCGGACAACGAGGTGGTGCACATTCTCACCCTCGGGCCAGCGCCCTACGCGGCGGCGGCCTGCGCGGACCGCTTCCGGCACAACGCCTTCTTCATCGGCGCCAACACCCGGGCGGCCGTCCGGGAGGGCCGGGCGGACTTCACGCCCGTCTTCCTCTCGGAGGTTCCGGCCCTGCTGCGCAGCGGACGCCGCCCGGTGGACGCGGCGCTGGTCCAGGTGAGCCTGCCGGACGCCGACGGCATCGCCAGCCTGGGCGTCAGCGTGGACGTGGTGCGCGCGGCGGTGGACTCCGCTCGCATCGTCATCGCCGAGGTGAATCCCCGCATGCCGCGCACCCGCGGCGACACCAAGCTCGACCTCCGCCGCTGCACCGCCCTGGTGCCGGTGGACGCACCGCTTCTGGAGCGGCCGCCGCCCGAGCCGGATGCGGTCAGCCGTGCCATTGGCGAAACCGTGGCGGACTTGGTGCCGCACGGCGCCACCCTGCAGGTGGGCATCGGTCGGGCCCCCTCGGCCATCCTGGCTGCCCTGCGCGAGCACCGGGACCTCGGGGTCCATACCGAGATGCTGTCCGACGGCATCCTGGACCTGGTGAAGGCAGGGGCCATCTCCGGACGACGCAAGACGCTGCTGCCGGGCAAGCTGGTGGCCTCCTTCCTGATGGGCAGCCAGGCGCTGTACGCCTGGGCGGACCAGAACGACTTGCTCCACCTGGCGCCCAGCGACTGGGTGAACGACCCCCAGGTCATCGCCCAGAACGACCGGATGGTCAGCATCAACACCGCGCTGGGGGTGGACCTCACCGGCCAGGTGGCCGCCGACACGCTGGAAACCGGCTTCTACTCCGGCATCGGCGGACAGGTGGACTTCGTCCGCGGGGCCGCCCGCAGCCGGGGGGGCCATTCCCTGATTGTCTTCCCCTCCCTGGCCCGTGACGGCAAAGTCAGCCGCATCCAGCCAGTGCTACCGGAGGGGGCGGCGGTCGTGACCAGCCGCGGCGACGTGCGCTACGTGGTGACGGAGTACGGCGTCGCCGACCTGTGGGGCAAGTCAGTGCGCGAGCGCGCGCTGGCGCTGGTGGCCATCGCCCACCCGGACCACCGCGCCGAGCTGCTGGCCGCCGCCAAGCAACGGCGCTGGGTGCTGCCCGACCAGCCGCTGCCCAAGGTGCCCTTCGAGACGCGGGTCTGGAATGAGACCCTCCCCGACGGCACGCCGGTGCGGGTGCGCGCCGCCCGGCAGACCGACGAGAGCAAGGTGCACGCGCTGCTGTATGCGCTGTCGCCGGAAAGCGTCTACCAGCGCTACTTCTCTACCCGGCAAATCCACCCGCGCTCGGAGGTCCTGGCGCTGCTGGACACCGACCCCCGCAGCAGTTGCGCCCTGGTGGCCGAGCAGCTGGAGGATGGGAGCCTGCTCGGGATTGCCCGGTATGACTTGGACCTCACCAGCGGCATGGGGGAGCTGGGCATTGTGGTGGCCGAGGCCTGGCAGAAGCGGGGGGTGGGCTCGGCCCTGGCGCGGCGGCTGGTGGATGTGGGCAAGCGCCATGGGGTGAAGGGGCTGCGGGCCGACGTGCTGGTCAGCAACCCCGGCATGGTGGGCGTTCTGCGCCGGGTGGGCCTCCGGGACGTCCCCCTGCCGGACGCCGGGGTGTACGCCCTCAAGTTCTATTTCCCGGCCGACCCGCCTCCCTGAACGCAGCCGGTGCGCCTGCACAGGTTACCGCCGCAAAGCTTGCGGGCCCGCCCCCTGCGTTCACCCTGTCGGACGGCCAGGCGCGCTGTGTGCAACGTCGTCGGGCTTGCCCATGACGTCACGGACGGACGGATGATGGTCTCTGCGAAGCGTACCGAGGCGGCCCCCTTGGGGAGGCCCGGGGAGGGTCTGCTACCGTCTCCGCCCGTGCCCCGCGCCCGCATTTTGGTGGTGGACGACGAGCCCAACGCCCGCGCCGCATTGCGGACGCTGCTCGCCGAGGAGGGCTACACCGTCTCCGAGGCCGCCGACGGGATGGAGGCGCTCGGCATCCTGCGCGAGCAGAGCATGGACATCATCCTGGCCGACGTGCGCATGCCGCGCATGGACGGTCTGGCGCTGGTGCGGGCGGCCCGCGAGGAGGGCATCCCCGGGGCCTTCGTGATGATGACCGCCTTCGCCTCGGTGGAGACGGCGGTGGAGGCGATGCGCTCGGGGGCGGAGAACTTCCTCACCAAGCCGCTCGACCCGGCGACCATCCTGGTGGTGCTGGACAAGGTGCTGGAGAAGCGGGACCTGGCGCGGGACGCCGAGCAGCTGCGGCTGCGCGTGCAGGAGCGCTACCGCATCGACTCCATCGTCGGGGACAGCGCCGCCCTGCAGGCCATTTTCGACGTGGTGCGCCGGGCTGCACCCACCAAGGCCACCGTGCTGCTCCTCGGGGAGTCCGGGACGGGCAAGGAACTGGTGGCGCAGGCCATCCACCAGGAATCGCCGCGACGGGAGAAGCCCTTCGTCAAGGTGAACTGCGCGGCGCTCTCCGAGACGCTGCTCGAGTCGGAGCTGTTCGGGCATGAGCGCGGCTCCTTCACCGGAGCGGTGGGGCGGCGCGAGGGGCGCTTCGAGCTGGCCGACGGTGGCACGCTGTTCCTCGACGAGATTGGCGACATCGCGCCGAGTGTCCAGGTGAAGCTGCTGCGGGTGCTGCAGCAGCGCGAATTCGAGCGGGTGGGCGGCACCCAGACGCTGAAGGTGGACGTGCGCATGGTGGCCGCCACCAACCGCGACCTGGCCGGCGCGGTGGCTGCCGGCAAGTTCCGCGAGGACCTCTACTACCGCCTCAACGTGGTGGCGGTGACGTTGCCGCCCTTGCGCACGCGCAAAGGCGACATCCCGGCCCTGGTGTCCCACTTCATCCAGCGCTACGCCCAGTCCTACGGCAAGCACGTCCGGGGCCTGTTGCCCGGCACCCTCAACGCGCTGCTTCGCTACGACTGGCCGGGCAACGTGCGCGAGCTGGAAAACGTCATCGAGCGGGCGGTGGTGCTCGCCACCACGCTGGACCTCACCGCCGACGACTTGCCCCCCGTCCTCAGCGGCCCCTCCCCCAGCCACCCGCGCGCTGGCAGCTTCATTCCCGGCGCCACGCTGCGGGAGATTGAGCGGGAGGCCATTCTCCGCACCCTGGAGGTGGTGGAGGGCAGCACCTCGCGCGCCGCGTCGATGCTCGGCATCAGCGCCCGCAAGATCCAGTACCGGCTGAAGGAGTACGCGGAGCAGGAGGGAAAGCCGCCGCCCACAACGAGGAGGGCCAGCCGGAGGAGCCGCACCGGTGACTGTGCTGGCTGGCATCCGCTTCGTCGAGGCCGCCCAGGCCGCCGAGGCAGCGGCGGGGCTGGCCCGGCGACTGGAAGCGCCGCTTCACCTCATCCACGTGCTGCCGGGCGAGGCCGAGCAGGTGCCGGGGATGGCCGCCCGGGCCTTCGTCCACGGCGCCCTCAGCACCCTGGCACGCCGGGTGGGGACCGGGCTGAATGTCACGGTGGAAGTGGCCAGCGGCGAGACGCACCTAGCGCTTCTGGCCGCCGTCGCACAGAAGCACGCCTCCTTTCTGGTGGTGGGCCGCCCCCCGGAGGAGGCCGGACGCGGCGTCGGCGGCACGGTGGAGCGCCTCGCGGCGGCCTGCCCGGTGCCCATGCTGGTGGTGCCGGACGCGCACCCCTTCTCCAGCTGGGGCGAGGGGCAGCCGCTGAAGGTGGTGGTGGGCGTCGACGCCTCCAGGCCCGCGCGTGCCGCCCTCTCCGTGGTGGAGCGCCTGGCGCGCGCCGGCCCGGTGGAACTGACGGCGGTGCGGATTGTCTACCCGCTCTTCGAATCCCGCCGCCTCGGCCTGCCCCTGCCGGTGGACTACCGGGAACTCGGGCCGGACGTGGAAGCGGCGCTCGGTCGGGAGGTGGAGGAGGCCATTGCCGGCGCACGCGCGGCGGCGCGGACCACCCAGGTGCGCCTGCGCCCCAGTCTGGGCAGCGCGGCGGACCCGCTGTTGGCCGAGGCCAGCGAGGCGGGCGCGGACTTGCTCGCCCTGGGGACACACCACCGGCGCGCGCTCGCCCGACTGTGGAGCGTCTCCGGCCCGGCGCTGCGCCACTCGCGCATGGCGGTCCTCACCGTCCCGGCCGGCGCGGCGGCGGAGGAGGCGCCCGGCTTCTCCACGGTGGTGGCGGCAACGGACTTCTCCCCCTTGGGTGACGCGGCCGTGGCCCTGGGACGGGCGGCGCTGCGAGCGGGCGGCACCCTGCACCTCATCCACGTGGCCAAAAGCCAGCCGTCGGCAGAGGAGGAGGCGGCCCTCCTGGGCCGGCTGCGCAGTCTGGTTCCGGCCGTGGACGAGGGCATCTCGGTGGAGGCGGAGGTGCGGGTGCGCCACCAGCCGGCCGGCGCGGACGAGGCGGCGTGCATTCTGCAGTCCGCCGAGCGCGTCGCCGCGAACCTGGTGGTGGTGGGCGCCAGCGGCCACTCGGTGCTGCGCAACCGCCTGCTGGGGTCGGTGGCCACCAAGCTTCTGTCCAGCTCGCCGCTGCCCGTGCTGGTGGCCCGTCCGCCGGAATAGTGGCCCGTCCCCCGGGACGTCCCCAAGGGGGCGTCAGGGCGTCGGGGTCTCGGTTGGCACGCGCGTCGGCCCGCGAAAGGTGCGCGCCAGGTAGACGAAGTACGCGCAGGCGAGCGGGAGCCCGATGGCGGCCCACACCGTGGCGGCCCCCAGCGCGTAGGCGCCCGCCCCGGCGGCCTGCGCCGTGAGGTCGAAGCGTGGGCTGACGGTGGAGTGCAGCAGCACCGGCCAACTGGCCGCCGCCGCGCTGGCCAGAAGGCCCACCAGCAAAAGGGCAGAGCTGCCGAAGGCCAGGGCCGCTGCCCCGCGGGACAGCGCGATGGCCAGGCCGCCCATGGCCAGCGCCGTCAGTAGCAGCGTCAGCCACACCAGCGGCCGCGCCAGGGCGGCGTCCACCAGCCCGGGCTGCACGCGCGCCGTCGCCCACGTCACGGCCAGTAGGACCACGGCACTGGCCATGTACAGAAGGCGAGCGGCTCGGGCGCTGCGCTGCTGGACGGGGCCTTCCGTCTTCCAGGCCAGAAACAGCCCACCATGGGCGGCGAGGACGAGCAGCGTGAAGACGCCCACCAGGACGGTGTAGGCGTCCAGGACGCCGGAGTGCAGCCCGGGCCACAGGGAGTCGAAGAAGCCCAAGGCGAAGGTGCCGCTCTCGTCGAGGGGGACGCCGCGGATGACGTTTCCCAGGGCCGCGCCGAGGACGACCGCCAGCAGCGTGCTTCCGAGGGCGAAGACGACGTCCCAGAAGCCGCGCCACAGCGGGTTCTGCACGTGGCTGCGCACCTCGATGGACACCCCGCGCAGCACCAGCAGCCACAGCACCAGGATGAGGGGCAAGTAGAAGCCGGAGAAGCCCACCGCGTAGGCGAGCGGGAAGGCCAGTACCAGTGCGCCCCCGCCCGCCAGAAGCCACACTTCATTGCCGTCCCACACCGGGCCAATGGCGGCCAGCACCGTCCGGCGCTCGCGGTCGGAGCGGGCGACGAACAGATGCAGTGCGCCCGCGCCCAAGTCGAAGCCGTCGAGCACGACGTAGACGGCGAGCATGACCGACACCACGCCGTACCAGAGCGCTTCCATCAGGCCCTCCCCGGCGCAGGCTGCGCCATGCCCGTGCCGGAGGACGGCGGCGCCGCCACCGGACCGTGCGCAATTTCCCGGCCCACCAGGTAGAGGAAGAGCAGCCCCACCACCAGGTACAGGCCGCAGAAGCCGAGGAAGGTGAAGATGGTGTCTCCCGCCTCGACCCGGGGACTGGACGCCGCCGCCGTACGCATCAGCCCGTGGATGGCCCAGGGCTGCCGACCCAGCTCGGCCGTCGTCCACCCGGCGGTGTTGGCGATGTAGGGGAAGGGAATGGCCAGCATCCACGTCCACAGCAGCCAGCGTGAGGAGAGCAGCTTCCCCTGGACGAGACGCGCCAGGGACACCAGTGCCAGGAGGATGAAGAGCGTCCCGAGGCCGGCCATCACATGGTAGGCGTAGTAGGTAAGTTCCATGTTGTCCGGCCACTGGTCATGCGGGACGTCGTTGAGGCCGAGCACGGTGCTGCCGAAGGAGCCGTAGGCGAGAAAGCTGAGGAGCCCCGGGACCTCGATGGGATTCTCCAGCCGCCCGGCGCGCACGTTGGGCTGGCCGATGAGGGCCAGCTTGGCGCCCGGGCCGCTGGTGAAGACGCCCTCCATGGCGGCCAGCGCCACCGGCTGGTGGTCGGCCACCAGCTTGCCCTGCCGGTCCCCGGTGGGAAACAGCTGCAGCACGGTGGCGATGGCGGCGGTGATGACGCCCACCCGCAGGCAGCGCGCCGCCGCCTCCTGGTGCATCCCCATCAGGAGCCAGAAGGCGGAGATGCCCGAGACGACAAAGGCTGCCGTCACCACCGAGGCCGTCATGTTGTGCGCGTACTGCCACAGCGCCCAGGGGTTGAGGAGGAAGGCCCAGAAGTTCGACAGGACGAGGCGTCCGTCCAGGGCCCGGGAAAAGCCCACCGGGTGCTGCATGAAGGCGTTGGTGGCGATGATGAAGTAGCCGCTCAGCCAGGAGCCGACGAGGAGGGCCACGGCGCTGGCGAAGTGCGCCCTGGGCGACAGCCGGTGCTCGCCGTACAGGAAGAGGCCGAGGAAGGTGGATTCGAGGAAGAAGGCGAACATGCCCTCCATGGCCAGCGTGGTGCCGATGACGCCGCCCGAATAGGCCGAGAAGCGGGCCCAGTTGGTGCCGAACTGGAACTCCATGGGGATGCCCGTCACCACGCCCACTGCGAAGTTGAGCGCAAAAATCCTCGCCCAGAAGCGCGCGGCTGCGTCCCACGCCGCCTCGCCGGTTTGGAGCGCGTACCATTTGAAGAGGACGATGAAGAGGGCGAGCCCCATCGTCAGCTGCGGGAACAGGTAGTGGTAGGTGACGGTGAAGCCGAATTGCAGGCGGTGCCAGAAGAGGGGGTCGGTCATGGGCGAACGGAACCTCCAGGACTTGCGGGCCGAGCCGACCAGAGCTCGACGGTGGGCTGCAGGGTGAGGGGGATGCGCAGCGCCCGGGCGGCCAGGCATCCCGCCGTCGCCTCGCCCAAGAGGAAGCGCGCCCGGGACACGTCCTGGCGACGGTGCACGCCGACGCGCGGCTGGACGCAGACGTCGAGCAGGTCCGGCCCGGTTGTGCCCTCGCTCCAGCGCGCCTGCGCCGTGCTTTCATAAAAAGCCAGCTCCAGGCCTGCGCGCTCGGCACGGTAGACGAAGTCGGCGCGGACGCCCGCCTCCACCGCCGCCAGCAGCAGCGCGTCCACTGGCCAGCACGGCGGAGCGGCCAGCCCATGGGCGGCCACCTGGAGGGACGGCCCGTTGCAGGTGCTCAGCACCGCCGCTCCGGCCTCGGCGCGCAGCCATGTCCGCAGCACATGCACTGCCGGATGTGGGTGGCTTTCGGACCCAGCGCTTGGACGGGGCGGCTCCATACGGCGTGTCTGCTTCCTTCCGCGGAGGGCAAGCACGCTGCACGCAGCGCGCCAGACGTGCTGAGCAGCACACCGCTTGTGCCGGCCGCGAAGTGTTTACGCCCCGGGTGGGGTCCTGGGCAACCCGTGCGCGCCCGTGTGTACCGGGCTATCCCGCGGGCGCTAGGCTTCGTTGCAAGCGTGTCTTCTGCTTGCCTTCAGGCCATCGTGCGATTGCCCCTCCGCTGTTCGCTGCTTGCCGTCGTCCTCGCCTCCATCGCCGCCGCCGAGCCGCCGACGGAAGGCCCGCAGCTGCGCGCGGTGCTGGGAAGTCCGGACCTGGCCGCGCCCGCGCGCATGGTGGAAGTCCTGTTTCTGCACGGCGGCACCCAGCTGCTGGCGCTGGACGCCTCGGGCACCGCGCAGCTGTGGGACGTCCAGCGCGGCGAACGCCGTGGCCTCGTCTTCGGCCCGGTGGTGCTGACGCCGGCCGGGCTGCGCTCGGCGCCTCCCGGCCGCGGCTGTCTCCTCGACGGCGCGCAGGTGGCCCTCGACGACGGCCGGCTGGCGCGGGCCGGCCACGGCACGTTGCAGCTGTGTGACGTTTCGGGACAGAAGGCCGACACCCAGCTGGCTGTCCCCGCCCTGTCCGAGGACGGCACGGCGCTGGCCGTCGCCGCGGGCACCACCCGTTTGGCGCAAGGCACCGCCTTCGGCGAAGTCGTCCTGCTGCAAGGGGGCGCCGCGCCCTTGCACCTGCAGGCGCACGAAGGCCGGGTGCTGGCCCTACACTTCCTCGAGGGGGGGCAGCTCCTCACCGCCGGCGCCGACGGGGCCCTCCGGGCCTACGACGCCGCGGGCCAGCTTCTGCGCAGCGTGGACGGTATGCCCAGCCGCCAGCGCGCCCACCCGACGGGCTGCGAGGGCGAGACACCGGTGGTGGCCGCCTTTTCCACGGACGGTTCTGCCGTGGTGCTGGGCACCGTGGCTGGCGACGGACTGGAAAGCTGCCCGGAAGCCGCCGTGCCCGCCCGTCTCCGCCTGGTGGAACTGCCCCGGGGCAACGTCCGCTGGGAATTGAAGGGTGTCCAGGCCAGCGCAGCCCGCTTCGCGCCAGACGGGACGCTGGCGGTGGCGGTGGCCCTGCGGCCGGGGGAAGTCGGGGACGCCAACCCCTCGACGGTGGTGCGCCTGGACGGCCGCACCGGCGCGCCCCTTGGACGGCCCACGGGCCACCAGGCCCCCATCACCGTCCTGCGCTTCTCCCGGGACGGCGGCGCGCTTTTGTCCGGGGACGCCGCCGGCACCTGGAAGCGCTGGGCGGTGGCGAGCGGCCAGGAGACGTCCAGCGCAACCCAGGGCCAGGGCGCCATCCTCGACCTCCGCCTCACCCGGGACGACAAGGTTTTGACGCAGCACGAGGACGACACCGTCCGCCAGTGGAGTGCGGGGGGGACGCTGCTGGGCGTGCTGGTGGCGCCGCCGCACCGGGAGGCGGCCACCTTGTCGGCCGCCTGTCGCAGCGAGGAGGAGAAGACGAAGGCCGCCCTGGCTGGAATGGGGCCGCGCCCCTCACCCCTTCCGGTGCGGGACCCGGGCCGCTACGCCGGCGTCACGGTGTCCCCGGAGCTGGCGGTTGCCCTGGACGGGGAGACGGTGCTGGTCCCAGTGGCGGAGGAGTCCTGCGTCAGTTTCTCGCACGACGGCTGCCCCAGCGGCTGTCACAGAAACTACCACCTGGAGCGCGTCTCGCTGCGCACCGGGCGGCCCCTGCAAGTCCTTCCCGTGGATGAGGAGCTGCTGGGCGGGTGCGTGCCGCCGGCCGGGGGCTTCGTGACGCGGGGAGAGCGCGCCGGGATGAACGTCTGGGGCGCCTCGGGCACCCTGGCCGGGCAGATTGGCGTGGTGCTGGGCAAGGTGACGTCCTGCGAGGCGACGCCGGACGGACGGAAGATGCTGGTGGCCACGGCGCGCTCGCTGTCGGTGTGGGACGCGGCCGCCTTTGCCGCCCCGGTGGAGGCCGTCCCGCGGCGGGCGCAGTCACCGGGCCCCGTCGCCTTCTCCCCGCGCGGGGATTTGAGCGTCGACGTGGACGGCGGGGAGTTGCGGCTGCGCCACTGGCCCAAGGGCGCCTTCGTCGCCCGGCTGCTGCTCGGACCGCATGACGACGCGCCGACGGCGATGGCCTTCACCCCGGACGCCCAGACGCTGGCGGTGGGCACCGCCCGCGGTGTCATCTACCTGTATACCCTCGGCAGCGACGCGCGCAGAGCGCAGCAGCTGCCCTAGGCGCCCCCAGAGTTGAGCGCCGCGCCCCGGCGGAGGCCAGGGCCGCAGACGAGAGTGGTGGGCGGTGCGTCCTAGGAACTCTTCAGCCTGACCAGGATGCCGCTGATGCGCTTCTGGTCGACGGCGTCCTTACTCAGCGAGAGGGCCTTGCTGTAATTCTCAATCGCTCCTTTCTTGTCGCCGGTGGCGGCCAGCGCTTCCCCGAGGCTGTCGTAGACATTCCAGGAGTCAGGGTGGTCCTTGACGTTTTGCCGGAAGAGGGCGAGCGCCTCGTCGTTCTTCTTCTCCGCCAGAAGTCCGTAGGCAAGGTTGTTGATGTCGGCCTCGGTGGCCAGCTTCATCGCCCGGGCGCGGAGGTCGGCCGCCGTCTTGCTGTCCCCCTTCTTCTCCAGGAAGGCCGCCTTGGTGCGGAGGTTCTGGAAGGTGGGCTGGACCGAGATGGAGCGGTCCGCCCAGGCGAGCCCCTGGTCGAGGGCGTAGTCGTTGCGCAGCGACCACTGGGCTGCCTGCGCCCAGGGCTGCCAGAAGAAACGACCGAGGCCCCGGAGCTGCGCGCGGAGGCTGTCCAGCGTGATGGCCTTGGTATCGACGCTGACGGGGAAGGCGACCTTCAGCTTCTCCCACTGGAGGACGACGGTGACCGAATCCTCGGTGGGGTCCTCAAATCGGTACTCCAGACTCTCCTCGAAGTCGGCCGGTGCCGGGCTGACGCTGAGGCGCACCACATCTTCCTTCTCGTCGTAGCTGAAGCTGCCCCAGGCGGTGGAGACGGTGCTCAGGATGACGGTCCAGGCCTTCTCCGTGGGCAGCAGGTGCAGCCCGTAGGTGCCGGCCGGAATCCGCTTGCCGCCCATGGTGAACGCCGTGGAGACGGTGAGGGTGGTGTTCTCATTGGCCCCGGCGCGCCAGACTTCGCCCCAGGGGACGAGGTCCCCCCACACCTTCCGCTTTTTCACCGCGGGCCGGTGGTAGGCGATGGTGACGTCGGTCAGCCCGACCTGCTGGGTGACGGAGGCGCTCGGGCTCGGCTGGGGCAGGTTGAGTAGGGGGGCTTGCGCCAGGGCCCCGGGGGCGACGAGAAGCAGCACGGCCAAGGCGAGACGTCGGACTGGATTCATGAAACCTCCTGAGGGACAGCAGTCAGCGCAGTTCGCTTCAGGACTGCAGGGACTTTGCAGCGGACGGTGGGGCTTGGGCAGCAAGCGGCAGACTGGCCCCGTCCAAGCTGTCTCGAGGGCGAACGTCGACCCGTCCTCCGTGGCCGCACTTCGGTGCATGCTTCGGACTTCTGGTTGAAGCTGCCCCGTTCCTCCACGCCTTGGAAAAAAGGGCTGCGGAGGCGCACACGAATGGCTTTGCCTGTTGCTGGAGGCTGGCCTGCGCCGGGGTCTCGACGGCCGAGGCCTGGTCAGACCTCAGCACTGGCGAAATGGGAACGCGCTGGCACGATGACGGGCGGATGCTGAAGAAGCGAAACACCTTCACCACCTGCATCGCTTCAGCTGAATTCCTCATCCCACGAGAAGTGGAGCACCGAGGGCTGGCTGGTCATCCGGGGCGGCAGTGCGGGAGGGCTGTTGATGGCAGCAGTACCCAATTCAGCGACAGCTCCTCCGACAATCTCGCGGCCAAGGCGTACCCGGCGATGCGGGTGCTGACCTCCTTCAACGACGGTCAAGTCATGCCCTTGGGAGGCAGGAAAAAGACGCCGCCCGCATGCGGCGGTGGAAGACCGACGCCAACCCGCTCCTCGAGGTCAACCTGGACCCGGCCGCCCTCTCCGGTGCGGGCCGCCGTCACTCCACGGTGACGCTCTTGGCCAGGTTGCGCGGCTGGTCGACGTCGTTCCCGCGCAGGTCCGCCACGTGGTAGGCGAGCAGCTGCAGGGGGACGGCGGCCACCAGCGGACTCGAACAGGGCCCGCGTCGCCGGGATGCGGAGCAACTCGTCGGCCAACGCGTCCAGGGCGTGGTCGTCCTCGTCCACCACGGCGATGACTTTGCCGCCGCGGGCGCGCACCTCCTCCACGTTGCCCAGCATCTTCTCGTAGGGCAGCGCGGGTCCTTGGGCGCCAGCACCACCACCGGCATCGCGCTCGTCGATGAGGGCGATCGGTCCGTGCTTCATCTCCCCGCCGGCGTAGCCCTCGGCGTGGATGTAGCGTGATCTCCTTCAGCTTCAGCGCCCCCTCGAGCGCCACCGGGTACATCGGCCCGCGGCCGAGGAAGAGGAAGTCCTGCGCCCCCTGGAAGAGGCGGGCGATGCGCTTCACCTCCGGCTCGCAGTGCAGCACCTCTTCGAGGTGCTTCAGCACCTCCACCAGGTGGGTGAGCTGCTCCTGCGCCTCGGCCACGCCCAGCTGGCCGCGCAGCCGCCCCAGCTTCACGGCGAGGAGGAACAGGGCGGCCAGCTGGGTGGTGAAGGCCTTGGTGGAGGCGACGCCGATCTCCGGCCCGGCGTTGGTGAGCAGGCTGGCGTCGCGCCTCGCGCGTCATCGCGCTGCCCATCACGTTGCAGATGGCCAGGGTGCGGGCGCCGCGGGCCTTGGCCTCGCGCAGCGCGGCCAGCGTGTCCAGGGTCTCGCCCGGACTGGCTGATGGCGAGCACCAGGTGCTCCGGCCCCACCAGCGGGTCGCGGTAGCGGAACTCGCGAGGCCAGCTCGACTTCCACCGGCATGCGGACGAGGGACTCGATCATCGCCTTGCCCACCAAGCCGGCGTGCCAGGAGGTGCCGCAGGCCAGGATGGTGACGCGGGCCCAGGCAGTGGCCTGTGCCGGCGAGGGGGACCACCCCTCGAAGAAGACGTCGCCCTCCGAGAGCAGCACCCGGCCGCGCAGCGTGTCCGCCACGGCGCGCGGTTGCTCGTGGATCTCCTTGTGCATGAAGTGCTTGTGGCCGCCCTTCTCCGCCATGACGGGCGTCCAGTCGATGCGCCGGACCGGACGGTTGGCCGGCGCGTCCGGAGCGGTCCTGCACCTCGACGCCGGCGGCGCTCACCACCGCCAGGTCGCCGTCCTCCAGGAAGACCACGTCCCGGGTGTGCTCGAGGAGGGCCGGCACGTCGCTGGCGATGAAGTTCTCGCCCTCGGCCAGCCCCACCACCAGCGGGCGAGCTGTTCTTGGTGGCCACCAGTCGGTCGGGTCCCTCGGCCCACACCACCGCGAGTCCGTAGGTACCCTTGACCTGCGCCACGGCCGCCGCGCACCGCCTCGGGCAGGTCGTGTCCCTCGGCCAGGGCCTCGGCGAGATGAGGTGCGCGAAGATCTCGGTGTCCGTCTCGCTCGAGAAGACGTGGCCGCGCGCGCGCAGCTCCGCCTTCAGCTCGCAGGTGGTTCTCGATGATGCCGTTGTGCACCACCGCCACGCCGTCGTAGCGTGTGGGGGTGCGCGTTCTCGTCGGAGGGCCGGCCGTGGGTGGCCCAGCGGGTGTGGCCGATGCCCAGCGTGCCCGGGGCGATGCTCGGCCACCAGCCGCGCCTCGAGGTTCTTGAGCTTCCCACTGGCCCGCACCACGTGCAGCGTGCCGGCGTCCACCACGGCGATGCCGGCCGAGTCGTAGCCGCGGTACTCGAGCTTCTTCAGCCCGTCGACGAGGAGGGAGCTGCTGAACTGCTGTCCCGACGTAGCCGACGATGCCGCACATGGTGCCTCTCCTCTGCCACGGGGGCCGGCCCTGCGGCAAAGCCCGGGTCCCGGTGCCACGCCCGCCCGGGACCTTCCGTCACGGCTTGCCCTTCCGCCGCTCCCGGCGCTTGCGCGCCCAGCCTGCCTTCACCACCTGGGGCGTCCGGGAGAGGGCCAGGGCGTCCGCCGGCACATCCTCGGTGACGGTGGTGCCGGCGGCGATGAAGGCGCCCTCCCCCACCTTGACCGGCGCCACGCAGCTGGGTGTCGGAGCCGATGAAGACGCCGTCGCCGAGCTCGGTCAGGTGCTTCGCCACGCCGTCGTAGTTGCAGGTGATGGTCCCCGCGCCGACGTTGACGCCGGCACCGACCACCGCGTCGCCAAGGTAGCTGAGGTGGTTGGCCTTGCTGCCCTTGCCGATGCGGGCCTTCTTGGTCTCGACGAAGTTGCCGAGGTGTACGCCCTCCGCCAGCTCGCTTCCCGGGCGCAGCCGGGCGAAGGGCCCCAGCACGCAGCGCGCGCCGACGCGGGACTGTTCCATGACGCAGTAGGGGCGCACCTCCGTCTGCGCCCCGACGTCGACATCCGACAGCACGCTTCCCTGGCCGATGCGGGCCCCCTCGGCGAGGCGGGTGCGCCCGCGCAAGGTGACGAAGGCCTCCACCACCACGTCCGCGGCCAACTCCACCGGCCCTTCGATGGTGGTGGAGTCCGGGTCTTCCAGCGTCACCCCGGCGCGCATGTGCCCCTGGTTGATGCGCCGCCGCAGCTGGCGCGCGCAAGCAGCCAGCTCCACCCGGTCGTTCACCCCGGCCGTCTCCTCAAAGTCCGCCGCCACCACCGCCACCTCGCCCTGGGCGGCCGCCAGCGCCACCACGTCCGTCAGGTAGTACTCGCCCTGGGCGTTGGAGGGCTTCAGGGAGGCGAGGGCCTTCCAGAGGAAGTCCGCGTCCACCGCGTACACCCCGGCATTCACCTCGACGATGCGGCGCTCGGCATCGCTCGCGTCCCGTTCCTCCACCACCCGCACCACCCGGCCGCCTTCCCGGACGAGACGGCCGTAGCCATAGGGGTCCACCGCCCTGCAGCTGACCAGGGCGAGCGGCCCCCGCCCACTGCCTTGGGCGTCCAGCAGCCGCCGCAGGGTGGCCGCGGTGAGGAGCGGCGTGTCGCCGTAGAGGAGGAGGACACTGCCCGAGGCGTCGCGCAGCTCCGCGGCGGCCGCCCGGACCGCGTCCGCGGTGCCCAGCGGCTGCGTCTGGACGGCAAAGCGCGGCTCGAGGGAGGCAAACTGCGTCTTGATGGCCGCGCGGACGTCGTCTGCTTGGTGGCCCAGCACCACCACCACCGGGCGGGCGCCAGCCTCGGCGGCGGCGGCAATGGGCCAGGCGCACAGGGGGCGGCCCAACAGCGGGTGCAGCACCTTCGCCTGCTCCGACTTCATGCGGGTGCCCTTGCCCGCGCAGAGCACCACCGCCGCCGCTCCGTGTCCCATTGGCAGCCGAGGATGCAAGCCGTTCGCCAGCCCCGTCAAACTTTGCTCAGCGGCGGCGGCCTGAGGCGGGGGATGGGCCGTTTCGCGCTTGCGCCAGGAGACATAGCTGGGAGGAGACTGCAGGCCATGCGCCACGTCCGCCCCCTCCTCCCCGTGCTGGCCGTGCTGCTTCTGCTACCGCACCCCCGGGCGTGGGCCGACCGCCTGTACCAGGGCGGCGTGGTGGCCGCAGCCTACCCGGAGGCAAGCCGCGCGGCGCTGCAGATGCTGGACCAAGGCGGCAACGCCGTCGACGCGGCGGTCGCTGCGGCCTTCGCCGCGGGCGTGGTGGGCCCGTACCACAACGGCCTGGGCGGCGGCGGCTTCGCCCTCGTCTACCAGGCCGGCCCGCGCACCACACTGGCACTGGACTTCCGCGAGGTGGCCCCGGCCGGCGCGAGCCGTGACATGTACCTGCGCGACGGGAAGGTGGTGGCGGAGCTGGCCACCGACGGGGCGCTGGCCGTCGCCGTCCCCAGCGCGGCCCAGGGCTACCTTTCACTTCTGGCGCGGGCCGGCACGCTGAAGCCCGCGGTGGTGCTGGCCCCCGCCATCCGCCTGGCCAAGGAGGGCTTCCTGGTGACGCCCAAGTACCAGACCATGGCGCGGTTACGGGTGGCCTGCCTGGCCAAGGACGGCGAGGCGGCCCGCCTGTTCCTGCGGCCCGGGCCGGACGGGGCCCCGGCCGTGCCGGTGCTGGGGACGCGGCTGCGCCAGCCGGAGCTGGCCCGCACCCTGGAACGGCTTGCCCAGCAAGGGGCCGCGGCCGTCACGGGCGGCAGCATTGCCCGCGCGGTGGCGGAGACGGTGAAGGCACAGGGCGGCGTCCTCACCGCCGAGGACCTGGCCCGCTATCGCGTCCGCTGGCGGGAGCCGCTCTGGGGCAGCTACCGCGGGCATGCGCTGGCGGTGTTTCCGCCGCCCACCGCGGGCGGCGTCACCGTGCTGCAGGTGCTGGGGATGCTAGAAGCGCTGCGCCCGACAGGGCTGGACCGCCGGGGGGTGGAGGACCTGCACCTGTACATTGAAGCGCTGCGGCGCGCCTACGTGGACCGCGCCCGCTGGCTGGGGGACCCGGGCTTCTCCGACATCCCGCTCGATCGGCTGCTGTCCCGGGCCTACCTTCAGGCGCAGGCCGCCTCCATCGACGTGAAGAAGGCGACGGCCTCCGCCTCCCTCATGGCCCAGGCCCTCCCCGGCGGCCCGCCGGCGCAAGAGAAGCACACCACCCACCTGTCGGTGCTCGACCGGTGGGGCAACGCGGTGGCCCTCACCACCACCCTCAACGGCGCCTTCGGCAGCTGCCTGGTGGCGCGCGGCACCGGCATCCTCCTCAACAACCAGATGGACGACTTCGCCGCGCAGCCGATGCGCCCCAACATGTACGGCGTCGTCACCGGCGAGGCCAACGCCATTGCCCCGGGCAAGACGCCGCTGTCCTCCATGTCGCCCACCCTCGTCTTCCAGCAGGCCCACCCGGAGCGCGTGCTGCTGGCGTTGGGCAGTCCCGGGGGCTCCACCATTCCCACCACCGTCCTGCAGGTGCTGGTGAACGTCCTCGACGCGAAGATGGACCTGGTACGTGCGGTGGGGGCGGGCCGCGTCCATGAGCAGTGGCTGCCGGACGCGGTGGTGGTGGATAGGGAATCCTTGGAGCCGGCCACCCGCGCCGCGCTCGAAGCGATGGGGCACACCATCCGGGTGGTGGAGGCGCTGGGCGACGCCGAGGCCGTAATGGAGGATGAGGAGACGGGCCTGCGGACGGCCGCCTCCGACCCGCGCAACGAGGGAGCGGCCCTCGGCCAGGATGAGGCCGGCCCCCAGCGCGCTCGCTAGGGCGCCTTCTTCCGGGTGTAGACGCCCTCGAAGAGGACGCTCCACGTCTTGCCGTCGTCCTGGGAGATGTCCCAGCGCTGGCGCACCTTATCAGCCAGCAGCTGCCAGCTGATGCGCTGCAGCGCGCTCTTCTGCCGGCCCATGGTCTTCTCGCCCTGCAACACCATCTTCCCGTCCTTGAACTCCCCCTCCAGAACCAGCACCTGGCCGGTGTCGTCGACGAAGGTTTGGCGCCAGCGTCGCGTCACCGCGTCGTAGCTGCTGAGCGAGGTGCCCTTGCTGCCGTCGGAGGCTTCCCAGTGCTCCTGCAGCGCACAGCCGTCGAGGATGCGTTCGACGCGGTTGGTGCCGGCCGGGGCGCCCTGGGGGCTGGACACGTCCCAGTCTCCCAGCCAAAAGTCGAACTGCCGGTGCGCCGCGGAGGCGCAGGCGCCAGTCCTCTGCGTGGCCGGCGGGGCGGGCTTCTTTTTGGACTGGGCCTGGGCCGCCGGGGCCAGCCCGACAAGGACCCCGCACAGCACCGTCGCCCGCCTGACGCCCACCCGCATCGCCTACCATACTACGGGCATCCCCCTCCCCCGTGCTCGCCGCGCCCCGGCTCTTCGACAGTCACCTCCACCCCGAACACCTCCGGGACGTGGACTTGCAAACACTCCGCTACTTCGGCGTGCAGCGCGTCCTCGGGCTGGCGCACTACCTGGAGGAACCGAGCGTGGACGCACTGCGGGCCCAAGTCACCGCGCTGGTGGACGAGGAGTTGCCGCGGCTGAAGCGCGCTGACCTGGACGCCCGCGTCGCGCTCGGCGTCCACCCGCGCTCGCTGCCCCGTCGCGGGCTGCAGGCCGTGTTGGACCTGCTTCCAGCGGCCTTCGACGACCGGCGGGTGGTGGCCGTGGGGGAGATTGGCCTGCACCACGGCGGACCGGCGGAGGAGGAGGCGGTGGTGGAGCAACTACGGCTGGCCCGGCGGCTGCGCGTCCCGGTGCTGGTGCACACCCCGGAGCGGGACAAGGAACGGCACACGCGCCGCCTTCTGGCGCTGCTGCGGGAACACGGGCCGGCGCCCGAGCGCGTGCTGGTGGACCACGTCAGTGTGCGTACCCTTCCCCTGGTGCTCGGCTGTGGACACTGGGCCGGCCTCACCGTCCAGCTGGGCGCCCTGAAAGCCGAGCGCGCGGTAGCCCTGGTGGCACGCATGGGCAGCGAACGGCTGGTGCTCAACTCGGACGCCGGAGGCCGGACCGGGGACCTGCTCGCCTTCCCGCGCGCGGCGCACCTGCTCAGTCGCTCGGGACTCTCGGACAACGTGGTGCGAAGGGTGGCCTGGGCCAACGCCTCCCGCTTCCTGGGGCTACCGCAGAAGGCGGAGCAGCGGCGCGGCTAGTGCACCGAGGGGCGCTGCTCGAAGCGCACATTGCCGTCCGCGTCCAGCCGCACATCCATCTCGAAGCCGCGCAGCCGGTAGGCGTCCAGGGAGACTTCGGCCGCCTCCAGCAACTCCTGGGTGCGCTGGTCGAGTTCCACTGCGGCCAGCAGGGTGACCGGGCCACGCACCTCACCGGCGTACACCGGCAGCTGGCGGAAGCGCGCCCAGCGGCCGTTGCCGAGTTTGACCAGCTCGCCTTCCTGCGCCATTGGCTACCCCCGCCCCAGGTGGTTCACGCGCCGCGTAAACCCGAAGGTAGTGCCCTGCAGGCCCGTTGTCTACACGGTCAAGTTAATGTCGCTTAACCAGCCGGGACGCTTGACCTTTTCTTCAGCTTGCGCGTCCGGCGTGGGGGGCTTGGGGAGAGCTCTCAGTGAATCCGTCAATGCCTTCGCCCCGGGGGCTGTAAACCCCCGTCGCGGCGGGAGGCGCCTTCAGGAGGCCGGGCGAATCTCGGTGCCCAGCAGTTCCTCAAGGACGGTGATGACGGCGCCGATGTCCTGCTCGCCTTTGCCCGCCGCGCGGGCCAACGCGTACACCTCGCGCACCGCGGCGGCCAGCGGCGTGGGGACGCGGTGGGCGGCGGCCGACTCGAGGAACAGCGTGAGGTCCTTGTGCATCAGGTCGATGGCAAAGTGCGTGGAGAAATCCCGGCGCAACAACGCCCCGCCCTTGAATTCGAAGTAGGGCGAGCGGTAGCCCGAGGCCTGCACCACCTCGAGCAGCTTGGCCGGGTCGACGCCGGCCTTCATGGCGAGCAGCATGCCCTCGCCCAAGCCTTGCAGCATGGAGGCGATGAGAGCGTTGCCGGCCAGTTTCACCTGGGCCCCGGCACCGACCGGCCCGCCAGTGGATGGCCTTCTCCCCCACTGCCGCAAACACCGCGGCACAGCGGGCCACCCCCTCCTTCGTCCCGCCCACCATCAGCAGCAGCGTCCCCTTCTCTGCGCCGTTCTTGCTGCCCGTCACCGGCGCCTCGACGAAGTCCACCCCCAGCCGGCGCGCCCGCTCCTCGAGCGAGCGGGCCAAGGTGGGGGAGATGGTGGAGAAGTCGATGAACAGCTGTCCGGCCCGGGCCTTGCGGAAGAGGCCGTCCGGGCCGTCCACCGCCTCCTCCAGCACCGCCGGGGTGGACAGGCAGCTGCAGGCGATGTCCACGGTGGCCATGACGTCCGCCGGCGTGGCCGCCACCTCGGCCCCGTCGGCCACCAGGGCCTCGGCCCGCGACCGGGTCCGGTTCCATACCGTCACCGGGAAGCCCTTGCGCAACAGGGTGCGCGCCATGCGGCTTCCCATGAGGCCCATCCCGAGAAAGCCCACCCGCTGCGGCGTCGTCGTGCCCATGTCGCCTCCTGAAAGCAATTCCCTTATGGTGCTACCCATGCGGTTGCTACGGCTTTTCCGTGCCGGCAGGGACATACTCCCGGTGGGCCCGGAGGCGCAGGACCAGGTGGAACGGCTGCTGGCGGAGGCGTTCCGCACCCTGAGCGCGGTGTGCACGCGGGCGGCGGAACTGGTGGAAGCCCAGCGGCTGTCCCGCTCCGGCTACGGCGCCCAGGGCAAGTTCCTGGAACGGCTGGACCGGCCGCCGCCCGGCACTCCCCCGCGGCCATGAATCCCCACCCCTAGCCCTTCAGGGAGTCGGCCAGAAACTTCCGCGCAATGGCGTTGGCCTCGGCCGCCGCGCTGGGGTTGTAGCGCCCGCCGGTGGGGTTGGCGAAGGCGTGGTCCGCATCAAAGCTGTGGAAGCTGTGCTTCACCCCGGCCTCGGTAAGGGCGCGGTCGAAGGCCTCCACCTTGTCCGGCGTAATCCACCCGTCCTTCTTCGCCCAGATGCCGAGCACCGGGCCCCGAAGCGTCTTCAGCTGCGCGACGTCCAGCACCGGCATGCCGTAGTAGATGATGGTGGCCGCCACGTCGCCCGGGCTACCGAGCGAGGCGAGCAGGCTCTGTCCGCCTCCGGCACACCAGCCCAGGGTGGCGATTTTCTTCCCACGCCCATTTTCTTTCAGCCACGCCACGCCCGCCTTCTCCGCGGCGGCGGCATGGGCCGCATCCAGCCCCTGCATCAGCTTCCCCGCCTCGTCCGCCGTGGTGGCCACCTTGCCCTGGTAGAGGTCCACCGCGAGCACCAGGTAGCCCTGCCCGGCCAGCGCATCGGCCTGGCCCTTCACATGGTCGTTGAGTCCCCACCACTCGTGCAGCACCAGGACGGCACCGTGAGGCGCCTGCTTCGGACGCGCCACGTAGGCCAGGGCGGAGCCACCGTTGGGCAGCGCCAGAGTGATGGACTTCCCGCTGGGGTGCGGAGCCGCCGGGTCCACCGGGTGGGCCTGGTGGGCGGGAACCCCGGCGTCGGCGTCCGTGCCATGCACGTGCGGCGGCGTCTGGGCGAGGGCGCTCAGACTGCACAGAAGCAGCAGGCCGGACGGCCCGGACAGAAGTCGATGGGACATGTGTCCTCCTTGGGGGGGGCGGGTTCTTGGGAAAAGTCGTCGCGTCCCCCCGGGGTTGGCGCGCGGGTCAAGGGGGAGGCAGCCCTAGCCGGCGTGGCCGTGGGCCGTGGGCGCCTCGGCGCCCTCCGGCTCGAGTGCCATGTTGGCAGGCTCCACGGGGAGGTTGGGCCCACTGCTCCAGGCCTGCACCGCGTTGCTCGTCCGGGGCACGTCCGCGTTGGCCGGTGTGCCGGGCACCAGGGGAGGTGGACGGACGGCGGTGCTGGTGTTGCGGTCGGCCGCGTCGGCGTCCACTCCGGGAAGGCCCGGCGCCTCGGGGAAGACGCCGTACGCGGTGCTCACCCCACCCGGGCCAAGGCCGCCCGCAACGCTAAGGCTGGTCGTGTCGGGCTTGTCGCTCAGCGGGCCGTGCTCACGGGAGCAGCCCAGGGCGAAGGCGAGCAGCAGAGCGAAAAGGGTGGTGGGAAGGGCGCGCATTTTCGTCTGCCGGGGCTTACCCCAAGCAGACTCCGGCATGAAGAGGAAAGGCTAGCCCGCCCCGGGGCCCCCTCCGGCAGGGGAGGCCCTTTCTGACGACGGAAAGGAAACACCAACAGCGTCACCCCCCCGGCCATGCGCGTCTTCCACTCGGACAGCCACGTCGTCCCGCTGCCGCCCGGCCACCGCTTTCCCATGGCCAAGTACGCGCTGCTGAGACAGGCCCTGCTGCAGACGGGGCTGCTCCAGGCCGAGGAACTCATCCCAGCCGAGCTGGTGGAGGTAGCGGAGCTGGCTCGGGCGCACACGCCCGACTATGTCGGCGCCGTGCTGAACGGCCAGCTGAGCGAGGCGGAGGTGCGCCGCCTGGGCTTTCCGTGGAGCGAGGCGCTGGTGCGGCGCTCGCGGGCGGCGGTGGGTGGGACATGTGCCGCGGCCCGCGTCGCTCTGGAGGAGGGCGTCGCCGGAAACCTCGCCGGGGGCACCCACCATGCCTTCGCCGACCACGGCGAGGGCTTCTGTGTCTTCAACGACATTGCCGTCAGCATCCGCGCGCTGCAGGCCGCCCGGCGCATCGTGCGTGCGGTGGTGGTGGACCTGGACGTGCACCAGGGCAATGGGACGGCGGCGATTTTTTCCGGGGACGCCTCCGTCTTCACCTTCAGCATGCACGGCCAGCACAACTTTCCTTTCCGCAAGCAGCCCTCCTCCCTCGACGTGGGCCTGCCGGACGGGACGGCGGATGCGGCTTACCTGGACACGCTCTACCGCCACCTGCCCCAGGTCCTCGAGGCGGCCCGCCCGGACCTGGTCTACTACCAGGCCGGCGTCGACCCCCTGGCCGAGGACACCCTGGGCCGGCTGGCGCTCAGCCTGGCCGGCCTACAGGCGCGCGACACCTTCGTCTTCGAGACCGCGCAGCGGCGCGGCCTGCCCCTGGTGGTGACGCTCGGCGGCGGCTACGCGCGGCCGCTGCGCTGTAGCGTCGAAGCCCACCTCGGCACCTACCGCGCGGCGCGGGCCGTGTACGGCGGCTGAAAAGCGCCCTGGGGCTGTCCCACCGGGTGACAGTCAACCCGGGAGTGGACAGCTCCCCTTGCCCTGTTGCACGGTGCCCCTCCCCCACCGTCGTCGTAGGAGTCGTCTTTTGCTCGGCCGCGAACAGCTGGCGGAAGTCTTCGACGCCCGCCCCGAGCCCTTCTGCGCGTTGCGCGCCGTCCGGGGCGAGCAGGGCATCCGGGACTTTCGCTTCGCGTATGTCAACCCGGCCGCCCTGCGCCTGTTGCGCCGGGCCAAGCCGGACGAGGTGGAGGGCCACCTCCTCTTGGAAGTCGCACCCAGCCACGGGCCAACCGGCCTGTTCGAGCGGTACGTCCGGGTGGTGGAGACGGGGGAGGCCGACCGCCATTCCTTCTTCTACGCCGGCGAGCGGATGTCCGGCTGGTTCTCCAGCGTGGCCGTGCGCTGGGGCGACGGCCTCACCGTTGCCTTCCGGGACGCCTCGCAGGACGTCACCGGACGGGACCTCCTCCGGGCGGCGCCGGCAGGCCCGCGGGCGTCCTCGCCGGCGCGGGAACTCCTCGAGGCCATGCTGCGCCATCTGCCGGCCCGCGTCGTCCTCCTCAGCCTTCCAGACTTCGTCCTCGAGTACGTCAACGACGCCTTCCTCGAGGGAAGCCAGGGCCGGCAACTCATCGGCAAGCGGGCGGCCGAACTGTTTCCCGAGCTGGTTGACCATCCGTTGGCGGCCGGCATCAGGCAGTGTCTGGCCACCGGCACGCCCTACGTCAACCCCGAGGTGCCGCTGCGCATGGACTTCGGCCGGGGCCCGGAGGAGCGCATCTTCAGCGTCGTCTACCAACCGGTGGCGGACGCCGCGGGCCATCCGGTAGCACTGCTCGGCTTCCACTTCGACATCACCAAGCAGGCCGAGGCGCGCGCCTGCACCGAGGCACTGCTGCGGGAGAAGGAGCAGCTGGCGGCGCAGCTGGAAGAGGAGCGGCGCTGGCAGAAGGCGGTGCTGACGGACGTCTCCCAGGGCCTGGCGGTGCTGGCCCCCGACGGCGGCCTCCTCTTCTGCAACCCGCGGATGGAGGAACTCCTCGGACGGAGCGCAGAGGCCAGCCCGCGCATGGTGACGGAGCTGTTCCCGTCCTTCCGGCCCGACGGCCAGTTCATTGCCGAGGCCGAGCGCACCTTCCACCGCGCGGTGCGCAGCGGCCTCCCGGTGCGCAACGTGCCGGCCCTCTACCCCCACCCGGTGCGGGGGGACATCACCCTGGACGTCAGCGTCGCGCCCATCCTCGACGCCACCCGGAAGGTGACCGCTGCCATCGTCACCGTCGACGACGTCACCGAGCGGCACCGCCTGGAGCGCGAGCGCACAGCCGCCCTGTCCGCTGAGCGCGAGGCGCGGCTTCAGGCCGAGGCCCTGGCCCGGGACCTCGCCCGCCGCGAGGAGCGCTTCCGCTCGCTGGTGGAGATGTCCAGCCAGGCCATCTGGACCACCGACTGGAGCGGCAACGTCGTTACCTCGGCGCCGGAGTGGACTGCCCTCACCGGCCAGACGCCCGAACAGACGAAGGGCCGCGGCTGGCTCGACGCCATTCACCCGAGCGACGTGGTCGCCATGACGCAGATGCTGCGGAACGGTCTGCAGACGCACCAGCCGCAGAGCGTCGCCTGTCGGGTGCGGCGCGCGGACGGGGAATGGGCGGAGTGTGTGGCACGGGGCGTCCCCCTCCTCGACGACGAGGGGCGGGTGCGGGAATGGGTGGGGACGGTGCGCGACGTCAGTGTCGAGCGCCGGGAGGAGGCGGCGCTGCGGCTTCTGTCCAGCACCGGCGCCGAGCTGTCGAGCACCCTGGACGTCGCCGAGACGTTGCAGGCCGTGACGCGGCTGGCGGTCCCGGCGCTCGCCGACTTCTGCATCGTCGACGCGCTTCGCGCGGACGGGACGCGACAGCGGGTGGCGGTGGGGCATGCGCGGCCGGAGGACGCCGAGCTGGCGGAGCAGGTCCGCCGGGCGGGACCGGCCTCCGGGGGGCCGCTGGCCGAGGCCCTCCAGCGCCTCACGCCGGTGCTTCTGCCGGTGATGAATGTCCCGGAGGTGCTCGACGCCACCGCGCGCGACGCCGGCCACCGCGCGGTGCTGGCCGACATTCAGGGCCGCTCGCTGCTGGCGGTGCCCCTGCTCGCCCGCGGGCGGCCCCTCGGCGTCATCGGCTTCTTCTACTCCCACAGTGGCCGACGCTACGGGCCGCTGGACGTAGCCCTCGCTGAGGAGGTGTGTCGCCGCGCGGCGGCGGCCATCGACAACGCGCAGCTGTACCAGCGGGCGGAGGAGGCCAACCGCGCCAAGGACGACTTCCTGGCCACCGTCTCCCACGAGTTGCGCACCCCGCTGTCGGCCATCCTCGGCTGGACGCGGCTCTTGCGTGGCGGCGGCCTGTCGCCCGAGAAGCAGGCCCGCGGACTCGAGACGCTGGAGCGCAACGCGCGGGTGCAGGCACGCCTGGTGGAGGACTTGCTGGACGTCAGCCGCATCGCCGCTGGGGAGACACGCCTCTCGCTCGCTCCGGTGGAGGTGGCCCGGGTGGTAGACGCGGCCCTGGAGGCGCTCCGGCCGGCCGCGGAGGCGAAGGAAATACAGCTGCATGTCGCCATGGACCGTGCACTGGTGGTGGCCGGGGACCCGGACCGGCTGCAACAGGTCACCTGGAATCTCGTTTCCAACGCCATCAAGTTCACTCCGGCCAAGGGCAGCATCTCGGTCCGCTTGGAAGCGTCCACCGGGCATGCTGCCTTGTCGGTGACGGATGATGGGCGGGGCATCCCCGCGGAGTTTCTGCCCCACGTCTTCGAGCGGTTCCGCCAGGCGGACTCCACCGCCACGCGCTCCACCGGCGGCCTCGGCCTCGGGCTGTCCATCGTCCGGCACCTGGTGGAGTTGCACGGCGGCACCGTCACCGCCTCCAGCGGCGGGCCCGGCCAGGGCGCCACCTTCACCGTGCGCCTGGCCCTGCAGGCCGAGGCCGACCTCCCGGCGCGCCAGGCGCCGGGCGGCGGCGAGCGGGCAGCGTCCGCCTCGCTGGCGGGCGTGCGGGTGCTGGTGGTGGACGACGAGGCAGAGCTGCGGGAACTTCTGTCCACTGTGCTCGGCCAGCAGCATGCCGTCGTCAGCTGTGCCGGTAGCGCGGCCGAGGGGCTGGACGTCCTTCTCCGCGAGCAGCCGCACGTGCTGGTGGCGGATGTGGCCATGCCCGGGGAGAACGGCTACCAGCTGCTGGCGCGCGTCCGCAGCCTTCCGGCGAACCGGGGCGGGCGGACGCCGGCCGTGGCCCTGAGCGCGCAGTCGGGGCCCGCCGACCGGCAGCGGGCGCTGCGCGCCGGCTTCCAGGTGTACGTCGCCAAGCCGGTGGAGCCCGCCGAGTTGGTCCGTGTGTTGGCCGACCTGGTGGCATCCCCCACCACATGGGAGGCGCCGGTGGGGGCGGGCACCACCCCAGTGTGAGGTGTGTCACCCGGCACCCCGCGCCCCGGGCGCCTGACTCCCAACCTTGCGGTGTCCCACGGGTGTCCCCGGGCGTCAGGCCACCTGCGTACGCTTTCTTGCTGTGGGTGCCGTGAGGACTTCTCCTCGACACGCGATTGTGCCCGTTTCAATCCCCGCCTCGCGTCCGGCAGCTCCGCCGCCGGTTTCCCCCGGCTCGGGCGCGGAGCGCGCCCCTGGCGTGACGCCCGTCCGGGAGCCGGCGTTCGACCGCCTGGCGCGGCTGGCCGCCCGGGCCGTCCGGACGCCGGTGGCCTTTCTCCTCCTCGTGGACGACCACGGCACCACCGTCCGTGGAGCGGCCCGCGTGGGCGAAGCGGACGACAGAGAGTGGGCCGTCCCCCCGGGCGCCGTCGACGCCGTGGTGCGGGCGCAGGAGGCGGCCCTCGGGCCCGCGGCGGCGCCGGACACCGCCCTTTCTGCCGTGGCCTGGGCCGGGGTGCCGCTGCGCGACCGGAGCGGGCGGGTGCTGGGCGCGCTCTTGGCCGTCGACCGGGCCGGGCGCGCCTTCACCGCGGAGGACGTGCAAGCGCTGCAGGACGCCGCACTCACCTTGCTGCCGGACTTGGACGCACGTGCCGCCGCGGGCGCCCTTGAACCCGACGACGCCGCGCGCCGCCTGCACCCAACAGGCATCCCCGAGGCGCTGGCCCATGCCGTTCGCGCCGAGCGCTCCCACCTCACCACGTTGCTGGAGGCCATGGCCGATGGCGTGCTCCTTCTCAGCGAGGAGGGCAGCGTCCTGCACTGCAACAAGGCCTTCCTCGGCCTCTTCGGCCTGCTCACCTCGCACTCGCTGTTGGGGCTGCCCAGCCGGGCCGCCTCCGCCATCTTCCGGGCACAGTTTCTGGACCCCGAGCGCTTCGAGGCGCGCGCCCAGGAACTCGAGGAGGCCCGGACCGCCACCTTCCGGGAGATGCTTCCGCTTGCCGATGGGCGCGTCTTGGAACGCGACTACGCTCCGGTGCTGGCCTCGGGCCAGCCGCTGGGGCACCTGTGGATTTACCGCGACGTCACCGAGCGGGAGCGCTCGCGCAGCTCGCTCGGCCAGCAGCGCGACAGCGGCTCGCTCAGCCATGTCGATGAACTCACCGGCCTGCACAACCGTCGCGGCTTCGTCGACCTGGCGCGGGCGCAGCTCGACGAGGCGGTGCGTGCTCAACGCGCGATGCTCGTCATCTTCGCGGACCTCGACGGGCTGAAGCAGATTAACGACCGGCTCGGCCACCAGGCCGGCGACCGCGCCATCTTCGAGTTCGCCACCCTGCTGCGCGCCACCTTCCGGGAGCGGGACCTGGTGGCGCGGCTGGGCGGTGACGAATTCGTGGTCCTGGTTACCGACGCCTCCGGCGTGGGCGCCAGTGAGTTGGTGGCCCGCCTCAAAAGCCGCGTCGCGCACCACAACGGCCAGGGGCGGCGAGACTTCACCATCGCCTTCTCCACTGGCGTCTCCACCTTCGACCCGGCCGAGCCCGAGCCGCTGGAAGTCCTCCTCAGCCAGGCCGACGCGCGCATGTACGCCGAGAAGCGCCGTCGGAAGGACAGTCCCTCGGCCCCGTAGCGGGCCCCCCGCGGGGACCGGCCGTCAGCTGCGCGCCAGCTGCCGCAGCACGAACTGGCAGGATGCCGCCGTGCTTGTAGTAGTCGAGCTCGTTGGGCGTGTCGATGCGGCACGGTGACGGTGAAGTCGGCGGACGCCCTTCTCCGCCTTCGCCACCACCGTCAGCTTCTTGCCCGGGCGCAGCCCCTCGGCGATGCCGTCGATGCTGAACGTCTCTTGGCCGGTGAGGCCGAGCGTCTCCGGCGTCCTGGCCCGCCTCGAACTGCAGCGGCAGCACGCCCATGCCCACCAGGTTGCAGCGGTGGATGCGCTCGAAGCTCTTGGCGATGACCGCCCGCACGCCGAGCAGCAGGGTGCCCTTGGCCGCCCAGTCGCGCGAGCTGCCGGTGCCGTACTCCTCGCCGGCGAGCACCACCAGCGGCGTCCTCTCCTTCGCGTACTTCATCGCCGCGTCGTAGATGCTCAGTCTGCTCGCCGGCGGGCAGGTGGACGGTGCACGCCGCCCTCCGTCCCCGGCACGAGCAGGTTGCTTGCAGGCGGATGTTGGCGAAGGTGCCGCGCACCATCACCTCGTGGTTGCCGCGGCGGGCGCCGTAGCTGTTGAAGTCGCGCTGGCTCGACGCCCTGCTCCATCAGGTAGCGCGCCGGCGGGGCTCTTCTTGGCGATGTTGCCGGC
>CAVQDL010000017.1:82500-99926 GCA_963711265.1 uncultured delta proteobacterium
GGGGCGGGTGGGATGGCGGGAGGCCGGGTGCTGCGGTCATTGGCCACGCACGCACCGACGAGCACGCTGCACAGAAGCCAACGCCGGCTCGCACCCATGGACGCGCTCCCTCGCGGGGAAGGCTAACACGCCCAGCGGGCAGGCGCTGCGCGCGCGCCGCGCCTCACTCCGCGAGGGCTTGCTCGGCGGCGCGCGCCACCGCGGCCCGCGCCCAGGCCGGCTCGACCACCTCAGCCTCGCCGCCGAAGGAAAGCACCCACTGCGTCAGCCAGCGCTCGGCGTCCCCGGCCACGCGGACTTCCACACCCCCGTCGGCCAGCTCCCGGACCTCGGAGCCGAAGCGCTCGCGCAGGTAGGGAGCGGCCACCGCCGAGAAGCGAACGCGCACCTCGCCACGTTCGGCCGGGTCCGGGACGTGTGAGGGCGCGGCCACGCGCGGCGGAAACTTGCGACCGGTCACCACCAGGTGGGCCATCCGGTCGACCCGGAAGAGTCGCTGGTCGGTGCGGACCGCATCCCAGGCGCTGAGGTACCACTGGCCGCGGTGGCTGAAGAGCTCGAGGGGCTCCACCTGGCGCGCCTCCACGGCGTCTCGCACCTTGCCGGCATAGTCGAAGGTGAGCTCGGAGCGCTCGGCGATGGCGCGCGCAATCTCTCCGAGGTCCGCCGAACCGGTGGTGCGCATGTCCACGGTGCGCTCCAAGGCGTGGTAGCGCAGCCGGGCGGTCGCCGGCAGCACCTTCTCCAGCTTGGCCAGCGCGGTGGCCAGGGCCCCGCCGGCGGCCGGACGCAGCAGCTCGCCGGCCGCGGCGAGCGCCGCCGCCTCCGCCGGGGTGAGGCGCGGGGGCTTGGTGAAGCGCTGGTCCAGCTCCACTGTCACCTTGTCGTTCTCGACGTGCAGGTCGATGAAGTCGTCCGGCTGGAAGGGCGGACGGCCCACCAGGGTGAGCAGGTCCAGGTCGCGCAGGAGTTCCTCGCGCGAGAGGCCCAGCGCCCGAGCGAGCGCATCCACCCCGATGCCCGGGTGACGGGACACGTAGGGCACCACCAAAAGGAGGCGGCGGAGCCGCTCGTGGACGTCGCTCACGCGGCTCCCTTGTGCCGGGCACGCACCGCTTGGGCCATTTCCCGAATGCGGGCCACCGCTGCTTCGGGGCCCACCACCCGCACGTCGGGCGAGAGCGCCAGCAGGTGGCGCAGCAGCGGGTCGAGGTTGGTGACGGTGAGGGTGGCGGTGGTGCGGCCCCCCTCGCGGGTGACCCGCGCCTCGGGAAAGTGCGCCTCGGCCCGGTCGGCCAGCCCCCCGGATAGCCGCAGCGTCACCTCGGTGGGCCGCTCGATGCGGAACTGCCAGGGCGCGTGCGGGACATGGTCGTCGAGACGGAAGTCCGCCGGCACCTGAAAGTCGGCGGTGCGGGGCTTGCTCGTGTTCATCTTCAAGTCCCGGATGCGGTGCACGTGAAACGTCCGCAGCGCCTGCCTCTCATGGCAGAAACCGACCAGCGACCAGATTCCGCGCCGGAGTGCCAGGCCATAGGGGTCCACCGTCCGCTGCGTCGGCCGCGGGGAGCGCGGCGAGGCGTAGACCAGCGTCACCGACTTGCGCGTGCTGGCGGCCGTCCACAGGGACTCCAGATGCTGCGGCACGTGGCGGGCCTCGCGCACCGCGCCGAGCTCCATCCGGACGCGGGGCGCCGGGAGGTCCGGGTCGGCGAAGAAGGCGATTTTACGAAGGGCGTGTTGCAGGTCCTGTCGCCCAGGAAACGCTCCGGAGGCCAGCGCGGCCGAGCCGGCCGCGTACAGTACGGCCATCTCCTCGGGGGTGAAGCCAACGTCCGGCAGGTAATAGGCGTCCCGGTCCAACAGGTAGCCATCCTTCCGGTCCTCGTCCCCTTGGACGTAGGTGAGGGGAATGCCGAGTTCCAGAAGCTCCGCCTTGTCGCGCTCGAACTTGCGCTCGGTGGCCTCGTCCGTGCCGGCGCCGTAGTCCTCCGGGAATGCCTCCTTCAGCTCCGCCCAGGAGACCGGCTCCTGCGCGTCGAGCAGCAGGGCCACCAAGTCGAGGAGTCGTTCGGTGCGGTCCATCGGGGAGCGGGCCCGGGAGAATGGAGACCCGCGCGCCGGGCCGTCAAGGCATGCCTACAGTGGTAGCTTCTTCCAGGCCCACCCCAAGCTTCTGCTGTGAGTCCCTCCATGCCATTCACCCTGGTGCTGCTGCTGCTCGCCCAAGGCAACCAGAACATCCACGACTGGCTGGAGGGCGCCGAAATCGGCGATCGCGAGCAGGCGATGACCTTCAGCTCCACCGGACGCTACCGGGCCGAGCGCCGCGACGCGGCCGGGCAAACGGTGGCCCGCGGAAGCTGGAAGCTGACCGGCAGCACCCTCAGCGTGACAGTGAGCAGCTGCAAGGGGCCGCATTGCAAAACCTTCGGCACCAGCTTCCGCGCCGAGGTGGCGGTGGTGGGAGAGCGTGCCCTCACCGTAGACCCGACGCCGCCGGACGTGCCCTTCGCGCGCGGCAGCTACTACTGTCACCACCAGGGCTGCGAGCGGCGTGTCGGCGTGCGGGTGGTGACACACACGGCGCCCGCCTCGACCGTGCAGACCGTGACCGACCGTCTGATTGAGCGCAACGTCGGCCGCAACACCACCGTCGTCTGGTCCACCCCGGGGGTGGGCGCGGCCGTCGAGCAGTCCAGTGTGCAGTACTGCCCGAGCGGCGGGGAGCTGGCCCAGAGGGGCGCCCTGACGACGGTGACGGACCTCGCCGGGCTGGACTGGCTGGGCGTGCTGCAGCCTACGGCCGCCACCTCTGACTGCCTGTGGGACGTCCAGGTGACGGTGGGGGACGCGGCCAGCCGGCCGCGGCCGGCGCCGTGAGGCTGGCCGCGCGCGTGCGCGGGCTGCCGCCCACCATCTTCTCCGAGTTCAGCGCGCTGGCGGCTCGCACCGGCGCGGTCAACCTGGGGCAGGGCTTTCCCGACTTCGACGGCCCCGAGGAGGTGCGCGAGGCGGCGGTGCGCGCGCTGCGGGAGGGCATCAACCAGTACGCCCAAGGCGCCGGAAGCCCCAATCTGCGGCGGGCCATTGCCGAGCACGCAGAGCGCTTCCACCACCAGAGCGTCGACCCCGACACCGACGTCACCGTCACCGCCGGGGCCACCGAGGCCCTCTTCGACGCGCTGTTGGGGCTACTCGACCCCGGGGACGAGGCCATCCTGTTCGAGCCGTTTTACGACTCCTACGCCGCCGCGGTGGGGATGGCTGGCGCCACGGTGCGGCCGGTGCGCCTGCGTCCTCCGGACGCCGCGCACGTCAGCTGGTGGTACGAGGCGGCGGAACTGGAGAGTGCCTTCGGCCCCCGGACGCGGGTGGTGGTGGTGAATTCCCCCCACAACCCAACCGGGAAGGTGTTCTCCCGCGCGGAGCTGGAGGCGCTCGCCGCGCTCTGCCTGCGGCACGACGCCGTCGCACTCACCGACGAGGTGTATGAGCACCTGCTGTATTTGCCGGCGACCCATCTGCGCCTGGCCACCCTCCCCGGCATGGCCGAGCGGACCCTCACCGTGAGCAGCGGCGGCAAGAGCTTCAGCTACACCGGCTGGAAGGTGGGCTGGGCCATTGGCCCGCCCGAGCTGCGCGCGGCGGTGGCCCAGTCGCACCAGTACGTCACCTTCGCCGTCGCCGCCCCGCTGCAGGAGGCCATCGCCGTCGCGCTGCGGCTACCGGACACGTACTTCCAGGCGTTGGGGCGGGCTTACGCCGCGCGCCGCGACCGGCTAGCGGCCAGCCTTTGCGCGGCCGGCCTGGTGCCGTGGCCCACCGAAGGGGCCTATTTCCTGTGCGCGGAGGTGAGCCGCTTCGGCCACCCCAGCGACGACGCCTTCTGCCGGTGGCTGACCGCCGAGGTGGGGGTGGCCGCCATCCCCCTGTCTGCCTTCTACGCGCGGCCGGACCTCGCCCCGCAGGTGGCTCGCTTCGCCTTCTGCAAGACGGACCGCGTCCTGGACGAGGCGGCACGCAGGCTGCGACATCTGCGCCTGCCCGCTGTACCCTGAGGCGACGCTCAGGGGACGGACGAGCGCCGGGTCCGCCGAGGCGCTACATTGCCCTGGCAAGGCCCCTGCCCTTCGCGGGCAGCCTCCAGGAGACAGACCCGCCTGAACGACATCGCCGGCAATACCCTCGGGCTCAAGCCCAGCGAGCTGCAGCGCCTGCGCAACACCTACCGCCGTCGCGTCTCCGCCCACGAGATTGTCAGCGCCGAGCTGGCCCGCCACCTCACCGAAATCTCGCGTGACACCCACCGCCAGGTGGGTGTGCTGCTCAACCGCAAGGGCGAGGTGGAGCAAGTGGTGGTGGGGGATGCGCAAAAGCTGGAACTGCCGGACATTGGCCGAGCCCGTGCCGGGCAGGTGCGTCTGCGCGGTCTGCGCCTCGTCCACACCCACCTCAAGTCTGAGCCCCTCACCCGCGACGACCTCACCGACTTGGCGCTGCTGCGCCTGGACCTGGTGGCCGCGGTGGGCGTCCTGGAGGACGGCCTGCCGGGCGTCCTGCACTGGGCGCACTTGGTTCCCGCCAACGGCGACGGCACCTACTGGCAGACGGACACCCTGCCGGACGTCCACGGGGAACAGCCGGACCTGGCCTCCACCCTGGCGGCCCTCGAGGATGAGCTGGCCCGGGGCGCCCCGGTGCGGACAGTGGGCGGCCGGGAACGCGCCATCCTCGTCGCCGTCTGCGTCGACGGTGACCGCGCCGCCGCGGAGGCCTCGCTGCGCGAGCTGGGCGAGCTGGCCCGCACCGCCGGGGTGGAGGTGCTCGACTCCATCCTTCAGGTCCGCCGGCAGCCAGACCCGCGCTACCTAGTGGGCAAGGGAAAGCTCCAGGAACTGGTGTTGCGCTCGATGCAGCTGGTGGCGGACCTCATCGTCCTCGACCGCGACCTCAGCCCGTCGCAGAGTCGGCACATCGCCGAGGAGACCAGCCTGAAGGTGCTCGACCGCACCCAGCTGATACTGGACATCTTTGCCCAGCGCGCGCAGAGCGCCGACGGCAAACTGCAGGTGGAGCTCGCCCAGCTGAAATACCTGCTGCCCCGGCTGAGCCAGCGCGATGACTCGCTGTCGCGACTGGCCGGCGGCATCGGCGGCCGCGGACCGGGCGAGACCAAGCTCGAAATCGACCGGCGGCGGGTGCGGGACCGCATCGCGCACCTGGACCGGCGAATCGGCCACCTCTCCAGCGAGCGGCAGGTGCGGCGTGGCCGCCGTCAGCGGCGGGAGCTGCCCGTCATCTCCATCGTCGGCTACACCAACGCCGGCAAATCCACCCTCCTCAACGCCCTCACCGACTCCAGGGTGCTCGTCGAGGACAAGCTGTTCGCCACCCTGGACCCCACCAGCCGCCGGCTGCGCTTCCCCGAGGAGCGCGAGGTCATCATTACCGACACGGTGGGCTTCATCCGGGACCTGCCGAAGGACTTGCTGGCGGCCTTTCGCGCGACGCTGGAGGAACTGGACGACGCGGACCTGCTGCTGCACGTCGTGGACGCGGCCGACCCGGCGCGCGATGCCCAGGTGGCCGCGGTGGAACGCATCCTCGAGTCGCTGCAGCTGCAGGACACCCCGCGGCTGCTGGTCTGGAACAAGGCCGACCGCCTAGACGCCGAGGACTTGGCCCTGCTCTTGCGAAGCCGGGGCGGCGTCGCGGTGAGCGCGCTGCAACGCCAGGGGCTGGACGCCCTGCTGCTGAAGGCAGACCGCACACTGTTTGCGGAGGGCTCCGCCCACCCGCTGGGGACAGTGCATGGCGAGCTCCCGCCGCGGGCCGGGCTGGCGCGCTTGCCACCGGTGGCGTGACGCTCCTCAGAAGTAGAGGGAGGCCGAAGCGTAGACGGCGATGGGGTTTCCAGGCGTGAAGGTAATGCCCGTCACGGGCGTCTTCTGGTTATAGGGGGACTCGCTCACCTGGTAGGTGGTGGCGAACTGCGCCTCGCGGTAGGCGCTGTCGAGGAGGTTTTGGATGGAGAGCCCCACCTCCACGAAGCGCCAGCGGTAGGCGCCGTACACGTCCAGGACGAAGTACCCTTGCGCGTAGAGGGTGCGGTCCGGCGTCGCGGGCCGGGCGCCCAGCCACCGTGCGCCGAGGCGCGCCCGGAAGCCATCGAAGCCGGCCGGGTGGAAGACGCTGAGCCCCGCCTGTCCAACGAAGGTCGGCGCCAGGGCCACGGCGTTGCCGCCGCCGACGTCCGTTGTGTAGACGGCATGGGCCCAGGAGATGTCGAGGTCCGCCCACAGCCAGCTGAGAATCTGATAGCGCGCCTCGAAGTCGAACCCGTAGCGCCTGGTCGAGCCGGCCTCCTGCGTACTTCCGGAATCGGCGTTGAAGACGAATTCGGACTGCAGGTAGAGGAACCACAGCGCGCCGGCCAGGTCGAGCCGGCCGTCCAGCAGCGACAGCCGCGTCCCGACCTCCGCTCCCCAGGCCCGCGGAAGCGCCCCAACGCCGTTGCTGTACACTATCGCCCGCGCGTCGTTGCTGTGAAAGCCGCCCCCGGCGTCCAGGTAGAGGTCCCACGCCGGCAGGGGGCTGAAGACGGCCTGCAGCTTGGGGTTGACGATGGCCTTCTGGACGACGCCGGTGCCCTGGTTGGGGTTGGCGCCGGGCGGCGGGCTGGGGTTGTAGGGCAGCTGGTTGGTGACGTTCCACTCGAAGAGGTCAGCCCGCACGCCCAGCAGCACCCGGGCCCATCGGGCAAAGCGGACGTCCTCCTGGGCGAAGGCCGCCAGGTCCGACTGGAAAATGTCCGAATTGTCACAGGGGTTGGTGACGGCTGGCAGGTCCACCCCGTCCACGGTGCTGCCGGGAGTGCAGTCGGCCAGCCGCACCCGCTTCTGGACGTGCCACAGGGCGACATTCATCGAGTCCAGCCGCGCCTGGGCGCCGAGCGTGGTCACCGTGCGCACCTGGCCGGCGTCGATGCGCTTTCGGTACAGCGCGTTGAAGCCGGCATAGACGCGGCTGTCGTCCTGCTCAATCTCGTCGAACTGCGCCGGGTCGACCAGCTGAAAGGTGAAGTCGTTGTAGAGGCGCAGCGTGTAGCGCACGACGTAGGCCGTCAGAAGAATCTGGTCCGCGGGCGACGGCCGGCTCTCGAGCGTCAGCACCAGCATCTGCCGCTGGGTCTGGCCGCCCTCGGTGGGGTCGATGGAGCCAAAGCGGTTCAGCTGCCCCGAGTCGACGAAGAGGGCCGGGATTTGCCCGCTCGCGCTCCACTGGGAGCCATAGGCCGTGGCCAGAATGCTGATGCGCGTCGAGGATGACACGTTGAAGGTCGACTTGAGAAAGAGGTTGTAGCGGAGCAACCCCTCCGGGGAGAGGAACGGCCCGTTGGTTCCGTCGACTTCCGCGGCGAACCACGTCGGTGAGTCCCTTCCGAAGGGGCTCGCCACGCCGAGGACCCGCCAGGTGTCGAAGGAGCCGTACTCGCCCGTCACCGAGCTCTCGCCGAAGCTGCGTCTGGTGAGCAGATTCACCGCGCCAGCCGTGTCGAAATCGCCCGTCTCGACGAAGTAGGGGCCCTTCGTCACCTGCACCCGGTCCACCGTCTCCGGGATGAGGAAGTGCAGGTCCGCAAAGCCCTGCCCGTGCCCGTTGCTTGGAAGGTTGATGGGGACGCCATCGATGTACAGCGCCACGTCGGTCCCATGGTCGGCGTCAAAGCCACGCAGAAACAGCTGGTCGGCTTTCCCGCCCCCTTGGTGCTGGGCGATGACCAGTCCGGGGACGACGCGCAGGACGTCCTCGGGCGTCGGGTAAAAGCGCAGCTCGAGGTCCCGTTCGCGGATGGTGTCCGCCGAGGCGGCCGTGGTGGGAGCGGGCGCCTCCATCAGCGGCGCGTCTGAGCTTCAACTTTAAGCTGCCGCGCGGCGTATGCTAGCGCGCCCGTCGCGGCTGAACTTGCCGAACGCCGGCGCTGGTCCGCCTTTCGATTCTCACAAGTGGGCGAAACTCGCGGCCGAGGGCCGACGGGTTCGGTATTGGCTGCGCGCCGCCACGTCGGTCGAAATGACCGCGACCGCGATCAGCGTCAAGGTGGTCATGTCGACGAAATCGACATTGAGGAAGGCGAGCGCCACGATCGCCGAGAGCGTCGCCGCCATATAGGGAGCGAGCCGCGGCGGCGCCTTGACGAGATCGCTGAACGCGAACCACATGCCGACCGCCGCCAGCACGGCGGCGACGGCGCCGAGCTCATACCAGACGGAGAACGCGAGAGCCTGCGGGGTTTCGATCGGCAAGATCCCCGCCCGAACGCCGCCGCTGACGGTCTCGAAGCCGTAACCTGTGATGAGCCGCAGCTTATGATGCGTGAAGACGTCCGACGCGACCGATAGCGAGGCATAGGGCTGCGGCAGCTTGGCGAGATGCGCGTGGAATACCCAAGCGGAGACCGTCGGGGCGATCGCGGGAAATCAGCGGCGACAGGAGAACGAGCGCCGCCGCGCCCCAGGCCAGTTCGCGCGCCGTGCGCGCCATGTCCGAAAGCGAGAACGACAGCGCCAGATAGCCGGCGAATAGAGCCACCGTCAGGGGGGAGTAACCGGCGATATAGGCGAAGCACAACGCGACGATCAGCAAAAGCCGGGCCAATCCATTGCGCCCGCGCGCCGCCAGTCCGCCGATGGCGGGGAACAGCAGCACGGCGATGGCGACCCCGCCGGCCGCGAGCCTCCCGTCGTCCGGGGCCCTGGAGAGAATTTCCGAGAGCGCCCTGGCCGCCATCGTCGCCATGCCGCAGACCAGGCCGATCGGGAACAAATAGAGGTCCGTGGCGCTCGCGTTCTCGCGCGGCGCCGACACCGCCAATAGCGTGGCCACGATCAGCAGCCCCAACTTGAGCGCCTGCTGCGCCGCAGGGACGGGATAAGGCGTCCAGAGAATGGACAGCGTCGCCCAAGCCAGCCCGCCGAGAAGGGCGAGAAAGGCCGGAATCCAGAAAGCCCGCGCGGCCCGCTCGACAAAACCGGGCTCGGCTTCGAGCGCCGCCGCGACCAGGATCAGCGCGACGCCGATCGGAAAAATTAGAAACAGGCCAAGCGGATGCAAGACGACGCCGACCGGCGCGCCGACGCCGAGCACGGTATAGCCGATGCGCGAAAAAAAGCGCGAGGCGTCGGCGGCGTCGTCGCTGTCAACTCGTCTGCGAATCTTGCCTGCGCCGAACGCCATGTCGCCGAACCCGAACCTGTCGCCTTCCTCGCGCGCCCTCGGCGACTTATACGACGGCGATGGCGGAGCGGCTGTGTGCATTGCGCCACACCTTCGCGTTAATTCGCGATTTCCGGCAATGACGCCTGAATCGTTGACCCTTGGGGGCCGGAGTGCGACTGCAGGCGGATTGCGAAAGCGCAGGCCCCGAGAGGACGAAGGCGGCGGAGTGAGCGGCAATTCCATCGTCTCGGAAACGCCGCCTGCGGCGAAGAGGCCATCCGGCGGCAGGCTTTGGGCATGGGCGCTCGGCGCGCCGGTCACGCTCCTGGCGCTGCAGGCGATCGCCGCTCGACGGCTGGAGCTCACCTTCGACGAGGCCTATTACGTCCTTTGGTCGCGCTCGCTGGCTTGGGGCTATCTCGATCATCCGCCGATGGTCGCCGTCCTCATCCGCGCCTCGACCGAACTGTTCGGCGGTTCGGAAATTGGCGTCAGGGCGCTTTCGCTCATCCTGGTCGGCGCGCTGCCGGGAGTGATCGCCTTCATCGCCTGGCGTTTTTTCCGCTCGGCCGAGACCGCCGCGCTCGCCGTCCTGATGTGGGTGGCGATGCCGCTGGTTCTAGGCGGGGCGATATTCGTCACTCCGGACACGCCCCTCGTCATATTCTGGACGCTCGGCCTGGCGGCGCTCGCCGAACTCTGGCGAAGCGGCAAGGCGCGATGGCTGCTGGCGATCGGCCTGGCGCTCGGCCTGGCGCTTCAGTCGAAGTTCACCGCCGCCTTTTTCGCCCCCGGCGTCGCGCTGGCGCTTGTCGCGACGCCTTCGCTCAGGCGTTGGCTCGCCTCGCCGGCGCTCGCCGCGGCCTCGGGCATTGCGCTCGCGGTGTTCGCGCCCTTCGTGGTCTGGAACGCCGAGCATGGCTGGGCGACCTTCGCCAAGCAGCTCGGCCGCGCGCCGCCGCACGGCTTCGCGCCGCAATATGTCGCGGAATTCCTTGGCTCGCAGGTCGGGCTTCTCAATCCCCTGGTGTTCGCCGCGCTGGTCGCGGCGGTCGCGACGATCTCATGGCGCGCGCCCGCCGCCCCCGGCTCCGACGATGAGGCGCGCCGCATCCTCATCAGCACGATCGCGCCCGCGGCGGCCTATTTTCTGCTGCACGCGCTGCATGACCGGGTGCAGGGCAACTGGCTCGCGCCGCTCTATCCGGCCTGCGCCATTCTGGCCGCCGACTGGGCGGCGCGAACGCGCGCCGCGGGGATGGGCGGCCTCTCAGGAGCCGTCGCCAAGGGCGCCCTGTGGGCCGCGCCCCTCGGTCTGGCGTTCGCGGCGCTCGCGTTCGCGCATGCGATGACCGGGATCCCGCCCTTGGGCCGCGCCGACCCCACCGCGCGGATCGAGGGGTTTCGCGAACTGGCGCGCGGCCTCGACGCGAGAGCGCGCACCGATCGCGCCGCCTTCATCTTGACCCAGGGCTACGCGCTGACCTCGCTGATGACCTATTACGGCGACCCCTCGATCGCGGTCGTTCAGCCCGATCAGCGGATGCGCTGGATTTTCGAGCCCGATCCGCCGCAGGCTCTGTTCGCCGCGCCGGGCTTGGCGCTCGGGGAGGCCGGCAAGGGCTTCGAGGCCGATTTGAAGCGGCGCTTTCGCAGCGTCGAGCCGGCCGGCGTCCTGGAACGTCGCCGCGCCGGCGACGCGATTGCGGCTTATGAGCTGTTCCGCGTCGCCGATCCGATCGCCTCCGTGCTCGATCCGGTCTGCCAGAGGTGCTGATCAGGCAAGCCTCAACGTGACGACTCCGGCCAGGATGACCAGCGCGGCCAGCGCGCGCTGCGCCCGGAACGGCTCGCCGAGGAGCGCCACTCCGATCAGCGCCGCGAACACCACCGAGGTCTCGCGCAAGGCGGCGACGGCGGCGATCGGCGCTATCGTCATCGCCCAGATCACGACCGCGTAACCGACAAAGGCGGCAAGGCCGCCGACGAGCCCGAGCCGCCAGTCGCGCACAAACGCGATCGGCGCGGCGCGTCCGCGCAAGACGCCAATGATTGGCGCATAGGCGAGAGCCGTCAGCGCGTCGGCCCAGGCGTTGTAGGCGAACGCGAACCGCGCGCTCGGCCCCGAAATCCTGGCGCCTTCGCCGTCGATCACCGAATAGACCGCGATGACGAGCGAATTGGCGAGCGCGATCGCGAGCGTCGCCCCGTCGATCCGCCCGTGCGCGAGGCCGCTCACGCCCATCAGCAGGACGCCGCAAACAAGGATGCCGACGCCGATTGCGGCGACCGGGCCCGGCGCCTCGCCGAGCGCGGCAAGCGCAATCAGGGCGGCGATCAGCGGCGCGAGTCCGCGCATGATCGGATAGGCGACCGACAGGTCGGCGGTGCGATAGAGCCGCCCGACCAGGAGAAAATAGACGATATGGATAAGAGCCGAGGCGGCGATGAAGGGCGCCGCCGCGCGTGAGGGCCAGGGCAGGACGAGCGCGGCCGCGAAAGCCGCCAATCCGCACCAGATCGCGACGAGGGCGGAAGAGAGGAATTTGTCGTCGGCGCTCTTGACGAGCGAATTCCACAGCGCATGAAGAAGCGCCGCGCCGAGAACCGCGGCCAGCACGCCGGATGTCAGGTGATTAGCGTCTTGCATGAAGGGTTCACAATGACGGATTTGCCGGCGCCGGTCGAGACGGTCGTCGATCCGCGGTGGCGCCAGCGGGCGAACGCTTGTCTGCGCGCGTCGTTCGCGCGGGCGGGGACGCGGACGGAAGCCGAGCGGACCTTCGAGACCGGAGGCCTGCGCTGGCGCTTTCCGCGCCCGAGCGGCGCCTGCGAGGCGGCGATCGTCAACACCGGCGGCGGCGTCGCCGGGGGCGATGTCCTTCACGTAGCGCTGTGGCTGAAGGAGGCCGCCGAGGTCGAAGCGACGACGCCGGCGGCGGAGAAGATCTATCGCAGCGACGGCGCGCCCGCCCGCATCGAGACCCGGCTTGCGCTCGAATCGCGGGCGCGGCTTGCCTGGCTGCCGCAGGAGACGCTGCTGTTCGAGGGCGCCTGGCTCGAACGTCGGCTCGAGGTCGACATCGCCGCCGAAGCCCGCCTGCTTCTTGTCGAAAGCATCGTCTTCGGCCGCCTGGCGATGGGCGAAAGGCGCATCGACGCGCGGCTGAGAGACTCCTGGCGCATTCGGCGGAACGGCCGCCTCGTGTTCGCGGACGAGACGCGGCTCGAACGGGCCGGCGCGACGCTCGATCGCAGGGCGGTCGGCGGCGGCGCGCGGGCGCTCGCCACGATCGTCGCCGCGGCGCCCGACGTCGAGGCGCGTCTGCCCGATTTGCGCGCGGCCATCGACGCCGGGATGGAGGGCGTCGAAGCGGGAGCGAGCGCCCTCGACGGCCTCATCGTCGCGCGCTTGCTTTCGCCCTCGCCGAGCCGATTGCGCGCGGCGGCAATCGCGTCCATTCTGGCGCTCGGCGGACGTAAGCCTCGACTCTGGCAGTGACCCGGGGACTCGGAATTTGCTTTCGCCGTGGCTTCCGACAACGTGCAACGGAGGGCGTGACCCATGAATCTGACGCCGCGTGAAAAGGACAAGCTTCTGGTCGCCATGGCGGCGATGGTGGCGCGCCGGCGCCTCGAGCGCGGCGTCAAGCTCAACCACCCGGAAGCGGTCGCGCTCATCACCGATTTCGTCGTCGAGGGCGCGCGCGACGGACGCTCCGTCGCCGAACTGATGGAGGCGGGCGCGCATGTCGTGAGCGCGGATCAGGTGATGGACGGGATCGCCTCGATGATCCACGACATCCAGGTCGAAGCGACCTTTCCCGACGGCACGAAACTGGTCACCGTCCATCATCCGATCCGCGGCGCCGATGATCAGCGCATTCCCGGCGAAGTGCTGGCCGAACCCGGCGACATCGTCATGAACGAAGGGCGCGAGACCGTCACGCTGGAGGTTTCCAACACCGGCGACCGGCCGATCCAGGTCGGCTCCCATTATCACTTCTTCGAGACCAACCGCGCGTTGAAGTTCGACCGCGCGAAGGCGCGCGGGTTCAGGCTCGACATCCCCGCCGGCACCGCGATCCGTTTCGAGCCCGGCCAGAGCCGCGCCGTGCGGCTGGTCGCCGTCGCCGGCAAACGCGAGATCTTCGGCTTCCGCCAGGAGGTGATGGGGAAGGTGTGAACTGGCTACGCCAGCCGCCTTCTCCCGCCCGCGGGAGAAGGAAAATCATTCGGCTCCGAACTTCAATTTCACCATTTGCTTCCGAGTGCTCCCATGCCCAACTCCCGAAACGCGCAATCGCCGACCTCGCTTCCCCGCGCCGCCTACGCCGACATGTTCGGGCCGACCACCCGCGACCGGCTGCGGCTCGCCGACACCGAGCTCGTGATCGAGGTCGAGAAGGATTTCACCACTTACGGCGAGGAGGTGAAGTTCGGCGGCGGCAAGGTGATCCGCGACGGCATGGGCCAGTCGCAGGTCACGCGCGCCCGCGGCGCCGTCGACACCGTCATCACCAACGCGGTCATCCTCGACCACTGGGGGATCGTGAAGGCCGACGTCGGCTTGAAGGACGGGCTCATTCACGCGATCGGCAAGGCGGGCAATCCCGACATCCAGCCCGGCGTCACCATAATCGTCGGGCCGGGCACGGAAGTCATCGCGGGCGAGGGCAAGATCCTGACCGCCGGCGGCTTCGACACCCATATCCACTACATCTGCCCGCAACAAATCGAGGAGGCGCTGATGTCGGGCGTCACTTCGATGCTGGGCGGCGGCACAGGGCCGGCGACCGGCACCTTCGCCACCACCTGCACGCCAGGCCCCTGGCACATCGCGCGCATGATCGAGGCGGCCGACGAATTCCCGATGAACCTCGGCTTCGCCGGCAAGGGCAACGCCTCGAAGCCGGCGGGGCTTGTCGAGCAGATCAAGGCGGGCGCCTGCTCGCTGAAGCTCCACGAGGACTGGGGCACCACCCCGGCGGCGATCGACTGCTGCCTTTCGGTGGCCGACGACTACGACGTGCAGGTGATGATCCACACCGACACGCTCAATGAATCCGGCTTCGTCGAGGACACGATCAAGGCGTTCAAAAACCGCACCATCCACGCCTTCCACACCGAGGGCGCCGGCGGCGGCCATGCGCCCGACATCATGAAGGTGGCGGGCCTCGCCAACGTGCTGCCCTCCTCCACCAACCCGACCCGGCCCTACACCAAGAACACGCTCGACGAGCATCTCGACATGCTGATGGTCTGCCACCACCTCGACCAGAGCATCCCCGAGGACCTCGCCTTCGCCGAGAGCCGCATCCGCAAGGAGACCATCGCCGCCGAGGACATCCTGCACGACCTCGGCGCGCTGTCGATGATGTCGAGCGACAGCCAGGCGATGGGCCGGGTCGGCGAGGTCATCATCCGCACCTGGCAGACGGCCGACAAGATGAAGCGCCAGCGCGGGCAGCTGCCGGGCGACTCGGCCCGCAACGACAACGCGCGCGCCAAGCGCTATATCGCCAAATACACCATCAACCCCGCGATCGCGCACGGCGTGTCGAAGCACATCGGCTCGGTCGAGAAGGGCAAGCTCGCCGACCTCGTGCTATGGACCCCCGCCTTCTTCGGCGTGAAGCCCGACTGCGTCATCAAGGGCGGCGTCATCGCCGCCGCCCTGATGGGCGACCCCAACGCCTCGATCCCGACCCCGCAGCCGATCCACTACCGGCCGATGTTCGGCGCTTACGGCCGCGCGCGGACCGGATCGTCGCTGACCTTCGTCTCCGACGCGGCGGTGGAAGGCGGGCTGGCGCGCAAGCTGAAAGTTCAGAAGCGCCTGGTCGCGGTCGAGAACACGCGCGGGGGATTGCGCAAGAAAAGCATGGTCCACAACGGCGCGACGCCGAAGATCGAAATTGATCCGGAGACCTACGCGGTGACCGCGGACGGGGAGCTGCTGGTCTGCGAGCCGGCGGAGACGCTGCCGATGGCGCAGCGGTATTTTTTGTTTTGAGGGCGGCGCAAGCCGAAGCGGGGATTTGACACGCCTTACTCTGTCCATACATTGACGGTATGAGGAGGATAGCGTGGAGTCCCGAAAAGAACCGCGAGCTCAAATCCGACGCCAAAAGAAGGATATGTTTCGAGGACATTGTTGCAGCTATTGAAAGCGGCGGGCTTCTCGACGACATCGAGCACCCGAATCGGGAGAAGTATCCCGGCCAGCGCATGCTGGTCGTCCACGCGAACGGCTACGTTTACGCCGTCCCCTATGTTCCGACACCGGAGGGGATATTCCTGAAGACGGCCTTCCCGAGTCGGCGTCTGAGAGCGCACTATCTGCCGGGGGAATCCAATGAAGAAAGCGCCTGAGGTCGGTCGATATCTCGATGCCGAGGAGAAGGCTTTGATAGAAGCCTTCGAGACCGACGACGCCCCGCTCAAAAGCGGACTGACCGAGACGCGCAAGCGCGAGATCGAAGCCATGGCGCGCGCGACCATGACTGACGAGCGCGCCAAAATCTCGTTGCGCATCCCCAAGCGCGATCTTGTCCGCCTTAAATCGCGCGCCTTGCAGGAGGGGATACCCTATCAGACGCTGATCAACGCCCTGATCCATCGCTACGTGTCGGATTAATACCCATTCTCATGGATCGGAATCGATCCACGAGAATGGCAAGCGCGAACGCGCGCCCGCGATGATGCGCGATCTGCGGGATTGAGCATAAGGGATGCCGGACCAAACGAAGGGCGACAACGCGGCTCTGCAGGGCGGTCGCGGTCCGCCAGCGTCCGTGGCCAGGTCGGCGCCGTCGCGAGCCGCTCGACGAGACCGCGCTTCTCGGATTTCAGCGACGACAAGGGCGCTGCCCGCGCTATCGCTCCCTGCCCGCGCGACGCCCTGCTCGTTTTGCGGAACACGCTCGTCGCTCTGGCCCGCTTTCGCGGGCATGACATGACGGCCGTCCACGCGCGCGAGCCGGTCATGGCGTCCAACAATAAGCCGGGTCCGGCGGCCCTAGCGATTTCGATTTGCAGCGAGCGGCGGCGCGAGGCCTGTCACCAGCAGCCGCCCCAGCCGCAGCGCGGACCCCAGCCCCAGCCCGGACCATAGCCGCCATAATAATAACCGTTCGAATTCGCGATCGCCGCCCCCGCCAGCGCCCCGCCCGCGACGCCGAGCGCCGCGCCGGCGATCGCCGCGTTCTGCGCCTGCTGGGAGTTGGCGCGCAGGTTCACATAGTTCGCCGCGTAGCAGCGCTGATAGGCTTTCGTTCCGGGCCGGAGCCCGGCCGCCATGCAGACGTTCGAGGCCTGCATGCTCGATTGTTCCGGGGTCTGACACCCGGCCGCCGCTCCGGCGATGAGGCCGAGGACCCCGATCGCGACAAGTCTCTTCATGGGTGCGTTTCCAGAGTTCGCTCAAGACCGCGCCATTCTGACAAGTTCTCGCGAGCGCCGCAATCGGCTCTCGGCGCCGCGGGAGAAGAACTTCTGCTGAGCGCCCGGGCCTTGAGAGGAGCGCGAGAGGCTGCGAGCGAAGCGCGGCCGCCCGGGAAGCGGACCAAGAAAGCTCATGACAAGGTCTGCGTCGATGGGCGGAAGTCACGCCCGACGAGGCGCGGCTCCTCGGCCCTCGGCTGATCGGACCGGCGCAGTCGCCCGGAGGGGCGGAGCGCGAGCGGAGCAGTCGCGTCAGCGACTTGACGGCGGCGGGCCGATGCGACCCTCTGCGCTGCATAACATGCCCGCGAACGCGGGCGTCCAGATCCGATGGCCGATTGGCGGGGCGATTTTGGATTCCCGCGTTCGCGGGAATGACAATGGCCAAGGCTTCCGACGCGACGCGCTGCAGCGCTCAGAACCTCCGCCACAGCGCCAGCGCCGCGCCATGCTGGCTGTTGGTGTTGACGGTGGCGACGGTGGTGAACAATCCGATCTGCACCGACCAGCGATCGTCGAGGGCGTAGACGAGACTGGCTTCGATCACCGACGAGCGCCAGGCGGGAAACGTCGGGTTGTTCGAGACGGCCGAGACGGTGTTGAAATTCTGCAGCATCAGCATCATGCGCGGCGTGAACTTGAAGCCGACCGTCAGGTCGCCGTGCCATTCGTCCGGCGGCCCGGCGGTGCGCAGGCGATAGCCGAGTTCGGCGTCGACAAAGCCGGGGGTCGAGCCGAGCATGAAGTTCGCGCCCGCG
>CAVQDL010000018.1:0-636622 GCA_963711265.1 uncultured delta proteobacterium
CTTGCCGCGCGCGGCGAGCCATGTCCACAGCATGGCGAAGAGCGGGGCGAAGCCGACGATGAAGATGGAGTTGACGGACTGGAACCAGGTGGTGGGGATGGTGAGGGTGAAGAGGCCGCGGTCCACCTTGGTGTCGGTGTACAGGTTCATCGGGCCGCCGGCCTGCTCGAAGCCCGTCCCAGAAGAAGACCGAGAAAAGCACCAGGACGAAGATGACGACGACGCGCTTCCACTCCTCCTTTTTCGGCTTCCCGGCGCAGCTCGGGTAGACGATGGCCGGCCAGCGCCGAGGATGGCGGTGAGGAGCAGTAGTCCCAGTTGACGCGGCCGGCGAGCGGGGCCAGACGGCCAGCCAAGCGAGCGCGACCAACGACCGCCAGGGCGATGGCGACACCCGGAGAAGTGCTTCACCAGCTGACCGACGGCTTCCGCTCCGGCGTGCCAAGCCCGGAAGCAGCCATCCCTTCAACGCCAGCAAGGTGGCGCCGCCGATGGCCATGCCCACCCCGGACGGGCGAAGCCGCAGGACCAATCGACGTTCTGCGCGAGCGCGCCGCAATGAACGGCGAGCAGGCCGCCGAGGTTGATGCCCATGTAGAAGATGGTGAAGGCGCCGTCGCGGCGGCGGTCGCTTTCGGAGTAAAGCTGCCCCACCATGGTGGAGATGTTCGGACTTGAAGAATCCGGTGCCCAGGATGATGAGGCCCAGAGTCCGAGGAAGAGGGTCTGGGACGGGATGGCACGCAGAGAATTGCCCGCAGCATCATCACGTGCCGCCGATCACCACCGCAGCCGCTGGCCAATCAAGCGGTCGGCGAGGTAGCCGCCCAGCAGCGGCGTCAGGTAGACCAGGCCGGTGTACCTCCCGTACAGGCTGAGCGCTTGTCCGCGCTCCAGCCGAGACCGCCGGCGCGTCCACGAGGTACAGCACCAGGAAGGCGCGCATGCCGTAGTACTGGAATCGCTCGAACGCCTCGGTGAAGAAGAGGAGGTACAACCCGCGGGGGTGTCCCTTCGCAGCAGGCGCAGCAGCGGCGGCGGTGGCAGTCGTCATGCGGCCCGCTCATCCCCGGGCGGCGCCGCCGGAAAGAGCGGGCCGAAGCGGCCCCGTCGTACCAGAAGCCAGGGGGTCTCTGGGGGAAAGGACGGCGGTTTTCCGCCAACGGCCGCGCTGGCGTCAGGGGTGCACGCGCGTTATGGGCAGGCCCAGCAGGAGAAAGACAACCCCCGTGGCCATCGCCCTCGACAGCTGGACTTCGAAGCTGGACGTGCCGCCACCGCCTCAAGCACGAGCGCAACGCGGTCATCCTCGCCCACTACTACCAGGAGGGCGAGATCCAGGATCTCGCGGACTTCGTCGGCGACTCGCTGCAGCTGGCGCAGGAGGCGGCCAAGACCGACGCCGACGTCATCGTCTTCTGCGGCGTCCACTTCATGGCCGAGACGGCGAAGATCCTGAACCCGGAGAAGCTGGTGGTGCTGCCCGACCTCAAGGCCGGCTGCTCGCTGCGGACCGCTGCCCGCCGGCCGCTTCCGCGCCTTCGGCGACGCAGCACCCGGACGCCGTCGTCGTGACGCTACATCAACTGCTCGGCGGCGGTGAAGGCCGATGAGCGACGTCATCTGCACCTCGCTCCAACGCCGCGCGGATCGTGCCCGCGCGTGCCGGCCGACCGGCCGATCCTCTTCGCCCCGGACCAGCACCTCGGGCCGCTGGGTGATCAAGCAGACCGGGCGCGAGATGGTGCTCTGGCCGGGCAGCTGCATGGTGCACGAGATTTTCAGCGAGAAGCGCCTGGTGCAGCTGAAGGCCCAGCACCCGGAGGCCAAGGTGATCGCCCACCCCGAGTGCGAGGCAGCGGTGCTGCAGCACGCGGACTTCGTCGGCATCGACCGCGCGGCATCCTCGAGCACGTGCTGGCGAGCCGCGCCGCAGCCTTCATCGTCGCCACCGAGAGCGGCATCCTCCACCAGATGCAGAAGCACGCGCCGGACAAGGACGTTCCTCCCCGCGCCCCCGGACACGGCTGCGCCTGCAACGAGTGCCCGTACATGAAGCTGAACACGCTCGAGAAACTGGCCCTCTGCATGCGCCGGCGCACCCCGGAGCTCACCATGCCAGGGCCGCTGCTGGAGGCCGCCCGGGCGCCGCTGGACCGGATGCTGGAATGGTCCCGGTAAGCTTGCCCCTCGCCGCGAGTCCCGTGGTAATGGCTTAGCGGAACGCCCGTGGCCACCCGCTTCTTTTCCCTGCCGTCGCATCTCCTCGTCCTGCCGCCGCGCCTGCTTCCGGCGGAGTCCATCTATGAGCCGGAGCTGCCGGCCGTCGTCGGCGCCGTGGACCGCGCCATCAGTGGGGCGGAGTTTCGCGACCAGCGCCTACCGGACCGGGTGGAGTTGCTGCTGGCGGAGGCCGAGCGTTTCGCCGCCCCGTCCGCCGACACCAGCTACTCCATCATCCTCGCCCGGCCACCCGGGGACTTGCCGGCGCTGCTGCGGACGGCGGACCAGCTGGAGACGATGGCCCTGGACACCGACGGAGAGCGGGCCCTGGTGTGGAAGTGCGAGTCGTGCGGCACGCGCTACGCCGTCCCGGTGGCGCTGGCGCGCGACGTCTCCATCCACTGCGAGCGCTGCGGCCAGCCGGTGCAGCTGCTGCGCGTGCGCTCGCTTGGCGAGTCGTCGTTGATGGACCCCCACCACAGCGCGGTGAATGTCGCGCGGCGGGCCCTGGCTGCCTTTTTCCGCGAGTCGATGGCCCGGGGCTGGCCCGTCCTCGCCAGCCGCAACCGCAGTTGAGCGGTGCTCGCGTTGGCCGGGCGGCGTACGCGCTGGCCCTGTTCTTCGGCGTCCTGCCGCTGTGGGCGGCGCGCCAGCTGCCGATGGTGGACCTCCCGCAGCATCTGGCCCTCATCTCCGCCCTGCACCGGCTGACGGACCCCACCACCCTCTACCCGTCGGTGTTCGCGGCCCGGGGAGAGCTGACGCCGTACCTCGGCTACTACCACCTGGTGTCACTCCTCAACTGGCTGCTGCCGCTCGAGCTCGCCAACCGCTGCTTCCTCACCGCGGTGGTGGCTGGGCTGCCGCTCAGTCTGGCCTTCCTGCTGCGCACGCTCGGGCGACCGCGCTGGCCCAGCCTTCTGGCGCTGCCTTTTTCGTACGGGGACAGCTTCGGCTGGGGCTTCATCAATTACCTGGCCTCGCTGCCGCTGGCGCTTTTGGCCTGTGGCTGCTTCGTCCGGACACTGGAGGCGGGGCCCCGGCGCCGCGCCTGGGCGCTGGCCCACGCCGTCGTGCTGGTGCTGGCGCTTCTCATGCACGTGCAGGCCTTCTTCTTTCTGGCCCTGGCCCTGCCCTGGCTTCTCCTCACCACCCCGGTGCCGGGGGGCCTGCGCCAGCGGGGCTGGGCCCTGCTCAGCGTCCTCCCGGCGGTGTCGCTGTTCGCGGTCTGGGGGGCCGGGCGCCTGTTAGCCCCGGCGGAGGTCGCCGAGGGGGCGCCGTGGAAGGCGTGGGGGCCTCTCTTCTCGGAGAGAAACCTGGCCTTCAAGCCCTTCGCGCAAAACCTCGGCGAGTTGCCCCAAGTCCTCGCCAACCAGCTGCGCGACGCCTCCGACCGCTGGGCCCTGTACGCGGTGTGCCTTCTCTGGCTGGCGGCCACGCTGGCCGTGCTGCTGGGGGCAAGGGGGACGGTGCGTGAACGGGGGGTGGCCCGGCTGCGCCTTGGGGGCCTGGGCCTTCTGGCGCTGCTTCTGTACTTCCTCCTCCCCTTCGACATCCGCGGGGCCATCTACTACCTCAACACGCGCTACGCGCACCTGGCGGCGGCCCTGCTTGCCGCCAGCGTCCCGCCCTTGGGGCGCACGCTGCGGCCCGTCTTCCTGGGGTTGTCCGCGGCCGCGGCGCTGGTGCTGGCCGTTCCGCTGTGGGGGGCCTTCCGGGCCTTCGACGTGGAAGCCGCGCCCCTGCTGCGCTTCGCGGCGCTGACGCCGCCCCGGGCCACCGTCATGGGCCTCATCTTCAACACCGCCTCGCGCGTGCTGACGCACCCGGTATTCCTGCACGCCGCGGCCGTCCCGGCGCGTCTTTCGGGCGGCATCACCAACTTCAGCTTCGCCCTCACCCCGCACTCCCCGCTGCGCTACCGCGGCGCGCCGCCCCCCAGCTTCCCGTCGGAATGGCGGCCGGACGGCTTTCGCTGGCAGGGCATGGGCGAGGCCTACAGCCACTTCCTCGTCCGGGGGGTGCCCCCGGAGCGTCTCTTCGGCGCCCACCTGGGGCCGGACGTCCACGTCGTCGCCCAGCAGGACGGCATGGCCTGGTTGGAACGGGGGCCGGGGCCACTGTCGCCACGGAGTGCACTGCCATGACGTCGCCCTCCCTTTCCCACCTGCTGCGTACCCAAAGCGCCCCGCCTGTGGGGCAGGACGGCCAGGCCTGGGCCCTGGCCCGCGCCGTGCTGCACGGGCAGACGGACGCCCAGGCGGCCGAGGCGCTGCCGGAGCCGCTGCTGCTGGCCCTGTTGGACGCCTGCGTCGAGGAGCGGCTGGCCGCGCCGGTGGAGGCATTGTCGGCCAGCCGGGCCAAGGGCGTGGCCAAGGCCGCGCGGCGTGCCCAGTACCGCCTTCGTTCCGCCGGCGTGGCCACCCAGCGTCCCGCCGTGCCGGCCCCGCCGCCGGCGCCGAAGGAGGAGGCGGCGGCGGAGTTGCCGTGCCTGCTGTCGCCGCCGGACGGCGCAGGCGACAGCCTGTTGGTGGTGGTGCGCCCGGTGAAGGGCGGCCTCGCCCTGCATGAATTGGTGCTGTCCGACGAGATGGGACTTCTGGAGCACCGCGAATTTGAAAGCAGCCGAAGCGGCTACCGGCGCAGCCTGAGGGAGGCACGCGCCCAGCCGCTGCGGGAAGTTTCCCTGGCCGAGGCCCGGACGCTGCTGGCCGAGGCCTACCGCTGCAACCTGGCCACGCGCTCGCCGCTGCCCCGCGGCGCAGAGGACATGCTGCGCCGGCTGTCGGTGGAGCCGGCCGCCTCTCCGCTGCCGCCCCTGCCCGTGCCCGAGGAGGGCGACGCCGTCCTCGCCCTCCAGGCCGCCGCCCTGCATGAGGAGGTGGAGTTGCGCGGCTTTTTGCCACCGGAGTCCGAATTGAAGCTGTTGGCCGCCCGGGTGCAGGAAGTGCAGTCCAGCCCGCTGGCCTTGTCGGAGGTGCAGCGGGCCGAGCAGATTCAGGAAAAGGCGCACGCCATGGCGGAGGCCTTCTTCACCCCCGAGCGCTCGCAGCTGTACGGCCGGCGCCTGTGGGCCCTGGCCGACGTCTTCGACCGAACGCCACCGCGGCCCGAAGGCGGTCGTGGCGCGCGCCGAGGCGCGGCGCCTCTTCCACCGGGCCCCGGGGCTGTTCTCGCGCTTCGCCGAGGCGCTCTACACGAAGCTTCTGCCGAAGTCGGCCCTCCCCGGGGCGGAGACCCCAGGCGCCGCGGCGCCGGCCGCCCCGGCCCCCGGCGAGCGCCGCAGCAAGGGCGGCCTCATCCTTCCGTAAGCCTCGGGAGCCGGAGGCCGCTGTTTCGAGGCCAGCATCGCACTCATCCACGCCCGCGGAGTCGTCGCTTACGCGACGCCTCCAGCGGCTAGCCCCCCCATCCACGTATGAACCTTACGGTCCGTCGCCCTGGTGCAGTGCAGCCCATCGCTTCGTCGCGCGACCCGCGACGGGTGGCCAAGACGCTTTGTGTTTACGTCGCGAACCGCAGCCGTAAACGCGCATCAACGAATTCGTTTACAGGTCGTCGTCAAGAGACTTAACCCGTGCGGATGGCCGCCATCCGGAACAGGCTTCTCGACAACGCGGAGAGTCGGCCGGGGCCGATGCCTGCGCCTGGGCGCAGGATCCGGAGCGGGGGTCACCGGCTGCGCTACCCAATAGTGACGTCGTAACCCCTAATATGGCCCTCTTGAGGTTGTCGGTTCCCACACCGGGCACGCAGCCGGCGCTAGGAAGGGGCGCCGCGGGCGCGCCGTCGGACGCGCGCGCGCCAGAGGATGCCGAAGGCCAGCGAAGGCGCGGACACCGCAACCACCGAGACCAGTGCGTCGCTGAGGCCTGCCAGCCGGGGTACGTTCCAGGTCACGACCTCCGCGAGCGTCAGCGCCGCGTCGGCGCCCACCGCCGCGACGACGACGCGGGACAGCCGGTCGCTCCACCGCGCACCGAGCCAGAAGAGTGCGCCGGCGAGCGCGACGTCGAATGCCACCCAGCCCCACTGAACCCACGGCGCCGGGAAGTGCCGAGGGTCGGCCAGCGCCAGGAGCGCGGTCCAGGGGACGAGCAAGGCGGCGAGCACACGGACGACGATGGTGGGCCCGCGGAGCAGCGTCCGTAAACCAAACCGCAGAACGTGGCCTCGGGCGAAGGCCTCCAGGACGTCGCGCACCGTGGACACCGAACTCTGGCCGGGCGGGTAGACCAGGTGCATCGGACGCCAGCGGGTGGGCCGCAGCCGGGCCTTGAACGCCCGGAGCCCCTCGAAGTCGAAGAGCACCGAGCCCGCGGAGCGAGCCAGCCGCAGCGCCGGCACCACCTGCCCCGCGAGAGGCGAAAGCCCCAGGGTCACCATCGGCGAGCCCGGGCCCTCCCCCTCAGCCTCGGCATAGCGCATCGCGTGGTCGACCAATAGCTCGATGGTGCCGTTGGGGGCCTCCGGGGCGCGGATGAGGTTCTGTAGCAACCACCCGGGACGGGCGAAGATCGGCGCGGCGGTGAGAAACGCGACCAGCCTGCCGTCCCGTTCGGCGAGGTGGACCCGGTGCTCCTCGAGCAGGGTGAGGGGGTCCACCTGGACCAGGAAGCCCATCGGCGCCATCTCATGCCGGCGCAGCCACACCGCCACCAGTGCCTCCAGCGCGCGACGGAGCGGGGCCTCGCTGGCAGCGAGCTCCGGGGGCTCTGCGGTCCGGACGGTGACGCCTTTCGCCCGGGCACGGCGGAGCTGTTCGCGTAGGCCAGAGCTCCCGCGGAGCGCGGCGGGCCACAGGTCGGCGTCCCACTCCGGTTGCTCGCCGATCAGCAGCGACGGCCAGGACACCGCTTCCACCATCCGCTGCTCAACCCCGAACAAGGCCAGCCGACGTCCGGCGGCGGAGGCATCGCGGCGAAAGTGCTCCGCGACCTCGCCAATCCGCTCGGGAGTGGTCAGGGGCGAGCCGGCCGCCACCCAGGCACGCCCGGTGTCGACGTAGGCGACGCAGGCGTCCGCGTCGGCGAACCAGTAGCGGAATCCAGGCTCCAGCACCTGGAAGGAGGTCGCGTTCCAGCCGTGGCGGCGAAGGACCGCGAGGACCTGACGGCGCTCGGCGTCGAGCTTCACCGGGCCGGTTTGCAGCAGCTGCCCTCCCCAGCGCAAGTGGCGCACTCGGCCACAATCCAGGGAAGAACGACCCGGGGTTGTTCGAGGCAGGGCCCGGGTAAGGGGCGCGCCGCACAGGAGAATGGCGGGATGGAACACCTCGCAGTCTTGGTGCTCGCGGAACCCGATTTTGATCGAATCGAACGCCGCCCAACGTGCCGATGAGACTCAGCTCATCAGACATCAAGGTCCTGCCCGGCCGGGACATCACGGATCAGGCGCTTCACCTCTGCGTGACCGTGGGCTCGAAAGTGTCGTTCCTCATGAAGTTGGCGCCGTAGGTGACGGGGATTTGCGGTTTCTGCTCTTAGCGAGGGCGCTGCAAACGCGCAGGGAGGTGTTGCGCTTACGCGCGTTGCGGTGTTGCAGCCGGAAGAGCGGCGGCGCGTCCAATTCCCGCTCCTCGCGTTCGCCCCGAGAGCGTCCGCGCTCGCAGCACCCCGCGCACTCACACGGCATGAATTGGCAAGGCGAAGGGTGTTTCAAGATGTCGTTCACGGCAGCCAGCTCAGAGCGACTGCCACTGGTCGCGGTGTAGCTGCAGCCACCAGCAGGAGGACAATCCTTGGTGGGGTAGTGCCGAGCGAACACACGGCTGCTTGACGGAATCGACGAAATCGAACTCAGCACGATTGCCCTTGAGCGGCGTCGAAACAAAATGCCTCACCTCAATAGAGCCGAGGCCGCCTCCGCGGGCCAGACGAGCACGCAGGACTGCCCAATCGGCGCAGTACAGGATGAGCAGGAGCACTGGTGTCCCGTTCAGAACCAGCCTCGTTCGTGGCGACCACGCCATCGGATGGCTTCCTACCCGATGGTTTGCCCGAGCCGCCATAGCCCGCGACGCCAGGCATAGCGGCAGACTGCGGAGCGGGATGAGCTCGGCATGGCCTTGCGGCGCGGCCCCCACGGGGGCATCGTGCGTGCCGTTTTTTGAGCAACGCTTCGCCGTTGCAAATGCGCTAGCTTTCCGAGTGGACGCCTAGGCCCAGAGGGAGTTACCGACGGCACCCCACTCTCTTATGCACTCGCCTTTCTTCCAGGGACTGCGCCCCACGCTGCACATCGCCCACCGCGGCGGCTCGGCGCTAGCGCCAGAAAATACCCGGGTGGCGTTCGACGCGGCCGTCCAGCGCTGGCGCACGGACATGCTGGAGCTGGACGTCCACCTCACCCGGGACGGAGACTTGGTGGTGGCCCATGACCCCACCTTGCAGCGGTGCACGGACGGCGAGGGCCGCATTTTGGACTTCAGCCTCATCGAATTGCAGCGGCTGGACGCCGGCTACCGCTTCACTACCGACGGCGGCAAAACCTTTCCGTTCCGGGGAAAGGGCGTGCGCCTGCCGTCGCTGCGCGAGGTCCTGCAGGCCTACCCAGGCCTCCGCCTCAACGTGGAATTGAAGCAGGACACGCCAGGGGCGGCGGAGGCGCTGGCGCAGCAGGTTCGCGAGTACGGCGCCCAGTCCCGGGTGTGCCTCGGCAGCGAGTTGGACGCTGTCGGCGAGAAGCTGCTGGCCCTGCTGCCGGACGTCGTGCACTTCTACCCGCGGGAGGCGCTCAGCCAGGCGGTGGTGGCCGTGAAGTCCGGGGAAACCCTCGCCGCGGACAGCCCCTACAGCGTGCTGGACATGCCCTACCACTTCGGGGACGTCGTCCTGGTGGACGCCGACTTCCTGGCCGCCACGGCGCGGGCCGGCAAGTGGGTCAACGTCTGGACGGTGGACGCCGAGGAGGACATGCGCATCCTGGTGGCCCTGGGTGTGGGCGGCATCATGACGGACCGCCCGGACCTCTTGCGGCAGGTGCTGGGTTAGAGCGCTACTACAAGCCACACATGCTCGAGCCCAAAGCGCCCGCGGACAGCGAGGCGGTGATGACGCAAGTCATTCTCCCCTCGGACGCCAACCCCCTCAACGCCGCCTTCGGCGGGCGCGTCATGGAGTGGATAGACATCTGCGCCGGGGTGGCAGCCGGGCGCCACTGCCGGCACGCGGTGGTGACGGCCTCCATGGACGACCTGCACTTCCACACCCCCATTCACGTGGGGTGGGTGGTGACGTTGCGCGCGCGGGTGCTGGCCGCTTTCCACACCTCCATGGAGGTGGGCGTCACCGTGCACGCCGAGGACCTGCTGAGCGGGGCCCAACACCTCACCACCAGCGCGCTCTTGACGTTTGTCGCCCTCAACCCGGACGGCACCAAGGCCCGCGTCCCACCCCTGCAGCTGCAGACGGATGCCGAGAAAGCCGCCTTCGCCGAAGCCCACCTTCGGCGCAAGGCCCGGCTGGAGCGCAAGCAGTCCGGCGGCAGCTGGCAGGCGGCGCTGCTCGGCCGCTGAGGGGGGCCTAGGTGGAGAAGGAAGTCCCGCAGCCGCAGGTGGACTTGGCGTTGGGGTTACTGAATTTGAAGCCGGCGCCGGTGGTGCCCACCACGTAGTCGACTTCGGTGCCGGCCAGGTAGGTATTGCTGAGGGCGTCCGTCACCAGCTTCACCCCGTCCTGCTCGCCGGTGAGCTCACCGGGCTGGACGTCCTTCACCAGATTCAAGTCGTAGCCGAAGCCACTGCAGCCGGACGGGACGACGCGCACCGAGAGGTAGTAGCCGTCGAATTTCTGCTGTTTCTGGACGGCCTTCACCTGCTCCACCGCGCGGGCGGTGAGGCGCAAAGGGAAGGCGCCGCCCTGGGTGGAAACGGGCGCCGGGCTGGGGGTGCTTTGAATGTCCATGGCCCAAACATATAGCGGCCACACCCGACGGAAGTCCACGCCAAGGCCCTCCGACGCGCCGCGCCGGGGCCAGGCCCCCTTCTAGGGACTCCGGCCCCCCCGCAGCCGGCCACCGTCCACCGCCACCACCTGTCCGGTGATGTAGTCCGGCCCCGTCAGAAGAAAGCGCACCGTCTCCGCCACGTCCTCCGGCCGGCCGAAGCGCTGCAGGGGGATGCGCTGGCGCAGCGCCTCGCGCTCCGGGCCCGTCATGGCCGCAGGCGGCAGCACCGTGCCGGGGGCGACGGCATTCACCCGCACCGCGGGGGCCAATTCCACGGCCAGCACCTGCGTCAGCATGGCCAGGGCGGCCTTGGACATGCAGTAGGCGGCATAGCCGGCCCAGGGGACGAAGGCGCCGCCCAAGTCCAGCACGTTGAGGATGTCGCCCGCGCCGCGCGCCACCATGCCGTGGGCCACCGCGCGCGACAGCCGGAAGGGCGCCCGGGCGTTGAGACGCCAAACGGCATCCAAAAGCCCGTCGTCCGTTTCCAGAAATGCCGCCCGGTCGAAGCGCCCGGCGCTATTCACCAGCACCGACACCGGCCCCAGGCGCTGTTCTACCTGGGGTAACAACGCGTCCAGGGCCGCGTCGTCGGAGAGGTCCGCACCGAAGGCCTCCGCTCGGTGCCCGGCGGCGCGCAGGGCGGCTACCAGGGCGAGCGCCTCCTCAGCCGAGGCGTGGTGGTGGATGGCCACGCTGGCGCCGGCGTCGGCGAGACTCTCGGCGATGGCGCGGCCCAGGCGGATGCCGCCGCCCGTCACCAGCGCTACCCGTCCCTCCAGCCTGCGCTCGCGTGCGGCCACCCTTGGCACCCTCCGTCCTGCCCACCCCCTCCCCGGGCTGAGGGGGCGGTCAAAGCCTGTTATACCCAAGGGGCCTCGCCATGCCCTCCTCGTCCGAGTTGCTGGCCCGCGCCCGGGCCGAGACGTCTGAAATGTCCGTGGAGGAACTGCGCGCGCTTCTGGGCACGGGCGCCGTGGTGACGGTGCTGGACGTGCGCGAGTCCGAAGAATTCGCCGAGGGGCACCTTCCCGGTGCCGTGCTGCTTCCCCGGGGGTGGCTGGAATTGCGCGTGGAGGCGCTGGTACCACGGGAGGCGCAGCTGGTGGTGTACTGCCAGAGCGGTGTGCGGTCTGCCCTGGCGGCGCAAAGCCTCAGGGCGCTGGGCTACCTGGACGTCCGCAACCTGGCCGGGGGCTATGGCCGCTGGACGGACGCGGGCTTCCCGACACAGACGCCCGCCGTCCTGCGGGCGGACCAGAAGGCGCGCTACCGGCGCCACCTGACGCTTCCGGAAGTAGGAGAGGCCGGCCAGGCGAAGCTGCTTTCTGGCCGCGTCCTCATCCTCGGGGCTGGCGGCCTAGGCTCGCCGGCCGCGCTGTACCTGGCCGCCGCGGGCGTCGGGACGCTGGGCATTGTGGACTCGGACGTCGTGGAGGCGAGTAACCTACAGCGTCAGGTGCTGCACACCGTGCACCGCACCGGGCAACCGAAGACGCAGAGTGCCCAGGAGGCCATTTCGGCCCTCAACCCAGACGTGCGCGTGGTGGGCTTCCAGGAAAGGCTGACCGCGGCTAACGCCGAGCGAATTCTGGAGGGCTTCGACGTGGTGCTGGACGGCGGGGACAACTTCCCGACCCGCTACCTCCTCAACGACGCCTGCGTGCTGTTGGGCAAGCCCCTGGTGCACGGCAGCGTCTTCCGCTTCGAAGGGCAAGTCACCACGGTGCTGCCGCACCAGGGCCCCTGCTACCGCTGCCTGTACCCGGCGCCACCGCCGGCCGACCTCGCGCCCTCCTGCGCCGAGGCCGGCGTCCTCGGCGTGCTGCCGGGCGTCATTGGCCTCTTGCAAGCCACCGAAGCGCTGAAGCTGCTGCTCGGGGTGGGGGCCCCGCTGGCGGGGCGCCTCCTCAGCTACGACGCGCTGGAGGGCCGCTTCCGCGAATTGCAGCTGCGGCGGGACCCGGCCTGCCGTGCGTGTGGCGAGGGCGCCCGGCCCACCCTGCAGGACACCCCCGACGTGTGCGCCCCAGGTGCCCATGCCCGTGCGTGAGATTGTGCCCCGGGTGCTTCACCAGCAGCTGACGGGCCCCGGCGAGCGACCGGTGCTGTTGGACGTGCGCACCCCGGAGGAAAACGCGCTGGTGGCGCTGCCTGACTCCGTCCTCGTCCCCCTGCAGCAATTCGGCGAGCGTCTGGCGGAACTGGAGACGCTGCGGGGCAAGCCGGTGGTGGTGTACTGCCATACCGGCGTACGCAGCTTCCACGCCGCGGCCTTTCTGGCTTCACGCGGCGTCGACGCAGCTTCGCTGGCCGGGGGCATCGACCGCTACGCCGTGGAAGTCGACCCCTCCCTCCCCCGCTACTAAGAACGGGCCCAGGGCGCCTGCCCCGCATGACGCTGCGTCCGGATGGGCGCAAGAGGCACGGTTTGGCGAAGATTCGACAGGTCACCGAGGCAGACTGGGCCGCACTGAAGGCGACGCGCCTGGCTGCCCTGAAAGAGGCACCGCACGCCTTTCGGTCCCGCTACGCACAGGAAGCCCTCGAGCCGGACCAGGCCTGGCGCGCGCTGGCCGCGGCGCGAGGCGCGAAGGACGACAGCGCCGGCTTCCTTGCCTACGACGGCGACCGTCCGGTGGGGCTTCTGGCGTGCCTCTGGCAGGACAGACAGCACGGCCTGGTGCGGCTTCAGTCGCTTTGGGTGGCACCACCCGTCCGCCGCAGTGGCGTGGCCTCCGCGCTGGTCGACGCAGCCATTGGCTGGGCACGCGAGGCGGGCGCTCGCGACTGTGAAGCGGACGTCACTGACGCCAACCACGCCGCCGAAGTCTTCTACTGGCTCCGCGGCTTCCACCGGGTGGCGGCCCATCCGCCCCGAAGCGGCGTCTCCCGCTGGCTACGCAATGTCCGGCAGACGCCAGCCGCTCCCTGGCCGGGCGAGGACGAGGCGGTCCAGTTGGTGGACAGCGACCCCGGGTGGCCAGCCAAGTTCGAGGGCGAGCGACGGCGCCTCTCCCCGGTGCTTTCCGCCTGGCTGGATGGCGAGATGGAGCACGTCGGCAGCACCGCCGTGCCGGGGCTGCTGGCCAAGCCCGTCGTGGACATCATGGCGCCGGTGCACGACCTGGAGGCCGCCTGCGAGGCCATCCCGGTGCTGGAGGCCTTGGGGTACTTTTACGCGCCGCACCGGCCCCGGATGCACTGGTTTTGCAGTCCCTCCCCGTCGCGCAGGGAATTCCATCTCATCCTACTGGAGAAGGCAGACCCGGAGTGGGCGCGGCGACTGGCGTTTCGCGACTGCTTGGTTGCGGACGCGCGGCGCGCGCGCGAGTACGCCGAACTCAAACGGGAGGCAGCCCGGCAACATCCACGGGACCGCGAGGCGTACACCCGGGCCAAGTCCTCCTTCGTCGAGTCAGCCACCGAGGAAGCACTGCGCCGCGGGGTGGCCGGACGGAGCCCACCTGGGAAAGCCTCGCGGTGACTACTTGCTCGTGCCGTCGCCGTGCACCTGCTGCTGCTGCGTCCAGTTGCCTTGGAGGACGCCGTTGGGGTTGGCGTTGGGGTCGCTCGTCTGGTAGCTCTTCTTGCCGCTGTCGTCGACCCAAATGTAGCTGTGCGTCGCCGAGGCCTTGTAGAGCTGCCCGCTATTCGGGTCTCGCACCGTCTGCTGTCCGAGCGCGTAGTCGACCATGTCCGAAGCTGCTGTGTGCTGGGCGTTCGCGCTCTGCGTGGCCCGCTGCATCGACATGTCCGTCCCCCGCTGCATGGTCGACAGGAACTGCTCGTGCAGGTGCTGTTGCATGGCTTGCGACTGCTGGAACTGCTCGTGCTGCTGCTGGCGCAAGGCCTGAGACTCTTGAAACTGCTGATTCTGGTTTTGCATCTGAGCCATCGCCTGTTGTGACTGTTGAATCCCCGCCTGCACGGTGCGGGTCACCATCTGTGTGTACGCCTCGCTCCAGCGGATGTTGGGGACAGCCCCTGCGGGTTCGAGCTTTTTCACCGCGTCCTCGAGTTTCCCCGTGGGCGCCCGCACCACCCGGACGGTGGCACCGCAGTTGTCCGACCAGAAGTTGCGGCCCTGAATGAGGACCGTGTTGCGGGTACAGATGAGCCTGGCGCGCAGCAACGCCTCCATGGGAAACGTCCCGTTCTGGTAGCGCACCCGGGCCTGCGCTATCTCGCCATGCTGGGTGGTGTTGGAAGCGTGGGTGCGTGCGTAGTCGGCGCCCATCTGGTTCCAGTGGTCAGTCTCCCGCTTCAGCCCCTCGACCATGCCCGCCGGCACGGGGAGCTCCTCGACGTATTCGACCTGAAGCATCTCCGCGAGGCGCTGGACAAATTCCGAGGCGCTCATCTCCCGCGAGAGGGGTAGGCACCCGGGCTGGGTCTTCTGATTCTGAGGGTGCCAGCCGAGGGTGCCCCAGGACCAGTTGAAGCGGGGCAGCTGCTCGAGCAAGGTGAGGCCGTCTGGGCTGCTGGTGCGAAACACGGCGAAGGGCGCTTGGCCGCACGGATTCCCGTAGGCAACCGCACCTTGGAAGTGCCAGTCGGCGGGGATGGCCACGAAGAATGCGTCCAGATTCATCCCGCGGTCGTGGATGGCTTCCACCCGCATTCCAGGGGGTGGCGGCGGCGCACCCGGCGGGACCGCGCCTGGCTCGCCGCCCCACACCAGGACGGGACTGACGGCCAGCACTGCTGCGAGTCCTCTGCCGACAAGCTGGGCATGAACGCTCACGGTGGAACCCTCCTGGGGGAAGCCCGTGAACCCGGCCTCCTTCGGAACCCTAGCGCTTGCGTCATCGGAAGGGCCAATCCACCCCGCGTCCGGCCGGCTGGGGACTCTCCTCAGCATCCACCACGGGCGCAGACGGTGGTGCACCGGCTGGCGCGGCCGCGCCACCCCCGCTACAAGTGCCGCCCGCATGTCGCGTCCTCCCCCGTCCAGCCGCCGTGGCACCACCAAGCACGCCCCGCGTAGGCCCGGCGCGCGCAGCGGCCAGCCTGACGGTAGCCGCAAGGCGCGCAGCGAATTCCGGCGCCTGCGCCGGCGTGAGGAGGAAAGCGGTGCGCGGCCGGAGCGCCCCGTCCGGGAGGATTTGGTGACGACGGCGTGCCTGGAGGCCTACGGCGCCATCCGCCACGAGGGCCGGCTGGCGGACCGCGCGCTGGAGTACACACTGCGGCCTAAGCGGCACCTCTACTCCAATGAACGGCGCGCGGTGGCCGAGCGCGTCTACGCGCTGGTGCGCCGCCAGCGCACTGTCGATGCGTTGCTGGAGCGCGCTGGCCCGGGCTTTCCGCGGCTGTCCACCACCGCCCAGGACCGCCTACGCATCGCCGCCTCCCGCGTCCTGGACGGCGAGGGCGCAGCCAGCGTCGCCCGCGGCATGGGGCTGTCCCCGGAGGAGTTGGGGCTGCTGGACGCGTTGCCCGGCGCACACCGGGCACTTGCCCAGCTGCCCGAGGTGGAGCGCTTCTCAGTGGAAGCCTCATTCCCGGACGCCCTGGCCCGGGCCTGGCGGGCGGAATACGGCGAGGAGGCCGGACGGGCGGCGGCAGCCGTCAACGCCCGCGCCCCCCTCACCATCCGCACCAACACGCTGAAGACAGACCGGGAGGCCCTGCGCGCCCGGCTGCGGACGGAAGGGGTGGAGGCGACCCCGACGCCGCTCAGCCCCCTCGGCCTGTTTCTCACCGGCCACCAGAATGCATTTGCCCTGCCCAGCTTCCGGGAGGGCCTTTTTGAAATACAGGACGAGGGGAGCCAGCTTCTGGGACTGCTGGTGGACGCCCCGCCCACCCGGGTGGTGGATGCCTGCGCCGGCGCTGGGGGCAAGACGCTGCAGCTGGCGGCGCAGATGAAAAACCGCGGCGAACTGTTTGCCCTGGACGTCGACGCCCGGCGCCTGGACGACTTGCGCCAGCGCGCGCGCCGGGCCGGCGTCCACAACACCCGCGTGCGCCTCATTCCCTCCGAGGGGCCCGAGACCCGAGAAGCGCTGAAGGATTTCGAGGCAAGCATGGACAGAGTCCTCGTCGATGCCCCCTGCACCGGGACGGGCACCCTGCGCCGAAAGCCCGACGCGCGCTACCGCTTCACGGACGAGATGCTGGCCGAAGCCGTGGCGCGCCAGAGTGCGCTCCTGGAACAGTTCGCCCCGCTGGTGAAGCCCGGTGGCCGACTGGTGTACGGGACCTGCAGCGTGCTGCACGGGGAGAACGAGGGCGTGGTGGAAACCTTCCTCGCGCGCCATGCGGAGTTTCGTGTGCTACCGCCGGCGGACAAGCTGGGTCCGGAGCTCGGCGCGAAGGTCAGCCACGGGGACTTCCTCCGTCTTACGACGCATGTCCACGGCACGGACGGCTTCTTCGGGGCCATCTTGCTGCGGCAGAGGTAAGCCCGCGTGCCACCACCGACGGTCGCAAATCCCGGCTCCGGAGAGGAGCCATCGCAGCAAGCCGTAGGGTCGACTCCAGCTGTCGGCTCGTTGAGAAAGCGGATGGCGCATTCCCTCGGCGCGTGAGACTGGGGTCGACCTTCGACGCTTGGGGGGCGATTCCCCGGTCCAATCCGCGCGCCAAGAGCGACGCAAACCTTGCGACGAAGTCGTCGCTCCTCGGGCTGGCCGACTTCAGTGCGTGGCAGCGGCGCCGAGGTAGGCCTGCTGGACCGACGGGTTGGCGAGCAGTTCCTTGGCCGAGCCGGCCGAATTTAATACTCCCTTGCTCGATGACGTAGGCCCGGTCGGCCACTTCGAGAGCGCGGAAGGCCAGCTGCTCGACCAGCAGCAGTGTCGTGTCCCGCGCAGCTTTCAGCCGTTCGATGAGGGCGAACACCTCGTCGATGATGACCGGCGCAAGGCCCATGGACGGCTCGTCGAGGAGGAGCAGCTTGGGCCGGCTGAGCAGCGCCCGGGCGATGGCCAGCATCTGCTGCTCGCCACCGGACAGCGTCCCCGCCAGCTGGTCCTGCCGCTCGCGCAACCGGGGGAAAATGGAAAACATCCTTTCGGTGTCCTCGGCCACCTCGCGCTTCTGGCCGCCACGCAGCCGCAGGAAGGCCCCCAGCACCAGGTTGTCGCGCACCGACTGCTGGGCAAACACCCGGCGCCCCTCCGGCACCTGCGCCACGCCCAGCTTCACCACCCGGTGGGCGGGGACTCCAGAGAGAGGCTTTCCGTCGAAAAGGACTCTTCCGCTGGTGGGTTTCAGCAGCCCGGAGATGGTCTTCATCATGGTGGTTTTTCCGGCACCGTTGCTGCCGATGACGGCCACCAGTTCCCCCTGCCCGACGCTGAGGGAAATGCCCTTGAGAGCGCGAATCCGCCCGTAGTCGACCACCAGTTCCTCGATGGACAGCAGGGCCTCAGGCATTTCACACCACCACCGAGGACGTCTTGTGGGTGCCGAGGTAAGCCTCCACCACGGCCGGGTCCTCCTGGATGCGCTTCGGCGTCCCTTCCGCAATCTTCTTCCCGAAGTCCAGGACGGAGACGTCGTCGCTCATCGCCATCACCATGTCCATGTGGTGCTCAATGAGGAGGATGGAGACGCCGGCGGCCTTAATCCTCTGGATGAGTCCGTTGATGGACTGAATCTCCCCGGCGGTGAGTCCGGCCGCCGGTTCATCCAGCAGCAGCAGCTTTGGCGAGAGCGCCAGCGCGCGGGCAATCTCCAAGAGCCGGGCCTGCCCGTAGGCCAGGTTGCGGGCCTTGTCGAAGGCGCTCTGTTCAAGGCCGACGAAGCGCAGCAGCGCGTAGGCGCGCACCCGAGCCTCCGCTTCCTCGCGCCGGGCGCGCGGCAGCCGGAAGGCCACCTCGAACAGGGAGGCCTGGAAGGACGGGTGCAGGCCCACCATGACGTTTTCCAGGACGGTGAGGTCGCCGAACAGTTGCAAGTTTTGAAAGGTGCGGGCGATGCCAGCCCGGGCGCGCTGGTGCGTCTTGAGGGGAGCCAGGTCCTGGCCGAAGGAATACAGCCGGCCCGCGGTCGGCGTGTAGAGGCCGGTGAGGACGTTGACGGTGGTGCTTTTCCCGCTGCCATTGGGGCCGATGAGACCGCGCACCGCCCCGCGGGGCACCTCCAGGTCGAGGTCACGCACGGCGATGAGACCGCCAAACTTCATTTCCAGCCCCTGGAGCCGCAGGGCCATGGCGTCGCCGCCCGGCTGGGGGCGGGCCAGGACCTCCAACCCCGCGGCCTGAGCCTCCAGAGACGCGCGCTCCGCGGCGTGGTCCGGTGGCCGGAGCCGCAGCCAGGCGCGGCGGACGAGGCCCACCATGCCCTCTGGGACGAAGTACAGCACCACCAGCAGGAGGGAGCCGTACACCATCAGCCGGTAGTCGGCGAAGCCGGCGAAGAGGTCCGGCAGCACCACCACCAGCGCGGCCCCCACCACGTTGCCCGCGATGCTGCGCACCCCACCGAAGATGAGGGCGATGAGAAATTCCACGGAGAAGCTGTAGGCGAAGGTGTTGGGCGCGACGTAGCTGTCCAACTGGGCGAAGAAGCCGCCCGCCACGCCGGCCACCGCCGCCGACAGCACGAAGGCCGACACCTTGAAGTAGCTGCGACCGATGCCGCAGCACTCGGCCGCCACGCTGCTGTACTTGATGGCCTCGAAGGCCCGGCCCCAGAAGCTGTGCGTGACGTTGTGGACGACGAACAGCACCAGCACCAGCACCGGGTAGACGACGTAGAGGTAATTCACGCCGCTCAGCTTGAGGGTGCCGAGGTGCAGCGGGGTCAGGGTAATCCCCTTGGTGCCGTTGGTGAGGGACTCCTGTTCATTGATGAAGGTGTAAATAATTAGGCCGTAGACAATGGTGATGACGGCCAGGTACGGCCCGCTCGAGCGCAGCGCTGGAAACCCGAGGAGGAAGCCGGCGAAAGCGGCGAGCGCGATGGCCGGCACCAGCGCCATCAAAAAGGGCAGCTGCGGCCAGTGCTGGATGGTGCTGTAGGCGTCGGTGTTGAGGGTCGGGCTGGCGGTGAGGACGGCGACGGTGTAGGCGCCGATGGCGAACAGTCCGGCGTGGCCGATGGACACGTCGCCCAGGTAGCCCACCACCAGGTCCAGCGACGCCACCAGCATGGCGTACACCAGAATCCGCGACACCATGCCGACGTAGTAGCTGTTGTCCACCGCGCGCGGGATGAGCAGTGGCAGCAGCAGGAGCAGCGGGGCCAGACGGCGCAGCACCGACGGCCTGGTCGCCCCGGTGCCCATCACACCTTCCGGATGGCGGCCCGGCCGAAGAGGCCCGACGGCTTGAAGAGCAACAGCAGCACCAACACCACGAAGCCCGGTACGTCCTTGTAGCCAGTGGAGACGAAGCGCGCGGTGAGGCTCTCCGAGACGCCGAGGAAGAGGCCGCCCACCACCACCCCGAAGCCCGACTCCAGCCCTCCGATGATGCTTGCGCTGTAGGCCTTCACCCCGAGCACCGTCCCCATGGTGGCGCTCACCAGTGTGATGGGCGCCACCAGCACGCCCCCCACGGTGGCGATGGCCGTCGACAGCATGAAAGAGAAGAGGATGACGAATTTCTGGTCGATGCCCATCAGCGAGGCGGTGTCCTTGTCCTCGCTCACCGCCACCACCGCCTTGCCGAAGACAGTGCGGCGCTTGAAGAGCTCCACCGCCGCCACAATCGCCAGGCTGACGAAAATAATCAGGACTTCCTGCGGGTAGACGCCGAGGCCGCCCGACATGGAGCCGTCCGGTTGCGGCTCGCCAAAGAAGCGCCACGGGCTGTCGCCCAGTGGCGAGCGAAACTTGAAGTCGTCGGTACTCCAGAAGACCTCGGACGCATTGCGCAGGACAATCCCGACCGCCAGCGTCGCCAGAATCCACCCGTAGGCGCTGCGCTGTTTCAGGGACGGTTCCACGGCCACCTTGAGCAGGACGGCCCCACCCACCACCCCCACCAGCACCACCGCCGCCAGCGCGGCGAAGAAGGGCCAGTTGTGCGTCATGTAGAGAATGAAGCCCACCACCCCGCCCAGCATGAGGAAGTTGCCGAGCGAGAAGTTCAGCGTCTTGGAGGTGGCGAAGGTGATGTTGTAGCCAAACGCCACCAGGGCATAAATCATGCCCTGCGCCACACCGCTGATGAGAAGCTGGAGGGTCTGCATCCGCTGGCCGTCGGCCGCTGGTGACCCCAAGAGCCTTGCACAACTTCTGGTGCAAGGCTGGGGCCCACGCGGCGCGGGCCGCTATTTCTTCTTGTAGGCCGCCTCGGGCACCACCGTGCCGTTGAGGACCACCCCCATCTTCACCACCAACTCCGTGACGGCCTCGTGGTCGGTGGGAGTGAAGGGACGCTTGTAGCTGCCGGTGATGCCGCTGAAGCCGCCCTTCAAGTCCTCCAGGGCATTCTTGATTTTCGTCCCGTCCGTACTCTTGGCCTGCACGATGGCGGCCTTCAACAGGTACAGCGAGTCGTAGCCCTGGGCGGCGGCCACCGCCACCGCGATGGGGTTCTGGTTGTATTTGACATGGTAGGTCTCGACGAACGTCTTCTGCCGCGGGTTACTCAAATCCCCCTCGATGAAAGTGAGCGGGGCAGCGGCGCCGTTGCCGTTCTTCCCGGCATTGTTGATGAACGCCTCCATGGAGATGGTCCAGCCCCCCAGCATGTCCACCTTCCAGCCGATGCGGTCGAGCGAGTTGGCCAGTGCCGCCAACTCCGGGCCGATACCGTAAACCAGGAGGACGTCAGCCCCGGCCGCCTTGGCCTCCTGCACCTGGGCAGTCATGTCGGTGTCCTTGATTTTGAACTTGCCGACACTGACCGGCGTCATGTTGCGCTTGGTCAGCGCCGCCTTCAGCTTGGTGCAGCCGCCCTGGCCGTAGTTGGTGTCGTCGCAGATGAGCGCTGGCTTCTTGTACTTGCGGACGTCGATGGCCTCCCGAACAATCAGTTCGGTCTGGAGGATGTCGGAGGCGGCAATCCGGAAGATGTAGTTCTCCACCCCGGGCGCGAAATACTCATTCACCTTGGCACCCGCCGAGGCGTTGATGATGACAGGAACCTTCTTCTCATTGGCGTAGCGGGTGGAGTTGTCGGCGACGCCGGTGTTGATGGGCCCCAGCACCGCCACCACTTTTTCCTTCTCGAGAAATTCCTGCATGATTTGCGCGCCGCGCTCATTCTTGGCCTCGTCGTCGCGCATCACCAGCACCACCGGCTGGCCGAGGATGCCTCCGGCCTTGTTGATTTCCTCGGCGGCCATCTCGACGCCGTTGCGCATCGAGACGCCCATTCCCGCCGAGCCCCCAGTGAAAGGGCCGTAGACGCCGATTTTGATTTCCGCCAGCGCGGGCGCCGCCAGCAGCAGCACCGCAAGACCCAAGCGTCGTCCCGTCATAAGGGCAGTCTCCTTCGGAAGAGTGCGGCAGTGGCAGGCGACTCTTGCGGCGCCCCGCCGGGCGGCGCAATGCCTTTCTTGAGGCCGGCCACCGTTCCTCCCCTAACGCGACGCGTCCAAGGCGAGGGCAGCCGTGCTATTTCCACGTGGGGACGCCCCAGCCCTTGCCGCTGAAGGAGGCACCGTTTGATGACCGAAGCCGTGCGCTACCGCGTTTCCATGTCCCGGCCGCATAGCCACCTCTTCGAGGTCGAGGCGCGCTTCCCCGCCCTGGACGTGCTGGACGCCGTGCTGCCCGCCTGGACGCCGGGCAGCTACCTGCTGCGCGAATACGCGCGGCATGTCCAGGACGTCAGCGCCCAAGACGACTCCGGGCAGCCGCTACCCGTGACGCGCACGGACAAGCGCACCTGGCGGGTGGAGACCCACGGCCGCCCAGCCGTCCTGCGCTACCGCGTCTACGCCCATGAATTGACGGTGCGCACCAGCCACCTCGACGGCACCCACGGCTACTTCAACGGCGCCACCCTGTTTCTGCACGCCGAGGCGCTGCGCCACCTCCCGCACCGGGTGCGCGTCGAGGCACCGGCAGGCTGGGGCGTCTTTTCCGCGTTGGACACCGAGGGCGAAGACTTGGTGGCCCCGGACCACGACACGCTGGTGGACAGCCCGGTGGAAGTGGGTCCACACCAGCCCCTTTCTTTCGTCGCGGCCGGCGTGCCGCACCAGGTGGTGGTGTGGGGGGAGCCGAAACCGGACGCCCAGCGGCTGGTGGCGGATTTGAAGGCCATCTGCGAGACCGAGGCCGCCTTCTTCGGTGGCCTTCCGCTGAAGCGCTACCTGTTCCTCATCTACCTCAGCGACAAGGGGCGGGGCGGCCTGGAACACATGGCTTCCACCACGCTGCTCTTCGGCCGCGGGGGGCTACAGACGCAGAAAGGCTGGGAGGATTTCCTGACCCTCGCCTCGCACGAGTACTTCCACCTGTGGAATGTGAAGCGCATCAAGCCGCGGGCGCTGGTCCCATTCCGCTACGGCGAGGAGGCCTACACCCGCCTGCTGTGGGCCTTCGAAGGCTTCACCTCCTACTACGACAACCTGCTCGTGCGCCGCGCCGGCCTGATGTCTCCGGCGCGCTACCTCACCCGGCTGGGCGAGAGCGCTGAGCGGCCTGGCTGCCACTCCCGGCCGCCGCGTGCAGACCCTCGAAGAGGCCTCCCTCACGGCCTGGGTGAAGTACTACCGGCCCGATGAGAATTCGGTGAACAGCGGCGTCTCCTACTACTTGAAGGGTGAACTGGTCGCCCTGTGCCTGGACCTCACCCTGCGCCAGCTGACCGCCGACGCCCACAGCCTGGACACCGTCCTGCGGCTCCTCTGGGAGCGCTTCGGCGACGGGCGCGGCGTCCCAGAGAATGGCGTGGAGGCTGCCGCCGAGGAGGTGGCCGGCCAAAGCTTGCAGCCCTTCTTCGACCGCGTGCTGCGCAGCACGGCGGAGCTGGACCTCAGCGTCCTGGGCCATGTTGGCCTGGAGGCTCGCGTGCGCTTCCGCGAGTCGGCCGGGGACCGGGGGGGCACGCCGCCCCGGGTGAAGGCCGCCGAGGACCATCCACGGGGGTGGCTGGGAGTGGTGCCGCGCTCCGGCGGCGTCCTGGCCTCCGTCCTGGAGGGCTCGCCGGCCATGGAAGCCGGCCTCTACGCGGAGGACGAGGTGGTGGCCCTGGACGGCGAGCGCGTGGACGCCGCCGGCCTCGTCTCCCGCTGCGACGAGAAGCCCCCTGGCTCACCCGTCACGGTGCACCTCTTCCGCCGGGAGCACCTGTGGGAGGTGAAGGCCGTCCTCGCCGCCCGTCCTGCCGACGCAGTCTGGCTGGCGCGCGTGGAGCAGCCGACGGAGGCGCAGAAGGCCAGCTACCAAGGATGGATGGGGGCGGCCTGGGAGGAGGGCTGACGCCGCTGGGGACCCCCCCGCGGCAGCGTCTGGCCCGCTGTCGGTCGTTGCGTGTACCGTCTAGCACTTCCACCGTGGCCGCCCGCCTGCAAACGCTGCTCGCCCTGCCGCTTGGCTCGCTGCGCGTCCGCTTCCTGGAGCGCGGGCGGGCCGTCCCCCGGGGCCTGTTGGAGGCGCTGGAGGAGGACCCCCGCGCGGGCGCCCGCGCCCTGGCCGAGGCCATCCGCGAACGGCGCGCCACCAATCGCGCCGAGGGCCAGCGGCTGCGGCACCTCCTACGCTTCGAGACGGAATTGTGGGAGGCGGGCCACGTCCACGTCGCGGGCGTGGACGAGGCGGGCATGGCGCCCCTGGCCGGCCCGGTGGTGGCCGCGGCGGTGGTGCTTCCGAAGGCCTACAAGCTGAAGGGCCTCGACGACAGCAAGAAGGTCCTGGACCCGGACCGGCGCGTGGAACTCGCCGCCGCCGTGAAGCGCGACGCCGTGGCGTGGGCGGTGGGACGGGCCGAGGTGGTGGAAATCGACCAGCTCAACATCTACCACGCCGGGCTCCTGGCCATGCGCCGGGCGGTGGAGGCGCTCGGTCTTCTGCCGGACTTCATCCTGGTAGATGCGCGACGCATCCCCCAGTGTCCGGCCCCGCAGCGGGGGATAATTCACGGCGACGCGCTGTCGGCCAGCATCGCCGCCGCCTCGATGATTGCCAAGACGACGCGGGATGCGCTGATGGCCGAGTACGACGTCCGGTACCCGGGCTACGGTTTCGCCGTCCACAAGGGCTACCCCACGCCGCAGCACGAGGCCACCCTCCGCAGCCTCGGCGCGTGCCCGCTGCACCGCCGGAGCTTCGCTCCCGTCCGCCAAGCGCTGGGTCTCGAGCCCGAGCAGGGGTCGCTCTTCGAGACGTCGCCCGGCTGAGTCCCCTGAAGGTGAGCGCCGACGTCGAGATAGACGCCTGGCTGGCCGACCTCGGTTTCGGGGCTGGACCCTCGCGCACTGCCGCGCGCGCCGCCCTCGAGGAGGCGGACCTCACCCGGGCCGGCAGAGCCCGCATCAGCATGCTGAAATTAGAAAGGGCCGCGGCGGCCCTGAAGGCCCGCTTCTCGCTGCACTGCCCGAGTCCGCCCTGCACGCACGCCGCCCGCGCCTCCGGACGCCAGCCGCTGCTTACCGCCACCAAGGCCAGTTGCCCGCACTGTGGCGGCTCGGACAACAGCCGCGCGGCGAGGGACCTGCTAGCCGCCTGCGCCCGGGCCGGCACCCGCCGCCTGCTGGTGGTGGGCGGCTCGCCCTCGGTGCGGGAGGAATTGCGGGCGGCACTCGGCAGTGCGCTTGAGTTGCGCTGCGTGGACGGGACTGCGCGGCGCACCCAGGAGCGCGCCCGGGGGGACCTCCTGTGGGCCGACCTCGTCCTGTTATGGGGCGCGACCGAGTTGGACCACAAGGTGAGCGCGCACTACGCCCGGCCCCCGACGGCCCAGCGCGGCAAAGTGGTGCACGTCGCCCGGCGAGGCGTCACCGCGCTGCTCACCGCCGCGGTGGAACACCTCCGCAGAGGCCCGGCCTAGCATTGCGTTCAGCGGCCGGTCCCTGCACATTCCCGCCTTGCCATGACCCCCACCTCACCACTGCTTCCGAAGGACCTCTCGCTCGAAGAGCTGTGGATGCCCTTCACCGCCAACCGCGCCTTCAAGCGCTCGCCCCGCCTGCTCGCCTCTGCTGCGGGAATGCACTACCGGGACGTCGAGGGCCGCACCATCCTCGACGGCACGGCGGGACTGTGGTGCGTCAACGCCGGCCACTGCCGACCGGCGGTGGTGCAGGCCATCCAGCAGTCGGCGGCGACGCTGGACTTCGCCCCGGGCTTCCAGATGGGGCACCCGGCCAGCTTCGCCTTGGCGCAGAAGCTGGCGGCCCTCGCCCCGGGCGACCTGGACCACGTCTTCTTCGCCAACTCGGGTTCAGAGGCCGTCGACTCGGCCCTGAAGATTGCACTGGCCTACCACCAGGCGCGCGGCGAGCCAGGTCGGGTGCGCTTCGTGGGCCGCCTTCGCGGCTACCACGGCGTCGGCTTCGGCGGCATTAGTGTCGGCGGCATCGAAATCAACCGGAAGGCCTTTGCCGCCCAGCTGCTGCCACAGGTGGACCACCTGCCCCACACCCACGACCTGGCCCACAACGCCTTCACCCGGGGACAGCCCAGCTGGGGGGCGCACCTGGCCGACGCGCTCGAGGAGATTGTTGCCCGGCGCGGGCCGGACACCATCGCCGCCGTCATCGTCGAGCCAGTGGCGGGCTCGACCGGCGTGCTGGTGCCTCCCAAGGGCTACCTGGAGCGACTGCGCGCGCTGTGCACCAAGCACGGCATCCTGCTCATCTTCGACGAAGTCATCACCGGCTTCGGCCGGCTGGGCGCGGCCTTCGGCGCCAGTTACTTCGGCGTCCAGCCGGACATGATGACGGTGGCCAAGGGCATCACCAACGGCGCGGTGCCGATGGGGGCGGTGGTGGTCCGGGGTTCCATCTACGACTCGGTGGTGAATGCTGCGGCGGACTCCGGCATCGAATTCTTCCACGGCTACACTTACTCCGGACACCCGCTGGCCTCCGCCGCCGGCCTCGCCACCCTGGACCTGTACGCGAGCGAAGGCCTGTTCCAGCGCGCCGCCGCCCTGGCCCCCGTCTGGGAGGAGGCAGTGCACTCGCTGAAGGAAGTCTCCAAGGTCATCGACGTGCGTAACCTCGGACTGGTGGCGGGCATTGAACTGGAACCGCGCGCCGGAGCTCCGGGGGCCCGCGGCGTCGAGACGCTGCAGAGCTGCTTCCGCAACGGGCTCCTGGTGCGTGTGACGGGCGACATCATCGCCCTCTCCCCGTCCCTCATCATCGAGAAGGCCCACATTGAACAGCTGGTGGACATCCTCCGCGGGGTGCTGCAGCGCCTCGACTGACGGAGGGGCTTCCCGTCTGCCCAGCTGCCGCTAGTGGGCGAGGGCCTTTTCGTAGCTCAGGTCGTACTGCACCCCCCACGTCCGCCCGCCGTCCGTGGAGGTCTCCCCCAGCTGCCGAATGCGCCCGCCGGGCAGCTTGGAAAGCGTGAGGCGCCACTTGAGGGGTGCGCCCCGGCGGCTGGCAGCATCGGCGCGCAGCTGCAATTCCCCGCCGACGAAGCCGCCGGTGAAGAAGGTGGGGACGCCCTGGCCGTCGATTGCATATTGCTCCCACCGCCGCAGTCCGGGATTCCAGCTGCTGAGGGTTCTCCTCTCCCCGCCGCCCTGCCCGTGAAAGGTTTCCTGCAGGGCGCAGCCCCCCAGGATGCGTTCAACGTGGCTGGTCCCCACCAGGTCGCCAGCCTTGTCGACGACTTTCCAGTCCGCTAGCCAGAAGTCCAGTTGCCGATAGGGCGAGGCCGCCTCCCCACCCTTGCAAGGCGCCCGGTCGAGCTCGAGGTCCGCGGCCGCTTTCTGGAAGCGCGGGTCATCCACCAGCGCGGCGAAGGCCTTCTCCTGGCCCACTGGAGGCCCCATCGGGGCATAGTCCTCGTCAGCGAGCGCCTCGAGAATGTGGAGGGCACGTGCCTTGTCGCCAGCCAGGGCCACGGCCTTGGCCAATTCGTACTGGACGAGACTGGCGTTGGCGCCCAGCTTCTCCGCCCGCTCCAGCGGCGCGATGGCGTCCGCGCCCTGCTTGAGCTGCACCAGCGCGAGGCCCAGCCGCAGCCAGGCGACGCCGTCCTCCGGCGTCTCCTCGGTCAGCTGCTTGTAGGCTTCGGCCGCCTTGGCCCAGGCGTGCTTCTGGAACGCGGCGTCCGCCTCGCGAGCAGTGGGCGAGACGGCCACCAGAACCGCGGCGAGGAGGACACCCAGGAGGGTTGGCATGGGAGGGACCTCGGCCGCCGGCGGCTGGCTGCCCCCGCCCGAACAGGCGCCGGGCGGGCGCTTGCCGTCAGGGTGGGCCGCCGGGAAAGGGCAGCGGGGACGGCTACTCCTCGTCTCCGCGCAGCTTGGCCAGCACGTTCAAGTCTTCCAGGGTGGTGGTGTCGCCGGTGGTTTTGACGCCGGCGGCCACGTCTCGGAGGAGGCGGCGCATGATTTTTCCCGACCGCGTCTTGGGCAGCGCATCGGCGAAGCGGATTTCGTCCGGGCGGGCGATGGCCCCAATCTCCTTGATGACGTGTGCCGACAGCTGCGCCTTGAGCTCGGCAGAGGACTCCACGCCCTTCTTCAACGTGACGAAGGCCACCAGCGCCGTGCCCTTCAACTCATCGGGACGGCCCACCACGGCGGCCTCGGCCACGCGGCCCTCCGAGACGAGCGCGCTCTCCACCTCAGCCGTCCCCAGCCGGTGCCCGGCGACATTCACCACGTCGTCCACCCGTCCCATCACCCACAGGTAGCCGTCGGCGTCGATGCGAGCACCGTCGCCGGTGAAGTACAGCCCCGGCACTTCGCTGAAGTACGTCTTCACGTAGCGGTCGGGGTCCCCGTAGACGGTGCGCAACAGCGCCGGCCAAGGCCTGGCCAGAAACAGCTTCCCGCCCTGCCCCGGCGGGACTTCCTTCCCGTCCTTGCCCAGCACCTTGGGGAAGATGCCCGGCAGCGGCAGGGTGGCACTGCCCGGCTTGGTGGGCGTCGCGCCCGGCAACGGACTCACTAGGATGCCGCCGGTCTCCGTCTGCCACCAGGTGTCGACGATGGGGCAGCGCCCACCGCCGATGACGTCCCGGTACCACATCCAGGCCTCGGGGTTGATGGGCTCGCCCACCGTGCCAAGAAGCCGGAGCGAGCGCATGTCGTGCTTCTTCGGATGCTCGTCCCCGGTGCGCATGAAGGCCCGGATGGCGGTGGGGGCGGTGTAGAGGATGGTGACCTTGTGCCGCTCGATGTTGTCCCAGAATCGGTCGGGCCCCGGCGTGGTCGGCGCTCCCTCGTATAGGAACGAGGTGGCGTGATTCATGAGCGGCCCGTAGACGACGTAGCTGTGGCCCGTCACCCACCCCACATCCGCGGTGCACCAGTACACGTCATCGTCCTTGAGGTCGAAGACCCACCGCGTGGTGAGGGAGACGTAGACGGCGTAGCCGGCGGTGGTGTGCAGCACCCCTTCGGCTTTCCGGTGGAGCCCGAGGTGTAGAGGATGAACAGCGGGTGCTCGCTGTCCACCCATTCCGGCTCGCACGTCGGGGACTGGGCCCCGACCAGCTTCTCCCAGGCGACGTCCTTGGGCCCGAGTTGGATGGGGTTCTTCGTCCGCTGGAGGACCACCACCTTCTCCACGCTGGGCATGTGGGGCAGCGCAGCGTCGACGTTGGCCTTGAGTGGCACCACGCCCCCCTTGCGCCAGCCGCCGTCGGCGGTGAGCAGCACCTTGGCCCCGGCGTCGTTCATCCGCTCGCGCACCGCTTCCGCGGAGAAGCCGCCGAACACCACCGAGTGAACGGCCCCGATGCGAGCGCAGGCCAGCATGGCCACCGCCGCCTCCGGCACCATGGGCAGATAGATGCCCACCCGGTCGCCCTTCTTCACCCCCAGAGACTTGAGGCCGTTGGCCAGTCGGCAGACGTCGGCGTGCAGCTGGCGGTAGGTGATTTTCCGCACGTCGCCGGGCTCACCCTCGAAGAGGATGGCCGTCTTCTCGGCGTACTTGGGCAGGTGTCGGTCGAGGGCGTTGTAGCAGAGGTTGGTGGTGCCGCCGAGGAACCACTGGGCGTGGGGGGGCTTCCATTCCAGCACCGTGTGGAAGGGCGTCTTCCAGTACAGTTCCTCACGCGCCCGCGCTCCCCAGAAGGCGTCGGGGTCCTTGGCCGCTTCGGCGTACAGCGCACGGTATTCCTCGAGCGAGCGGATGTGCGCCTTCTTCTGGAACTCGGGCGGCGGCGGAAAGACGCGGCCCTCGTGAGAGAAAGACAGAATCTCGTGGGAAGTCGCTTCGGCCATGGCGGGGACCCTCGCTGATTACGAACACTGCGTGGGAACGGAAGGACAGGCGGGCGGCGTGCACAGGGACGCCTGAACCGTGAACCAGAACTGGCAATTGCAGGTCACCGGGCTCGAGCCCAGGTAGCTGATGCGCATGACGCCGCTGAAGGAGGTGGGATTCACCGTGGCGCCGTCGAGGTGGAATTGGGCGAAGTCGACCTGGCAGAGGTTTCCGTTGGCCGACAGCAGCGGGTGGGACGCGGTGCCGTCGGCGAAGAAGTTCTGGGTGTCGTACTGGTACTGCCCCACCAGTTCCACGGCCAGGCACTGGCTATTCGCTCGCTGCAGCAGGGCGAAGCGGACGTCGTCCCCGTAGACTTGAAGCTGGGCCAGCAGGGCCGGTCCGCCGTCGGCGGCAAGCCCGCAGATCGTCGCGAAAGACGTCGCCCGGGGCGACGTTGAAAACGTAGGCGCCCTCCTCAAGGGTGTGCGTTCGCCCGCACCCGGGTCCAGCGACAAGCAAGAGGGCCAGCAGGCTTCGGACGGGTCGGCACAAGAGGAGGGGGACAATAGGGAGAAGCGCCCGGGCGCGGCAATGGTGGGCAGCCCCCAGGTGTCGGACCGGACTTCACGCAGCGCGGCGAATGCCCCCACGCCGTGCCGCGGGCGCTCGCGGCCCGAAAGCGCAGGCATCTGGTGCCGTAGGCGCATGGCGTCTCGCCGGACTATCTCCGCGGTCGCTTGCCCGACGGGGGCTTGACCGTGAAGCGGCGGCCCGCACGCGTTGCCGAGACCCGCTGAGTGCGCGCCGCACCTCGCCCCACCCAAGCACAGATGTCGCTGACGGTGACGATGCCGGTCAGCTTCCCGCCGTCCACCACCGGGAGACAGCCGATGCTGCGCCCACGGAGGAGATTGGCGGCGGTCCGTAGGGTGGTCTTGGAATCCGCTACCAGCGGGCTTCGCACCATGAGGTCCGCCACCGTCTTTCCACGGCGCACCGCCTCACCATTGGGCCCTCCCAAGTCCTCCGAGGACAAGACGCCCTCCACGTTGGAACCGCGCATCACCACCAGGTGGTGAATGCCGCCTTGCTTCATCCGGAAGACGGCCGCCTCCGCGTCCTCGGTGCCGTCCGCGGTCTTCACCTGGGTAGTCATCACTTCGTCCAGTCTCATCGCGGTACCCTTCTTTCCAGCTCCCCACCCCCCAAATGGGCCATCACGTTGCGTGCCAGGCCGGCGCGACCGGGGCACCGGCGCGGGCTTCGCCCGGCCGGCGCGCAATCCCTGCGCGGGGACGAGGTTTCTCGCAAGCTTGACGCGCGGTGGTCCTGGCGCGTGGCACTGCCACTGCCCGGTCCTCGCGGGCGGTTTGGCCTTCACCTTGCAGCCGGGACGCACTGCAAGCACGGGCCCAACTGTGACCCGTGTCCGAGCGAGCTCGCGGGCGGCGGCTCGGCAGTCAGGGCGCCTTCCGAGGGCAAGAGGGCCCGCGTCGCCCCTCTTTTGCGCCCCGCGGGCCGACGTCGGATGCGTCTTGCGCGGGTTTGGGGAGTGGAGGCAGGGATGGCCGATTCCATCGTGTGGTTCGACAAGCTGACGCGGGCCGACGTGGCCTTGGCCGGCGGCAAGGGCGCCAACCTCGGGGAAATGACGCGCGCCGGGTTTCCTGTGCCACAGGGCTTCGTCGTCACCGCCGGCACCTTCACCGCGGCCATGCAGGCGGCCGGGACACGTCCACAGCTGGCGCAGCTGTTGGAAAAGGCCAACCCCGATGATGCCAAGCAGCTGGCCGAGACGGCCGAGGCACTCCAGGAGCTGGTCCGCCGCGCGGCGCTCCCGCCCGCCTTCCAAGCGGAACTTCTCGCCGCCTACCGGAAGCTGGGTAAGGACGCCCTGGTCGCGGTGAGGTCCTCCGCCACCGCCGAGGACGCTCCAGGCGCCTCTTTCGCCGGAATGCACCAGACGTTCACCAACGTCCTGGGCAGCACCCAGCTCCTTGACGCCCTCCGCCGCTGTTGGGCAAGCGTCTACACGCCACGGGTGGTGGCCTACCGCAAGACGCAGGACCTGCTGTCGGAGCCGGCCATCGCCGTCGTCGTGCAGAAGATGGTGAACTCAGCGCGCTCCGGCGTCATCTTCACCGCCGACCCGTCCACCAGCCAGCGGGACCAGCTGGTGATTGAGGCGGCGTTCGGGCTGGGCGAGGTGGTGGTGGGCGGAGAGGTGGAGCCTGACACGTACCGTGTGGCCAAAGCCGGGCCCAGCCTGCTGTCGGCACGCGTTGGGCAGAAGGCCGTCAAGCTGGTCCGTGGCCCCGACGGGGCGGAGCAGCGCGTCCAGCTGGCCGAGGCGGAGGCTTCCCGCCGCGTCCTGTCGGACAGCGAAGTCTTGGAGCTGGCGCGGCTGGCCCTCTCGGTGGAGGCCCACTACGACGCCCCCCAGGACATTGAATGGGCGGAAGAGGGCGGCACGTGGCACCTTGTCCAGACGCGTCCCATCACCACGCTGGAGGCGCACCGGCCGGGGGACGCGCTGGTGAGCGGGCTGGGAGCCGCTCCCGGCACCGGCAGCGGCCGTGTCCGCATCCTGGCCAGCGCCAGCGAGGGGGCGCAGCTGCAGCAGGGAGAGGTGCTGGTCGCGTCAATGACGTCCCCGGACTGGGTGCCCACCATGCGGCGTGCCTCGGCCATCGTCACCGACAACGGCGGGATGACGTGCCACGCGGCCATCGTCAGCCGCGAGCTGCGGATTCCGTGCGTGGTGGGGACCCGTCTGGCCACCACCGTGCTGCGCCCAGGGAGGAAGTCACGGTGGACGGGCGCAAGGGCCAGGTGTTTGAGGGTCTGCAGGCCGAGACGGGGGCGCCGGCGGCGGTCTCGGCCAGCGCGGTGGGCCCTCCCCCGGCCGCGGTGGCACCGGTTCCGCTCGGGACGAGGCTGTATGTGAATCTGGCCATGGCCGACCAGGCGGTGGCCGCGGCGGCGCTTCCGGTGGATGGCGTCGGGCTTCTGCGCGCCGAATTCATGATGATGGACGCGCTGAAGGGCATGCACCCCAAGGCGCTTCTGGCCAAGGGCGGGCGCAAGGAATTCATCGACTCCATGCAGGCGGCCCTGCTCAAGGTGACGCAGCCGTTTGCCCCCCGGCCCGTCGTGTACCGAACGTACGACTTTCGCACCAACGAATTTCGTGGGCTGAAGGGCGGCGAGGGGTACGAGGCGCAGGAAGAGAATCCGATGATTGGGTACCGCGGCTGCTTTCGGTACGTGAAGGACCCCGAACTTTTCCAGCTGGAGCTCGAGGTCCTGGCCCTGGTGCGCGCGCAGACGCCCAACCTGCACGTGATGATTCCCTTCGTCCGCACCAAGTGGGAGCTGGAGGCCTGCCTGGAGCTCATCGCGAAAAGCCCGCTCGGACACCAGCGTGGCCTTCACACCTGGGTGATGGCGGAGGTGCCATCGGTGGCCTATTGGATTCCCGAGTACGTGAAGTTGGGTGTCGACGGGTTCTCCATCGGCTCTAATGACTTGACGCAGCTCACGCTGGGGGTGGACCGGGATTCGCAGTCGTGCGCGGAGCTCTTCGACGAGTCGGATGGCGCTGTTCTGGACACCATCGAGCGCATCATTCACGCCTGCCGGCGCGCCGGCGTGACGTCCTCCTTGTGCGGACAGGCCCCCTCCAACCGGCCGGAATTCGCCGAGCAGCTGGTGCGGTTTGGCATCACGTCCATTTCTGTCAACGTGGACGCCGTGGCCACCGCCCGGAACGTCATCGCCAGCGCCGAGCGGCGGCTATTGCTGCAGCGGGCCAGTCCGCAAGAACCGCGCCGACAAAAAGGCCGCTGACAGCCACCGGAAGCAGGCCAGTAAGAAGTCTCCCCCTGCCGGGCAACAGCTCGCCCGAGACCCACGTCCATGAAGACAGTTCACGAAACGGAAAGGCAGAAGACAAACATGAAGAAGCTACTCGTTGCAGTCGCTGCACTCCTCGTGGTCCCGGCCGCTTACGGCCAGGCTCCGGTCGAGATGAAGGCCACCGGCACGCCGGGCAAGGCGACCGCGGAGCGGACGGTCCATCTCACCGCTACCATCAAAGCCATCGACGTCCCCGGCCGCACCATCACCCTGCAGAATAAGGCGGGCGAGACCGAGACCTTCAAGGCCGGTCCCGAGATTCAACGCCTGGAAGACTTGGCCGTCGGGGACACGGTGGTCATCGACTACTTGCAGGGCCTCGCGCTGGAGTTTCAGCCTGCCGGCTCGGCGACCGTTGCACCAACGGCCGCCGCAACGAGCGAGCGCGCCGACAAGAGCCAGGCTCCTGGCGCTGCGGCCAGCGCAGGGGTGCAGGCCACGGTGACCGTCACCGCCATTGACACCGTCAAGCGGCTGGTGTCGTTCCAGGGCCCGGGCGGGAACGTCTACCAGGTGAAGGCGGGTCCGAAGATTCACCTCGAGAAACTGAAGGTCGGTGACCACCTGCTCGCGACGTACGTCGAGGCGCTCGCCATCAAGGTGCACAAGACGACCAAGAAGTAGCGCGGGCCGCAGCGCGCGGCTGCAGGCCTCGAAAGGTCGAGTCCAGTTCGTGCAGTTTCACGGAAGGGGCCGCGAGCGGACTCGCGGCCCTGCTGGTGGCCGCCGCGGCCTGCTTCCCTGGCGTCGGGGGCACCCTCTAGGCTTCGCCCGGCCGCATGCCGACCCTGGTTGCCCTCATCGCCCTCGGCGTCCTGGTGCTTGTGCACGAATTGGCCCACCTGCTGGCCGCTCGGCTGGTGGGGGCGCGCGCGGTCATTTTCAGCCTGGGCCTCGGGCTACCGCTGTATTCCTTTCGCGCTGCCGGACAGCGCTGGGTGCTGGGTGCCATCCCGTGGGGGGCCTGGCTGCGGCTGGAAGGCGAAAACCCCTACCAGGCCCCTTCGGGCGTCCAGGAAGTGACGTTTGCCGAGCTGAGCCCGGCGCGGCGGGCCTTTGTCTTTCTTGCCGGCCCGGCGGCCAGCCTGCTGCTTGGTGTGCTGCTGCTGACGCTGCTGCACATGGCCGGCACCTACGTCCCGGTGCCGATGACGGTGGGCACGGTGGAACCAGGCTCCGAGGCGGCGCGTGTGGCGCTGCGGGCGGGCGACGTCATCGAAACGTTGGACGGCGTCCCGGTCCAGCGCTGGGGCGTCCTCACCCGCGGGTTGGCCGCCCACGCGGGAGAGCCGGTGCGCCTGGGCATCCAGCGGGGTACCACCGTCCTCTCGCTCAACGTCCAGGCCAGCCGCGACGCCGCGGGGCGAGGACGCATCGGCGTCAGCCAGCAGTACGTCTTCTCCCGGCAGCCGCTGCGCCAGGCCTTCCTTTCGGCGCTCGGCCATAGCGGCCAGCTGTTGCGACAGACGGTGTCCTGGACGGTGCAGCTGTTTCGCGGGCCGGATGACACGGGGCCGCCGGGCGCCGCCGCGAAGCTGCTGCGCCGGCTCGCCTCCATCGAAAGCCTGGACGCGCTGGTGCGTGCCCTGGCCGCGGCCAGCCTGGCCCTGGGCCTCGTCTACCTGCTGCCACTGCCGGCCCTGGACGGCGGACGACTGCTGCTGACTGCCTGGGAGCGCATTCGCGGCCGCCCACTGGACGCCCGCGTGCAGACGGCCCTGCAGCTGCTCAGCCTGCTGCTGGCCATCCTCGCCGTGGGATGGGTAGCCGTCGCCGAGCTCCGCCAAGCCCTGGCCGCCGCGCGCGTGGTGGGCTGAGACGAACGACGGGAAGGCCTCAGGGACCGAGGCCGACCCAGCTTTCACCGTCCGTGTACGTTTCCCGCTTCCAGATGGGGGCGTCCTGCTTCAGCCTTTCAATGGCGAAGCGGCAAGCCTCGAAAGCTTCTGCCCGGTGCGGTGCCGCCGCGGCAATGCAGACGGCGACGTCCCCGGGGACGAGGAGGCCGACCCGGTGGACGATGGCCAGCCGCGTCCCTGGCCAGCGTTCTTCGGCCTCGCGGCCGACGGTGGCCAGGACGCGCTCGGCCATGGCCTGGTACGCCTCATAGGTGAGGCGCACCACCGTGTGCCCGCGACTCTCGGCCCGGACGACGCCGGTAAACGTCACCAAGCCGCCGCGGGCGGCGTCCTGCACCGCCTCCACCACCTCCTGCAGCGTCGGCGGGCGCTCCACCACCCGGAAAAGGCCGGTGCCGCCAGCCACCGGCGGGATGAGTGCCACCTCCGCCCCGTCTGGTACCACGTCGTCCACCTGGGCGAAGGCCTGGTTCACGGCCACCCGGAGGTGGGGAAACAGCGGCAGAAGCTGCGGGTGCCGCTCCCCCAGCAGCTGCAGCAGGGCGCGCACCGTGGCGGGGGGCGGCAGCTGAGTGAGTTGCTCCTGCGCCACGCCCGCGCGCTCGCGTGCCGCGGCAAAATAGAGGACGGAGACCGGCATGGCTGATGGGGGACTAGAACTCGAAGGCCAGGCCGAAAGTAAAGTAGGCCGCGCCCAGGTTGATGCCCTTGGCGCCGAAGTTGTTGGCGAAGTCGTCGTTGAATTCGCCAAAGAGGTAGAAGTGGTAGATGCCCGCGTCCTCGCGCGCCTCGCGGGCGTAGGTGGGGTTGAGGAAGTCCATCTCCAGCGCCAGTCCCAGCGTGAAGCCCCAGCCCCAGCGGACGCCCGAGCCCTTGCTGCCGTCGACTATCTCCACCGAGCCGCCCTTGTTCGTCCACCACGGATAGCTGACGAAGCCCAGCTCCGCGTACGGGACGAAGGGGATGTGGAAGACGTGGGCCAAGACGTCGTAGCGGTACACGGCCATCAGGCGCATCGGCAGGACCATCAGCCCGGTGGACTCGCCCGATGGCGTGCCGTCGGCGAGCAGGGCCTTGGCGTACTTCTCGCCGTACGCAATCGAGAAGCCAATGCCGAGGTAGCCGTAGCCGTGATAAAATGAGCGGTCCACCTCGAACTCGCCAATCAACATGGGCGAGTTGCCAAACGTCTGGACGTACGCGTCCGACGTCGCCCCGGGCGAGTCCCCCACCCGCGGCTGGTAGAAGCCCATCTTGAGCTCAAGGATGGTGGTGTTGGGCAGCGGCTTCGGCTCGCTGTCGGCAAGTGCGGGGACGGCCAGGACGAGAACGGCCGCGAGGAGGCTCTTCCTCACCCGCGTCTCCGCGCCACCCCAAGAAGCAGCACAGCGAGGAAGGCGAGGGCCGAGGGCGCGCCGCCGCCCACAGCGCCGCAACCGGCAGGCTGGCCCCCGTCGTTGAGGTAGTTGGCGTAGAAGCCGTAGGTCAGGACCGGCTGGCCCACCGTCGCCGGCGTCGAGGGGGCGCTCACGTTGCTGGCCTCGTCCACGCTGAAGCCCTGCACCAGGTAGTTCTGCCCATTCACCAGGTTGGAAATGGTGACGTTGGGGTTGTTCACCGAGATGACGCCACCGGTGGAAGCGTAGTTGGGCGTCCCTCCATCAGTCGGCTGGGCCGCGTACTGCAGCTGGAACGACTGGATGTCGCTGACGGCTGTCCCGGAGCCGCTGGCGTTGAGGCGGACGGATAGCTTGCTGTCCAGGGGAGTCACGCTGACCACGGGTGGGTCCGGCGGCACGTTGTCGTAGCGCATGTTGACCGGCGACGCCGTCACGTTCGACGACGTACAAGCCCCGGTGCTGTCCTTCAGCACCACCCCCGAGCAGAGCAGGTTGGTGAAGTCGGCCACGTCGCCGCAGCCGATGCCGACGCCGCCGTCGGTGGGGGTCACGAAGCCGGGCAGCAGGGTGAAGGCAAACGTGAAGGTGTCGGTGCTGAGCCCGCCGCTCAGCTGCCCTATCTGCGCGGTGTACACCGACACGTCGGGGGGGCTGTTGGTGGTGCTGGGGGTCGCCCCGCAGGTGCTGGTGGTGAGCCAGACTTGCAGAGTGGTGCAGGCCGTGGTGAGGCCAGTGCCCAGCCAGTTGCCGGCCACGGTGTAGGTGCAGGCGCTCGCATTCCTCGCATACGTGCTGGTCGTCGTCGAACCCGTGCCGCCAATGGTGCTGGTCGCGCCATTCACCGTGAGCACCAGGCTTTGGGCAAACCCGAGGGCAGGCAGCAGCAGCAGCGCGGCGAGGAGTGGGCGCATGGGGAGGTCGCGGGGAATAGCAAGGCCGGGGCCAACCTGTCGCGCCCCCTGCAAGGAGTGAAATCGCCTGCAACTGCGCCAGCTGGGCACGCCGGACGCCTCTCTCAGTGTCAATTTGTCACGCGGTGGGCTAGCGGCGCCTGCGTTCCGGACGGCTCGCCCTTTCAGTGGGGCAACGCGCGCTGAAGCAGCTGCTCGCCGGCGGCCACGGCGGCGTGCCCCACCACGGCGGGCCCATCCAGGGCCGCCACCAATTCCAGGACGTCGGTGCGGCCGGCCGACGCCCGCACCCGGCCCACCAGGATGGACGCGTCGGACGACACCAGCATGGGCATGGGGTAGACGCGCTCGGTCGGCACGTCCAGCAGCTTCAGGCCGGGCGCCGCGCGCAGCAAGTCGCGCACCTCGGCCAGGCTCGCCGCCTTTCCCAGACGCAGCTGCAACGCCAGCAGCGCCCCGTGGAAAAGCGGCGCCAGCACCGCCGTGCCGTCCAGCGGCGGCGCGCCCGGGCCCCACAGAAGCGTCACCTCCGCGCGCCAGCTCAACTCCTCCAAGGTGCCGCCGCTCGCCTCGCTGAAGGGGCCCACCTGCGGCACCAGGTTGAAGGCCAGCCGGTGGGGGAAGTGGGTCGGCTCCATCTCCCGTCCGCTGAGAAGCTGGGCCGTGGTTTGCTCGAGTTCGGTCAGGCCTCGGGCACCGGCCGAGGAGGCGCCGAGGAGCGCAGTGAGGTGGGCCTCCGTCACGCCGTAGGCCGCCCGCAGCGGCTCGGTCGCCCGGCAGAAGCCCAGCGCCACCGGCCCCGGCACCCGCACCGTGCGGCCGGAGAAGGGCCGCTCCAGCCCGTTGCCGCGAAAGCCGGGCACCGCCAGGGGCACCGAAAGGTCCGAGAGGAAGGCGCGGCTGACGTCCACCACCCAGGCCCCCGCCTTCTGCGCCTCCGGCGCCCAGATGCGCGCCACCTCCGCCGGCACCGCCAGCACCACCAGCGCCTGCCCCCGGAAAGCCTCCGGGGCGGCCGCCTCGACTTCCAGGGACGTGTGGCCGTAGGGGGCCTCCACGCCCACCGAACGTTCGCTGGCCAGTGCCGTCACCGCCGTGTCCGGGTGGCCGGCCTCCGCCAGCGCGGCGAGCACCTCGCGTCCCACCAGGCCGGTGGCCCCCACCACGGCAACACGCCACTTGTTGTCCATCCTCACTCCTCCTGCCCACGGATGCGGGCCGTGGGCACCGGCCCGGGCAGGGGCGGAAACTTCGGGTTGCGCTCCGCCTCGGAGGCACGGAGGTAGTGCGGTTCCAAGGCAAAGAGCGCCTCGGCGACAAAGGTGGCCGGCAGGTGGGCCAGCCGGGCCACCGCCCAGGCCGACGGGAAGGCCGGGCCGGGAAGCAGCTGTTCCGGGGCGACGCCCTCCCGCAGGGGCTTCCCGTAGCTGCAGCGCCGCCGGGCCCAGGGCCCGTGCCTCCGGGTGGGCGATGAGGTGGGCCGCCAGCTGGTCAGGCGTCCAGGCCCCCTCCGCGCCGGTGGAAAGCAGGCCTGCGCCTTCGCGCCGGTACTGGCCGACGTACACCTCCCCCTTGCGCGCCACCATGGCGGGCACCAGCGAGACGCCGGGGGGACCCTCCAGCCCCAGCGCTGCCAGCGAGGAGGCGCCGCCCACCGGCCGACGGTGCGCGTACGCCAGCGCCTTCACCGTCGCCAGGCCAATGCGCAGGCCGGTGAAGGAACCCGGACCGAGGCCCACCGCGTACCCCGTCACGTCCTGAAGCCCGAGGCCATGCCGCTCCAGCAACTCACTCAGCGCCCCGGGGAGCATCTCGCTCTGCTTGCGCGGCGGGGGGTGCGTCTCCTCGGCCAGCAGCGCGCCGCCCGGGCCCACCAGGGCGAGCGAGAGCGTCAGCGTCGAGGTGTCCAGGGCGATGAGCATGGCGCTGCTTCTACCCATGCGCCCAGCGGCGGCACCGAGGCAAGCGTTTCCACAGGCCCTGGGCGGCCCAGACCGGCGTGGCAGGGGCGAAGGCGGACGCGCACCACGCCCCGGCCCAACATGCCCAGCGCCCGGGCCGCTGTCTCCGTCACGTCCAGGATGCGCCCGGGGACGAAGGGGCCCCGGTCGTTAATCCTCACCTCCACGCTGCGCCCGCTCTCCAGCACAGTGACGCGCACGCACGTCCCAAAGGGCAGCGTGCGGTGGGCGGCCGTCAGCGTCCCCGGGCGCAGCACCTCCCCGCTGGCCGTTTTCTGCCCATAGAAGCCTGGGCCGTAGAAGGAGGCGTCGCCCTCCTCTGGCAGGGGTGGCCCGGAGTGGACGGCATGCGCACAGCCGAAAAAGACAAGGACGAGGGCGGCCGCCGGCTGCCGTCGCAAGGGGGAAGCCCGCTAATTCAACAGCCGGGCAATGTCGTTCTTGAAGACGGCCAGCATGAGAAGCACCAGCACCGCCAGCCCGAAGATGTTGGCAATTTCCCGCGCGCGCATGGGGATGGGCCGCCGGCGCACCCATTCCCAGAATGAAGAGAGGAGTCCGAAGCCGTCCAGCACCGGGATGGGCAACAGGTTGAGGAGCCCGAGGTTGACGGAGATGAGCGCCATCACCGAAAGGAAGACGCCGAGGCCCAGCTGCGCGCTCTGCGAGGCGATGCCGTACAGCATGATGGGCCCGCCGAGCATGGAGAAGGGCACCCTGCCGGTGACCAGCATGGCCAGGTTCCCCGCCACGTTGGCGATGGTGTCCAGAAGCTTGCGCCCGCGGCCACCAGGGCCGCCCCGGGCCAAGCCGGGCCACATCATAAACAACGTGCTCGCCGCTGGACGTGTCGAAGGGCAGGCGGAGGCCGAGGTCCAGCCCCTTCACGCCACTCGCCTCCTTCGGGTCCGACGGCTTCTGCTGCACCTGGGCGGCGTGCTCCTGTCCCTGGTGCAGCCAGCCCAGCCGGAAGGGCGCCTCCCGCAGCGATTCGAGTTTCGCCTGAAGCCGCGAGAGGGACTTCACCGTCTGACCATCCACGCTGAGGAGGCGGTCCCCAGCAAGCAGGCCGGCCGCTTCCGCGGCGCTGCCGGGAAGGACCCGGCCGACGTAGAGGTCTGGCAGCTCCACGCCCAGCGCCGCGAGACCCTGGCCCGGCTGCCGGGCGACGTCGACATGAATGCGTTCCGGAACGACGGCCTCCACCCCGGGCAGTCCCGCCGGCAAACGCCGAAGCGCCTCGACGCGGATGAAGTCCGCATGCCCAGCGTCCAGCCGCCGCTCGAGCGAGACCATGTCCTGCACCGGTTGGCCGTCCACCGACACAATCCGGTCATAGGTGCGGAGCCCGGCGTGCTCGGCCGCGCTGCCAGCGGGCACCCCCACCAGCGGCATGCGGGGCATGGGCGAGACGCCGAGGAGCCCGCGGGAGGACGTGTCCGGGGAGCTCTCGTCGCTGCGGGCCGCGACCAGCTTCACCTGTAGCGCCTGCCCGTCGCGGTCCACGCCCAGGATGACTTCCTTGCCCCCCTTGGTCTCCATCGCCCGGCGCAATTCGTCGAAGGTGGAAACCGCGCTGCCGTTGACCGACGTGATGAGGTCCCCCACCCGGACGCCGGCCTCGACCGCTGGCATCCCCGGCTCAAGCAACATGACGCGCGAGGAAGTGCGGAGCGGGAAGTGGGTCGTGGCGTCGATGGCCTGCGGAAAGCCGAGGTAGAGGATGAAGTACAGAAGGAACGGGAAGGCGAGGCTGGCCGCCGGGCCCGCACCGATGATGGCGGCGCGCTTCCAGGGCGCCTGGGCCAGGAAGCCGCGCGCCTCGTCCTCCGGCGCGCTCTCCTCTCCCATATCCCCGGCCATCTTCACGAAGCCGCCCAGGGGAACCCACGCCACCTGGTACTCAGTCTCGCCGCGGGTGACGGAGAAAATACGCGGGCCAAAGCCGATGGAGAACTTCGTCACCTTCACGTTCAGCGCTTTGGCAGCGAGGAAGTGCCCCAGCTCGTGCACGAAGATGAGAACGCTGAGCAGAACGATGAAGTAGAGGGGATTCTGCAGAACCATGTCTGGCCACAGTAACCGCGGCACCGCCCCTGGGACAACGACTACTGCCTACGCCAGCCCGCCCCGGAACACCGTCACGTACACGTACACCACCGGGGCGTTGAAGAGCAGTGCGTCAACCCGGTCCAGGATGCCGCCGTGCCCGGGGATGAGGAAGCCCGAGTCCTTGGCCCCATAGGCCCGCTTCAGCAGGGATTCGCACAAGTCGCCGAGTGGCCCGAACAGGCCGCCGGCCACCCCCAACACCACGCAGTCCAGAGGCGTCAGCACCGGGAAGATGAGGCGCGCGACGAAGAGGCCGCCGATGGAGCCGACGAAGCCGCCGAGGAAGCCTTCCCACGTCTTGTTGGGGCTGACCGACGGAAACAGCTTGTGCCGGCCCAGCGCCCGGCCGATGAAGTAGGCGAAGGTGTCGTTGGCCCAGGTGATGACCAGCGCGGTGATGACCCACGCCAGGCCGTCCGGGCCCGCCCGGAGAGCGGCCACCGGGGCCAGACCCAGCCCCCCGTACAGGCAGCCGGTGACGGCATGCGCACTGTGGCTGGGCGCATCGGCCAGCGGGCCGCGGAAGAGATGGTCTACCCAAGCCACGTAAAAGACGGCCCCCACCACCCAGAAGGCCGGCGCCGAGAAGCCCCGCGGCGACGCGGTTGCCAGGAGCGGCAGGCTAGCGGCCCCGAGGATGCTGGCCACCTGGGAGGGCCCGAGGGGGCCGGCGGTGAGCTGCGCATACTCGAAGGAACAGGCCCCCGCCGCCACCGCCACCAGGACGCCGAAGGGCCAGCCCCCATACAGGATGAGGACCAGCACCCCAGGCAGCAGCACCAGCGCCGTCACCACCCGGACAGCCAGGTTGCGGTTGGGGCCGTTCACTTGGGGAGCTGGGCGGAGGTGAGTCCGAAGCGTCGTTCCCGGTGCTGGTACTCGGCGAGACAGGCCAGGAAGTGGTGCGCCCGGAATTCCGGCCAGAGCGTGTCGGTGAAGATGAATTCGGCGTAGGCCGACTGCCACAACAGGAAGTTGCTGACGCGGTGCTCACCGCTGGTGCGCACCACCAGGTCCACCGGAGGCAAGGGCGCCGTCCACAGCTGTGCGGCGAACGCCTCCGGCGTGAGCGGCCGGTCCGGAAGCGTCCCCGAACGCGCCGCCGCCACCAGCCGGCTGGCCGCCGCCACTATCTCCTCCTGACCGCCGTAGGAAAGCGCCAGCGTCAGGACCATCGCCCGGTTGGCGCTCGACTCGTCGCGCAGCCTCTCCAGCGGCGTGCGGACCATCCGGGGCAGCCGGTCCAGTTCCCCCACCGCATTGAGGCGGATGGCGTTGTCCAGAATCTCCCTGCGCTCCTTCTCCAAGTACTCGCGCAGAAGGTCCATCAACCCGGCCACCTCCTCCATCGGCCGTGACCAGTTCTGCGAGGAGAAGGCGTACAGGGTGAGCGCTTCCACGCCCACCCGGCGCGCGGCGCGCGTCACCTCGCGGACGCTGTTGCTGCCCTCCCGGTGCCCCTCGAGGCGGGGGAGCCCACGCTCCTCTGCCCAGCGGCCGTTGCCATCCATGATGATGCCCACGTGCCTGGGCAGAGGCCGCTCCTTCACCTGAGCCTCCAGGGCGGCGAGCGACGGGATGGTGGACATGCCAGCGGCGCACCATAGGGGCGCCGGCAGCGCCCGTCCACGCTTGGCCACCACCGGCTGGGGTTTGGCCTGACCACGCCGGGGCGTTCACAAAGCAAGCAGTGCGCCAGTGCCCGCCCGCCCCGGGATGCCCGGGGGGAGCGCGGCTGGTCGCCCGCGCCAGCGCTGCGGCCCGGAACCCGCGGTGCTTCGGGTTAAGGTATCTGCCCCCTGTTTCCCACCCTGGAGGTTGAATCCCGTGTCCCGCCGTCTGTGGTTGCCCGCGCTGCTGGTGCTGGTCGCCACCACCGCCGCAGCAGAGCCCCCCCGTCCCATTGTCCTGCGCGCCGCCCGGCTCTTCAGTGGGGCCTCGGACCAGCTCCAGTCCGGCGGTGTCGCCCTTCTCATCGAAGGCGGTGTCATCCGCGCGGTGGGCCAAGCGGTGTTGGTCCCGCCCGGGGCCGAGGTGATTGACCTCGGGGAGGCCACCTTGCTTCCGGGCTTCATGGACGCACACACCCACCTGTCCTTTGAGGCGTCCGACAACTGGTACCGCGACGAGGTGGACGGCCTGATGCGCCACCCCGCGGAGCAGGCGCATTTCGCCGCGAGCTACGCGCGGCGCACCCTCGAGGCCGGCTTCACCACGGTGCGAGATTTGGGCTCGCAGGACTTCATCGACGTGAGCCTCCGCAACGCCATTGCCCGGGGCATCGCCGTCGGTCCACGGATGCTGGTGGCGGTGCATGCCTTGGGCGCCACCGGCGGCCATGCCGACCATGACCCCTTCCCCACCGACCGCGTCATCCCCCCGGGCATTCCCGAAGGCATCTGCAACGGCGCGGACGCCTGCCGGGCAGCGGTGCGCTACCAGGTGAAGGCCGGCGCGGACGTCATCAAGGTGGCGGCCTCGGGCGGCGTGCTGTCCCTGGCCGACGCGGTGGATAGCCCGCAACTCACCCTGGAGGAAATGACCGCCATCGTCGACGAGGCGCACCGGCTGGGGCGGAAGGTGGCCGCGCACTGCCATGGGGACACGGCCGGAAAGACGGCCATCGCCGCTGGGGTGGACTCCCTCGAGCACGGCAGCTTCCTCAAGCCGGACACCCTGGCGCAGATGAAGGCCAAGGGCGTCTACCTCATCCCGACGCTGATGGCGGGGGAGTGGACGGGGGGTAAGGTGGACAAGTTCCCGCCGGCCATTGCCGAGAAGGCCCGTGCCGCCCTGCAGGCGCGCTCGCAGATGTTTCGCGACGCGCTCAAGGCTGGGGTGCGCATCGGCTTCGGCACCGACTCGGCCGTCAGCCCGCACGGCCTCAACGCCCGGGAGTTCGCGCTGATGGTGGGTCTCGGGATGACGCCGGCAGCAGCGCTGCGCGCTGCCACCAGCGTCGATGCTGCGCTGCTCGGGCTGTCCGGGAAACTCGGCACACTCGAGGTGGGCAAGGCGGCCGACGTGGTGGCCGTGCCGGGCAATCCCCTCACCGACATCCGGGTCACCGAGCGCGTCCTCTTCGTCATGAAGGACGGCGTGGTGGTGAAGCGCCCCGCCTACTGAGGCGCCTTCGCTAGGAGGCGACCTGCTCCCAAAGGGCGATGCCGCCCAGAAGGCCCGCGTTGTTGGACACAATCTTCACGTGGGGCGGCAGCAGCACGGTGATGTGCTTGGCGTTGCCGCCGCCGAGGTAGAGGAAGCGCGGGTTGAAGATGGGCTCCACCTGCGCCACCACCTTGGCCACCCGGCGGTTCCACTTCTTCTTTCCCACCCGCTCGAGAGCGCCCTTGCCGATGTACTCCTCGTACGTCTTGTCCCCCTTGAAGGGATGGTGGGCGAGCTCGATGTTGGGCACGTAGCGGCCGTCGATGAAGAGGGCGCACCCCATGCCCGTGCCGAACGTCAGCGCCATCTCGACGCCCTTGCCCCGGACCACACCGTAGCCCTGAACGCCGGCGTCGTTGATGACACGGGTCGGCCGGCGCAGCAGCCGGGTCAGGGTGCGAGCCATCGGAAAATCCAGCCAGAGGGGGTGCAGGTTGTGCGCGGTGTGGGTGACGCCGTCGATGCATACGCCGGGAAAGCCGACGGAGACCCGCTCGAAAGCCCCCAGCGGTAGCACCAGCTTCTGCAGGGCCCGCAAGACGGCCTGGGGCGTGGCGGGACGGGGCGTCTCCACCCGCACCCGTTCGGTGAGCGGCTTTCCCTTAGAATCCACAATCAGGGCCTTGAGGCCCGTCCCGCCGATGTCGATGCAGAGCGTCCGGGGAACGGCCACGTCCGTGTCGGGAGGGTCCATGGAGGGCCATCCTCGGCATGGTCCGCCCGGCAGAGGCAAGCACTTCCGCCCAGGAGCCGCCCTCCGACCCACCCGTTTGACCCTCCTGCCAGCGACTCCCTAGGCTCTAGGCCTTTCTCCCCTTTCCGCATGCCGCCCAAAGTCATCGGCCCATACCGAGTCTTGGAGACGCTCGGCAGTGGCGGTGCGGGCACCGTCTACCGAGCGCTCGACCGGCGCACCGGCGAGCCGGTCGCCCTGAAGCTGCTTTCCACTGGACCGGCCCTCGACCCTCGCGCCGCGCGCCGACTGGCCCGCGAATTCGAGACGCTGTCGGAACTCTCCCACCCCAACGTCGTGAAGGTCTTCGACACCGGCGTCCACCATGGCTACCCATACCTGGCCATGGAACTGGTGGACGGCCTCACGCTGCGCAACTACCTGGACCTCGACGCTCCCGGCCCGAAGCGCCCGCGGCCGGTCACCCCACCGGTCGCCGACGTTCCCTGGCAGGACAGCGACACCGGGGAGTGGAGCGGACCCGCACCTTCACCCTCAGCCAGCTTGGCGAGGAGCCCCCCAGCGACGATGCGGCCTTCGGGACAGGACCGGACAGCCTGCGGGCCCTGGCCGACGCGGCCGACGAGCCGGACACCAACGAGTCGCGCGACGTGTCCCTCCCCTACGCGCTCGAGCCCGCCGGGGAACTCCCCACGTTGCCGGCCATCGCGCCGGTGGACACGGCGTTCCTCAACGGACCGGAGCGCACGGCGCGGCTGCGCGACGCGATGCTGCAGCTGTGTGACGCGCTCAGCTATGTCCACGGCCATGGCCTCATCCACCGGGACCTCAAGCCAAGCAACGTGATGGTGGATGGCGACAAGGTGGTGCGCCTCATGGACTTCGGCCTGGCCAAGTTTCTCGCCGAGGACGGAGCGGTCACCGCCGGCGGGCGCCTGGTGGGCACCTTCCGCTACATGGCGCCGGAGCAGATTCTCGGGGAGTCGGTCGACCCGCGGGCGGACCTCTACAGCCTCGGCGTCATCCTCTATGAGTTGCTGACTGGCCGACCGCCCTTCGACGCCCGGACGCCCCCGGAGCTGTGGCGCAAGGTGCTGGAAACCGAGGCGCCGCTGGTGGCGGCTCTCAACCCAGGGAGCGACCCCCTGTTGGCGCGCATCGCCCAGCGACTCATCCGCAAGGAACCCGCCGAGCGCTTCCAGACGGCCGAAGAAGTCCACGAGGCGCTCTCGGAATGACGCGGACGGTGCACCTGCCGCCCGAGGCAGACGGTCGCCGACTCGACGTGGTGGTGGCCCAAGTGCTCGGGCTGTCCCGGGCCCGGGTGAAATCCCTCTTCGAGACGGGCGCAGTGCGCGTCGACGGCCGCCGTCCCAGCAAGGGAGACCGGGCGACGGGCGGCGCACGGCTGGACGTGGAACTGGCCGAGGAGGCGCCGCCCCTGGTGCCGGAGCCGGGACTGGCGCTTCACCTCCTCTATGAAGACGCCTGGCTGCTCGCGGTGGACAAGCCAGCGGGGGTGCCCTCTCACCCGCTGAAGCTCGGGGAGACGGGGACGGTGGCCAATGCCCTGGTGGCGCGCTTTCCGGAGGTCGCCCTGGCCGCCGAGGAAGTCCGCGAGGGAGGGCTGGCCCACCGCCTCGACATCGACACCTCCGGCGTCCTGCTCGCCGCGCGGGACCGCCACAGCTGGGAGGCGGTCCGGGGCCTGTTCCGCGACCGCGCGGTGGACAAGCGCTACTGGGCGCTGGTGTCGGGGCCCATCGGCGACGTGGGGACCATCGACTTGCCGCTGCGCCACAAGGGCGAGACCCGGGTGGAGCCGGCGGTGGACGGCGGGGAGGAAGGCCGCGAGGCCCTCAGCGAGTTCCACGTCCTCCAGCGCTCGGGGGAACTCGCCCTGGTGGAGGTGCGCATCCTGACGGGCGTCCTGCACCAGGTACGCGCCCACCTGGCCGCCATCGGCGCCCCGGTGGTGGGCGACGCCCTCTACGGCGGCCGCACCTTCCCGGGTCTCCCGCGCTTCTTCCTGCACGCTCGGTCCTTGGAGCTGGTGCACCCGGCGACCGCCGTGCCCCTACAGCTGCAAAGCCCGCTGCCCGAGGAGCTCAGCCGCGTGCTGACCGCGGCCGACATTCGCCCGCCGGCCGGGTGAAAGGCCCGAGGCGACTGCGGTGAGGGGACCGCCCGGAAGGCTGCCGTGTGCCTCAGGGCTGCACGGCGATGACGCCGCGCTGGGCCATGGCGTTGATGATGATTTTCGCCCAACCGGCCATCTCCTGGTTGAGGGAGGTCGGGTTGGTGGTCTGCGTCGTCCCGGACCACACCATCTCTAGCTTGGCCGCGTCGAAGACGTCCGTCTCCACCGTCACCACGGTGGTGGTGGTGGCCATGGGCGGGACGTAGTCATAGCCCCAAGCCGAGCCGTAGTAGCCGTAGAAGCCTCCGTAGTAGACGGGGGCGGCCGTCGCGTAGACATAGCCTTGGGTGTAGCTGACGTTGGTGTTGGTGCCGAGGAAGCGCGTCGCCAGCACGGCGTCCGCCCCGGATTGACGGATGGCAGCCTCGAGCTTGTCGTTGGGCACCTGGCCGTCCTGCGGAATCAGGGTGTAGCTGGAGATGGCCGTGACCCCGCGCGCAAACAGCTGGTAGGAGAACGCGTCCTCGAATGTCCGGCGCCGGCCCCCGTCGCGCGTGACGGCGATGACGAGCACCTTGTGGAAGCCGGTGGGAATGAAGCCCGGCAGCTGCCAGGCACTCACCAGCTTCGTGTTCGGCCCCGACGCGCAGGAGGTGAAGAGGCCGCAGAAGAGAGCGGCGGCCATGAGGGACGTGCGGTACAGGCGCATGAAGGGTTCTCCCGTTGGGGGGATAGCAAGCAGGTGCGGCGCACCGTAGCACCGCCGGAGGCCCTGCCAGCCACCCCTTTTTTACCGCGCCGGCGCTGCCTCGCCGTCACTCTTGCCCGTCACCGGCGGGAACTGCACCGACACGTCTGCATCCGGCCCGGCGCCCCCGGGCACACCGTCGCGTCCCAGCGTCCAGATGCGCGCCGAGCCACCATCGCTTTCATACCGGTAGGGGCGGCCCCAGCCGTCGTTGCCCACCCGGGCCACATATTTGGGGGCCAGCCGTCCGAGGCCGTCCGTCGTGGAAGGGAAGTGCCCGGTGTCCATGCGGTACAGCTTCGCGGCGTTGAGTAGGTTGCGCAGCCGGTAGGGTTCCAGCAACTCCGGCGGCTGCGCCAGCGTCCGGTACAAAAGCCAGCAGCCGCCGAAACTGGCCAGCACCACGGCCACCGCGAAGAGACGGGCCCGCACCCTGCGCTGGTGTGCTGCCTGAGCCCGCTCCTCGGGTGCACCCATGCCTTGCCACCCCCAAAAAGGCCAGCAGTCTTGCTCGCCTTGCCGCAGCAGCGCCACGGGCGGCGCCCCGAGGGCAGCCCCGGCCGCTACACTTCCCTTCCCGGCCCCATGGACAGCCCCCGCGCCATCCTCCATTTGGACATGGACGCTTTCTACGCCTCGGTGGAGCAGCGGGATGACCCGGCGCTGCGTGGTCGCCCTGTCATCGTCGGTGGTCACCCCAAGCGCGGGGTGGTGCTTGCGGCCAGCTACCAGGTGCGCCCCTTCGGCGTGCGGAGCGCCATGCCGATGGCCCGGGCGCTTCGTCTGGCACCGGACGCGGTGGTGGTGCCGCCCCGGTTCACGGCCTACGCGGAGGCCAGCGAGCAGGTGTTCGCCATCTTCGAGCGCTACACCCCGCTGGTGGAGCCGCTCTCTCTGGACGAAGCCTTCCTCGACGTCAGTGGCTCGCGCAGCCTCTTCGGCCTGCCTGGAGCCCTTGCCACCCGCATCCGCGCGGAGGTGGCGCGCGAGGTGGGGCTGCCCTGTTCTGCCGGCATCGCGGCGGTGAAATTCGTCGCCAAGGTGGCCAGCGACCTTGCCAAGCCGGACGGCCAGCGCGAGGTGCCAGTGGCCGAGACCCAAGCCTTCCTGGCACCCTTGCCGGTGGCCCGACTGTGGGGCGTCGGGCCGAAGCTGGAGGCCACGCTGTTCGCCCTGGGCCTGCGGACGGTGGGGGACGTCGCCCGGGCCAGCCCCGACTTCCTCATCGAGCAACTCGGCGACCTGGGCCGGCATCTCGCTGCCCTGGCCCGCGGCGAGGACGACCGGCCGGTGGTGCCAGACCGCCAGGCGAAAAGCATCGGGGCCGAGGATACGTTCGCCGAGGACACGGCGTCGCCCGAGGTGCTGCAGCGGGCCCTCCACACCCAGGCGCTGCGTGTCGGACGGCGGCTGCGGCGCGCGGGGCTGAGGGCCCGCACCGTGCAGCTGAAGGTGAAGCTATCCGACTTCACACTCTTCACCCGGCGGCGGACGCTCCAGTCGGCCACCGACGACGGGCAGCGGCTGTACCGCGAGGCGGTCGAACTCCTCCTCCGCCTCCGCCTCTCATCCGCGGTGCGACTCACCGGCGTCTCCGCCCAGGAACTCGTTGGCGACCGCTCCCAGCTGGGCTTGTTCGCCGAGCCGGAGGCACGCACCGATAGACTCAACGCGGCACTCGACGCCATCGCCGCCCGCTATGGCCAGGGCGCAGTGACGCCAGCCGACGTCGCCAACCTCGAGGCGGACACCGAGGAGGACGAGGCGCGCCGGCGCGTGGGCGGGGCGCGCTTCGACGTCCCCCCGGACCCCTAGGCCCTTCAGGCGGCGAGCGTCTGGGCGGTCGGCCCGAGCGGACCGCGCACGCCGTACAGCCGGCGTAGCCGACGCTCAAGTTCCCCTTCGCCCAGGCGAAGCCGGTGAATGCGCCCACGCCGCGTCTCGATGGCGTTTCTGTCGGTCAGCGTCAACCGGCCCCACGGGCGCGCCAGGGTGAAGATGGCATGCCCGGTGAAGGGCGACGCGGCGGACGTCTGGTGCCAGGCATTCATCCCGGCGAAGGACTGCAGAGAGCGCGGCTCCTGCGAAACGCGGAAGAGCGAGCGCCAGTGCTCCCGGACGGCATGCTCCAGCACCAACTCGTCAGCCTTCTCTGCCTGGACGAGACGGTACCTTCCACTCACGTCGGACTGCACCACGGTGGACAGCGGCATCGGCGCCCGGAAGGCGTCTCCAAAGCCGACGTCCACCAGGTACGTCTGGTCCAGTGTCACGGCCAGCGTCAGGTGGTCATATTCCGGTCCCCATGTCCGCTCGTGCTTACGCCACACGCGGGCGGACAGAAGCGACACCTGGAACCCCATGGCTGACAGGGCCGAGGCAAACAGCGCATTCAACTCGTAACAGAAGCCACCCCGGCGCAACTCCACCACCTTGGACCAGGCCCGGTGCACGTCCAGGGGGATGGGCCTTCCCCAGAAGATGTCGAGATTCTCAAACGGCACCCGCAACAGGTGCCGCCGCTGCAGCCTGGTGAGAAAAGGCAGCGAGGGACGCTCCGCCCGTGCCAGCCCGAGGCGCTGGAGGTAGGCGGCTAGCTCGGCAGGGCGCAGCTCCACGCCCACAGGGGGGGCGAAAGAAACGGCACCAACGGAATGGTTTAGAACGGGCGACGGCATGGACGGGGGGGGACGGAGGACCGGCTTCCAGCGTCTTTGGATGTTGACCGCGGGCGAAAGTTGCGGGCGGTCAAGGAAAACACAGGTTCTCGGTGGTTTGTTAGAAAATTTAGCCGGGCGGGGGACTTCCACCCGGGGCGCCCCCACCGGCCGGCCGGCCCCCTCCCCCGGGTCCGCCGCGGCCACCGCGGCGGCGCCGCCGGCGCCGCCGGCTCGGGGGGGGCGGACTTCCCGGGGCGACCACGGGCGCCTGACCCGACTGCCAGGCAGCGAGCTCCGCAGCCCCCTGCCCCGTCGCCTCCACCGTGCAGACGAAAACCGTCAGCGACTCGTTGAAGAGCGGGTGACGGCGGAAGCTGCCCAGGCTTCCGCGGCGCCGTCGCTGTCCGGACAGTGTCGCCTGGGCCAGCAGCATCATCCGGCAGCGCTCGGCGATGCGCCGCGGTAGCCTTGCCGTGCGCACGCATTCCTGCAGCAGCGCCTCGATGGCCTCCGGGACGGCGCTCGGGGCGTCCGGGGCCGACTCCGGCGCCGTCCCCATGACTGGGACCAGCAACACCGCGAGCAGCACGGCGTCCTCGAGGGTCTGGCCGGCCTTCACCCGGGCGTCCGCCGCGCGTGCGAAGGCGGCCAGCGTTTGCTCGCCCTCAGCCCCGTGCTCCTTAAGGTACGTGTCCAGCGGCGGAATCAAGAAGCGCAGCGCATCTAGGGCAAAAAGCAAGGCCAGCCCGGGCGCTGCGACGCCTCCGCGCAGGATGCGGAAGGTGTCTTCCAGCAGCCGGGGCGGAGCGCAGCGGGGAAGGTCCTCCACCGCGCCTTCCATCGCCGCGTAGGTGCGCGGTTCAATATCGAATTCGAGCCTGGAGGCAAACCTCACCGCTCGCAGGATGCGAACCGGGTCCTCGCGCATCCGGCGTTCGGGGTCGCCGATGGTGCGCACCAGACGCTCGGCGAGGTCGCGGCGGCCCGCGACGTAGTCGATGCACCCGCCCCTCGGCCACGTCGTAGAAGAGGCCGTTGATGGTGAAGTCCCGGCGGCGCGCGTCCTGCTCGGCGGTGCCGAAGACGTTGTCCTCCCGGATGAGCAGGTCGTCCGGGCGCTCCTCGGCCGTCCGCGCGCTCCGTCGGGTCGAGCTCGCTCGATGGGGTTGGCGCGGAAGGTGGAGACCTCGATGATCTTCCCGTCCCGGAAGTAGACGTGGGCGAGGCGGAAGCGGCGGCCGATGAGGCGGCAGTTGCGGAAGAGCCACGCACCTCGCTCGGGCGCGCGCAGGTGGCGATGTCGAAGTCCTTGGGCTTGCGGCCCAGCAGGAGGTCCCGGACGCAGCCGCCGACCAGGTAGGCCTGGTGCCCGTTCTGGTGCAGCCGGTTGACGACCTTCACCGCGTCGATGTCCAGCGCCGCCGGGTCAATCTCCGCCTCGGCGCTGGCCGCCGCCTGCGGCACCGAGGCGTCCAAGTGGTCGGACTCGGACTCCCACAGCACCGCCGGCACTGGCTCGGGCTCTTTCGCGTCCGAGGGCGGGGGCGGCTCCGGGACCGGGGCGTCCAGGGGGTCCGGCCCCTCCGCCTCGGCGTCTTCTTCGCCGTCCTCTCCCTCTGCGTCCTCGCCTTCCAGGCCCTCGTCGGCGGACAGCTCGCGCGGCTGCTCCGCTGGCGGCCTCGCCACGCCCACCTCATCCCCTTCGGGGACGGCCGGGCCGTTTGCTGCAGGAGGGGGGGACGGTGGGTCGTGCGCCATGAGGTTGACGCCCCGCGCCGGAGCGTGATGAAGCGCTGCCGCTTTACACGATTTCGCCCGCCGGAGGGAGTCGTCCTGTGCGAACGCTGGTGACGGGGGCAACGGGCTTGATTGGCGCCAACCTCGTGCGCCGCCTTGCGCGCGACGGCACCCGTGCCCGAGTGTTGCTGCCGGCAGGCACGGAGCGCCACGCCCTGGCCGGGGTGGACGTGGAAGCCGTGCCGGGCGACGTGCGGGACGCCCACTCGCTGGCCAAGGCGATGGTGGGGGTGTCGCGCGTCTACCATGCGGCTGGCCACATCCGCTTCGACGACGCCGGACGGCTTCTGCTGTGGAGCATCAACGTGGAGGGCACGCGCCAAGTCCTGCAGGCGGCCCGCAGCGCCGGCGTGGAACGGCTGGTGCACGTCTCGAGCAGTGTCGCGGTCGGCGCGGGCCCCTTGTATGAGCCGGCCACCGAGGAGAGCGACTATCCGACGGCGGGCGGCACGCCCTATGCGGAGAGCAAGCGGGCTTCGGAGAAGCTGGCGGCCGGCGACTGGGGAGACCTGGACGTCGTCATCGCCAACCCGACGTTCGTGGTCGGCGCGTACGGAACCGGTGCCAGCAGCGCCGAGGTGGTGCGGCTGGTCGCCTCCGGGCTGCTCCGGGCCTACCCCCCGGGCGGCACCAACTTCGTCACGGCCGAGGACGTGGCGGACGGACTGGTGCTGGCGATGGAGCGCGGAACCAGCGGCGAGCGTTACATCCTCGGCGGGGAGAATCTCACCTACCGCGCCTTCCTGACCCAGGTGGCCGAGGAGTGCGGCACCGCCGGCCCAGCCGTCCGGCTGCCCGGCTGGGCCGCCCGGGGCCTCGGGCGCGCCGGAGACGTGCTCGGCCGCCTTACGTCGGCGCGCCTCGGCTGGGTGAATACCCCTTTTCTGGCTGGCCTGTTCGAGGCGGCCTACGTCTCCTCCAGCAAGGCGGAACGCGCACTGGGGTACCAGCCGCGACCCATCCGCCGCGGCATTCGAGAAGCGCTCCGCTGGTACCAGGAACAGGGGCGGCTGCGGCGAGACCGCCCACTCACGCCGCGCGGCCTGGTGGAGCCGGGTGGGCTGGGCTAAGAGTCGGGGCTACCAGCCATCGTGATGGTCGCGGTCCTTCGGGACGAATTTCTGCAGGCGCTTTCGAGGTGTCCACCTCTCCCGTGTAGATGATGCCGTGGGAGTCGATGCCCATCTGGTAGACCCCGTGGAACTCGCACCCGTTTGTAGATGAGGAAATTGCTGGCCCCGGTCCGATGACAGACGCGCCACGGGGCGTTTCCGATGTGGACGACGTTCCCTCTGTGGAGGCGGGTTCGCGAGAAGCGCCTACTCCTTGGCCGCCTGTAGGCGCCGATGGAATGGCGCCGGACAGCCGGAAGGCGGCAGGCTTGCGCTACTCGGCCAATCGGCCGCCCCGCCCCATCCGCCGTCGTCGCCCGCCCGGACGCGCGTCGTCGAGCAGCTGCAGGTAGTCGATGCGGACCGCCTTCTGCATAGGCGGGGTGGCGCCCAGGGCGGCCACGCGGCGGGTGAAGGCGCGGACGATGTCCGGAACGGGGCGCAGCGCGGCGAGCACCTTGTCCGGGCCTTCCAGGGCCCCCTCCAGCGCCTGCACCAGAGGCGTCGCCACCGCCTGCAGCGGCAACCCGCGTCGCAGGAGGTCCTGGAAGGAGTTGGACAGCGTGAGGAGGTTGTAGCCGGCCGTCTGCACCATCTCCACCGCAACCCGCACCACTTGGGTCGGGGTCAGGTGGCCGTCGCCCAGGAGCACCAGCGCCGCCTGGAAGTAGTTGAAGATGGGGACCACCCGCGGTCCGTAACGGACGAAGTAGGCCGGCGGCGTGAGGCGGTCGAGCATGATGAAGATTCGTCGGACCGGGTCCGCCCGGGGCACCGCGTGCCAGGCGGCCAGAGATGCGGGTGGCATCGTCCGGTGTAGACCTCCGCGGCTACGAGCACCTGGGCCAGGACGCGCTCGTCCACCCGGCCCGCGACCAAGTCCGCGTAGAGGGAGTAGATGAAGGCGTCCGCCTCGGCGTCGTCGCCGAAGAGCACCTCCTCGGCCTCGACCGGAGCGTGCGCGCGCGACTCGAGCAGCACCGGCAGCTTGTAGCCGACCTGACCGCGCAGGGCGCGGAACCGGCCACGCAGCAGGTTGCTGACGTTGTCCTTCAGGACCAGCTCGTCCCACTCCACCCCGTCGAGCTTCAGCTTCTCCTCCAGCACCCGCCGCATCTGGGTGGGGCTGCCGGAGATGATGCACAGGCGCGAATCCCCGCTCGCCCCGAGCTCGCGGATGAGCGCCGCGGCGCCCGGGACGGCCGTCTTCTCGCTCGCCTTCTGCAGCGCGGTCCGCACCAGCTGGCGGAGCGAGTCGAAGTCCGTCTGCAGGTATGTCTTGTCCAGGTCCCACCGGTAGATGTGTCGAGCCGGGGGAGGGTCGATGCGGTCCGGAAGGCTCACCCGAGCCCTGCCTGGATAGCCTGCGCCAGGTTCGAGGACACGGCCTTGGCCGCCACCTTGCCGGCGTTGGCCATGGCACGGGCACGGCTTCGACCGTGCGCCTTGATGAAGAGCCGGTCAAAGCCGAGGACTGGCGCGCCTCCGTACTGCTGCCAGTCGGTCAATTCCTTCAGCTGATTCAGCCCGCTGGCGAGCATCCACAAGCCCACCCGCCAGCGCAGGCGCGAGGCGTAGGCGTACCGGGCCAGCTCCACCACCGTCTCGGAGACGCCCTCCAGCATCTTCAAGCAGACGTTGCCCACGAAGCCGTCGGTGACCACGACGTCGGCAGTCCCCTTGGGGATGTCTACCCCTTCGATGTTGCCGACGAAGCGCACACCGGGATGCCCAGCCAGCTTCTGGTTCGCCTCCACCACCCGGGGCGGACCCTTCATCGCCTCGGTGCCGTTGGAGAGCAGCGCGACCGTGGGGCGGGGGTTCTTGCTGATGATTCGCGCGTACGCCGAGCCCATCACGGCGAAAGTGACCAGGTCATCGGCGGTGGCGTCCACGTTGGCGCCCACGTCGAGGATGAGGCTGAACGGGTCCTGCTTCTCGCCGTGGCCGGTGCGCGTCGGGTACACCGAGGCCAGCGCGGCGCGCCGGACACCCCTCAGCAGCTGGAAGGTCCGGGCGGCCGCCAGCACCCCGGCGCCGGTGTTGCCGCAGCTCACCAGCGCGTCCGCCTCGCCGTCGGCCACCAGCCGGGCGGCCACCACGACGGAGGCGTCGGGCTTGTCCGCCAGCGCCGCCGCCGGCTTCTCGTGCATGGCAACGAAGGAGGGCGCGTGGTGTACGCTGATGCGCTCGCCGTGGTGGCGGGTGCTGGCCAGAGCCTCTTCGATGACCTGGCCATCCCCCACCAAGAGGGCGTGGATGTGGGGGGCCTCCAGGCTAAGGAGCGCCGCGCCGCGGACGACCTCGGCCGGGCCATGGTCTCCGCCCATCACGTCGAACGCAATGGTGGTCGCACGCTGGGCCATTCCGGGGCAGGACCTTACCCCGGGACGCGGCTACTGCGTTCCAGTCACCTGGCGGTTGGCGGTGCTCCGCTCTACACACCCCTTGGTGAGGGTGTATTCGTAGGTGCCCAGCTCATCCCGCCAGTACTCGCCCTGGAAGGGCCAATACAGCTGGTCGTCGGCCACGGCCACCGAGTACCGGTAACTCTTGACGATGGCCTTCCGCCCGCCCGCCTGCAGCTGCTCCTCAAGGAATTCCTTCTCCTTGCCCGTGGTCTCAAACTTGATGCGCTCGCCATTGCCGAGCAGCGTCCGCAGATTGGCCAGCTCCAACTCGAGCTTGCCCCGCGCCATCACGCCGGCCCGGGTGACGAGCTGCTGGCGTTCCTTGGTCAGGCGTTCCGTTAGGTGACGGGCCAGGTCCGAGGTGCGAAAGGCCGCGCCCCGGCCGGCGATGAGGTCGGTCTCCTTCTCGACCTCGAGGATGGCATCGTTGGTGTTCTTCAACTCGCGGTCGGTGAGGGCGAGCTTCAGCACGCGCTCCAGAATGGCGTCGGTTCCCTGAACGGTGCCCGACCGCACCTTGGCCTGCACCTCCGCCAGAACCTGGTAGTACTGGGAGGCCTCCATGTCCCTCTGCACCAGCCTATTCAGCTCGTCGTAGACGGGTTTGTAGCGCCGCTCGAACTCCTGGAGGATGGCCGACGACTCCCGGTACCGGCAGTTCTCGTAATAGACGACGGCCTTGAGCAACAGCGCTTCGGGGAAGTACTCGTCCCGGAAGAAGGGGCTGCTCAGGGTGACGAGGTTGCCGAGCGCCTGCTGGTACTGGCCAATGCGGTAGTTGGCCCAGGCCGACTCGAAGAGCGCCTCCAGCCACTCGGGCCGGCCTCGCTCAATCTTCCCGTAGTAGTAGATGGCGTAGCGGTTCTGGCGCGCGGCGTAGTGAATCCGGGCGAGGTCCATGAAGGCCAGCTCGCGCACCATCTCGTTGCTGCGCGCCTCGGGCGAATTCGGGTCGCCGCTGGGCCGGGTCAATCGGACCACGTCCTTAAGTGCCTCCAGGGCGGCCGTTTGGTTCCCCTCGCGGTCGTAGATGACGCCCTCCAGGAACCGGGTACGGGCGTAGAAGGCGTCCCCCCGCGGCACCTTGGCGGCGAGCCGGTGCGCTTCCTGGAAGCTCTTGGCGGCCTCGGCCTTCTGCTCGACCTGGTCCAGCGCCCGGCCCCGGACGAACTGGTAACGGGCGAGGAGGTAGTAGAACTCGTTCCGGTACTGCTCCGGCCACTCGGCGTTCGCGTAACGCGCCACCTCGTCGAGGATGATGGACTCATTGGTCGTCTTCCGGCCGATGAAGAACAGCCACTCGAGTGACTTGGAGAAGAAACGCGTCTGCTCGCCCCGGAGAGAATCTGGCTGAACTCACCAAGGGCCGAGTAGTACAGCCCCATCCGGTAGAGCGTCTTGCCGAGCAGGTACTCCGACTCCAACTGGAGCGGAGCCATCTTCGGGTCGTTGATGAGGTCCCAGGCAGCCAGGGCCGCCTTCTCATACTCCTTCGCCAGGAACTGGGCGTTGGCGGCCTCCAGTCGCTGGCGGTCGGCTGTCTTGCCGGTGACGTCGAGTGCCTCGAAGGTGGTGGTCGGCGCGGTGCCCTTCTTGCCAGCGCCCGCGCCGGGCGGCGGCGGCATGGGGAGGTCCTTGGCACTCTTCGGCGGCGCGGGACTCGGCTGGGTCAAATCGACGCCGAGGCTCGGGCTGGGCGGGGGGGCCTGGGGGGGCGCCGGCGTCTGCGCGACGACGGCAGAACTGGAGGTGGGCCCCTGCGACGGGGCGGGCTTCTTCTTCTTGGGGGGTGGCTTCGACGACGGGGAGTCCAGCCCCTGGAACGTCTGTGCCACGGCAGGCGCCGCTGCAAGCAGCAGACCGAAGAGCGCGGCGCGAATGGGAGGCAGCATGAGCTGTTGGCTACCCGTCGTGGAAGGTGGTCGGGAAGAAGAAGCCAAACCCGACGTCGATGAACAGCTGGTTTTGGAGTGCCGTCCCGGTGTTGGGGGCGGGGGCCTTCTCGCCGTAGATGTCGTCACGGAACTCGAAGCGCAGCGTCAGCCACTTGTTGAGGAAGAAGCGCATGCCGATGCCCACCTCACCTCCGACGGTGAGGTAGTTGGTGCTGCCGACCCCGCCCGTCGACGGCGGCCCGGCGTAGGTCACCAGGGCGGGCCCGAGAATGCCGTACAAGTCGAAGTGCAGCACCCACTCGGCGAAGAGGTTGAACTTCCCGTAGATGGGCGTCCACTGAACGTCGAGGGCACCGAGGAACTTGATTTGGCCCGTGCCCTTACCGTTGAGCTCGTCGTAGGTGGGGGAGCGGCAGCCCCGCGTCCCGCCGTTGGCAACGTTGACGGTGCAGATTTGCGCTGACCCGGAAACGGTGTCGACGGCGTAGCCTGCCCGCAGCATGAGGCCGAGGGCGTCGTTGAAGTTGTAGGTGAGGCTCAGCTCGAAGACGTATTTCGTGAAGAAGGGGTCGCGGAAGCTGAAGGCCACCGACGGGACCAGCTCCCAGCGTTCCTTGAGGAGGAACACGTGGCGGATGACGGGCGGGATGCGGTCCTTGAGGGGGCCGACGTCGCGCTCGACTGCCGCCGAATCCCCCGCTTCCTCCGGCGGCGACGGGGCGCCCTGGGCGACCGCGGCTGCGGGCAGCACCAGGAGGGCCAGGGCGAGAAGCAAAGGGCGGCGCATTACTCGGACTCCCGCCCGGTGGACTTGAAGGGGATGAAGAAGGAGAGGCCCGCGTTGATGGTGAGGAGATTCTGGACGGCCCCCAGCGTCGTCCCGGCTGGCGTGTCGCCGTAGGCCGTGTCCACCAACGAGATGTTGATGCTCAGCCAGTCCAGGGCGATGAAGCGCATGCCGATGCCGAATTCGCCGGCGAAGGACGGCCCCCGCTTGGGACCATTCGGCTGCAAGGCATCCACCGGCGTGGGTGAGGTCTCGGTCCAGACCACCCCCAGCCCTCCGAGCAGGAAGACGTCGAAGTGGAAGATGGAGTTGAAGATGGTCGCCTTGCCGTAAATCGGGCTCCACTCCATGTCGCCGAGGAGCGACCACTGCGGCACCGAGTAGTAGATGCGGCTCTGGAAGTTCCGCTTGGCGATGGTGACGTTGTCGGTCGGGTTCACCTGGTACCAGCTGCCGTGGGCCGAGATGCCCAGGGTGTCGGCCAGGAAGTACGTCCCGCGCAGCGAGATGCCCCACTTTGAGTAGTAGGGGTCGTTGACGCTGATGAAGAGGGAGGCGGCAAGCTCAAAGCGGTGGCGCTTGAGGAACACCTTGCGCTGGATGCTCTTGACCAGGTCGTCCTGGGTGAGGTCCGCCTCGTCAAGCGGCTGGGCGGCCTCCTGCGCGGGCTTGGGCTTGGCCAGCGGCACATCCGACTTCGGAGTCTCGGCCGTGAGGTCGAGCCCGAGCCCCGGCGTGGTCGGCGGTTGAGCGGGCGGGGGTTCGGCGGGCGCCTGCTGCGCCTGGGCGGCCGGTGCCAGCAGAAGGAGACACGTCACCGCTACCAGGCGTCGCAAGGTCTGGAGTCTCCGTCCGAGGGGGCCGTGGTCGAGACGCTTGGTGTGGAACCGTCGGGCGAACGTCTGGCTGGTGAGTGTACCCGCGAGCCCTGACCCCAGCAATCTCATGGTGGCGCCATTCGGAGCCACCGGCCCCCGGCGTGGTGAGATGTCGGTGCTTCTCTCCGTTCGCGCCTCCTGTAGTCTGTCTGCTACTGTCATGCGTCTTTTCACAGCGGGGAACCCGCCCCCGCCCCCGGCTTCCACGAGAGGTCACCTCCCCGAATGCTGCGTCATCTGTTGTTCGGTGCCATCCTGCTCAGCGCGACCCTGTTCGCCTGCTCCACCAGCACCGACTTGGGTCAGCCCTGCATCCTGGTGAAGGCCCTGCCGGACGGCGGCGTCACCGACGTGGTGGTGGGAGACCTCTCGTCGGGCAAGGACTTCGTCAGCTTCGGCGCGACGGAGTGCTCGGACCTGGTGTGCGTGGTGGACCAGGCCGCGGCCAGCCTGCAGCTCAGCCAGGCGCAGCGCGACGCCGGGCTGTCGCTCTCGAGCCCCGCCACCGGCTACTGTTCGGTCGCCTGCGTGCAGGGCAACAACTCTACCTGCTCACCGCAATACAACGACTTGCAGAACGTCCCTGGCCTGGCCATGACGTGCCGGGAGCTGGTGCTCGACCCGGCACTCATCGCGGAGATTTGCAAGGACCCGGTGAAATGCGAGCAGTACTTCGGGAGTAACCGCGCCTCGTTCTTCTGCGCCCGCGGCGCGCCCACCGACGGCGGTCCCTAGGGCTGCCCGGTCCGGCCGGCCAGCGGGCCGAGGAGCTCCACCCGCGCGCCGGGCACGACGCCGGCCTTCTCCGTCCAGCCGCCCGCCACCTCGAGCACGTACAGCGAGCGCCGGCCGACGCTGCGGGGGTCAAGGGTCTGCGGCTCCGCCTGAGCGACGATGCCCACCACCTGCCCGGTGCGGTCCAGGAAAAGCATGTCCAGGGGCACCAGGGTGTTGCGCATCCAGAAGGAGTGGTCCTCCTCGTCCGGGAAGATGAAGAGCATCCCAGTCCCCGCCGGCACGCTGGTGCGCCACATCATCCCCCGGGTGCGCGCCGTTTGGGTGTTGGCAATCTCCACCTCCAGCGGGTGCACCCCGCCATAGGCGTCGTGGAGCACCAGCTGCCCGCGGTCCAGAGGCGGCCCCACCCAGTCCTGGGAGGTGACGTCGCGGGCCGAGGCCGGTGCCGCAGGTTGAAGCGCCGTCGGCGCCCGGCTGGTGCAGGCCAGGGCCAACAGCAAAAGCGCGGGCGCCCTCACGGCTTGACCGTTTTGTTCAGCAGCTTTCCGGTGAGCTCGCTGCCAAGCGAGTCGGTCATCAGCCGCTCCACCAGGTCCTCGAAGGAGAAGCGCTGCGCGTCGTCGTTGTAGACGAAGCGGATGCCCATCCCGGCATCGTCGACCTCTCCTTGCGACCACACCACCTCCCCCAGCAACTCGAAGGGCTCGTTCCGGGTGGGGACGCCCAGCTTGAAGAGGAAGCGCGTCCCGACCGGAAGGGGCTTTCGCGTTCGGATAAAGGTGCCGCCCTTGGAGATGTTCTTCGTGTAGTCGGCAAAGAAGCTGTTGAGTTTCTTGTAGTCCACCCGGAGCTCGATGGGTGCCCGGGGGTGAACGCGGCCGTCGCTCTTCGGTTCCGTCATCGGAGGGATGCCGAGTATAGGGGACTCGGATGGGCCGCGTCGTCACCCTTGCTGTGGCAGTCTTGCGCCGGCCCGCCGGCTGGCTGGCCGTCAGCGGCGTCGCGGGCCTGGGCTCGCTCCTCCTGCTGCTCCCGCTCTTCGGCCAGCCGGGACTGGAGCTGGCCCTCGGCGTGAGCGCGCTCCTCACCGTGGCCGGTATGGCGCTGGGGGCCACCGCCGTGGCCGAGGCCCGCAAGCCCCCCCGCCCGCGCATTCCGCGGGTGGAACCCTCCGGCCCGGCCTCCGCGGTGGCGGCTTCCATCGCGACCGCCTTCCTGTTGGCCTCCGCCGCCGCCGTCGTCCCCTTCCTCGGTGCCGTCGCCCTCACCCTGGCCACCACTCCTTGCAGCCCCTGGGCCCAAAGCGCCCTCTACCCCGTGCTGGTGCTTCCCACGGCCCTCCTGGCCGCCGCCACCGGCGTCTTCGCCCGGACCTTGTTTCCCGGGCGGCTGGGAACCCTGTTGGTGTGCCTCGCCCTGCTGCTCGCCTCCCTCGTGTGGACGGTGTGGCCCATCGCGGTGGGGCCGCAGGTGTTCGCCTACAACTTCTTTCTCGGGTGGTTTCCGGGCCCCCTGTACGACGAGGCGCTCCGCCTCCCCCGCGCGCTGCTCTGGTTCCGCCTGGAGAGCCTTCTGTGGGCGGGACTCGTCGGGCTGGCCGCGACCTTGTTGTTCCTGCCGGCTGGCCATGCCCAGGCCGTGGCGCGCGGCAGGGTTCTCCCGGCGCTCGGTGCGTTGCTGCTCGCCGTCGTCCTGTTGGAGCTCAACGCCGTGGACCTCGGTTTTCGGGCCAGCGAGGCGCGCGTCCAGCAGGTGCTGGGCGGGCGAGCCGAGACGGTGCACGCCGAGCTCTACTTCCCGGCCGAGAAGACGGCCGAACAGGTGGAGCGGTTGCACCGCGACGTGGAGTTCCGCTGGGAGGAGGTGGCCCAATTTCTGGGCGGGGCTCCCTCCGGCAAGGTCCGCGTCTACGTGTTTCGCTCTCCGGAGGAAAAGGAACGGCTGGTGGGCGCCTCCGGCACCCAGTTCACCAAGGGCCTGGCGGTCTACCTGAACGACGCCCCCTTCCCCAACCCCGTCCTGCAGCACGAGTTAGTGCACGCGCTGGCCAGCCGTTTCGGCAAGGGGCCTTTCGGAGTCACCGTCCGTTTCGGCATCATCCCGGTGATGGGAGTGGTGGAGGGTGTCGCCGAGGCCCCACAGCAGACACGTGGCGACCTCACCCTGCACGAGTGGGCGGCGGGCATGCGGCGTGAAAAACTGATGCCCGACATCCGCGAGCTCTTCCGCCCCGAGGGCTTCTACTTGAGCGCGCCGGAGCGCGCCTACACCGCCGCTGGCAGTTTCGTCCGCTGGCTGCGGGACACCTACGGCACCGCCAGGCTGCAGGCACTGTTGGCCCACGCCGACTTCCGCGGGGTCTACGGACAGTCTCTCGACGCGCTCGCCACCGAATGGGAGCGCATGCTCGACGCGCTGCAACTCGACGACCGAAGCGTCAACCGTGCCTTCAGCCGATTCCGACAGGGAAGTGTTTTTGCACGCCCCTGCGCCCGCGAAGTGGCTGGCCTCGCAACGGCCGCCCACAGCGACGCCAACCCGCTCGACGCCCTCCAGTTCATCCGGCGCTGCACGGCGCTTCAGCCCGACGAGCCCTCCTTTGCCCTTTTGGAGGTCTCGCTGCTGCAGCGACTGGGCCGCTACTCGGAGGCCAGCCAGGTGCTGTCGCGCCTGCAGTCCCGGGTGGAGGGGCTTCCGGCGTTGGAAGCGGAGGCCGGACTGGCGCGCGTCCGGCTGGCCTTCCTCTCCGGGGAGTGGGAGGGGGCGCCGGCGCAATTGGAGCAGCTGGCCAACCTTCGGCCCGGACTGGACCTCGAGCGTCAGGTGGCGGTGTGGCGCGCCGCGGAGACGGCCGGGGAGCTCGGCCGAACCGTGATGGCCTACCTGGCCCGGCCCGACGAGCTGCGGACGCTTGGGCTCCAGCGGGCGCTGGCCAGCCATCCCGAGCAGCCACTCGTCCACTACCTCCTCGGCCGGCGACTGCTGGAGGCCGGCGCCCCGGCCGCCGCCGGAGCACACCTGCGCACCGCGCTGAGCCTGGGGCTTCCCGTCCCAGTCGACCGCGAGGCCTGGCGGTTGCGGGTGACCGCCGACTACCTGGCGGGGGACTGCGGGGCGGTCGCCGACGACGCCGGGCAGCTACCGGACTTCGGGCCAGGGCTGCGCAGCGAAGTGACGGAATGGCAGGCGCGCTGCGCGTTTGATGTCAAGACGTTCAAGGGTCCTCTGGTGCCGGCGGACCCTTTTCGCTAAGGCTCCACGCCCGCATGCACTTCCAGACACGGGCTTTTTTGGAGGGAACGGTGGCCGAAGTCGAGCAGGCCATGCTCGACCCTCGTTACCTGGACTACCTCTTGCAGCACCACGGGGTCTTGCTCGAGGTGCAACTGCTGGAACGCAAAGAGGAGGGGTCGCTGGTGCGTCGCCGCGTCCGCTATCGACCGAAGCCGGTCATTGCCGCCGTGGGAACGAAATCCGTCCCGCCCGAGTGGTTCGCCTTCGTCGAGGAGTCCACCTACGACCGGACGCGGCGCGAGCTCCGGTTCACCAACGTGCCAACCAACGAGAAAATCAACCGCCTCCTGGTGAATACCGGCACCCTCCGCCTGGCACCAGCCGGCAGCCGGTGCGAGCGCGTCATGGAAGGCGAAATCAAGCTGGCCCTTCCCTTCCTCCTCAAGCCCGTGGCGATGGTTGGCGAGCGTCTCATCCAGGCCGAGGGCTTGAAGATTCTCGACGCCGAGGTGCCCGTCCTGAACCGCTTCATCCACGAGGTCCTTCGGCCAGCGGGGTCGGCGTGAGCAACCGCTGGCTATTGGTCTTGCTCGGGGCCACGCTGGGCTGCGCGGCCCACAAAATCCCGGGCACCGACATCGACGAGACCGCCGACGCCGACGCCATCATCGACGTGATGGGGAAGTACAACACCGCCATCGACGCCCAGGATGCCGCCGGCGTCCTGGCCCTGTGCGACACCAGCTTCTACGACGACGCGGGGACGCTCACCCCCGAGGACGACCTCGACTACACCGCACTGCAGACGAAGCTGCCGGTGATGCTCGCGAAGTTTCAGGACGTGCGCGTCCGCATCACTGTGAAGACCCTCAACATCGTGGGGGACAAGGCGTCGTTGGTTTACAATTACGTGCTCACCTTCCGCATGGGGCAGAAGGTCCAAACCCTCTCGGACATCAAGCGGATGGACTTCAAGCGCGTCAACGGCGTTTGGAAAATCGTCAAGGGCGTGTAGCCGCCCTCACCTCACGGTAGCGGCGTGACGCTCGCTTCTTGCACGCGCCACGTCCCGTGTTCGTCGGCGAAGAGGGCGTCGACGTGAAATTGCTGCAGCTCCGCCTCGGTCACCGCCGACAGCCCGGCGCCCCCCGCCCGGGCCGCCGCTACCCGCCCCACCCATCGCAGCCGACCGTCTGGCTCGGCCCGCACCTCTGCCTGCAGCGTCACCAGCCTCAGCCCACCCCCCCGCAGTAGCTGGGCCAGCACCAGCTGGCGCAGCTCCGTCCAGTCTCCCAGCGTGGAGGAGTGGAATTGTTGAGACACGTGCGCCAGCACGGCGGAGGCGTCGCGGCTCTCCAGGCCGTGCTCCATCAGGCGGACGGCCGCCCGGACTTGCTCCTCGGGGGAGGAGGTCCGGGGCCACAGGGCGTAGATGGCGACGGCGGCCGCCAGTGCCGCCACAGCGAGGGCCAGGGAGCGACGCATCTCAGGGGGTGGAGCATGCCCCGGAAGGCACCCTGTCGCGCTAGGGTGACCCCCAGGACCGCCGCCATGCCACCTAGTTCGAAAAACGCCAAGCAAGTCCCCAAGAAGCGAAAGTCGCCCGTCCGCCGGCGCAAGACGCGGGTGCGGGGCCTCCCGCCGGCCCAGCTTTTGGATGACGTCCCGGCCGAGGCACAGACGCTGGCGGAGGCCATCCGGACCGACGGCGGCACTCCGCTCGTCGCCTACCGGGACCCCCTCGGCGGTCACGGGGTGGTCCTGGCCGCCCTCCCGCTCGACAAGGTGCAACCCACGCCCTACCAGCGCGACCTGTCCGAGCCCCACGTACGGCGGCTGGCCTCTGCCATGACGCGGGTGGACCGCTTCCTCGACCCGCTCATCGCCGTGCGCCACGATGGACAGTACTGGACTCCGAATGGCAACCACCGCCTGGCCGCCGCCCGCTTCCTCGGGGCGCAGTCGGTGGTGGCGCTGGTGCTGCCCGAGCCGGAACTGGCCTTTCAGATTCTCGCCCTCAACACCGAGAAGGCCCACAACCTCAAGGAGCGCTCCCTCGAGGTCATCCGGATGCTGCGAGGCCTGGTGGAGGTCCGCACAGGCACGGAGCTGGACGTGGCGCCGCTCCTCGAGGAACCGGCCTTCGTGACGCTGGGCGCCGCTTATGAGAAGCGGCCCCGCCTGTCGGGCGGCGCCTACCAGTCCATCGTGAAGCGGATTGACGGATTCCTCGATGAGTCGCTGTCCGAGGCACTGGCCATTCGGGAGGAACGGGCGGACGCGGTGCTCAAGCTCGACGACGCGGTGTCGGCGGTGGTGGAGCGCTTAAAGTCGCGCGGGCTGACCAGTCCCTACCTCAAGGCCTTCGTCGTCGCGCGCATCAACTACCTGCGCTTCGTCAAGACGGCACCGGAGTTCGACGTCGCGCTGGAGAAACTCACCCGGGCCGCCGCACGCTTCAGCGCGGACAAGGTGCGCCAGGAGGACATCCGGGCCTCCGGGCCCCCCGAGGCGCCCGAGGAGGGGTAGAATCCCGAGGAAACAGCGCCATGGCCAACCCCACCGTTCTCGTCGTCGACGACGACCGCGCCAACCTGGATTCGGTGGCCCGCATTTTCCAACACGAGGGGCTGGCGACGCTCACTGCCTCGGGAGGCGAGGAGGGACTAACGCTGCTGCGGCGGCCCGAGGTCGGCGTCCTGTTGACGGACTTGATGATGCCGGGCCTCGACGGCCAGGAGTTGCTGCGGACCGCGCGGTCGATGCGCCCCGACGTCCAGGTGGTGCTGATGACGGCCTACGGGACGGTGGAAGCCGCCGTCACGGCGATGAAGGACGGGGCCTACGACTTCATCACCAAGCCGCTGAAGCGGCACGCCCTGGTCAAGACGGTCCAGCGCGCGCTGGAACACCGCGCGCTCATGGCCGAGAACGAGGCACTCAAGGCTCGGCTAGCGGACCTCGGGGCCCCTGGTGGGCGGACGCTCATCGGGCAGTCGCCTGCTTTTCGGGCGTTGATGGAGACGCTGCGCCAGGCGGCGGCCGCCCACGCCACCGTCCTGCTGGTGGGCGAGTCCGGCACCGGCAAGGAGCTCGCCGCCCGTGCCCTGCACGAGCTGTCGCCACGGGCGAGCGGGCCCTTTGTCGCGGTCAATTGCGGCGCCATCCCCGAGACCCTGCTCGAAGCCGAGCTCTTCGGGGTGGAGAAGGGGGCCTTCACCGGTGCACTGGCGCGGCGCGAGGGCCGTTTCGAGCGGGCGCACGGCGGGACCCTCTTCCTCGACGAGGTGGGCGAGCTGTCCCTGAGCGCTCAAGTGAAACTGCTCCGGGTGCTCCAGGAGGGAGAGATTGAGCGGCTGGGTGGCTCGGGCCCCATTCCGGTCGACGTCCGCGTGGTGTCAGCAACGCGTCGCGAGCTGCCACGGGAGGTAGCCGAGAACCGCTTCCGTGAGGACCTCTACTACCGCCTCAACGTAGTGGAGGTGCGCATCCCGCCGCTCGCTTCCCGGCGCGAGGACGTTCCCCTGCTGGCCGACCACTTCCTGCGGCGCTTCGCGGCCAAGAACGCCAAGCCCGTACGGGGCCTGTCGGCCGAGGCGCTGCAGGCGCTGGAGGAATACGCCTGGCCGGGCAACGTCCGCGAGCTCGAGCACGCCATGGAGCGCGCCGTGGTGCTCGCCCGTGGCGAAGTGCTCGAGGTGAGCGACTTTCCCGAGTCGGTCCGCAGCGGGCCCCGGGGAGCCGCCGGGCAGGTGGTCATTCCCATCGGCACGCCGATGGAGGAGGTGGAACGGCGACTCATCCACGAAACGCTGCGCCATACCGGCGGCGACAAGACGATGGCCGCCCGGCTGCTGGGCATCGCCGCCCGTACCATCTACCGGAAGCTGGAGCGCGAACGGGGTGACGAGTCCGGCGAGGAGTGACAGGGCGTCCGGCCTCCTTCGGGGGGCGACTGACAAAATGTCTTAAACCCCCGGCGCCCGCTCTTCCCTGGCCCGGGCGTCGTAGCCGCGAGGCTGGCACCTGGCTTGCTGTACCCACCCACCGGTGCCTACCGAACCGTTGGAATTGCTGTTCCGAAAGTACTTCTGGGCAATCCAGCTGGCCTGCATTGCGACCGCCGCGCTGCTGGTCGCGAAAATCGTCAACCTCTTCGTCGAGGGCGCCCTTCTGCCCAACACGGCTGGACCGGCCGTGGCGGCGCGGCCGGCAGCCCCGGTGCAGCTGCCGGCGTTGCTCGACATGGAGCGGCTGTCCCGACTCACCGGGCTCGTCCCGGTTGTCGAGGCCAGCCCCGAGGCCCAAGCGAAGCCGGACTTGACGGCGGAGCCGGTGCGCACCTCGATGCGCGTGAAGCTTCTGGGCACCCTGTGCGCTGCCCAGCCGGAGTGGTCCCTCGCCTCGGTGCTGGACCTCGGCAGCCAGAAGAACCTCACGGTGATGGTGGGGGACCGACTGCTCACCTCCACGGTGCTCGACATCCTGCATGACCGGGTCATCGTTCTGAACAACGGGCGACGCGAGTATGTGAGCGCGGAGGCGGGCGAGGGTGCACCGAGCCTGCCCACCACCACCAAGGTGACCGAGCCGGTGGGCGCCTGGGGGGCGGGCATCAAGGCCCTGGACGCCAACAACTACGAGGTGCCGCGCTCCGAGGTGGACCGCGCCATCAACAATCTCAACGACCTCGCCATGCAGGCCCGGCTGGTGCCCGCCTTCAAGGATGGTGCGCCGGAGGGCTTCAAGCTCTTCTCCATCCGTCCGGACTCGCTCTACGCGAAAATCGGTATCCAGAACGGCGACGTCATCACCCGCATCAACGGCTTGGACATGAACGACCCGGCCAAGGCGCTGGAGGTCTACACCAAGCTCAAGGACGCGCCACGCATCGACGTGGACGTCGACCGGAACGGCACCATGACCCGGATGACCTACAACGTGCGGTGAACATCTCGGCGCCGGAAGTCGCGGGCCAACCCTCAGGCAATGAACGTCCTCCTCCACAGCTCGCTGTTCCTCCCACTGCTGCTAGGGCAGTTTTCGGCTGCCGACCGCACTGCGGACGGCGGCCCGACCAAGGTGCCCGTCGCCGCGGCTCCGGCGCAAGCAGCCTCTCCGCCGCCGACGCTGGCGCGTCCGGGGAGGCCCGTCCCGGCGCCCGGGGACGCCACGGCCAAACCGGCTCCTTCGCCAGCAATCCCCGACCGGATGACGCCCAACTGCGCCGAGGTCCGGCGCAAGGCACGCTTCAACGTCTACTTCGACAAGGTGGAAATCGAGAAGCTGGTGCAGACCGTCTCCGACGCCACCTGCAAGACCTTCATCCTCGCCGAGAACATTCACGGGAAGATCTCGGTCATCGGCCCGGACAACGGCCGCGTCGAGGTCACCGCCGACGAGTTCTACGCGGCCTTCTTGGCAGCGCTCGACGCCAACAACCTCGCGGTGGTGCCCTTCGGGAAGTTCTCGAAAATCGTCGAGAAGGCCAAGGCGAAGCAGAACAGCATCCCCACCATCACCGACGGGAGCAGCGACTACACCACCAACGAGCAGATGATTACCCGGCTGTTCAAGGTCCGCTACGTGGATCTCGAGCCGCTGCGCAACGTGGTGCAGCAGCTGGTCAGCCCCGGCGGGGACAGCATCCTTTTCCACCCGGACACGCTCATCGTCAACGACATCGGCGGCAACATGCACCGCATCGAGCAGATTGTCGACCAGCTCGACATCCGCAGCGCGAACGACGAGATGCGCATCGTCCAGATTCGCTTCGCCCTCGCCGCCGACGTCGCCAGCACCATCCAGAAGCTCTTCGAGCAGAAGGGGCGACCTGGGTCCCGGCCGGCGACGCTACCCGTGCCAGCCGCTCCGGCCCCGCCTTTTCCCGGGGCACCGCCGGTTCCCGCCGGGGCGCCCGGAACGACCGGTACCGGCGGCAGGCGTCCCGGCGACGCTGACCACGCTCATCCCCGACGAGCGCACCAACAAGCTCATCATCGTCGCCAGCGCCTCCGCCAACGACCGCATCAACGGCATCATCCGGGAGATTGACGTTCCCATCTCTGGCGAGGGCCGCATCAACGTCTACGCGCTGGGGAATGCCACCGCGGAGGACATCGCGGCGACGCTGCAGGCACTCGCTCAGGGGACCGCCAATCGGCCGCGGGGCCCGACCAACGCGCCCACGCCGGCCGGCGGCCAGCCGGCCGCGCCGCGGCCCGCCGGTGCCGTCGCGGCGACGGAGCTCTTTGCCGGCGAGGTGAAAATCTCCCCGGACAAGGCCACCAACAGCCTGGTGGTGGTGGCGAGCCAGAACGACTACCGCAACCTGGTCCGCGTCATCGAGAAGCTGGACCTGCCCCGGCGCCAGGTCTTCGTCGAGGCGGTCCTCATGGAAGTCGACATCGACCGGGAGCTCGACTTCGGCATCAGCGTCCACCAGGGCTTCACCGTCAACACCTCGCAAGGGCAAGCGGTGGGCATCGTCGGCACCAAGTACGCCGGCACCACCCCGCCCTCCTTCTCCATCACCAACCTGGCCAGCTACGGCGGCTTCCTGGCCGGCATCCAGGGCCCGGCCATCCCCGCCCTCACCGCGCTCGGACTGAGCGTCCCCTCCTTCGGCATCGTGCTGCACGCGCTGCAGACGAGCGCCGACGTCAACGTGCTGAGCACGCCGCACCTTCTGACGACCGACAACGAGGAGGCCGAGATTACCGTCGGCCAGAACGTGCCCTTCCAGGCCGGCTTCGCGCCCCAGAGCCTGCCGGGCGTCAACCCGGGCAGCGTGCCCGGCCGCTGGCGACCGCGAACTCGCTCGGCGCGGCCATCGGCGGCCTGGGCGCGTACTACGCCCCCATCAGCCGGCAGAACGTCGAGCTCAAGCTCAACATCAAGCCGCAAATCAACGCGAGCGACAACATCCGGTCTCGTCATCAACGAGTCGACCGAGGAGATTGTCTCCAACGACCCGGTGCTCGGTCCGACCCTGGCCAAGCGCACGGCGAAGACGACGGTGGTGGCCAAGGACCAGGAGACGGTGGTCATCGGCGGCATCATGCAGGACCGCACCATCGAGAACTCCTCGAAGGTCCCGGTGCTGGGCGACATCCCGGTGCTCGGCGTGCTGTTCCGGGAGTCGACCAAGCACTCCATCAAGACCAACCTCCTCCTCTTCCTCACCCCGTACATCATCCGGGACTCGAGCGACTTCCGGCGCATCTTCGAGCAAAAGATGGCGGAGCGGCAGAAGTTCGTGGAGCAGTTCTACGGGGAGATTCCCCGGCTACGACGTGGCCGTCGACTTCGACCGCAAGGCGGGCCCACTGGAGAAGATGAACCAGGCCTCCATTCAGCAGCAGAAGGCGGAAGCTGGCATCGGCAACCCGGGCGAGCAGCTCATCCGTCCGGGGCCGCCGCAGCCCGTGCCCACGCGCACCGCCGCCACCCTATTCGCCCCCGGAAGCCATTCCCCCCAGCTCCCTCGGCCCTCCCACCCTCGACCGTCCCCGCGCCACCGGCCGGGCGACGCCGCCGCAGACACCGGCGGCCGGGACACCTCCTCCGGCGGCACCGGCGCCCGACTCCCAGGCGCCGCCCTATGACCGGTCGATGACCACCCCTCCGCCCAGCCCCAACCCCTACCCCTGACCATGCCCGACGCGCACACCGCCGCCGTCGTCGACTCACCCGTCGCCGTTCCGGCCACTCGCAGCCTGGTGGGCCGGCTGCTGGGCGAGATTCTGGTCGTCGCTGGCCAAGCTCGACCGGGAGGCGCTCGACGAGGCGCTCCGCGCCCAAGCCTCGTCGGAGACAGGGCGCATCGGCGAGCTGCTGGTCCAGCGGCATGCCGTCGAGCGACGAGGACGTGGCCCGAGCGCTGGCGGCGCAGCTGGATGTGCCGTTCGCCGCCCGCATCGGCTCGGAGCAAGTCGACGTGGAGCTCGCCCGGGCAGTTCCCATCAACTTCGCCAAGCAGTCGCGGCTGCTGCCGCTGCGACGGGAGGAGGGCGCGGTGGTGGTGGCCGTGGCCGACCCGCTCGACACGTCGGCCCTCGACCACGCGCGCATGCTGCTCGGGGCCCCGCTGCGGCCGGTGGTGGCGTCGGCCGGAGCGATTGTCGACGCCATCAACGCCGCCTACGACCGCGCCCTCAACGAGGCCGAACAGCTGGTCGGCGAGATGGAGGCGCAGGACGACCTCGACTCGCTCGCCCACGAGCTGGAGGAGCCGCAGGACCTCCTCGAGGCGGATGACGAGGCGCCGATCATCCGCTGGTCAACTCGCTGCTCTTCCAGGCGGCCAAGGAGCGGGCCAGCGACATCCACATCGAGCCGATGGAGCGCGAGCTCATCGTCCGCTTCCGCATCGACGGCGTGCTGCACGAGGTCATCCGGCCGCCGAAGCGCTACCAGAACTCCATCGTCAGCCGCGTCAAGATGATGGGGCAGCTGAACATCGCCGAGAAGCGGCTTCCCCAGGACGGCCGCATCCGCATCAAGATCGCCGGCCAGGACATCGACATCCGCCTCTCCACCGTCCCCACCGTCTACGGCGAGCGCATCGTCATGCGTCTCCTCGACAAGACGTCGATCCTGCTCGACCTGGCCGACATCGGGTTCGGCCACGACCATCCTCAGCCAGGTGGAGCAGGTCATCCACCGCTCCCACGGCATCATCCTGGTCACCGGCCCCACCGGCTCGGGCAAGACCACCACGCTCTACGCCGCCCTCAGCAAGATCAACACGCCCGGACCTCAACATCCTCACCGTCGAGGACCCGGTCGAGTACCAGCTGCAGGGCATCAGCCAGATGGCCATCAACCCGAAGATCGGTCTGACCTTCGCCGCCGGGCTGCGCTCCTTCCTGCGCCAGGACCCCGACGTCATCATGGTCGGCGAGATCCGCGACCGGGAGACCGCCGAGATCGCCATCCAGGCCTCGCTCACCGGCCACCTGGTGTTCTCCACCGTCCACACCAACGACGCGGCCGGCGCGATCACCCGGCTGGTGGACATGGGCGTCGAGCCGTTCCTGGTGGCCTGCTCGCTGACGGCGGTGCTGGCCCAGCGCCTGGTGCGGCGGCTCTGCACGACGTGCCGTCAGGCCCACACGCCCACCACCGAGGAGCTGGCCGAGGTGGGGATGACGCCCGAGCAGGTGGTCCGCGCGGGCAGCCCGCCCGTCTACCGCGCGGTGGGCTGCGCGACCTGCGGGCAGAGCGGCTACCGCGGCCGGACCGGCATCTACGAATTCCTCCCGGTGGACGACGACATCCGGACGCTGGCCATCAAGAACGTCGACTCGAACACCATCAAGAAGCAGGCGGTGAAGCGCGGCATGACGACGCTCCTCGATGACGGGGCCCGCAAGGTGCTCGCCGGCGAGACGACCATCGCCGAGGTGCTCAGCGTCACCCAGGAGGACCTGTAGGTCGGCCACGCCATGCCGGTCTTCGAGTACAGAGGCCTCAGCGCCGCCGGGAAGCAAGTCACCGGCCTTCTCGAGGCCGAGAGCAGCAAGTCGCTGCGCACCCAGCTGCGCAAGGCGGACGTCTTTCTCACCGACGTGCTCGGCCAGTCCGAGGCGCGCACCGGGCGAAAGGCCGTCGCCGACCGGCAAGTGCAGCTGGGGCGGATGTTCCGGGGGCGTGTCAGCACCGACGACATCGCCGTCATCACCCGCCAGCTCTCCACCCTGCTGCACGCGGGGGTGACGCTGGTCGAGAGCCTGACCGCGCTGGTCGACCAGACCGAGAAGGAACGGCTCAAGCGCGTTCTCTCCGACGTCAAGCAGCGGGTCAACGAGGGCAGCTCGCTGGCCGACGCGCTGGGGCAACACGCGAAGATCTTCGGCAACCTCTACGTCAACATGGTGCGCGCCGGCGAGGCCTCGGGCGCCCTGGACGCGGTGCTGGCGCGGCTGGCCGACTTCACCGAGGGGCAGGCCCGGCTGAAGCAGAAGGTCATCGGCACCCTCATCTACCCGGTCATCATGACCGTCATCGGCGGCGGCATCCTCGTCATGCTGATGACGGTGGTGGTGCCCAAGGTCACGCGGATCTTCGAGACCATGCGGGTGACGCTGCCCTGGACCACCCGGCTCTTGATTTTTGTCAGCAACTTCTTGTCGAACTGGTGGTGGCTCTTCCTGCCGCTGGTGCTCGGCGGCGTCTCGGCGGCGCTTGCGTGGACCCGCAGTCCCAAAGGCCGACCGGTGTTCGACGCCTGGGTGCTGAAGCTTCCGGTGGCCGGCTCACTGCTCCGGATGCTTCTCGTCTCGCGCTTCAGCCGGACGCTGGCCACGCTGCTGAAGGCCGGCGTGCCGATGCTGACCGCGATGGACATCACGAAGAACGTCGTCACCAACACGGTGCTGGCCGGGGTGGTCGAGAACGCCCGCGACGCCATCCGCGAGGGCGAGAGCATCGCCGGCCCGCTCAAGCGTTCCGGCCAGTTTCCGCCGCTGGTTCACCACATGGTGGCCGTGGGCGAACGCACCGGGCAGCTGGAGGAGATGCTGCTCAACGTCGCCGACAGCTACGAGACGCAAGTCAACGTGCGAATGGGCGCCCTCACCGCGCTCCTGGAGCCGCTCATCATCGTCGCCATGGGCGCCATCATCGCCTTCGTGGCCTTTTCCATCTTGATGCCAATCCTCCAGCTCAACACCACCATCCGGTGAGGAACGGACGCCGCGGGCATGGACAGCAGTCTCGACAGATGGGTACAGCGGGTCACGGCGGCAGCGGTGCTGGCTCTGGCCGCGGTGCTGCTGGCCGTGGGATTCGCGTACTACGGGCGCCGGGGGACTTTCCTCCCCAGCCCACACAACGGAGGTTCGCTGATGAAACGACTGGCGAGGACGGGCCCCGCGGCACGCCGGGCAGCGGCGCGGGGCATGACGCTGATTGAGATCATGGTCGTCATCACCATCATCGGGCTCATCGCCGCCGCGGTGACGGTGGCGGTCCTGCCCCAGCTGCAGGAGGCGCGGGTCGACCGGGCCACGCTGGACATCAAGACCATCGAGGGCGCGCTCAAGCTCTACTACGCCAAGAAGGGAAACTTCCCGGACACAGCCACCGGGCTGAAAGGCGCTGGTGGACCAGCAGATTCTCGACAAGATGCCCCAGGACGCCTGGAACCACGATTACGTCTACGTCCTCGAGCGCGGCAAGCCCATCATCACCAGCTACGGCCGGGACGGCGTCCCGGGAGGCGAAGGCGCCGACGCGGACATCAGCAACCGGGCGGACCAGAAGCCGTGACGTGCCGGCGCAGCCCGGGCCCGCCTCTCCCCTTCCCCTTTGCCATGAGCCGCACCCCCTCCAGCGCTGGCTTCACGTTGATTGAAGTCATCGTCGTCATCGCCATCGTGGCCACGCTGCTTGGCGCGGCCGTGGTCGGCGTCGGTGCTCTCACCGGGGCCCGCGCGCGCGCCACGCTGGGCGAGCTCGGAGCGACGGTGCGCGCCATGTATGACCGGGCGGCGCTCACCGGACACACCTGCCGGATGGTCTTCGACTTGCCAGCGGGCGACACCACGGGCTTCAGCTACCGGGCGGAGTGCGCAAGCCGCGCCCTCACCAGCGCGGTGGACCGGGACCAGACGCTCAAGGACGACAACCTGGCGCGACTCGACGCGGCCGAAGCGAACACCTCGCAGTCGGGGCAGCTTCCACGCTGCTGGACGTGCTGGCGCAGGAGAAGGACCGCGTGGAGGCGGCGGCCAAGTTCTCCACCTTCACCTCGCCCGGAGGTCGAGCCGCGGCGCGTCACGGGCGTGAAGCTGAGCGTCTGGACCCCCCACCAGCGCCAGCCAGCGCGGAGCGGCCTGGCCTACCTGTACTTCTTCCCCCAGGGGGCGGTGGAGCGCGCGCAGCTCACCGCGCGGCAGGGCAACAGCGTCTGGACGCTCACCGTCTCTCCGCTGACCGGCAAGACAACGGTTGTGGACGGCGAACCGGAGATTCCCAAGTCGTGAGACGCGCCGGCTTCACGCTGCTGGAGGTGGTGGTGGCCATGGCCATTCTCGGCCTGGGGCTGCTCGCCATCTTCGACCTCAACGCCGGCGCGGTGGCCAGCCACGCCTACGTGAAGCGCGTCACCATCGCCACGCAGCTCGCCCGGGCGAAGATGACGGACCTCGAGCAGGAACTCTACGACAAGGGCTTCGAGGTGGACGACGTCGAACGTTCCGGAGACTTCGCCGCCGAGGGCTGGACCGGCTTCTCCTGGAAGGCGCGCATCCTCGCCCCGAAGACGGCCGGCGTCAGCGCGGACAAGCTGCTCGAAGCGCTGTTCGGCCTCCCGGCTGGGGAGGGGGGCGGGCTGGCCTCGCTCTTCTCGGGCGTGGGTGGTGCGGACGGTGGGCTGGCCAGCTTGGCCTCGACCGCCCTCTCGGGCGGAATCAGCAATTCGGCGCTGCCTCCAGGCGCCACCGGCCCCTCGGGGATGCAGGCCCTCGGCCCCTTCTCGGCCATTGCCCAGACGCAAACTACGCAGCTGCTCGACCAAATCCGCCGCGGCGTGCGCGAGGTGCGTCTCACTGTCTCCTGGAAGGAGGGGACACGCACCGAGTCGCTGGACGTCGTGACGCACGTGGTGTCCCTGCAGCAGGGCTCGGACCGAAACGGTACCCCGGGGGTCGCTTTGGGGGTGGGCGGCACGGGTGCGGTGCCAGCCCCGGGCGCCACCGCACCGGCCGTGAATCCGGCAGGTCCACCCGGCCTTGCTCCTCCATTTCCCATCCGCCCACGACGCGCCTGGACCGGGAACGGGGGCTGACCGGATGGTCCGACGCGGCTTCACGCTTCTGGAAATCATGGTGGCGGTCGCCATCACGGCGATGATTGGCATCACCATCGCCGCCGCCTTCACCAGCGGCTTCCGGGCCAAGGAAATGGTGGAGGCGGAGGCCGAGCAGTACCGCGGCCTGCGCACCACCCTGGACCGGATGGTGCGCGAGATTGGCGCGGCCTTCGTCAGCGACCGCTACGACCAGCGCCGCTACCGCGACCAGAACGACCGGCCCACCAACTTCATCGGGACGCGCGAGAAGCTGCTCTTCACCTCCATGGCTCACCAGCGGCTGTACGCCGACGCCAAGGAGTCCGACCAGATGGTGGTGGAGTACAGCGTCCGCGCCTCGACCAAAAAGGGAGCCAAGGGCCAGCAGGACCTCATCCGCCGCGAGAATCCCAATCTCTACGGCGAGGACAAGATGGACCGCGGCGGCATCGAGGACGTCCTCCTGGAGGACGTCAAGCGGTTGGAATTCTCCTATTGGGACTCGGACAAGAAGGACTGGGTCAACGAGTGGGACACGCGCAAGCTGGACAGGAAGTCCATTCTCCCCACCCGCGTCCGCATTACCGTGGTCCGTGCCGACGAAGGTGGCCACGAGCAGCGCTACAGCACCGAGACGCGCATCATGCTCAACACGGAGATTCCGAGATTCTGATGCCCTCCAGGCGGCCCAAGAATCAGCGTGGAGTGGCGCTGCTCCTGGTGGTGGTGTCCATCGCCATCCTGGCGGCGGTGGCAGCGGAGTTCGCCTACAGCTCCCGGGTGGACCTGCAGCTGGCAACGCACCAGCGCGACGCCCTGCGGGCCGAGTACCTCGCCCGCAGCGGGCTCGGCATGGCCCGGCTGCTGCTGCAATTCCAGAAGCAGCTCGACACTTCGCTGCAGAGCCTGACCGCCGCCCTTCCCGGCGGCCTGGGAGGCAGTTTCAACCTGCAGCTGTGGCGCATGGCGCACATCGACTGTCAAACGCTGGGCCGCTTCCTCCCGGATGCCACGGACGCGGGCTTCGCTGGACCGAAGAAGCAAGGCGTCGAGGGCCGCCTCGCGGAGGGGCAGCTGTCCGGGCTGGGCACCGCCTTCATCGACTACGGGAGCTTCCGCGGCTGCTACAGCAGCACCATCGAGGACGAGGAGGCGAAGCTGAACGTCAATCAGCTTGATAGCCTGCTCACCGCGGGCGCCGGCGGTGCCGCCGTGCAGCGCCTGTACCTGCTTCTGACCGACAAGCGCTTCGAATTCGTCTTCGACCGCGAGGACGCCAATAAGGTGAAAGTCACTCCGGCGGACACGCTCATCAACATCAAAGACTGGGCAGACTCGGACGACCTAGTCTCGACGCTCACCGTCAACCAGGCAGGCGCCCAGGTGAGCGCGGGCTTCGCCGATGAGCCGGGTGTGTACGGCCGGTACCTGCCCCGCTACCGCCCGAAGAACGCATCCATGGACTCCCTGGACGAGATGTACTTCGTCCATGGCGTCGGAGACCGTTTCATGGCGGCATTCGGAGACCGGCTCACCGTCTACCCCGACGTCAACGCCCGGCTGAATGTCAACACCGATGACCCGATGGTGCTGGCGCTGGCGGTGCGGACGGCCGCTGACCCGGCCAAGCCCGACGGGCGGTTGTCCGACCCGGTCTTCCTGGACGCCCTGGTGCAGAAGCTGGCCGCTGCCCGAATGCTCAGCCCCATGGGGATGACGGTGTCGGCCTTCGTCAACGTCCTGGTCCAAGCAGGTATTGCCGTGAACCCCCAAATCACCAGCAACCTCGTGGGGAACTCCTTTCTCGGCGACCACACCAAGACGTTCCGGGTGACCGCCACCGGGGAAGTCGGCGACGTGCAGCGCACCGTCACTGCGGTGGTTCGCATCACGCAAGCCCAGGACGGCCTGGGCCGGCTGCTGTACTGGAAGGCGGACTGAAGAGCGCATGCCGCGAATTCTCGGTCTTGACCTCGGCAGCCACGCGCTCAAGGCGGTGTTGCTTGACGTTGGGCGAAGCACGGTGCTGGCCGGCTGGGCGGAGGTCCGCCGGGGCGACGGAAGCCCCGAGGAGTCGCTCCGGGTGGCCCTGGCCAGGCTGCGTGCCGAACACCCCTGGCAAGTCGACCAGGTGGTGGTGGCCATGCCCGGCGCGGCGGTGGCCACCCACGCCCTGGTACTTCCCTTCAAGGACGCCAAGCGCATCGAGGCGGCCCTGCCCTTCGAGGTCGAGAGCCAACTTCCGGCGGAACTCGAGGACGTCCTCTTCGACTACCAGCCGGGGACCCGCACCGAGCAGGGCACGGAGCTGCTGGTGGGCATCGTTCGAAAGGACGAGCTTCGCTCGCTGCTCCAGCTGCTGGTGGAGAGCGGCTACGAGCCGCGCGTGGTGACGCACCCGGCGCTCGTCTACCGGTCACTCTTCGTCGGTCGACCCGAGGTGCTGGGTGCCGAGGGGGGCAGCCTGACGGCGTTGGTCGACCTCGGCCACCTGCGGACCGCGGTGGCCATCGGCACGCCGGGCCAGGGACTGAGCTACGCGCGCGTCTTGCCCGGCGGCGGCCGGGACGTCACCGCTGCGCTCGAGCGCGAATTCGGCGTCTCTGCGGTGGATGCCGAACGGTGGAAGGAGCAGGACGGCTCGCTCGCGCCGGTGGGGGGCCCGGAACATGCGCGCGCCCGGGAGGCCATCCGGAGGGCCCTGCAGCCACTGCTGCGCGAGGTCCGCGCCACGCTGAAGGCCGCCACGACCCGCGACCGCCGTCCAGTGGGTCAACTCCTCCTCTGTGGGGGCACCTCGCAGCTGGCCGGTCTCAGCGAGGCTTGGGCTGGCGAGCTCGGCCTCAGTGTCAAGCCCTTGGCGGCGGGCGGGCATGCCGAACTCGCCCCGGAGCAGCGGGCACGGGGAGCCCAAGCCTGGGCGCTGGCGCTGTGCGGCGGCAGCCGGGCCGACCGCTTCAACTTCCGGCGCGGGGACCAGGCCTACTCCGGGCAGCTCGACTGGTTGCGCGGACGGCTTCCGCAGCTGGCCATCTTCGCCGGGGTGCTGGTGGCGCTGCTGGTGAGTTTTGGCGTGGTGCGCAGCGCGATGCTTGGTCGCCGGGAAGTCGCGGTGGATGCGCAGCTGTGCGAGCTGACCCGTCGGGTCCTCGGGACGTGCGAGAAGAACTACGACCGAGCCCTCAACCTGCTGCGGGGCAAGGAGAGCCCGGCGACCGCGTTGCCCAAGGTGTCTGCCGCCGGATTGCTGGCCGAGGTGGCTGCACGGGTGCCCCCGGACATGACGCTCAAGCTGGACCAGGTGGTGGTGGACCTGGACCGCGTGCAGATGCGGGGAGAGACCGACAGCTCGAAGAGCATCGACCGGCTGAGTGCCGCGCTGAAGGCCTTCCACTGCTTTCGCGACGTGAAAGAGGGCAAGGTCGAGCGCACCAAGGACGGCGCTCACGTCAGCTTCCAACTCGACGTCCTGGTCGACTGCGGCGAGACGGCGCCGCCCGCAGGGTGAGGCGATGGACCAGCTGAGACAGCTCTGGGCGGACGCGCAGACGTGGTGGAGCGGGCTCTCCCGACGGGAGAAGGTGCTCGTCACCGCGGCGAGTGGGGCGGTGGTGTCCTTCGTACTTTTCGTGGCGCTGTTCGCGTTAGCGAATGCCGCCGATGACACTCGCCGGCGAACGGCGTCCAAGCTCACCCAGCTGGCCGAGGCCCAGACCCTGTCACAGAGTTACGCCGAGGCCGAGCGGGCAAGAAAGGCGGACGAGGCGCAGCTGTCGAAGAGCGGCGTCAGCCTCATCACCTACCTCGAGGAGCGGGGAGCGCAAGCCGGGCTCGACATCCCCGCGCTCACCCCCAAGGCCGATGCGCCGGTTGGAGACGGCCGCATCATCGAGAGCACTGTCGAACTGACCCTCACCGACGTGTCCCTCTCCAAGCTGCTGGCCTTCCTCACGGCGGTGGAGCGCGGGCCCGGCATGGTGCGGGTGAAGTCGCTGCGCCTGGAGCCACGGCCCAAAGACAATGTCATCACGGCCTGGGCGACGGTCGCGACTTACAAGCTGAAGGAAGCCCCGTGACGGACCCCACGCCACGCTGGCGCATCAAGCTCAAGCTGAAACCCTGGCACCGCAGGGTCGGTTTCGCCGTCTTTGGCTCCCTCTGTTTCCTCCTCTTTCTGTCTCTCACCTTCCCGGTCGACGCCGCACGGGCGCAGCTTCAGGCCGAGGCCGAGCGCGCCGGGCTGGTGCTGCGCATGGACAGCCTGTCCTCGGGCCCCTTCGGCGTGACCGCCCGTCGGGTCCGGGTGAGTCGGGCGTCGGACCCGGACGCCGTGCCTTTGGTGGTCGACCAGGTGACCCTCCGGCCGACCCTTTTCCCACCGGGCCTGGCCCTCCGGGCCGTCCTGTTGGGCGGAAACGCCACAGCGTCCTTCCCGAGGTCCGGCCAGTCCTTGCGGGTAAGGCTGTTAGGCGTCGACCTCTCCCGGGCGAACCTGAAGGCGCTGACCGGCATCGACGCCGAGGGGAAGCTGGATGGAGAGCTCGCCCTGGACATGCCCGTCGTCCGGGGAGACCCGGACCTCTCCCAGGCCAGCGGCGTGCTGCGCCTCAACGGCACGGAACTCGTGGTGCGGGGAGGAACTGTGACCGTCCCGCTGTTTGGCACCCCGACGCCGGTGGACCTGCCCCGGGCCGCACTCGGGGCACTCGACGGCGAGGTGACCTTCGAGCGAGGAGCGGGCACCGTGCAGCGGTTGCACCTCAAGGGGGACGACCTCGAGTCCCTTGCGAGCGGCACGGTGAAGCTCGCCCGCAAACCCGAATACGTGGAGTTGGCGCTCGGCCTGCGCCTGCGCCTGGAGGCCGAGTTTCTCAAACGGCTGGGGATGGTCGGCGCCGGGTTCACGGCGCTGCCGATGGACGGCGAGCTGCCGGGCTTCCGGGATGCCCGGGTAAGCGGGTACTTGGGTCAGCCCAGCTTCGCGCCTGGGCGCTGAGGTTTGGAACCCGGAAAGCGGGCGTGGTAAGGAATCGCTGGTTCGTCTCGGGGGGGACCGACATGCCAGAATTGGTGTTTCTGCGGCGGGGTGAGGAACTGCTGCGCATTGCGCTGGACCGCTCGCGAACAGTGCTCGGGCGGGGGGAGACGAGCGACGTCGTCATTCCCCATCCAGAGGTGGGCGCTCAGCAGGCGGCTGTGCTCTTCGACGGGCGAGACCTCGTCGTGGAGGACCTCTCGGGCAAGGGCACGGTGGTGTCCGGCGCCAGGACGCGCCGGGCCCCCCTCCCCGTCGGGGCCGACATCGCGCTCGGCCCCTGGCGAGCCGTGTTGCGCGAGGCGGGCTCTTGCTGGACGTCCGAGCCACGGGTCTGCAACGGCCTCGGCACGGTGCGCATTTTTTCGGCGCATGCGCTGCCGGCGCCGGCCTCCCTCGCCTCGCCGTTGGCCGCGGTCGCTCCGCCCGCGGGGCCGCCGACGGACGCTCAACCCATCATCGGCGCAGACCCCAGCATCCGTCAGCTCTCACACTTCATCGAGTGGGTCGCCTCATCTCCAGCCCTGGTGGCCATCTTCGGGGAGGCGGGTTCCGGCCGGGAGCTGGTTGCGCGCGCCATCCACACGCGCAGCTTCCGCGGGGAGCGGCCCTTCATCCGGGTCAGCTGCCGGGCCGTGGGCAGAGAGAACCTGGCCGTCGAGCTCTTCGGTCCACCGGGCGAGCCCGACGGCGAGGGTGCTGATGGTTCCGGCGCCTTCGGCGAGGCGCGCGGCGGGACGCTGTTTCTGGACGAGGTGGGGGAACTGTCACCAGAGGTCCAGGCGCGCTTTCTTCGGCGAGTTGCCTTGCGGGAGGCACGGCCGGACGGGGGGCGGGTGGTGGTGGCGAGCAGCCAGGACCTCCTCTCTGCCACACGGGCCGGACTGTTTCGCGAGGACTTGTACGACCGGCTGTGTCTGGCCCCCATCGTCCTGGCGCCGCTGCGCCGCCGGCCGGGCGACGTCCCCGCCCTCGCCGAACACCTCCTCCGGGGCTTCAGTCCCCGCGGGCAGCTGGTGCGTCTCACCTCCGAGGCCCTGACCCGACTCTCTCGCTACTGGTGGCCCGGCAACATCCGCGAGCTCCAGAACGTCATCCGCCGCGCGCTCCTTCTGCGCCATGGCGAGCGGATTGATGTCGCGGACTTGCATTTCGACGTCGAGCCCTTCAGCGAGGCATTGCCCCCGGCGCGAGGCTTCGTCCCCGGCCTGACGCTCGACCAGATGCTGCGCGAGCGGGAGCGGGAGATTGTGGAGAGTGCCCTGCGGCGCTTCGACAACAACCGCGAGCGAGTGGCCCGGGAGCTGGGGGTCGCCCGCTCAACGTTATTCAAGCGCCTGAAGGACTGGGGCCTCACCCGGCACGGAGAACCCGAGCCGCCCCCGGGCGTCTCGCCGGCGGCCTGACGACGCGGCCGGAGCCCGGCGTTGTTTGCTCTCCCCGGCCGGGGAGGGTGCGTCTGGCCTTTGGGAAATCCCCGCGCCCGCCGTCCGTACAGCAGCGAGATGGCCTCGTGGACAGCCCCCGTGCGCTCGGCGACTCTGGGTCCCATGGCCTCCGTGGAAGCGCGCCCGCCCGCCCGGCTTGACCTGGGAAGAGTGCTGCTGCTGCTGGCCTTCCTTGCCATTGGCCTCGTCTTCTGGGATTCGCCCGCCCTCACCCCGGTGAAGCTGTTGGTGGTGATGGGACACGAGAGCGGACACGCCGTGGCCACCCTGTTGGCCGGCGGCCAAGTCCAGCGGGTGGTGTTGTCTGCCGACCAATCGGGAGCTTGCCTGTCTGCCCTGCCACCAGGCACATGGAGGACCATCCTCGTCTACTCGGCCGGCTACGTCGGAAGCGCCATCGCTGGCGCCGTGCTGCTGCTTTTGGCCTTCCGCTTCCAGATGGCCCGCGGTGTCCTGGCGGCCTATGCCGTGTGGCTGGCCGGCGTCGCGCTGCTGGTGGCCGGTAGCCTCTTCACCGTCGTCTTCTGCCTAGGCATGGCGGCTGTCCTCGGCGCTGCGGCGCGCTGGCTCCCGCTGTTCGGCGTGCGGCTGCTGGTGTTGTTTCTGGCCACCTTCACCGGGCTGTACGCGCTCTTCGACCTGCGCGACGACTTATGGAATTCGGCCGTCCGCGCCCAAAGCGACGCCGCGCTGCTGGCCGCGCACACGCCCATTCCAGCGCTCCTGTGGGCGGGCCTGTGGACGCTGCTCAGCGTCGTCATCCTCGGCTGGGGGGCCATGGTGGCACTCACGACGCGGCCTGGGGCGAAGTCCGGGCTTGCTCCTGCGACGGGCCCGTCCTAGACGCGAGCCCTCGCCGCAAACCACCGCCTCTTCGAGGAAGGTTGTCATGGTGCTCGCGCTTCCGCTTTCCCTGCTGCTCGCCGCTGCTCCGGTGCTGGCTGTCCCGGTCACGCGGGCCGTGCTTCCCAACGGACTGAAGGTCCTCATCGCGCCCGACAAGACTGTCCCCGGGGTCACCCTCAACGTCCTGTTCGACGTCGGCAGCAAGGACGAACAGCCGGGGCGGACGGGCTTTGCCCACCTCTTCGAGCACCTCATGTTCATGGGTGCGCGCTACGTGCCCTACCCCCAGTACGACACGCTGATGGAGGCCGCCGGGGGCGTGAACAACGCCTTCACCAGCAACGACATTACCGACTACTTCGAAGTCGGCCCTTCGAATCTCCTCGAGACCTTCCTGTGGATGGAGTCGGACCGGCTGCTCACCCTCGGGCAGGAGATGACGCAGGAGAAGCTCGAGACGCAGCGGAAGGTCGTCCTTAACGAGCGGCGCCAGTCCTACGAAAATGTTCCTTACGGCAAGGTGGAGGACGTGCTTCCTCCTGCCCTTTTCCCGAAGGGGCACCCCTACAGCTGGCCCGTCATCGGCTCGGCGGCGGACCTACGCGCCGCGACGTTGCAGGACGTCAAGGGCTTCTTTGCGACCTGGTACGTGCCCTCCAACGCCAGCCTGGTCATCGCCGGCGACGTCGACCCCGTCCGGGCGATGGCTCTGGTCAACAAGTACTTCGGCTTCCTGCCGAAGAGGCCGGTGCCCCAGCAAGTCACCGTCTCGCCGGTAACACTCACCTCCGAGGTGAGGCTCCAGCTTACCGACAAGGTGGAACTCGACAAGGTCGTCATCGCCTGGCTGAGCCCGCCGTCGGGCAGCGCCGGCGACGCAGGCTGCGACCTCCTGGCCGTCATCTTGGGCCGTGGGAAGGCATCCCGTCTCTACCAACGACTCGTCTACCGCGACCAGCTGGCCACCGAGGTGGAGGTCGAGCAGGAGTCCCACGCGCTGCAGAGTGTCTTCTCCATCTCGGCGCTGGCCCGGCCCGGGGTGGACGTCCACGCGCTGGAGAAGGCCATCGACGAGGAGGTGGCCCGCTTGCGCTCGGACGGTCCGACCCAGGCGGAGCTGGAGGCAGCGCGGACGCTCGTTTACACCAACCGAGCGCGCCAGCTGGAGTCCCTCGTGAGTCGCGCCGTGTATCTCAACCGCCTGGAGCTGACCTACGGCGTCGGAGCCACCGTCCAGCGGGACCTGGACCGCTACCAGCCCCTCACGGCGGCCAGCCTCCAGGAGACAGCCCGCCAAGTCCTCGGGACGGGGCGGGTGGTGGTGGAAGTCAGGCCCGAACCCAAGGTGGCTACTGCGAAGGAGACCAAGTGATGCGTCCCCTCCCCGCGGCTTCTGTCCTGCTCCTCTGCGCGTGCAGTTTCGCTCCGGCCAAGCCGGACATGCAGCTGCCGTTGCCGCCGGAAAGGGCCCAGGCCGACGCTGGCGCGGCCGCCACGTTGCCCGGCGAGACCATCCTCGCCCAGCGGCCCGTCATCGCACCGCTCCGGCCCTTCGACGCGCCGGTTCCCGCCATCGTCACCCTGCCCAACGGGCTCCGGCTGTACGTCGTGGAACGGCCCAGCGCTGGACTGGAGGCGCTCGCCTTCGTCACCCGACAGGGCGCCGCCGCGGACCCCGTCGGCAAGGAAGGTCTAGCCTCCTTGACGGCAGAAATGCTTCAGGCCGGAAGCGCCGGGAAATCCCAGGCGGAGGTGGCCGCCGCTGCCGACGCCCTGGGCGCGGACCTCGCCGTCTTCGCCTCGACGGACGCTCTCAGCGTGTCGCTCTCCGCGCTCACACCCCGGCTGGCGGACATGTCGAAGCTGCTGGCGGACGTGGTGCTGCACCCCAACCTGCTGCCCGCCGACTGGAAGAAGACGCAGGCGCAGCGGATTGGCGAGCTCACCGCGGAGGAGAGCCAACCTCCGGTGGCTGCCCGGGCGGCCTTCCGCTCAGCGCTCTACGGCACCGGCCCGCTGGCGCACCTGCCGGAAGGCACGCTCGCCTCGGTGAAGCGCCTGCGGCTGGCCGACGTCCGGGCCTTTGTGGCCTCCGTCTCCCCGACTGACTCGGCCATCGTCGCCGTGGGCGGTGTCCCGGCGGATGCGGTGCGCACGGCCCTGGCAGCGGCCTTCGGCGGCTGGAAGGCGGGGACGCCGTCCATGGCCAAAGGCCGGCCCGCCGCCCAAGACGTCGCCCGACCGCGCTTCGTGCTGGTGGACTTCCCGGCCAAGCCCCAGTCCGTATTGCTGGTGGGCGAGCCTGGGGTGCCGCGCTCGTCCCCAGACGTGCTGGCCCTGGAGTTGGCCAACAGCGTCGTCGGCGGCAGCTTCACCAGCCGGCTGAACCAGAACCTGCGCGAGTTGCATGGCTACAGCTACGGCGCCGGCAGCCGGTTCGCCTTCGGTCGAGGGCCCGGGCCCTTCGCCGCCAGCACCAGCGTCCAGACCGACGTCACCGGGAAGGCGGTCACCGAAGTCTTCAATGAGCTGAACCGCCTGGTGGCCGAGCCTCTCTCCGCCGAGGAGCTGAACAAGGGGAAGGCCCTGCTTGCTTTCGAGCTGGTGGAAAGCCTGCAAAGTGTGGAGGCGACCGCGCGGGCGGTAGGCGACATCTTCCTCTTCGAGCTGCCGCTGGACGAATACCGCACCTACGTCAGCCGTCTCGAGGCGCTCACCCCGGCCACCGTCCAGGACGCCGTCCGGCGTACCCTGCACCCCGACCAGATGACGCTGGCCATCGCCGGCGACGCCGCTGCCGTCGTTCCCCAGCTAAAGGCCGAGACCGGCCTAAAGCTTCCGGCCCCCCAGCTGCGGGACGCCGAGGGCCAGCCGCTCAAGAAGCCCATGGCCGCCAGCGCCGCCGCCTCCGGGCGCACGCTGCCGACGCCGTCTCCCTAGCGCCAGGCTGCTGGGCCAGGGCGGCGCTCGGCCCAGCCGAAGGGGCAAGCGCGCGCGCCTCAGCGGCGCGGCCGCATCCGGTACTTCACGAACGTCGCGACGTCGGCAAACTGGAAGTAGGGGTTTTGCGTGGCCTCGCGTTGTAGCGAGGACACCGGAACGTCGCCGTAGTCGTGCCCCGGAAACAGCCGGGTGGCCGTTGGCAGCTTGCTGAGGACACCCGTCAGCGAGTGAAACATCTGCGCCGGGTCTCCTCCCTGCAGGTCACACCGCCCGCATCCATTGACGAAGAGGGTGTCCCCGGCCACCAGCGCGTCCCCCGCCAGAAGACACTGCGAGCCGGGCGTGTGGCCGGGGGTGTGAACGGCACGGGCCTCCACACCACCGAGCGGGACGGCATCGCCTGGGGCCATGGGCCGGAGCGCATCGCCGAAAGCGCGGAGGTCCTCCGAGAAGTCCACCTCCGAGCGTTGGGCGTAGACTGGCACGTCGTGGCGACGTAGCAGCTCGGACACGCCGTTGATGTGGTCCTTGTGGCTATGGGTGAGGAGGATGGCGGCCAGCGTCTTCTGCTCGGCGGCACAGGCCACCTCGATGGCAGGGACGTCCCAGGCCGGGTCCACCACGCAGACCTCCGGCTGCCCGGCCGTTCCCACCAGGTAGACGAAGTTCTGCATCGGCCCCAGCGGAAACTGGTGGATGAAGACCGAAGGCATGCTGGCTGCTGAGTGTATTGCAGGTTGCGGCCGCCTGGGGAAGGCGGTCCCAGGCTGACCTGGGAGGCGTCACTTCGCTTTTTTGGCGAGCAGCTTCTCCATCTGGTCCATCGTCGAATTCATTTCGGACATGGCCGTCTGGAAGGGTGCCGACGTGGTCATGTCGACCCCGGCCCGCTTCAGCAGGTCGACCGGGTAGTCCGAGCCTCCAGCCTTGAGTAGCGCGAGGTAGGCGTCGCGAGCCCGCGTCGAAGCGCCACGGGCCTCGGCCCGGATGGCATTAGCCAGCGAGGTCGACGCCACCAGGCTGGTGGCGTACTGGTAGACGTAAAAGTTGTAATAGAAATGCGGGACGTATTCCCACTCGTAAGCGATGGTGTCGTCGACTCGGCAGATGCCCTGGTCGTGTCCGTAGTATTCGCGCACCAGCTTCAGGTACAGGGCCGAGAGATTGTCCCCGGTGAGCGTCTCTCCTCGCTCCACCATCTCGTGAATGCGGAGCTCGAAGTCGGCGAAGAGCGTCTGACGGAAAAGCGTCGTGCGCAGGGTGTCCAGGTAGCTGCCGAGCAAGGACAGGCGTGTCGCATCGTCTTTGGCGCGCTCCACCATGAAGTGCACCATCAGGTTCTCGTTCAAGGTCGACGCCACTTCGGCGACGAAGGTGGCGTAGCCACTGGTCACATAAGGCTGGCTGGCGTTGGCGAAGTAGGTGTGCATGGAATGGCCGGACTCGTGGGCCAGCGTCGAGAGGTCCTCGTAGGCCCCGTTGAAGTTGAGCAGTTGGTACGGATGGACGCCGTAGACACCGTTCGAGTAGGCGCCGGGGCGCTTGCCTGGCGAAGGCAGGTAGTCGGTCCAACGGCTCTCGTACCCCTTCCTCAGGGCCTCCACGTACGTGCTGCCGAGCGGCGCGAAGGCCTCAAGCGTCAGCGTCCGTGCCTCCTCGGGACTGAAGGTCAGATTCACCTTGTCGACCAGAGGCGCGTAGAGGTCCTGGTAGCGAAGCGACTCGAGCCCCATCATCCGCTGGCGTAGCTTCAAGTAGCGGTGCAGCGTCGGCAGACTCCGGTGCACGTCGGAGAGCAGCTGCCGGTACACCTCCGTCGGGATGTTGTCCCGGAAAAGGGCCGATGCCAGGGCGGAGTCGAACTTGTGGACCTTCTTGGTGAAGACGTGGCCTTGCACCTGCGCGTACAAGGTCGAGCCGAGCGTCCCGCGGAAGTCCTTGAAGGCACCGAAGAAGGCCGCGAACACCTTGTCGCGGTCGTCCCGGACCCGCGAGGCGCGCTCCAGGGAGAAGGCGGCCGAATCGAGCCGGACCTCCCGCCCCGTGGACAGCTTCACGCTGGGGTAGGGCATCTCGGCGTCCTTGAAAACCCCGTAGGTCGCCGCCCCTGAGTCGGTGATGCTGCCGGCCTCCGCAATCACGTACTCCTCGGGCGCGCCCAGGGTGTGCGACCTCCAGCGGAGGGTGTCCTCCAGGAAGAAGCGGTACGGCGCCAGCCGCTTGTCCTCGGCCATGAAGGCGCGCAGCTTGGCCGGGTCCAAGGCGAGCAACTCGGGCCGGAGCCAGGAGGTGGCGGCCCCGAAATCCACGCCCAACTGCGCGGCAGCCTGCCGCATTTCCCGGGGCGCTGCTTCGCGCGTGTCCTGGTCAGCCAGCATGGATGCGTAGACGGAGAGACGCGTCACGGCCTCGTCGACGGCGAAGACTTCGGACAAGGTCTGGTACAGCGCGTCGGCCGACCCGCCGAGATGTCCGCGCTTGTCCGCCAGGCGCGGGATGCGCGCCGCGAGCGCTTCCTTGGCCGCCGTCCATGCCTGCTGGGACGGGTAGATGTCGGCCAGGTTCCAGGTGTACTTCACCGGGATGGCCGACCGCTCCACCGCGCCCGCGGGATGCCCCAGCACCACTGCCAGCACTGCGAGTGCGACACCTAGCCGCATGGTTGCCCCCAGGTCCCGGAGAAGTCCGGACGTTACGGCGAAGTACGCTGTCCGACTGGGCCGCTTGCACGAGAAACCCCGAAAAAAGCTGCCAGGGGCCGCTTTTCACCCGCCACCGGTAGCCGGCGACCTTCCGCTGGCACCTGGCAGCAGCCCGGGGGCCGCCACGTCAGATGAGGTTGCGGCGCATGTGGCGGTGGGCAATCCCCACCTCCACGAAGGGCTCGCCCACCACGTGGTAGCCAAGGCGCGCGTAGAAGCCGACGGCAGTGTCGCGGGCGTGCAGCGTCACGGTGCGGAAGCCGCGCTGAGCCACCTCGGCTTCCAGCGCCTGCACCAGCTGCCGGCCCAGCTGCTGTCCCTGCCGCGCGGGCTCCACCGCCATCTGGAAGAGGCGCCCGGTGGCGGGCCCCTCCGGGTGAAACAGGACGCACCCCACCACCGCACCTGCGTCCAGGGCCAAAAGGTGGAGGCTGTCCGCCTCGAAAGGGAAGGGGGTGGCGTCCAAGGGGTGGCCCAGGGGCGCCCGTAGAACGCGCCAGCGCAGGGCAAGTTCCTCGGCGTGGAGCGGGTCCGACGGACTGACCCAGCGGAATTCGACACCACTCAGACGTCGAGCTCCTCGCCGGCGACCTCACCTGCGCGCTCCATGATGAACTTGAAGCGCGCGCTCACGTCCCGGCCGAGCAGGTCGTTGATGACGCGGTCAGTTTCCAACTCGTTGGCGATGGACACCCGGAGGCGGCCCGGTGTTTCGGGTCGAGCGTGGTGGCCTTCAGGTCGTCGGCCTGCATCTCGCCGAGTCCCTTGAAGCGCGTGATGTTGGGCTTGGCGTTGCCCTTCACCTTCTCCTTGAGGATCCGGTCGCGGTCCGCCTCGTCGAGCGCCCAGTACGTCTCCTTGCCGACGTCGATGCGGTAGAGCGGCGGCTGGGCGAGGTAGACGACGCCGGCCACGATGAGGGGCCGGAGGTGCCGGTAGAAGAAGGTGAGCAGCAGCGTGGCGATGTGGTGGCCGTCGGAGTCGGCGTCCATCAGCAGGAAGACGCGCCCGTAGCGCAGCTTCGCCAGGTCGAGCGTCGGGCCGATGCCGCAGCCGAGCGCGCTGACGATGTCCTGCAGCTCCTTGTTGCTCGAGCACCTTGTCCAGCGAGGCCTGCTCGGCGTTGAGCACCTTGCCGCGCAGCGGCAGGATGGCCTGGGTGCGCCGCTCGCGTCCCTGCTTGGCCGAGCCGCCGGCGGAGTCGCCCTCGACGATGAACAGCTCGCTTTCCCGCGGATCGGTGGACGCAGCAGTCGGCGAGCTTGCCGGGGAGGTTCAGCCGGTGCGAGACCGCGCTCTTGCGCTGCACCGCCTGCGACGCCGCGCGCGAGGCCTCGCGGGCCCGCGCCGCCAGGACGATCCGGCCGACGATGGCTTCGGCGACGCTCTGGTTGTCGTGCAGCCACTTCTCCAGCGCGGGGCGGACCGCCGTCGTCGACCGTGCGCCACATCTCCGGGTTGTTGAGCCGCTCCTTGGTCTGGCCCTGGAACTGCGGCTCGATGCACGTAGATGGAGAGCAACGCCACCATGCCCTCGCGGATGTCCTCGGCGGTGAGCGTGACGCCCTTGGGCGTGAGGCTGTGCGTCTCGATGTAGTTGCGCACCGCCTTCACGATGCCGCCGCGAAGGCCTGCTCGTGCGTGCCGCCGTTGGGGGTGGGGATGCCGTTGACGTAGGACCGGACGTGCTCGTCGGTGGACTCGGTCCAGGACAGCGCGCAGCTCGAGCCGGACGCCGTTCTCCCGCGCTAGGTAGAACGCCCGCCGGTCGGCGGACCAGCGCCTTGCCGCGCTCGGCGACCAGCTTGGCGAGGTACTCGGCGATGCCGCCGTCGTGCTGGAAGGTCACCTCCGGGCCGGTCTTGCCGCCTCGTCCCGGAAGTGACCACCATGCCGTGGTGCAGGTAGGCTCTTCGCCTCGAGGCGCTCGCGGATGAGCTCGGCGTCGAAGCGCAGCTTCTCGCCGAAGATCTCCGCGTCCGGAGTGAAGGTGATCGTGGTGCCCGGTGCCGCGCGCCGGCCCGACCACCTTGAGCTTGGCGAGTGGCCTTGCCGCGCGCGAAGCTTGCTGGTCCCAGCGTCGCCGTCGCGCGTGACCTCGCGGCCAGGAGCTTGCTGCGGCAGCGCGTTGACCACCGCGGCGCCGACGCCGTGCAGGCCGCCGGAGTGCAGGTAGTTGCCCTGCTCGAACTTGCCGCCCGCGTGCAGCGTGGTGAGGATGAGCTCCAGCGCCGACTTCTTGTACTTGGCCTTGACGTCGACCGGGATGCCGCGTCCGTCGTCGGTCACGGTGACCGTCTTGCCGTCCTTGTGCAGCGTCACCTCGATCTTCGTGGCGTAGCCGTTGATCGACCTCGTCGACGGAGTTGTCGACGATCTCCCACAGCAGGTGGTGGTAGCCGGACTGCGTCGGTGCCGCCGATGTACATGGCCGGGCGCTTGCGCACCGGCTCCAGCCCTTCGAGGACCTGGATGTCGCTCGCGGTGTAGCTCGCCTTGCGTGCGGTGGCCATGGCGTCAGCTGTCCTTCTTCTCAGGCAAAGGCGTCCAGGTCAGCGGGGTGGCGAGCAGCTTCACGGTCTCCTTCTTCGCCATCTCCCGCCCGCGCCTCCGCGGGCCGAGACCTCGTAACGCCCGGGGCTGAGCGTCAGCTTCCGTCCCTTGCTGGTCTCGAGCTCCAGGGCAGCGTCCTTGCGTCCGGTGCACAGGAAGCCGAGGACCCGGTCGTCCTTCTCCATCTTGATGACGGTGACGCCGCGGCCCGGACCGGCCAGCTCGTTGACCTCGTCCACCTTGCACACGAGCGCGCGCGCCTTCTGCGTCACCACGGCGAGCAGGTCGCGGGGCGAGCCGGGGCCACGCCCATCAGCTCGTCCTCCTTGCCAGGCCTCGCGAAGCGGCGGCCGGCGCGCGTGCGACCTCGTGGTGCGGGGCAAGCGCGAAGCGCAGCCCGTAGCCGCGCGCACTGACAGCCACCAGCGTCTCGGGCGTTCCAGGCGCGGGTCGAGCGACAGGGCGCCCACCACGCGCTCGCCGTCGTCGAACTTGAAGAGCTTCTGCACCGGCTCGCCGTAGCCGGTGGAGGCCGGGACGTCGTTGAAGCGCGTGACGTAAGCCGTGCCAAAGTTGGAGAAGAAGACGACGTTGGCCTTGAGAGACCCGGCCAGGACGGCCATCACCTCGTCGCCTTCGCGCAGGCGGGTGGTCGTCAGGTCCTTCACCTCGCGCACGCGCTTGACCCAGCCGTCGCGCGACAGCACGACGTGGCTGTCCTCGTCGACGATGAAGGCCTCCTCGGTGAACTCCGACTCCTCGCCGCCGCCCGCCGATGTTGGTGCGCCGCTTGTCGGCGTAGGCTTCTGCCACCTCGTCGAGCTCGTCGCTGGACGACGGCCCAGCGCTTCTTGGCGTCCTTCAGGACCTCGAGGCCAGGCGCGCTGCCTCGGTGCGCTTCTCGCGCAGCTCCTTCTGGATGACCAGGATCTCCAGCCGGGCGAGCTTGTAGAGCTTCAGCTCGAGGATGGCGTCGATCTGCTCGTCGTCGAGCTCGAAGCGCTTGATGAGCTTGCCGGCGGCGTCCTGCTTGCCGTCCGACTTGCGGATGATGCGGATGATCTCGTCGAGCGCGTCGAAGACCTTCTCGAAGCCCTCGAGGATGTGGATGCGCTTCTTGAGCTCGGCCAGCTCGTGCTCGAGCCGCCGCGTCACCACCTCGAAGCGGAAGTGCGAGGAAGTGCTGCAGCATCGCCTTCAGGTCGAGGCGCTGCGGTGTGCCGACGTCGGTCTGCTTGCTCGGGACGAGGCAGGTCAGGTTGACGTGGAAGTTGGTCTGCAGCGGCGTGTGCTTGAAGAGGTACGCCATGACCATCTCGGGGTCGGCGTCCCGCTTCAGCTCCAGCACGATCCGCACGTCCTCGGTGCGACTCGTCGCGCACGTCGATGAGCGGCGCCAGCTTGCGCTCGACGACCAGCTCGGCGATTTTGGCGATGAGCGTCGACTTGTTCACCGTGTACGGGATGGAGGTGATGACGACTTGCTGGCCGCCGCGCGGAAGCGTCTCCAGCGTCCACTCGCCGCGCACGCGGATCGACCCCTGCCCGGTCTCGTAGATCTCCCGCAGCTCGTCCTTGCTGTTGAGCACCTGTCCGCCGGTCGGGAAGTCGGGGCCCTTGATGTAGCTTGAGCAGCTCGCGCAGCGGAGTCTCTGGCTTCGTCGACCAGCTCTCGCAGCGCCTCGCACACCTCGCCGAGGTTGTGCGGCGGGATGTTGGTGGCCATGCCCACGGCGATGCCGGTGCTGCCGTTGATCAGCAGCTGCGGCACCTTGGCCGGCAGCACGACCGGCTCGGTGGTGGTGCCGTCGTAGTTGGGCCGGAAGGGCACCGCGTTCTTGCCCAATCTCGGCCAGCAGCTCGGTGGCCAGCGGCTGCAGGCGGCACTCGGTGTAGCGCATCGCCGCGGCGCTGTCGCCGTCGAGCGAGCCGAAGTTTCCGTGCCCGTCCACCAGCGGGTAGCGCAGCGAGAAGTCCTGCGCCATGCGGACCATCGCGTCGTAGACGGCGGTGTCGCCGTGCGGGTGGTAGTTGCCCAGCACGTCGCCGACCACCTTGGCGCACTTGCGTGAACTTCGCGTCCGAGGTGAGCCGGTGGTCGTGCCACATCGCGTAGAGGATCCGCCGCTGCACCGGCTTGAGGCCGTCGCGCACGTCGGGCAGGGCGCGCGCGGTGATGACCGACAGCGCGTAGTTGAGGTAGCGCGTGCGCGCCTCCTCGTGCAGCGCAGCGGTGGGCTCCTCTCCCCCGCCGCCACCCGGCGTGCTTGCGCCCGCGGCCCGGCCACCCCCGCCTCGCCCGCGGGCCTTCGCCAACACCATCTTCAACTGTCTCGCCATGGCCTCTTCGGTTTGCGAACGGGTCCCTCAGCAACGGGTGCGCCGTCAAAACCCGTAAACAAGTCAAATACTTAGCTGCTCTGTAGCATCCTGAAGCACTGCCATCCTAGCGGGGGCCCCCGACCTGTAAAGCATTCGGCCACAGCCGTCGAGGGGGCGCAGGGGCCGGCCAGACGGCCTTGCATCTCAGGCCAGCCGTTGACATCCAGCCAGGCCGAAGTGCGTTTCGCATGAGGAGGGTTCGCCGTGGAGCACCGCATTCTGGGCAGCAGTGGCATCCGCGTCGGGGCGATTGGCCTCGGGTGCATGGGCATGTCGGATTTCTACGGGCCCACGGACGACGCCGAGTCGCTGGCCACGCTGAATCTAGCCCTCGACCGCGGCTGTAACTTCCTCGACACGGCCGACATGTACGGGTTTGGCAAGAACGAGGAGCTGGTCGGCCAGGTGGCCCGGGCGCGCCGGCCGGAAGTCGTCCTCGCCACGAAGTTCGGCATCGTCCGCGACCCGACCGACCCGACCAAGCGGGCCGTCAACGGGCGCCCCGAGTACGTCCGCGCTGCCTGCGACGCGAGCCTCAAGCGCCTCGGCGTGGATGTCATCGACCTCTACTACCAGCACCGGGTGGACGCGGCCGTGCCCATCGAGGAGACGGTGGGGGCGATGGCCGAGCTGGTGAAGCGCGGCAAGGTGCGCGCGCTTGGCCTGTCGGAGGCGGGTCCGGAGACGCTTCGCCGGGCATGCGCTGTCCACCCCATCGCCGCGCTGCAGACCGAGTATTCCCTGTGGACACGGGACCCAGAGGACGCAGTGCTGGCCACCTGCCGGACACTCAACATCGCCTTCGTCGCCTACAGCCCGCTTGGCCGTGGATTCCTCACCGGCACCATCCGCCAGGTGCAGGACCTCGACGCCAGCGACTACCGGCGGCAGACACCGCGCTTTCAAGCCGGCAACCTGGCCGCCAACCTGGCACTGGTGAAGCGTGTCGAGGAGTTGGCCGCGAAGAAGGGCTGCACGCCCGCCCAGCTGGCATTGGCGTGGGTCTTGGCACAGGGCGAGGACGTCATCCCCATCCCTGGGACGAAGCGCCGCACGCGTCTGGTGGAGAACCTGGCGGCCGCGGAGCTCAAGCTAAGCAAGGCCGAGGTGGCGGCATTGTCGGCGGCCATTCCTCGCAAAGCGGTGGCGGGCCTGCGGTACCCGGAGGCAATGCTGCGGCTGTGGGGCCGGTAAGCCTGCGCTTCGGCGCCTGCACTTCCCCGAGAAGGCTTCTTCAGCCGTCGCGGTGGACGGTGGATGGCGAGAAGGCAGGCATGCACACCGCAAGGTATTCCGCGCCGCCGAGCTCGGGGGTGCTGTAGCGCACCCACTCTCCGGCAGACGCCACCACCGCCTGACCGGCCCGGACCTCCAACGTGCCGCCGGCGTACTCCACCCGGAGCATCCCTCTGAGCACCACCGTCACTTCGTCGAAGTCCGGGCGCTGTCCGGGTTCGCGCCAGCCGTCGGGGGAAGTCATCCGCGCGACACTGACGGCGGTGTGGCCGGAGTTCACCCGGCCGACGAACTCTTCAATGCGCTTCGGCCTATTCCCTGCCGCCTCGACGACGGCGGGGACTGCAATCAGTGTGGGCACTTTGGCAGGCCCTCCCGCGGGGGCTGTCCTAGCCTGCTCGGGCGGCCCGTGGGCAGGGGCGTGTGGGCAATTGGGGCCGTGCAGCCGCTCGGCGCCTCTGCTATGAAGACTGCCCTGTTCCCCGAGGCGGGCCTTCCAGTGACGGGCCGGCCGCGGGACATCCCCGGCGGACACGGGTGAGAGGACGGCGGCACCCCGCAGCACGTGGGGTCGCGCCTTTCCCTCGTGGTGTTCCGCAGGGCTTCCCAAAGACAGCTGCACAAGGTCCAGATGAGCGATACCGACAACCGCGATCCAACCGAGGCTCTCCCCCAGCCCCCAGCGGTCTCTGCCCCCCCGGAGGCCGAGGAGGAGGGCGGCGACGACGGAGGCCCGGACGACGGCCCCGAGCCCGGCCTACCCTCGGGCGCCGCGACGGGTCCGACGGGCACGGGCGACAGCCTCGCGCAGCCGGCTGGAGGCCGTCGCCGTCGTCGACGCCGGCGTCGCGGCCGCGGCGCCCCGGTCCTCTTCACACCCGAGGGGCAGGCCTACCGGATGGTGCTGGGAGCGGACGGGCAACAGACACAAGTCCTTCTCTCTCCCGCCGAGTTGCAGGCCCACCAGGCCCGCGCCAACCAGGGCGGCGGGCCGGGGCCCGCCGGTGCGGGACAGCGCCCGCCGGTCCAGGCCCATGTCCCCCAAGGGCTGGTCACCGTCGAAGGCGTCCTGGACACTGAGGCCAAGGGCCCGAATGCCTTCCTGCGCCAAATCAAGCGGAGCCTCTTGGCGGGCCCGGACGACGCGGAATTTCCGAAAAATCTCGTCCAGAAGCTGCGCCTCAGGCCGGGGCAGTACCTCACCGCGCAGGCGCAGATGCGGGGCCCGAAGGGTGTGGTGCAGCGGGTGGACAGCGTGGATGGGCTGCCACCGGACGTGGCGGCACGCCTCCCCCACTTTGCCGACCTCACCAGCATCGACCCGCTTCAGCGCATCAAGCTCGAGCATGGCCACCGCGAGATGGTGACACGGGTGCTCGACCTCATTGCGCCCTTGGGGAAGGGGCAGCGTGCCCTCATTGTCGCACCACCCAAAACGGGCAAGACCATCATGCTGCAGCGCATCGCCCAGGCCGTCATCGCCAACCATCCCGAAATCCACGTGATGGTGCTCCTCATCGATGAGCGGCCAGAGGAAGTCACCGACATGCGCCGGAGCATCAAGGGCGAGGTGCTTGCCTCCAACGCGGACCGTCCCACCGGGGACCACCTCAAGGTGGCGGAGCTGGCGATGGAGCGGGCACGGCGGATGGTGGAGGCGGGCCGGGACGTGATGATTCTCCTCGACTCCATCACGCGCCTCGCCCGGGCCTACAACAAGGAAGTCGACAGCTCGGGCCGAACGCTCACCGGCGGCGTGGACAGCCGGGCGCTCGAACGGCCCAAGCGCCTCTTCGGCGCGGCCCGCGCCACCGAGGAGGCAGGCTCGCTCACCATCGTCGGCACCGCCCTCATCGACACCGGGAGCCGGATGGACGAGGTCATCTTCGAGGAGTTCAAGGGAACCGGGAACAGCGAGATTACGCTTGACCGGATGCTCGCCGAGAAGCGCATCTTCCCGGCCATCAACATCCCCCAGTCCGGCACGCGCAAGGAGGAGAAGCTCTTCACCCAGAAGGAATACGACAAGGTGAAGAAGCTGCGACAGATGCTCTTCGCGGTGAAGCCGGTGGAGGCGATGGAGGCACTGGTGAAGCGGCTTGCCCGGTCCACCTACAACGACGAGTTCCTCGAGGAGCTGTAAGGCGCTCCCGGGGGACGCTACTCTGGGCTGGCCAGCTCGGGCCGGGACACCACCTCGGCGACCTGGACGTCGCTGCACGCCGCCTTCAGCTTTGCAAACAGGGCGGCGGCCTTGGCCGCTCCCAGCACCCGGGCAACTGCCTGCTCGGGAGTCCCGGCGCCGTCGAAGGCCGCGCGGCTTCGCGCCAGCCACAGGCTGATGTGCTTCCCGCTGCCCAGGCTGCTGAAGAAAGTGACGCGGCCCAGCGGGTAGCGCGCCTGGCTGAGCGCCGAGCGGATGTCCTTCCACGCGGACTCATAGTCGTCCGACGTCACCTGCTCGGTGACCATCCGCATGTAGCCGGCCGTGTATTCGTCGACGCGCGGCCCTTGGCCGGGGTAGTCCAAGCCGTCCAGCCGTGACCACACCTCGCTGTTGTGTGGGGACAGGAGCGCGACGTCCCCCCGGTCATACTGCTTCCCCGCGTTTTCCCCCTCCGGGCCGAGGCGTTCGCCCACCGCGGCGCGGAACGAGCGGAGCGCGTCGTACTCACAGAAGGAGTTAAAGGACCGCAGGGTGAGGAAGGTGTTTCCCGCCTTCTGGAGAAAGAAGCCCCGTCCGTCGGAGGTGTGGTGCAGCGCCAGCACCTTCAGCCAGCCCGCCCGGGCCTCCTCGAAGACGTGCTGGAGCTTCGGGTCGAGGGTGTCTACGTGAACGGCGCGGAACCGGGCCGTGGCGTCGTAGGGGGCGGTGGTGAGGGTTCCGCAGACGGAGGGCGGGCTGGCCGCGGACAAGGGCCAGGGCGCGCACCAGACGAGGAGGCCGAGCACCGCGCGGCGTGGCAGGGACGGCACGCCCGCACCCTAGGCGGCGGCCGCGCCCGACTGCCAGACGCCCGGGTGGACTGGCGCTGCGGCGCGCCGGGAATTAACTGAGGCATGGCGCTGTCTCTTCGCCGCTCGGGTGGTGCGCGCATGCCTCACGCTGGTGCTGGCCTGGGCGGGGGGGACCCTCGCCGCGCCAGCGCCGGCGGCCCTGCCCTCCTTCGGCGTTGACGTCAACGCCAGGGCGGACACCCTCTGCGTGGACGCCGTCTTCCCCGCCGGAACGGTGGGTCCCCTCGTCCTGGAGGACGGCGGCGAGCGCTTCCTGCGCGACGTCCAGCTGCAGCAGGCCGGCCACTGGGTCCCGGCCCCCGTCTCGCACCAAGGCGTCCGGCTGCCACCCTGCCCCCAGGGCTGCCGGCTCCGCTACCGCTTCCTGCTGGGACAGGCGGCCCAGGCGCTGGAGGACCCGCAGAGCGCAGCGGCCGTTGGCGACGCGCTGGTGTCTCCTCCCTCCCTCTGGTTGCTTCACCCGACGGGCGGCGGCGGGCCCGGCTACCGCCTTTCCTTCAACGCGCCGGAGGGCGTCGGCGCGCTGTGCGGACTGCAGCCCAGCCCAGAGCGGGACGGCTACGTGTCCACCGCGGGGCTGCGGGTCACCCCCCTGTGCGCCTTCGGGCCGTGGCGGGTCCGCCTCCTCCAGGTGGACGCCGCGCAAGTGGCGCTGGCCATCGCCCCCGTCGCCTTCGCCATGACGGACGAGGACATGGAGGCTTGGGTGGCGGAGGCGAGCCGCGCGGTGGCCGCCTACTACCACCGCTTTCCGGTGGACCACCTGTTGCTCCTCGTCGTACCCAGCGGCGGCCGGGGCCTGAGCGGCTTCACGCTGGGCGAGGGTGGTGCTTCCATTCTGTTGCGGCTGGGCAGCTCCGTGCCCTCCACCCGTGCGCGAAAGGACTGGGTCCTGACGCATGAGCTGATGCACCTGGGCTTCCCCACGCTGTGGCGGAAGCATCAGTGGATGGAGGAGGGCATGGCCGTCTTCGGCGAGCCGCTCGTCCGCGTCCGCGCAGGGATGGTGGCCGAGGCGGCGCTGTGGTCCGAGTGGCTGGAGCAGGGCGCACTCGGGCTGCCCCGTGCGGGCGACGGCGGACTGGAAACCACCCACACCTGGGCCCGCACCTACTGGGGCGGTGCCCTCTTCTGGCTGGTAGCCGACGTCACCCTGCGCGAGCGCACCGGCAACGCCCGTTCCGTGGACGACGTGCTGCGCGGCCTGGTCTCCGTGGGGGGAAACGCCACCAGCCACTGGGACATGCGCGACGTCCTCCGCGTCGCCGACGCCACCGCCGGCACGCCCGTCCTCACCGAGCTGTACCACAGCATGGGCGAGGCACCCGGCGCACCGGATTTGGAGGGCCTGTTCCACCGCCTGGGCGTCTCGCTGCGCGACGGTAAAGTCGTCTACGACGACACGGCCCCACTGGCCGGCGTGCGCCGGGTCATGGCCGGCCACCCACCCTGAGGCAGCCCGCAAACGCTGCGCGCGCAGCGCGCAGCGCCGCAAGGCTGACGGTCGGTCCCATCCCCCCTTGGAGGCCCTTGCTGTGGAACGTTGCTTGCTCGGACGCACTGCGAAAGACGCCCCGTGCAGCAGCCCTCCCGCCAGCCAGACAAGTCCCTGCCTGTGCTGGAAGCACGGGGCCTGGTGAAGACATACCGGATGGGGGAGGTGCTGGTGCACGCGCTGCGGGGCGTTGACCTCAGCCTCCATGCCGGCGAGCTGGTGGTGCTGCTCGGGCCCTCGGGTAGCGGGAAGTCCACCCTGCTCAACATCCTCGGTGGCCTCGACGCAGCCGACGGCCGGGCAGGTGCTCTACCGCGGCGAGGACCTGGCGCACATGAATGAACGCGCCCTCACCCGCTACCGCCGGGAGCACGTCGGCTTCGTGTTTCAATTCTACAACGTGTTGCCCAGCCTCACCGCGCGCGAGAACGTGGCGCTCGTCACCGAGATTTCGCCGCACCCCATGAAGCCCGAGCAGGCCCTGGCCCTGGTGGGTCTGAGCGAGCGGCTCGACCACTTCCCCTCGCAACTCTCGGGCGGCGAGCAGCAGCGGGTTGCCATTGCCCGGGCGGTGGCCAAGCAGCCCGACGTCCTTTTGTGCGACGAGCCAACCGGTGCACTGGACCAAGAAACGGGCAAAGTGGTGCTGGGCGCCATCGCCCGCGTCAATGCGGAGCTCTGCACGACGACGGCCGTCATCACCCACAACGCCGCCGTCGCGGCCATGGCAGACCGGGTGGTGCGTTTCGCCGATGGCCGGGTGGCCAGCGTGGTTCGCAACGCCCATCGGGCGCCAGTGGAGGAGCTCTCCTGGTGAGGGCTCTGGACCGCAAGCTGCTGCGGGACCTGTGGGTGCTGAAGGCCCAGGTGGCCTCCATCGCCGTGGTGGTGGCCGTTGGCGTGGGCGTCCTGGTCGGCTCGGTGGCCACCATCCGGACTCTCCAGGTATCCCGGTCCGAGTATTACGAGCGGTACCACTTCGCCCACGTCTTCGCGCGACTGAAGCGCGCGCCCGAGCCGGTGGCGCGGCAACTCGAGGAGATTCCTGGCGTGGCCCAGGTGGCGACGCGGGTGGTGGAGGACGTGGCGGTCGACGTCCCTGGCGTGGCCGAGCCGGCGACGCTTCGGCTGGTCAGCATTCCGTCGGCGGGCCAGTCCCCGGTCAACCAGCTCCACCTGCGCAGTGGCCGCTGGCCGGCGCCGGGGCGCCTGAACGAGGTGCTGCTCAACGAGGCCTTCGCCATGGCCACGGGCCTCCATCCCGGCACGTCCCTGACGGCGGTGGTCAACGGACGCCGCCAGACACTCCAGGTGGTGGGAATCGCACTGAGCCCCGAGTACATCTACCAGCTGCAGGAAGGGGCGGTCTTTCCCGACAACATCCGCTTCGGCGTGGCCTGGGTGCCCCGGGAGGGCCTCGCCGCAGCGTTTGACTGCACCGGCGCCTTCAACGACGTCAGCCTCGGACTGTCGCCCGGCGCGCGGCCGGAAGCCGTGTTGGTGGCCGTCGACAGACTCCTCGACCGGTATGGAAGCCTTGGCGCCTACGGACGGGAGCGGCAGACATCCCACAAGTTGGTGACGGACGAATTCGCGCAGCTCGCCACCATGTCGAGCTTTCTGCCCGCCATCTTCCTCAGCGTGGCCGCGTTTCTCCTGCACGTCGTCCTGTCACGGCTGGTGGCGACCGAGCGTGAGCAAATCGCGGTGCTAAAGGCCGTGGGCTACGGCAACGGGCGCATTGGGCTGCACTACGTGAAGCTGGTGGCGACGGTGGTGTTGCTCGGCGTCCTCCTCGGCACTGGCCTCGGCGCAGGCTACCTCCGTCTGCTCACCACGCAGTATGAGCATTACTTCCATTTCCCCGTCCTCTTGGTGCACATGGACGTTGGGCTCATCCTGTTCGCGGGTGGCGTGAGCCTCGCTGCAGCGCTCCTTGGCGCCCTACGCAGCGTACGCCAGGCGACGTCGCTACCGCCGGCCGAGGCGATGCGCCCACCCTCGCCCCCCATCTTCCGGGCGACACTCCTGGACCGGCTGGGCGTCGGCCGACTGGTCCACGCCACGGGCCAGCTGGTGCTTCGCAACGTCGAACGCCAGGGGGTCCGGACGACACTCTCGGCCCTGGCCGTCAGTCTTGCCGTGGCCATCGTCGTCGTGATGCTCATCATGTTCGACGGTCTCTTCTACCTGATGGACGACTCGCTGCCGGCGTCTCAGCGTGAGGACGCGGCGCTTCCCCTCACCGACACGCTCTCCAGAACGAGGGCACTCGCCGCGCTGAGGACACTGCCGGGAGTGGTGCGTGCCGAAGCCATGCGGCAGGTGCCAGTTCGGCTGAGAGCCGGGCACCGGATGAAGGACGTGGCGCTCCTGGGAGTCGACCCCGAGACCCAGTTGCGACCCCTGCTGAACGATGGGCTGCGGAACGTTCTTTTGCCCGAGCGCGGGCTGTTGCTGTCGGCCGTGTTGGCGGAACAGCTTGCGGTGCATTCGGGCGACATACTCCGCGTGGAGGTGCTGACGGGCGACCGGCGGGCGCGGGACGTCCGGGTGACGGGCGTGGTGAGCGAGGCGCTCGGGCTCGGCGCATACATGACATCCGACGCCCTTTCGCGCCTGCTGGACGAGGCCAGCGCCGTCGACGCAGCCTTCCTGCGCCTGGATGGCAACCAGGCGGAGGCACTGTTTGCCACGCTGAAGGGACTTCCGCGCACCACGGGTGCCACGTTGGCCAGGTCGGTGCGGCGCAACTTCCGCGAGCTGGTGCGCCGGTCGATCGCCACCAACCTCTCCATGATGCTCGGCTTTGCCGCGGCGCTGGCCGCTGCGGTGGTGTACAACGACGCCCGAATCGCCCTGGCCGAGCGAGCCCGGGAGCTGGCCACCCTGCGCGTCATGGGCTTCACGCGCGCCGAGGTGGCCGGCGTCCTCTTTGGAGAGCTGGCCGTCGTCATGCTGGTGGGATTGCCGCTCGGCTGCTTCATTGGCTGGGGACTGGCGAAGACAGTCATCCCCATCTTCGGAAACGACATGCTGCGAATGCCCGTCCTGGCCTCCGGCTGGAGCTTTGTCTTGGGCATGGTGACGGTGGTGGTGGCCGGCGCGCTGAGCGCGTTGGTGGTGCGCCGACGGGTGGACACGCTGGACCTGGTCGCCGTCCTCAAGACACGGGAGTAGCGAATGAAGGTGCGCCATGTCGCCCTGGTCGTCGGAGCGCTCGCCGTCGTGGGCCTGCTGGTATTCGCGCTGCGGCCCAGGCCCCAGCTGGTGGACGTGGGCGTGGTGCACCGGGGCCCCCTGCGCGTCACCGTGGACGAGGACGGCACGGTGCGTGTCCGAGAGCGGCACGTCGTCTCCTCGCCGCTGTCTGGGACGCTGGCCCGGCCGGAGCTCAAGGCTGGGGACGCCGTGGAGCCGGAGACGGTACTGGCGCGGCTGGTCCCGGTGGCCCCCCCGCTGCTCGACGCGCGCACCCGGGCCGAAGTCGAGGCCCGCGCCCGCTCCGCCGCCGATGGGCTCCGTCAGGCGGAGGCGTCCCTGGCCCGGGCGCGTAACGCCCTCGAGCTGGCCGAGCGTGAGGTGGAGCGGGCGCGCAGCTTAGCCAAGGCGGGCAGCATCTCGCGGGAAGCGCTGGACCGGGCCGAGTTCACTTCCAGCACCCGCTCTCGGGAGGTGGAGATGGCGGCCCGCGCAGCCGACGTCGCCCGGCATGACCTGGAGGTGGCCCGCGCGGCGCTGCTTCAAACCCGCGGGGAAGGTCCCGCCACGCAGCAGGAATGGAAAGTGACGTCGCCGGTGCGGGGCGTGGTGCTGCGCGTCCTTCAGGAAAGCGAGGGCGTGGTGCAGCCGGGCACGCCGCTGTTCGAGCTAGGCGACACGGATGCGCTCGAGGTGGTGGCGGACCTGTTGACGACGGACGCCGTGGTCGTCCGTCCCGGGCAGGAGGTTCTCATCGAGCGCTGGGGCGGAGACAGGACGCTGCACGCGCGCGTCCGCCGCGTCGAGCCGAGCGCCTTCACCAAGGTGTCGGCGCTGGGCGTGGAGGAACAGCGGGTGAATGTCCTCGCCGACCTGACCGACGCCGCGGAGGCGCGCGTCGGGCTACAGGACCGGTACCGCGTACAGGTGCGCGTCGTGACGGTGGACGCAGCGGATGTCCTGCTCGTCCCAACCGGGGCCGCCTTCCGGCAGGGAACGGGCTGGGCCGTCTTCACCGTCGACGACGGCCGGGCGCACCTGCGCCGCGTCGAGCTCGGCCGACGCAACGACGCGGATGCCGAGGTCCTCTCCGGCCTGACGGCGGGGCAGCAGGTGGCGCTCTACCCTGGTGAGGCGCTGCGGGACGGCACGCGCGTCGAGCCCCGTTGAGCCAAACCGGGCCCCCTCGCGGCCACGGGCGTTCCCGCGCGAGGGGACGCGGGACAGGCGCGGGTGTTAGAGCGGCTCACCGTTCTTTACAGTGACGCCGCTTGACCCGGCCAAGGTTGCGCGGTTAGCCGTTGCCAACAGGGAGACGCACGGAATGGCCCCCATCGTCAGCATCGTCGACGTGTACAAGGAGTACAGCCTCGGCAAGACGCTGGTGCCGGCGCTGCGGGGCGTCTCGCTCGAGGTGGCGGCGGCGAGTTCATCTCCATCGCCGGCCCGTCGGGCAGCGGCAAGACCACGCTGCTCAACCTGATCGGCTGCGTCGACGTCGCCACGCGGGGCACGGTGGTGGTGGCGGGCAGGAACACGGCCGAGCTGAGCGAGCGGGAGCTCACCTACCTGCGGCTGAACACCATCGGCTTCATCTTCCAGAGCTTCAACCTGGTGTCGGTGCTCAGCGTCTTCCAGAACGTCGAGTTCCCGCTGCTGCTGCAGCGCAAGCTCGGCGCCCCGGAGCGGCGGAAGCGGGTGATGCTGCTGCTCGAGCAGGTGGGCATCGCCGAGCACGCCGACCACCGCCCGAGCGAGCTGTCCGGCGGCCAGCGCCAGCGCGTGGCGATCGCGCGGGCGCTGGTGACGCGGCCCGCAGCTGGTGCTGGCCGACGAGCCGACCGCCAACCTCGACTCGGTGACCGGGCGAGCACATCATCGATCTGATGAAGGAGCTGAACCGCAGCGAGAAGGCACGACCTTCATCTTCTCGACCCACGACGCCAAGGTGATGAGCCACGCCAACGCCGTCGTGCGCCTGGCCGACGGCAAGATTGTCGACCGGGAGAAGCCACTGGGCGGGGCGCAGGCCGCGGGGATGCACTGATGCTTCGGCTGCTGCTCCAGGTCTCGCTCCGGAACCTGTTCCGCAGCCGCATCAACCTCCTCATCGGGGCCATCATCTTCTTCGGCACGCTGCTGCTGGTCGTGGGCGGCGCGCTGCTCGACAGCCTGGTCGGCTCGATGAGCCGCAGCATCATCGGTAGCGTCGCCGGGCACATCCAGGTCTACAGCGTCACCAGCCAGCGACCCGATGTCCATTTGGCCCACCATGGGCAACGAGCCGGACCTCGAGCCCGATGCAGGACTTCCAGCGCGTCGAGGGGGCCATCTCCAAGCTGCCGAACGTGAAGGCCGTGGTGCCGATGGGCATCAACGGCGCGCTGATCACCTCCGGCAACACGGTCGACCTCACGCTGGAGGAGCTGCGCGGCGTGGTGCGCGAGGAGAAGGAGAACGGCAAGACAGCCGAGCTCGAGGCCAAGCGGCAGAGCCTCAAGGAGCACGTGCGGCAGATTGTCAGGGTCCTCCAGGCCGACCTCGCGCGCGCCACGGAGATGGAGACCACCGAGGCGCGGGACCCCGAGGCGTTCGCGGCGGTGGAGCGCGCCTCCTCCGACGCCTTCTGGCAGGGCTTCGACGAGGACCCCTACGCCGCGCTGGAGTTCCTCGAGAACAAGATCGCGCCACAGCTTCCCGACGCTGACCTGGTGCCCCTGCGCTACGTCGGCACCGACCTGGACGGGTTCGCCAAGTCGTTCGACCGGATGGAGATCGTCGACGGGCAGGCGGTTCCCCCCGGGCGCCGCGGCTTGTTGCTCTCGAAGTTCACTTACGAGGAGTAGCTCAAGCTGAAGACGGCCCGTCGGCTGGACCAGATCAAGGAGGCGGTGGATACGGGCGCGCGCATCGTCGACGGACCCGGAGCTCCAGCGCTACGTCCACGAGAACACGCAGCAGACCCGCGAGATCCTCCTGCAGCTCGACCCCCTGAAGTCCGAGCAGGCGGTGCGCGGCGCTGCGCGCCTCTCTCGGCCGCTCGGAGGGCGACGCTGCCCGAGCTGCTCTCGGCCTTCTTCGCCTGACCGACGACAACTTCCACGCGCGCTACGAGTTCTTCTACAAGGAGCTCGCCCCGCTGCTTCAGCTCTACCGTCTCCGGGTCGGCGACATGCTCACCATCACGGCCTTCACCCGCAGCGGCTACATGAAGAGCTTGAACATCCCGGTGTGGGGCACCTTTCGGTTCAAGGGCCTGGAAAAGTCGCCGCTGGCCGGGAACATCAGCCTGATGGACATCATGTCCTTCCGAGAGCTGTACGGCTACCTCAGCGCCGACACCAGCGCGGAGATTCAGGCGCTCAAGAAGGAAGCCGGCGCGCAGGAGGTCGACCGCAACCACGCCGAGGAGGAGCTGTTCGGAAGCGGGCGCAAGGTGGTGGCCGAGGCGACCCCGGGCCTCATCGACGACAAGAAGGCCTTCCCGGGAACCGCCGCCAAGCTCCGGCGCAAGGACCTCCAACAGCGCGTCTTCGACCATGCCGAGATCAGCCGCGGCGTCGTGCTCAACGCCGCCGTCATCCTCAAGGACCCGAGCAAGCTGAAGCAGACGTTACGGGAGGTACGCGAGCTGTCCGACCGCGAGCACCTGGGCTCAAGGCCCTCTCCTGGCAGGAGGCCTCCGGCATTCTCGGCCAGTTGGTAATGCTGGCACGGCTGGTGCTCTACGTCGCCGCGTTCATCATCTTCGTCGTCGCGATGGTCATCATCAACAACGCGATGATGATGGCCACCCTGCAGCGGACCGCCGAGGTCGGGACGATGCGCGCCATCGGGGCGCAGCGGGGCTTCGTCCTGGCGATGGTGCTCGTCGGAGACACTGACGCTGGGGGTGGTCTTCGGGCGGCCGGGGCGCTGCTCGGCGCAGGCATCGTCGGCTGGGTGGGCGCCAAGGGCATCCCGGCCACGACCGACATCTTGTACTTCTTCTTCTCCGGGCCCCGGCTCTACCCCCACCTGTCGAGCAGCAACGTCATCGCGGCGATCGTGATCGTTCTGGTGGTGAGCGTCGTGTCCACCCTCTACCCGGCCTTCCTGGCCACGCGCGTGCCGCCGGTGCGTGCGATGCAGAGCGGACGAGTAGCTTCCGCCATGCGCCAACTCTTCCTCATCGCCTTCCGCAACCTGGTGCACCCACCGGCGTCGCACGCTGTTGCTGGGCGGCGCCATCGCCGGCGTCACCATGCTGCTGGTGGTCCTGCTCGGGCTCCTCAACGGCATTCGGGCCACGATGCTCGAGTCGGCGACGACGCTGATGACCGGCCACGTGAACGTCGGCGGCTTCTTCAAGGTGACGGCCGGGCAGTCCGCGCCGGTGGTGACGCACTACAAGAAGGTGCTGGAGGTGATTCGGCACCAGGTGCCGGAGCTCGACTACGTGACCGAGCGCGGTCGCGGCTGGGCCAAGCTGGTCAGCGACACGGGCTCGTTGCAGGTGGGCGTCAACGGCATCGACATCCCCAATGAGCCGGGGTTCCGGCGGGTGGTGCAGGTCAGCAGGGCTCGCTCGACGACCTCGCCGAGCCCGGCACGATCCTCCTCTTCGAGGAGCAGGCCAGAAGCTGGGCGTGAAGGTCGGCGACGTCATCACGCTGTCGTCGTATACGCTGCGGGGCGCGAACAACACCGTCGACGTCAGGGTGGTCGCCATCGCCAGGAACGTCGGCCTGCTCAGCATGCTGGAACACCTACGTCCCGGCCGACACCCTGCGGGCTCTATACGCCCTCAACGAGGACTCCACCGGCGCGCTGATGCTGTACTTGAAGGACATCCGCGACGTCCCGAAAGTGGAAGCACGGCTGCGGGAAGTGCTGCCCGCGGCGGGCTTTCAGCTGATGGACCCCGACCCGCGCGCCTTCTTCCAGAAGTTCGAGTCGGTCAACCGCGAGGACTGGACCGGTCAGAAGCTCGACGTCACCAACTGGGAGGACGAGATCGCCTTCGTCCAGTGGACGCTGACCGCCATCACCTGGCTGTCCTTCGTGCTGATCGGCATCCTGCTCGCCATCATCGCGGTCGGCATCATGAACACGCTGTGGATCGCCATCCGCGAGCGCACCCGCGAGATCGGCACGCTGCGCGCCATCGGGATGCAAAGGACGGGGGTGCTGGCGATGTTCCTGGTGGAGGCGCTCAGCCTCTCCCTGGCCTCGGCCCTCTTCGGCGCGCTGCTCGGCCTGTTGGTGTGCGCCCTCATCAACGCCGCCCACCTGCATGCCCCCATCACGGTGCAGCTCTTCTTGATGCGGGAGGAAGTCCACCTCGCCGTCCTGCCGAGCGCCCTGCTCGGCTCGGTGCTGCTCATCACCGGCTGCACCACCGCCATCTCCCTCATCCCCTCCTTCCTCGCCGCCCGGCTCCAGCCGGTGACGGCCATGCACCAGGTGGGCTGACTTGAAGACGTCTTTTCTTCTTTCGTGCCTGGTCTTGGCGACCCCGGCCCTCGGAGCACCGCTCGCCAACCAGGATGCGGTCCTCCAAGTCCTCAAGACCATCGACTACCGACAGCACAACAGCGGCGACTACAAGTCGCTCGCCTACCTGGAGCAGAAGGAGAAGGACAAGACGGACATCGCCCGCGAAGCCCTCATCTACCGGCGCGACGAGGACGAGAAGCTGATGATTCTCTTCACCAAGCCCAAGGGGGAGGCGGGCAAGGGCTACATCCGCCTCGACAAGAACCTCTGGTCCTATGACCCGGGCACCGGCAAGTGGGACCGCCGCACCGAGCGGGAGCGCATCGCCGGGACCGACAGCCGGCGCGCGGACTTCGACCAGTCGAAGCTGGCCGAGGAATACGACGCCACCTCCAAGGGCGAGGGCAAGCTCGGGCAATTCGACGTCTGGGAGCTCGAGTTGAAGGTCAAGCCGAACATCGACGTCGCCTACCCGGTGGTGAAGCTGTGGGTCGACAAGGCGAGTGGCAACGTCCTCAAGCGGCAGGAGTTCGCGCTGTCCGGCCGCCTCATGCGCACGCTCTATTACCCCCGCTGGCAGAAACTCTACAGCGAGTCGAAGAAGGCCGAGGTCTGGTACCCGGGAGAAATCCGCATTTACGACGAGGTCGAAAAGGAGAACAGCACCATCGTCGTGCTGAAGAGCGTGGACCTGCGGCCCCTCGAGGCAAACATCTTCACCAAGGCCTGGCTCGAGGCGAAGAGCCGATGACAGTCCGCGCGGCGGCGCTCCTTCTGGGACTGCTCGCCGGCAATGCCCTGGCCCAGGGGCGCCCCGACGAAGAGGCCCTCTTCGGGGCGCCCCCCGACGCGGGGACGCCCGGGGCCCCTACACTAGCGCCGTCGGGCCCACCGCTTATTCCGAGCGCCGGACCGGCACCGGACCGCACCAGCGCCGCCGGCGAGCAGCAGATTCTCACCGGCGCTCCAGCGCAGGATGCCTTCGCCGCGGGCCTGGTGAAGGAGGATGCGCTCAAAATCGGCGGGCAGTTCTACGTCCGCGCCATCACCGTCATCTCGCAGGACCAGGACGTCGGCCAGTCCAGCCTTTCGCTGCCCACGCTTTTGGACGTGTACCTGGATGCCCGCCCCACGGACCGTCTGCGCGCCTTCGTGCTCGGTCGCCTGACCTATGACCCGCTGCTTGGCAGCACCGTCTTCGTGACCGGGGTTCCCACTGCCGGAATCCAATCCGTCAGCAATCCGGCCGTCTACTTGGATTCGGCCTGGCTCAGCTTCGACATCGCGCACGCCGTCTTCTTCACCGTCGGACGGCAGCACGTCAAATGGGGAGCCGGCCAGTACTTCAACCCGGACGACTTCCTGGCCAGCCGGCCAAGGGACCCGCTCGCCATCTTCGACGCGCGGCTCGGCGTGAGCATGCTCCGCGTGCAAATCCCCTGGGAGAAAGTGGGCCTCAACTTCACCGCGGTGGCCGTGTTCGAGCCCACGCAGAACACCAACACCCTGGGCACCGCTGGTGGCTCCATCAACGTCATCACCGGCACCCAGAACAACACCAACGGCGTGCTGGAAGACGTCGGGGGCGCCGGGCAAATCGAATACGACTTCAAGGGCGGGGCGGTGGGGGTGAACGGACTCGCCCAGAAGAACCGCGCTTGGCGCGTGGGCGCGTACGCGACCGGGGGACTGGGCGACGTCGACCTCTACGCCGAGGCGGTGGTGAAGCAGTGTCTGGACCTGCCCAACAGCCTGAATTGTGGAGCGACAGCAGCCAGCAGCATCGTCCAGCCAGGCACCTACGGCGGCTACCCCTTCGGCCCGGTCCAGCAACCCTCCCTCCCCGTCTACCAGGCAGTGGCGGGCGCCACCTACTCGCTCAATCTCGAGGGCAACAAGAGCATCACCTTCGGCGTCGAATACTTCTTCAACACCGGCAGCTTCGGCTCCAAGCAGTACCCCAACCTCATTCTCGAAGGCGCCTACCAGCCGTTCTATGTCGGGCGGAATTACCTGGCCTTCAGCGCGACCTTGCTGGACACGACGGCGAAGACGACGTGGGTGCTGACCACCATCGGCAACCTCAGCGACGTCAGCGCCATCACCCGGCTGGATTTCATCGTCACGGTGCTGAGTTACCTGCAACTGGAGGCCTATACGGCGGTGGATTACGGCCACCTGGGCGGCGAGTTCCGCCTGGGCTTCACCATCCCCGACGTCCAGTTCTACGCGACGCCGGCCACCAACCCACCGACGACCAAGCCCGCCACGGTAACCGTCCACGCCCCCATCCTTCAGCTGGGGGTCGGTCTGCGAATGGCCCTGTGACGGCCCCCAGCGACGCCCGCCCGGACGGCGTTGAGTCCAGCCGACGCATCGCATTACAGTCTTACATCCGTCCTGCGTTCCCGCCGGGCGGACAGGAGGGTCGCGGTTGCCCCTGCCTCAGAGACACGGACTGTATGAGCCAACGACGGAGCACGACGCTTGTGGCGTTGGCTTCGTGGTCCACATTCGAGGCGAGAAGTCCCGTTCCATCGTCGAGGATGCGCTCGGCATCCTCGACCGGCTGAGCCACCGGGCCGCCTGCGGGGCGGACCCGGAGACGGCGGACGGGGCGGGCATCCTGCTGCAGCTGCCGCACCGCTTCTTCAAGCGAGAGGGGCTGCGCCTGGGCTTCGAGATGCCCCGGAGGCGCTGTTACGGGGTGGGGCAGGTTTTCCTTCCCCAGGACCCGGCGGCGCGCGCGGCCTGCGAGGCCGTCTTCGAGGAGGTGGCCGAGGAAGAGCACCAGCGCGTCATCGGCTGGCGCGACGTCCCCATCGACGAGAGCCAGATGGGGTGGTTGGCACGCGAGAGCGCCCCGGTGCTGCGCCAGATTTACATCGCCCGCCGCCGCGTCGTCCCCTCTGCCTTCGAGCGCAAGCTCTACGTCATCCGCAAGCTGGTGGAAAACCGGGTGCGCGAGCGCGGCCTCGACCCGGAGGGCCGGTTCCACATCGTCAGTCTCTCGGCCGAGACCATCGTCTACAAGGGCCTGCTGCTGCCGACGCGGCTGCAGCGCTTCTACCGGGACCTGCAGGACCCGGACATGGTGAGCGCGCTGGCGCTGGTGCACTCGCGCTTCTCCACCAACACCTTCCCCACCTGGGAGCTGGCCCAGCCCTTCCGCCTGATTGCCCACAACGGCGAAATCAACACCGTGCGCGGCAACCGCAACCACCTGGCCGCGCGGCGCAGCCAGCTGCAGTCGGCGAAATTCTTCGGCAGCGTGGACCGCCTGTTTCCCATCGTCCGGGAGGACGCCAGCGACTCGGCCCAGTTCGACAGCATGCTCGAGCTCCTGACGATGGGCGGACGGACCCTGCCGCAGGCGATGATGTTGATGATTCCCGAGGCCTGGGAAGGCGACCCGGGCATGGATGATGGGCGGCGTGCCTATTACGAATACTCGAGCGCACTGATGGAGCCGTGGGACGGACCGGCAGCCATCGCCTTCACCGATGGCGTTCGCATCGGCGCAACGCTGGACAGAAACGGCCTCCGCCCGGCGCGCTGGATGGAGACCGACGACGACAAGGTCATCCTCGCCTCGGAGACCGGGGTGCTGGAGGTGCCGCCGGAGCGCGTCCGCCGCAAGGGACGGCTCCAGCCGGGGCGCATGTTCCTGGTGGATACCGAAGAGGGGCGCATCGTCGAGGACGATGAGCTGAAGCGGGACATCACCGGACGCTGGCCCTACCGTCGCTGGCTGGACAAGAACGTCTTCACCTTCGACGAGTTGCCATCGGTGCCAGCGCCGCAACCGCTGGAGGGCGAGCAGCTCGGCCGGCTGCAGCGGGCCTTCGGCTACAGCGACGAGGACATCCGCCTGCTTCTGCAGCCCATGGCTGAGGGCGGGCATGAGCCGGTCGGTTCCATGGGCAACGACACGCCGCTGGCCGTCCTCAGCGACCAGGCGCCCAACCTCTTCCGATACTTCCACCAGCTGTTCGCGCAAGTCACCAACCCACCCATCGACCCCATCCGCGAGTCGCTGGTGATGACACTGGCCACCGCCACCGGTCCGGACGGAAACACCCTGGACGAGACGCCGGAGCAGTGCCACCGGCTCACCCTCCCCGGGCCCATCCTCACCAATGGCGAGATGGCGCGCCTGGCCGCCATCAAGGGCCAGGGGATGTTCCAGACGCACACCCTGTCGCTCCTCTACCCGGCCGAGGGCGGACCCGGGGCCCTCGAGGCGGCGGTCGACCAGCTGAGGCAGAAGGCAGCAGCGGCACTCGACGAGGGATGCAGCATCCTCATCCTCAGCGACCGCGGCGTGGACGCCCGGCAGTTGGCCATCCCGGTGTTACTCGCGCTCTCAGCAGTGCACCAGCGGCTGGTCCGCGACGGTGTCCGGATGCAGACCGGCCTTTTGGTGGAGACCGCCGAGGCCCGGGAGGTGCACCACTTCGCGCTGCTGTTCGGCTACGGCGCCGCGGCCGTCAACCCCTACCTCGCCTTCGACACGGTCCGCTCACAGGCCGTCGCTGGCGACGTCGCGGTGGATGAGGCGACGTCGGAGACGCGCTACCGCCAGGCCATCTCGGAGGGCCTGTTGAAGGTCATGTCGAAGATGGGCATCTCCACGCTGCAGTCTTACCGGGGCGCCCAAATCTTCGAAGCGGTGGGACTCGACCGGGCCCTCGTCGAGAAGCACTTCACCGGGACGCCCTCTCGGCTCGGTGGCATCGGCCTGGCGGAGCTGGGCCGCGAGGCCCTCGAGCGGCACGCCCGCGGCTTCGGGCCCAACCCCGGGGACGGCGTCGGGCTGCCGGTGGGCGGCTACTACCAGTGGCGCCGGCGCGGCGAGCACCACCGCTGGAACCCGACCACGCTGGCCTTGCTGCAGGCGGCGGTGCGCTCCGGCGACCCGGGCGCCTACGCCCAGTACTCCCAGGCGGCCGACGACGAGACGACGACGCCGGCCACCTTGCGCGGCCTGTTGGCCTTCGCCACCGACCGCTGCACGCCGGTGCCGCTGGAGCAGGTCGAGCCGGCGAGCGAGCTGGTGCGGCGCTTCGTCACCGGGGCCATGTCTTTCGGCAGCATCAGCGCCGAGGCGCACGAGACGCTGGCCATCGCCATGAACCGCATCGGCGGACGAAGCAACTCAGGCGAGGGCGGCGAGGAGGCCCGACGCTACCTGCCCGACGCCAATGGCGACTTGCGCCGGAGCGCCATCAAGCAGGTGGCCTCGGCTCGCTTCGGTGTGACGGCTGAGTACCTGGTGAATGCCGATGAGCTGCAAATCAAAATCGCCCAAGGCGCCAAGCCCGGCGAGGGCGGGCAGCTGCCGGGGCACAAGGTGGACGAGCGCATCGCCAAGGTGCGGTGGTCGACGCCCGGCGTAACGCTCATCTCCCCGCCACCCCACCACGACATCTACTCCATCGAGGACCTGGCCCAGCTCATCTACGACTTGCAGTCGGTCAATCCGTCGGCCCGGGTGAGCGTGAAGCTGGTGAGCGAGGTGGGGGTGGGGACGGTGGCCGCCGGCGTGGCCAAGGCGGGAGCCGGGTGCGTCGTCATCTCCGGCTACGAGGGCGGCACCGGGGCCTCCCCGATGTCGAGCATCAAGTACGCGGGGCTACCCTGGGAACTGGGCCTGGCCGAGACGCAGCAGGTGCTGGTGGAAAATCAGATGCGCGACCGAATCCGCGTGCAGGTGGACGGCGGCCTGCGGACGGGACGCGACGTGGTGGTGGCGGCGCTGCTCGGCGCCGAGGAATTCGGCATGGCAACGGCGTCGCTGGTGGCGCTCGGCTGCATCATGCTGCGCAAGTGCCACCTCAACACTTGCTCGGTGGGCATCGCTACCCAGGACCCCGAGCTCCGCAAGCACTTCTCCGGCACGCCGGAGGGCGTCGTCCACTTCTTTTTCTTTGTGGCCGAGGAAGTCCGCCGACTGCTCGCTTCCTTGGGGGCGCGGACCCTGGATGAGGTGGTGGGCCGGGTCGACCTTCTCCGGCCACGGACCGACTTGCAGCACTGGAAGACGCGGATGCTCGACCTCTCCGCGCTGCTCGCCCCGCCCCGGGCGGCCCCCGGCGTTCCGCGCCTCTGCGTCACGGTGCAGCGCAAGGACGTCTCTGACCACCTCGACCACGAACTTCTGCGGCGCACCCGCACCACCCTCGACGGCGGCCCACCGACCATGGTGGTGCTGCCGGTGCGCAACGCCCACCGGGCGGTGGGGGCAATGCTCAGCGGAGAAATCGCCCAGCGCCGCGGGGCGACCGGCCTGCACGACGACAGCATCCGGGTGCGCCTGCGGGGCTCCGCCGGACAGAGCCTGGGGGCCTTCCTGGCCAGCGGCGTCACCCTGGAACTCGAAGGCGATGCCAACGACTACGCCGGCAAGGGGCTGTCCGGCGGCCGCATCATCGTCCGCCCGCCGGCGGCCAGCCGCTTCGCGCCCGAGGAAAACGTCGCGGTGGGCAACACCGTCCTGTACGGGGCCACCTCGGGCGAGCTGTACGTGTCCGGGCTGGCCGGCGAACGCTTCGCCGTCCGCAACAGCGGTGCCACCGCGGTGGTGGAGGGCATCGGCGACCACGGCTGCGAGTACATGACCGGCGGAGTGGTGGTGGTCCTCGGCCCCACCGGTCGAAATTTCGCCGCCGGAATGAGCGGCGGGCTGGCCTTCGTCCTGGACCGCGAGCGTCGCTTCCGGGCGCGGTGCAACACGGCCATGGTGGAGCTGGAGTCCCTGGTGGACGAGTCGGACATCTGGCTGGTGTACGGGCTGGTGGAAAACCACGTCCGGCACACCGGAAGCCCCCTGGCCCGGCGGGTCCTCGACAACTGGCAACACCTCGTCCCGCACTTCGTCAAGGTGTTGCCGACCGACTACAAGGCCGTGCTGCAGGCGCGCCGTGCCGCCATGCGACCGCCCCCAGCCCCGGCGCGCCTGCGCGCGGTGGAAGGCTAGCGCGTCCTTGGGCAAGGTGACCGGCTTCATGGAATGGCGGCGGGCGGCACCGGCCAAGCGGGCTAAGTCCGAGCGCCTGCACGACTGGACCGAATTCACCGAGGCGCTCAGCGAGGAGACCGCCCGCCAGCAAGCGGGACGGTGCATGGACTGCGGCGTTCCCTTCTGCCACCAGGGCTGCCCGCTCGGAAACCTCATCCCCGAATTCAATGAGCAGGTCTTCCGAAACCACTGGGAAACCGCATTTCACTCGCTCAATAGCACCAACAACTTTCCCGAATTCACGGGGCGGCTCTGCCCTGCGCCCTGCGAGGCGGCCTGCGTCCTGGCCATCGACCAGGACGCGGTGGCCATCGAGACAGTGGAGAAGGAGATCATCGAGCGCGCCTTCCAGGAAGGGTGGGTGCGTGCGCGTCCTCCCCCACTGCGCACCGGAAAGCAGGTGGCGGTGGTGGGCAGCGGTCCGGCCGGGCTGGCGGCGGCGGCGCAGCTGAACCAGGCCGGTCACACCGTCACCGTCTTTGAGAGGGCCCCCTGCCTCGGCGGGCTGCTGCGCTACGGCATCCCGGATTTCAAGCTGGAGAAGTGGGTCATCGACCGACGACTGGCGGTGCTGGAGGAGGAGGGCGTGCTCTTTCGGACCGGCGTCGACGTGGGTCGCGAGCCCACCTTCGAGGCACTGCGGGCCAGCCACGATGCGCTGGTCCTGGCGGTCGGCGCACAACGTCCGCGGGAGCTGGAGGTCCCGGGACGGGAGCTCCACGGCGTGGTGCGGGCGATGGACTTTCTCGAGGCGCAGAACCGGCGCCTGGCCGGCCAGCTGGTGCCGGTCGATGCGCCCACGGCGCACGGCAGGCGCGTCATCATCCTGGGCGGCGGGGACACCGGCTCAGACTGCCTCGGGACGGCGCTCCGACAGCAGGCCGCCGATGTCCGGCAGATTGAACTCTTGCCCATGCCCCCGCGCGAGCGCGCCACCAACAACCCCTGGCCCCAGTGGCCGCTCGTCTTCCGGACGTCGTCGAGCCAGGAGGAGGGCGGCGAGCGGGCGTTCGGCCTCATGACGCAGAAACTCACCGGAGAAGACGGCCGTCTGGGTGCCCTGCACGCCGTCCACGTGGAGCTGGCGCGGGAGCCGGACGGCGTCTGGCGCTTCGTCGAGGTACCGGGCAGCGAAGTCGCCTACCCGGTGGACATGGTGGTGCTGGCGATGGGCTTCGTCGGCCCGGAGACCAGCTTGTTGAGCCAGCAACTTGGGCTCGCGCTCGACGCGCGCGGCAACATCCGCGTGGACAACGCCTTCGCCACTTCGGCCCCAGGCGTCTTCGCGGCCGGCGACGCCAGCCGCGGCGCCAGCCTCATCGTCTGGGCCATCTCCGACGGTCGCGAGGCGGCCCGCGCCGCCGACGCCTGGCTCACCGGGCAGCCCTCCCGGCTGCCCACCCGCGGCGTCCACCAACCCTTCACCCGGTAGCAGGGGCTTGGCTGCGACGCGGTCAGCGAGGGCGCGGGTCTCTCCAGCGCTGGTGGTGCATGGAGGGGCCTGGAGCATTCCTGCCGCCCGGCGCGAGGCGCACCGGGCCGGCTGCCGGGCGGCCGCGGAGCGGGGCCGCGATGCCCTTCAGCGGGGTGGCTCGGCGCTGGACGCGGTCGAGGCGGCCATCCAGGTGATGGAGGACGACCCCACCTTCGATGCTGGGACAGGCTCGGTCCTGGTCGCCGATGGCTCGGTGGAACTGGATGCTGGCCTCATGGACGGCACCTCTCTCAAAGTGGGAGCGGTGGCGGTGGTGAAGCACTTCAAGAATCCCATCTCCCTGGCGCGGCGCGTGCTGGAGGCGAGCGAGCACCACTTCCTGGTGGGTGAAGGCGCCGAGGCCTTCGCCCGGGCGCAAGGTTTTGAAGCGGTGGACAACCGTTCGCTGGTCGTCGGACGGGAACAAACCCTGTACCAGGAATTCCTCGCCGGGAGGCGCAAGGCCTCGGACAGCTTCGGGCCCGCGGACACGGTAGGTGCCGTGGCGCTGGACGCGGCGGGCCGACTGGCCGCCGGCAACAGCACCGGCGGCGTGTCCTTCAGCCTGCCCGGCCGCGTGGGGGACGCCCCGCTGCCGGGCATTGGCTATGGCGCCGAGGACGGGCTCGGCGGCGTGGCGTGCACCGGTTGGGGCGAGCACATTCTGCGCGTGGGCCTGGCCATGCGCGCCCTGCAGGCGCTGGAGCGCGGGCTGGACGCGCAAGCGGCCGCCGAAGCCGCGGTGGCGCTGTTGTCCCAGCGCGTGGGCGGGCAAGGGGGACTGGTGCTGCTCGACGCCTACGGCCGGGTGGGCCTTGCCCACAGCACGCCGTGTCTGGCGCACGCCTACTGGACGGAACGCGACGGCGCCGTCATCAGCGGGACAGTCGCCGGCCGGTGAAGGGCACCGCCCGCCCTCACACCCGCGTGCGGGGCGTCTGCAACGGGGCCGTCTCCGGGGACCCGGCCGCGCCTGCGTCCACCGCCTGCATCGACTCGAGCGCGTCGGCGACGGCCGAAATCTCGTCTCCCAGCCGCTCCACGCCTGCCTTCAGCTGCAGGCCCGCGTCGGCGCCGGCCGTCGAGCGGACCGCCAGGACCTGGGTGTAGAGATTTTCCAGGGTGTACCCCAGCCGCACTCGCTCGGCCTCCAGGCGTGCCCCTTGGGTGCGCATCGTCTCTCGATGCTGCAGCTGGGCATCCAGCGCCGTGAGGGCGCCCTCCCAGCGCTCGCGCGTCACGGCGTCCGTGGCGGAGTCCCGCCGCGCAACGACGTCCACCCGCTCGCGTTGCAGGCGCTCGCCGTCGGCATTCGTCACCAGGGCGCGGACTTCTGCTTCGCGCCTGGCCAACTCGTGGATGGTGTCGCGCAGTCCCCGCACCGACTGTTCGGGGTTGCGCACCACCTCGCGCAGCACCGCCGGCCCCTTCTTGAGTTCCTCCAGCAGCTTGTCGCAAAGGGCATCCACCCGAGCGAGGTTGGCGGGGTCCTGGGCCGGCTGGGCCACCGGCGTGGCCTCTCCCTCGACGACGTCGCCGGGCTTCTCGCCGGTGAAGGCCTGGCGAAAAATCTGGCTGAAGCCAGACAGGGTGAGACCGAGGGCGACCCACATCAGCCAGAAGGGCCCGCCGTCGATGACCAGGTAGGTGAGGATGGCCGCCACCCCCAGGAAGACGGCCCCCCGCACTTTGGAGCCCTTTCGCCGCAGCCGCCGCTGGGCACGCAAGACACGCCGCTGCTCGCGCCAGGCGTCCCTCCACTCGCGCGGGTCGCTCGCCTGCTGCAGCGTCCCGTGCCAGGCCCGGTCCATCGCCTGTCGCATCCGCGCCACGCTCTCGTCCAGCGAGTCCCGACGGTCGTCACCCACGCGATTGCCTCCCGTGCACTGGCTCGCGAGTCTTAACGCCCCGGCCGCCCTGCCGTCACATGCGCCAGCCCACCCGGCGCGCCCACGCCTCGAAGTCGGCATGGTGCTTGGCCGGGTCGGCCGGGCGAGGCACCGGGAGCTCACCGGTGTCCGCTGCGGACGTCGGCTGCAGGGAAGCGGCTAGCGGAGGCAGGCCGAGGGCCGCCCGGCGCACGTCGACGTCGTCCGGCGCCTCCAGCGGACCCGGGCTCAGCCGCCCGTCGGCGTCCCAGCCGACGGTGGTGCCGTAGCGCTGCGGGCGCCCCTCGAAGTAGCGGATGCGGTCCGCCAGCATGGCGGGCTGCAGCGCCGGCACCTCGCCCGCAGCGGCAGCCGCCTCGAGCAGCGGCAGGCAACGCCGCTGCAGGGCGGGCTCTCCAATGGCGTGCTGGACGATGCGCCAGGCAGCCTCGGCACCGTCCTCCCCGGCCAGCGACCGCCCCGGCCAGCCGTGGGCCTCCACCAGCTCGGCCAGGCGAGCGCCATTGCGGCGGTGGACGGCCTCCATCTCGGGGGCGTACCCCTCGAAGAGGCGCCCGTCCGCGGCCAGCAACCGCCGCACATGCTCGTCATCCGCGGCGAGCGCCAGCAACTCCAAGCGGAGCACGTCGGCCGGGGGCACGGGTAGCTTCCAGCGCCGGTGCAGCCACAGCCACTGGTCCGGGGCCGCGCGGATTTGGCGTTCCAGCACCTCGGTAAGGGTGGCGGTGTGCGTCCAGAGGTCGCGCTGGCGGTCCCCGGTGGACGGCACCGGGAAGGGACCCTCGACCTGCATGTGCAGCGCCTCGCCCACCCGGCGGGCCAGCACCACCAGCACCGGGGCACCGGACAGCAGGGCCGCCAGACTGAGCAGCGGCGTCGTCGCTGCCGGACGCCCGAAGAAGGGGACGAAGAGGGCGTGCTTTCCGCCGATGGCCTGGTCGAAAAGCACTGCCACCGCCTGGTTGCGGCGCAGCTCCGCCAGCGCCCCGCGCAGCGCATTGCGCGGGGAGATGAGACGCATGCCCGCGCGGACCCGTCCCGCCACCACCTCCGCGTTGAAGGCCCCCTTGAGCGGCCGGACCACCGCGTGGAGGGGGATGCCCTGGCGCGTCAGGCCCTCGCCGAGAAGCTCCCAGTTGCCGAAATGCCCCGAGGCGAGCAGCACGCCCTTGCCCTTGGCGAGGGCGCGCTCGATGGCCAGGCTTTCCTCGCGCAGCACGGCGGCGGCCAAGGCATCGCCAGACACCTTCTGGGAGAGCGCCGCGTCGAGCGCCGCGGAGGCCATGTGCGCATACGTCCGGCGGGCGACGCGGCGACATTCCTCCGCGCTCCAGCCGGGGAAGGCCCAGCCCAGCTGCTCCAACGTCAGCTGCCGGCGGATGCCCAGGGCATAAATGACTCGGCCCACCGTGCGCGCCAGCGCGTCCCGCATGCCACCGGGAAGGGCACCGAGACAGGACAGAACGAGGCGCACCAGGGCGCGGCCCAGGGGCGAGGCGCGGACTTCCTCGGGTGGTGGGGGGGGCACCGTGAGGGCCAGCAGTAGCATGGCTCTCCGCAGCGTGGGGGCACGGGCCGGAGGTGTGCTGTCGGGGCGAGGGCGTGCGGGCCCACAGGCTGTGGTGGCCCGACAGGCAGCCGTGGGTCGAAGGGTTTACAATGGGAAGTTGCGATGACTGCCGACCCCACCCCCCCTGCTACGAAATCCTCGGGGCCACACACCGGAGAGGAGGATTTGGTCGAGCTCGACCAGAACCACCCCGGCTTTCGGGACCCGGTGTACCGGCAGCGCCGGAACGCCATCGCGCAGCGGGCGCTGCGCTGGCGGGTGGGAGACCCGATGCCGGAGGTGGAGTACAGCGCCGTGGAACACGGCGTCTGGGAGACGGTGTGGCAGCACCTGGCTCCGCTGCACGACCGCTTCGGCTCGCGCGAATACCGCTACTGCTCGGCGCACTTCGCCTTCCCGCGCACGCGCATCCCCCAGCTGCGCGAGGTGAACGTCAAGTTGCTCCCCAAAACCGGCTTCACCATGGTGCCGGTGGCCGGGCTGGTGGCGTCCCGGGCGTTTCTCGGCAATCTCAAGTCCGACCAATTCCTCTCCACCCAGTACATCCGCCACCACACCGTCCCGCTCTACACTCCCGAGCCAGACGTCGTGCATGAAATGGTGGGCCACGCGGCCACGCTGGCTGACCCGGGCTTCGCCGAAATCAACCGCGCCTTCGGCCGTGCCGCCGAGCGCGTGTCCGAGGATGTGCTGAAGCAGATTGAGCGCGTGTACTGGTACACCCTGGAATTCGGCGCCGCCTACGAGGACGGGAAGTTGAAGGCCTACGGCGCCGGGCTCCTGTCGTCCTTCGGCGAGCTGGAGCGCTTCAGCCGGGAAGCACAGTTGGTCCCGCTCAACTTTGAACAGATGGCGGCCCGGCCCTATGACCCGACCGTCTACCAGGACGTCATCTTCGTCGCCCCGTCTTTCACGGAGGCGGTCCAGCGCACCACCGCCTGGCTCGACAGCCTGCGCTAAGGACCCGTCTGCCGGCCGTTACTTGCGCCCTTGCCGCACTGCATTAGGGTGGTTAATGAACGAGGGGCTCCACGGGAGCCCCTCTGGCAATCCAGGCAGTTGTCGAGTACAGGGCCGCGGCCCACCACTCCTTTCATTTCCGTAAGGAAGCACACCAGTCATGGCGTCCTCTTTCCCCATCGAACGCATCCGCAACATCGGCATCTCTGCCCACATCGACTCGGGCAAGACCACCCTCACCGAGCGCATCCTCTTCTACACGGGCCGCATCCACGAGATCCACGAGGTGCGCGGCAAGGACGGCGTCGGCGCCAAGATGGACTCGATGGATCTCGAGCGCGAGAAGGGCATCACCATCCAGTCCGCGGCGACCTACTGCGTGTGGAACGACCACCAACATCAACATCATCGACACCCCGGGCCACGTCGACTTCACCATCGAGGTCGAGCGCGCGCTGCGCGTGCTCGACGGCGCGATCCTGGTGCTCTGCTCGGTGTCGGGCGTGCAGAGCCAGTCGATCACCGTCGACCGGCAGATGAAGCGCTACACGTGCCGCGCATCGCCTTCGTGAACAAGATGGACCGCGCCGGGCGCCAACTACGAGCGCGTCGCGGCGCGCAGCTGAACGAGAAGCTCGGCCACCACCCGGTCATGATCCAGGTCCCGATCGGCGCGGAGGACAAGCTTCGAGGGGATCATCGACCCCATCATCGGCAAGGCCTACTACTTCGACGGCGAGAACGGCGAGAACATCCGCGAGGAGGAGATCCCGGCCGAGTACGCCGAGGCCAGGCCAAGAAGGCGCGCGCACGACATCATCGAGCAGCGTCGCCGACGTGGACGACCTCCTCGCCGAGAAGTTCGTCCACGACCAGCCGATCTCGACCGAGGAGCTCAAGGCCGCGATCCGCCGGGCCACCATCGCCCTCAAGATGACGCCGGTCATGTGCGGCTCTGCCTACAAGAACAAGGGCGTTCAGCTGCTGCTCGACGGCGGTCAGCGACTACCTGCCCGAACCCGACCGAGGTCGTCAACGAGGCCCACGACCAGAAGAACAACGAGGCGAAGGTCGTGCTGACTCGCGACCCGGAGAAGCCCTTCGTCGGCCTCGCGTTCAAGCTGGAGGACGGCCGCTACGGACAGCTGACGTACTTCCGCATCTACCAGGGCCACGTCTCCAAGGGCGACATCATCTACAACCAGAGCAACCAGACGCAAGGTGAAGGTGCCGCGCATCGTCCGCATGCACTGCGAACGAGATGAACGACGTGAACGAAGCCTACGGCGGCGACATCGTCGCGTTCTTCGGCGTCGAGTGCGCTCGGGCGACACGTTCACCGACGGCAAGGTCAACTACACGATGACGTCGATGCACGTGCCGGACGCGGTCATCTCGCTCGCGGTCGCCCCGAAGGACCGCACGGGCCAGGCCAACTTCTCGAAGGCGCTCAACCGCTTCACCAAGGAAGACCCGACCTTCCGCGTGCACCGCGACGAGGAGTCCGCCCAGACCATCATCAGCGGCATGGGTGAGCTGCACCTCGACATCTACATCGAGCGCATGAAGCGCGAGTACAGCTGCGAGGTCGATCGCCGGCAAGCCGCAGGTGGCCTACCGCGAGACGATCACCCAGCGCGGCGAGTTCAACTACACGCACAAGAAGCAGACCGGCGGCTCGGGCCAGTTCGGTCGAGTCTGCGGCTACATCGAGCCGCTGCCGCCGGACGCGGTCGAGACGTACGAGTTCGTCGACGACATCACCGGCGGCGCGATCCCGCGCGAGTTCATCCCGGCGTGCGACAAGGGCTTCAACGAGGCCGCTCAAGAAGGGCACGCTGATCGGCTTCCCGGTCGTGGGTAGTCCGCTGCGTCATCAACGACGGCGCCTCGCACGCGGTCGACTCGTCCGAGCAGGCGTTCAAGACGGCGGCGCTCATGGCGCTTCCGCGAGGCCTACGCCGAGGCGAAGCCCGACGATCCTCGAGCCGATCATGAAGGTCGAGGTCCAGGCGCCCGAGGAGTTCCAGGGCTCGGTCGTCGGCCAGCTCAACCAGCGCCGCGGCATCATCCTCGAGCACGGAGACCGCCGAGAGGCTACGTGCATCGCCGTGGCCGAGGTGCCGCTGAACGCCATGTTCGGCTACTCGACCGACCTGCGCTCGGCGACGCAAGGGCAAGGGCGAGTTCACGATGGAGTTCGCCCGGTACTCGCCGGTGCCCAAGCACGAGCAGGAGGAGATGATGAAGGAGTACCGCGAGAAGCTCGCGGCCGAGCAGAAGTAGCCGGCCACCCTTCGCAACGGGGTACCCCCTGGGTTAGTGCGGCGCTTCGCCTGCGACGCCGCCGTCCGCGGGCGCGGCCAGCGCGCTCTTCAGCCGGGCGGTGGCCTCTGCCAGCGCATCCGCGCTGCCAGCCGCCGGGGCTACCGCCGTCGCCGCCGTGGGAACGCTGGTCGCCGCCGGCCGGGCCACCTTCTTCTTCGGCGCTTTCTTCTTGGGAGCCGGGGCGGCTGCCGGGCTGGGCGCTGCTGCCACCGGCGCGGGCGGGGAAACGACAGGCGGCGGCACCAAGTGGGGGACGGGCGGCGGCGGTAGCGGCCCGTCGTCGACCGCCCTCAGCATCTGCGGCTCCACGTCGGAGCTCAGGCTCAGCCGCATGCCGGCCGGCGCGCGTTCATTGGTCTCCACGGTGAGGCGAACGATGAAGCGAAGCCCCCGACTCGCCTGGACGGTGACACGTGCCGGCAGCTTCCAGACGGGCCCCTCTTCCCACGGCAGAGGGCCGAGCGCCTGCCCGCGGTAGACGAAGCGGGCGGTCACCACGTGCTCGCCGTCCGTCACCGCCCGGCCCTGGGCCAAGGGCCCGACCTCCGACGCGCTGGTTGCCCGCACTGGCGTCCCATCGAGGCGCAGCGTGGCCTCCTCCAAGTGGTACAGCTTCGGGTCCGGCCCCACCACCACCACCACGACTTCGGCCAGCGGAGACTTGGCCACGGTGGAAGCCAAAAGCGCGTCGACTTCCGCCTCGGGCGTCTGGCGCGTCGCGGGCGGCGCGTCGGGCCCGGCGCGGAGCACCATTGTCAGCGCAAGGGCGAGGACCAGCACGGCCGGGGAGAATGCCACGCCGGCGGCTCCAGCGCTCAGACGCCTGGAAGGACCCCTTCCCGGCCCGGACCTTGGGGGGAGGACACCCCCCGGCGGGCCCGGTCAGGCCTGCGCGGTGCCTTGGCCAGACTTCTTTCCCTGGGAGGCGAGCTCCGCTCGGACCTTTTCCATATCGACGGCCCGCACCTGGCGGACGATGTCCTCGAGGGCCGCGGCCCCCAACGCGCCGGGCTGGGAGTACAAAAGGACCCGGTCCCGAAACACCATCAGCGTGGGGATGCTCTGGATTTCGAAGGCACCAGCCAGTTCCGTCTCCTCGTCGGTATTCACTTTTCCGAAGGTGAGGTCGGGGTTGTCCGCGGCCACCTTCTCGAACACCGGCGCGAAGCTGCGACAGGGCCCGCACCAGGGCGCCCAGAAGTCGAGCAGGACGATGCCGCCCTGCTCCACCGTCTCACGGAAGTTCTGCGCGGTGACTTGCTTGGCGCTGCCCATGTCAAACCTCCGTGGAGCAAATGCTGATGAGAACTCTAGTCAGCCCGATGACGGTGCACTTCAGCCTTCTCGCCGCAGTGCGTCCTGGCAACTGTGAATGACTCACTGCGTAAGCGGGTTCCATGGCTGCTATTCCCTTGGAGCGTGGCATGAAAGGGCCTAGAAGACGCGCACCGATTCTTGAATCAGTGGCCTGGCGCTCGCCCCCGAAGGCGAGCTGAGGGGGTCGCAATGCAGCGTTCACTCTGGCTTCTCTCCGCCGTCAGTCTCGCCGCGGTGCTTGCCGCGTGTTCACCGAACATTCAACAGGTTCCCCAAACAGCGTACGTCACCGTCGAGTTCGACCCGGCGGCGTCGCCCCCGGTGGTGCCCTCTCCGACCGACTTGGTGAAGGACCCAACGACGGGACTGCTGAAGATTCCCGTGAGCTCCGCCAACACGCCAACCGAGACGGCGTTCTACCAGAGCTACTTCGACACGCTGGACGGCTACCCGATGGAGACTCCGGCGTCGGTGACGGTGTCGGCCGCCGTCAACCCTGCAACGCTCGCTACCGGCGTCCTGGTGCTGGACGTCACCAATCCCGCCGCGCCGGCGGTGGTACCCGTCGCGGCGACCTACAGCTCGAGCGGTGCGGACGCCGGCGGCGTCATCACCATCCCGCCCCCGGGCGGGATGTGGACGCGCGCGCACACCTACGCGGTGACCATCATCGGCGGCAACCAGACCGGGCCGTTTGCGGCAGTCACCGGCGCCAATGGCGAGCAGGTCACCGCGTCGCAGACGTGGGCGCTCGCCGCCAGCACGTCCAACTGCCCGACGGTCTCCAGCTGCGCGCCTCCGGTGCCGTTGTGCGCGCTGCCCGACGGCGGACCAGGCGGCATCAACTCCGGCTGCGTCCCCACCAGTGACCTGATTCCGGCAGCAAGCGCTCCTCAGCTGCAGGCGTTGCAGAACGCGGCGACGCCGCTCCTGGCCGGGCTGGCCGGTGCGCCCTTCAACATCCCCCGCGCCAACGTCGCCCTTTTGTGGAGCTTCACCATCACCAGCCAGGCCGAGGTGACGTTCAACCCGCCGACGGCCATTCCCTTCCCGAACGAGATTTTGCGCACCGGGCCTGGCGGGACCGTCAGCCTGCCCCCACCTCCGGCCGGCGCGCCGCCGCTGGTGGCGGAAATCCTCGCCGGCCTGAACTCGCTCAACGGCTTCTCCACCACCGCCACCATCGTCAGCGCGGTCGACCTCAACATTCCGAACAACGGCGTCAGCGCACTGATGCAGGGCAGCATTGACCCACAAAGCCTGACTCCCCAGCTCGCCATCAACCTCGTCAAGGGGCCGGCGTCCTTCGGCGCCGCGGCGAGCCAGGGCGACCCGCAGTGGTACGCCTGCGTCAGTGACGTCGCGCCGGGGTGTCCGTACGTCACGGCGACACTGCCCGACGGAGGCGCCAAGCCGGAGGTGCTCGGCATCGTTCCCCAGACGCCCCTCGACGAGCTGACGACGTACGTCGCATACATGACGAACGCGATTAGGGACACCAACCAGAAGCCGGTCATCCCGAGCCTCATCTTCGCCCTCATCCGCTTGCCCGTGGACACCGCCCCGCTCTACGCGAACGGGAAGAGCCAGGTCCCCTCCTTGGGGGTGTCGGACGCCGAGGCCCAGCTGCTCTATGAATTGCAGGCCGGCCAGGCGCCCCTCTTCGCCCAGCTCGCCTCCAACGGCATCCCCTATACCAGCGTGGTGCAGGCCTGGGCCTTTCGGACGCAGGTAGAGGTTTCCCAGCTGCAGCAGCTCGCCGCCGTGCCCTACAACCCGGCGGGGGGCGGATTCCCCGGAAACCCACTGTGGGTCGAGAACGTGACAGCCGCCGTCCTTCCCGCGCTGAACCTCGCGGGCGTCCCCATCGCCAATATCGGCGCCATCTACGTTGGAGAAATCGTCGACCCGTTCCTGCTGACCGGTCCTGGGAACACCTTCAACCCAGACGGCGGATTCGAGGCGATTCCTATCCCCTTCGTCATGACGGTGCCCGACGCTGGGCCGACCAGCGCGGCCGGCTACCCGGTCACCATGTTTGGCCACGGCCTCACCGGGAACAAGGAGCAGACGTACGCCATCGCCAGCGGGCTTGCGACGGCAGGTCAGGTGATGATTGCCATCGACGAAGTCTGGCACGGCGCCCGGAATACCTGCACGGACTTCGGCGCGTACGCCGACCAAACCGGCAAGTGCACGGGCAGCCCCATTTGTCTTCCCGATGGCGGGTACCCAGACAACGCCATCTGCACCACCGCAGTGCCGGCGCTCACTGTCTGTAACGCGGTCGGGCGCTGCGAGCTGGCCGACCGGACCGCGGTCGCCGCCTGTGCCTATGGGACTCCCACGGCAGACCAGACGTGCTTCAACCTGGGGCAAAACGAATGCGCTCCGGACAGCAAGTGCGAGGGAGCGGACTTCAATCCCGCCTATTCGGGCTGGCATTTCCTGAACATCGCAAACCCGTTCGCGGTGCGTGACAGCTTCCGCCAGCAGACCATCGACGACACGCAGTTTGCCCGCGTCGCCAGTGGCACAGGGAGCGGAAGCCTCGGGGCGGTCGCCCCGTTGAATCCGCTGGCCATCTCGTACGGTGGTCAGAGCCTCGGCGGGCTTCTGGGCACGCTCTACACCTCGGTCGGCTTCAACGTGCAGAACGCGGCTCTGAACGTCGCGGGGGGCGACATCATCGACATCATCCTCACCTCGCCTTCCTTCGTGCCGCTGCTCAGTGGATTCCAGTCCTTCTTGGCGGCGGTCGGCATCGGGCCCAACACACCCAGCTACGACACCGTCATCAACATCTATCGGTGGATTCTGGACCCGGGCGACCCCGACAACATGGCCTACTACACCATCCACAAGACCGGCCACACGTCAGTCGCTGGCACTGCCAGCATCCCGGCCACCCGACGCGCGTTCGTGCAGTACATCATCAACGACCAGGTCGTGCCGAATCCCACGACGGCACTGCTCGTCCAGTCTGCGCTCCACAATCCGGCCGCCGATCCGCTCAAGTTCCTACCCAACACAGGTCCGCTGTGGAGTTACCAGTTCAGTCATTTGTCGACGCCCTTTTCCTTCAACGACAACGACCCGACAAACGCCGCGACATACATCCCGCCCTGCAACCGGCATGGATTCCTCCTCCGCCCCCCGGCGGGGACGTGCGGCGGGACCGCGGGTGCGGCTGGACTGACGCTGACCACCCAAGCGCAGACGCAGCTCGTCACCTTCATCTTCGGCGCCGCTCCCTACTGACACGCCCCCATGGAAAGGCACACGCACATGAAGAATCTCATGTCAGCAGTGGCAGTCCTGGCCTTGGTGGCCGCGGGTGAGGCGGGGGCGTCCGGCATCGCCCTCGACCTGCAGTCCGGGCGCGGGGTGGCCATGGCGGGCTCCGTCGTCGGCTTCATCGATGACGCGTCCGCCATCTATTACAACCCCGCCGGCATTGCCCAAGGTCAAGGCATCGACGTCGAACTGGGCATCACCATCATCGTCCCCATTTTCTCGAACACCGCGGCCAACGGCGTCCAGACCAACGCCGACAGCAACCTCATCACCCCGCCGTTCTTCTATGCCACCTACGGCATCAGCGACGAAGTCACGGTGGGCATCGGCGTCTTCACGCCCTACGGCCTGTCGTTGAGCTACCCGGAAGGCTGGACCGGGCGCTTCCTCGTCAACAGCGTCGACGACAAGGAGTTCGACATCAACCCGACGGTGGCCTTCCACTTTGGCCCGGTTCGCTTCGGCGGTGGCTTTCAAGCCGTCTACTCGTCGGTCGAACTCAAGCGAAACATCAACCTGCTCACCAGCAATCCGAACGTCTACACCCCCCCTGCCCCTGCGGCGGACCTCGGGGCCTCGGCTTGGGGCTTCGGCGGCAACGTGGGCATCCAGGTCGACATCATCGAGAAAGTGCTGCAAATCGGCGCCACCTACCGCAGCCGCGTTACCTTCAACTACAACGGCAACGTCCACTTCAGCAACATCCCTCCCGCCTACCAGGGCCTGCTCTACGACCAGCCGGGCAGTACCAACATCACCACCCCGGATTCGGTGGCCCTGGGAGTCGCCTTCCGGCCGCTGACATGCCTCACCCTGGACGCCGACGTCGCCTGGTTCGGCTGGCAGGTGTTTCAATCCATCGCCCTCACCTATCCCCAGACGCCGGCCCTCAACTCGGTGGAGCCGAAGAGTTGGCACCACTCCTGGCAGGGGAAGATTGGGGCCGAGTGGGTCATCGACGAACACTGGGTGCTGCGGGCCGGCCTCATGTACGACGAGACGCCGAGCCCAACCTCCACGCTTCAGCCGGACGTCCCGGATTCCAGCCGCCTCAACTTCGCCGGGGGCTTCGGCTGGCGGGCCGGCGCCTTCCACGTCGACTTGGGCGCCCAGTGGATTTACTTCTTCCCCGTCACCAGCGGCATCCAGAGCACCTCGCTTCCCCTCTACAACCCGGCCTCCTACAGCGCCAACGCCCTCGTCGGCACCCTGTCCTTCGAAGTCAAAATCTAGACGACGCCTCCGCGGTCGGCCGTTACAGAGGGAGCCGTGGGCACGTCGCCTCCGGCTCCCTTGCCGTTTCCGGACAGTCTCTGCCACCTTTGCGCGGCGCCACCGCGCTACGTGCGCACCAAGACCAGCCTCTTCATCCGCTGCCCGCTGCTCCCCAACAAGTACCCGCCGCAACCCGTCCTGGCCTGTCCCTTCTTCCTTCCGCGCGCGGAACCCACGCGGCCCTAGGGGCGGGCGCCGCCGCCGTCTTCAGGGGGTTCCTGCGTCCAGGGTGGGCCCGAGGAGGCCGTGCGACTCGCGCAGCATTTCCCCCACGGTCACCAGCCGGTAGCCGCGGGTCCGCAGGCCCTGAATAATCCCGGGCAGCGCCTCGGAGGTGTGGAACTTCCGGTGGTTGATGTGCATCACGATGATGCTCCCGGGCTGCACCTTCTTCAGCACCCACTCCACCAGCTTCTCCTTGGTGGCGTGCTGGTCCGGGTCCCCGGAGGCCAAGTCGTATTCGATGGTGGTGAGGCCCAGCTCCGCCGCCAGCTTCACCACCCGGGCGTCGTACTCCCCGTAGGGTGGGCGCCAGAGCAGCGGCGTGCGTCCGGTGAGCGCCTGCACCTCGGCTTGCGTCCGCAGCAGCTCCTGCCGGACCCGGCCGTCGTCTTTCACCGCCGGCATGTGCGGATGGGTGAAGGTGTGGTTTTCCAGTTCGAACAGTTCGGGGTGCTTGGCCAGCTCCCGCACGTGGGCCGCCTCCTCCTTGGCCCAGCTGCCGCCGAGGAAGATGGTGGCCGGGGTGTGGTTGGCAATGAGTTCCTGGGTGATGCGCTCGTCGTACTTGCTAACGTCCCGGGTGCTGCACGCGTCGAAGGTGAGGGCCACCGTGCGCACGCTGCGCGCCCCGTGTGCCACCACCTCCGGCGCCACCGGCGGGAGGGCGGCTGGTTCCGCGGGGGCCGGGTGCGCGAGGTCGGCTTCGGCCTTGGCCGCGTTCTCTGGTGTCTCGTGTCCGGTGGGTCCCGGGACGGGAGCGGGACGGGCACAGGCACCAACGAGGGCGAGGAAACCGGCAGCCAGACGCAGGGAGCGGTGCACGGGTGGCTTCAGTCTGTCAGGCGTCCAGGCTGCGGCGAAACATGAAGCGCAGCGCAGCCGGCAGTCGCCGACGCCAGGCCTTCTCGTTGTGCTGGCCAGCGGTGTCTGCCCGAAACAGCAGCTGCTGCGCCGGGTAGCCCTTCGCCTTCAGCACCCCGGCCATCTCCTCCACCACCGGCAGCATGCGGCCTCCGGCCTCCTTGCCGCCGCAGTCCAGGTAGATGCGGGACACGGTGGGGCGGTGGAACGCGCGTGCGTCCTTGAAGATGGCCCGGTTGGCGGCCCACAGCGAGGGGGAGATGCAGAGGGCGCCGCCGAAGGTGTCCGCGTGGTGAAAGTGGCCCCACAACGCAGCCAGCCCGCCCAGGGAGGAGCCACCCAGCACCGCGCCGAGCGGCCCCGGCACGGTGCCGTAGCGCGCCTGGGCTTCGGGCACCACCCGGGTGACCACCCATTGCAAAAACGAGGCGAGGTGGCCTCCGCCCCGGGGCATCTTCCAGGGGACCAACTCATCGACGCGCCGCTCGCCCCCGTGAGAGATGCCCACCACCACCGGCACGTTGCACGCCTCGCGCGGAAGCCCGTCCACCGCCTGGTGGGTAAACCAGCCGCCGGCGTAGCTGAAGGTGTCGTCGAAGACGTTTTGCCCGTCAAAGAGGAAGAGGGCCGGGCGCGTCCCGTCCGGGACGTGGTCCGCCGGCAGGTACGCCGTGACCATCCGGCGGGGAAACCCCGGTGGCTCCCAGTCCCCCATCGTCTCGAAGCGGCCAGGCGGAAGGGCCTGCTTCATCCTTTTGAGTCGAGGCAAGTTTGGGCTCTCGGGCGCGGACACGCCGCTGGTGTCCCGCCTGGTGCTGGCTCGGGCCTGAGGTGCCCCGGCGGCGGTGGCCGGGCGGGCGCTGGAGGGTACCCCAGGAATTGGTCTAGAGAGCACCCCATGCAAAGGGCCGCCCTGCTGTGCCTGCTGATGCCTGCGCTTGCCTGCGCCCAGGAGACACCGCCCCCGGTGCAGAAGGCTGCCGAGGGCTACCTCAACGCTCTCAGCTCGCCCGGCAATGACGCGGGCCGGGAGCTCCTCCTCGGCGGCGTCACGCTGGATGCCCGCCTCACCTCGGTGGACAGCTGGAAAATCCTCAGCCGCGATTACGCGAAGAAGGAGACGGGCGCGCTGAAGATGGCGGCCGCGTTGATGGCGGACCTGGACAAGGCGGGACGCCGCTCGCTGGCCGACCTCTTGAAGAAGACGGGCGGCGCCTCCGGCGATGACATGACGGTGGTGGAGTTGACGCGGGACGAGGCGACGCGCCTGTTGGCCCCAACGAAGGAGCGCACCGAGGCCTTCAAGAGGACGTTGCCCTTGCTGGCTTACGTCGCCCGGGTGGGCCGGGAGGTCTACTGGCACCCCAAGAATCCGGTGCGCCCGCTGCTGCAGAAGGCCGGCACCGACGGCAGCTACACCCTGGACGTCTACCACTTCACCGTGGAATCCACCGATGGACCGCGCAAGGAGACGCGCCGCTGGCCGCTGCGCATTGTCCGGATGACCACCACCGGCGGGCTGGACACCGGCTGGAAGGTGCTGCCTGCCTCGGAGTGGAGTCCGGATTGAGGCCGCCGGGGCGCATGTCCCCCGGCCCGGGGCAGGAGTCGGTGTGGGATTACCCGCGGCCGCCAAGACTGGAGCAGACGTCCAAGCGCATCCGCGTGGTCCTGGGCGGCGTGGTGTTGGCCGACAGCCGGCGCGCGCTGCGCCTGCTGGAGACGTCCCACCCGCCCAGCTACTATCTCCCAAAAGAGGACGTGGACTACCGCCTGCTGCGCACCGGCCGCGGCAGCTCTTTCTGCGAATGGAAGGGCCAGGCGCGCTACCTGGACGCGCACCTTCCCGGCCGCCCCGTCGAGGGCGTCGGCTGGGTGTACGACAGGCCGCTGCTGCCCTACACGGCGCTGGCCGGGCACGCGTCCTTCTACGCCTCACGCGTGGACGAGGCCTGGGTGGACGACGAGCGAGCGGCGCCGCAACCGGGCGGCTTCTACGGCGGTTGGGTGACGCAGGACGTGGTGGGCCCCTTCAAGGGAAGCCCGGGAACCAGCGGGTGGTGAGGGCTTGTTGACTTCCAAGTCAATCGCATAGGGTGCGCCAGCAGGCGCTCGCTCCGGGGGGCTGAAGGTGCCCTCCGGGGCAGCACCGGGCGATGGGACAGGTGTCCCTGAAGCTATTTCGGAGGTGGCACGTGAGCGTCAGAATCCAGAAGGTGGCCGTCCTCGGAGCGGGGGTCATGGGCAGCGGCATCGCCGCCCACGTGGCCAACGCCGGACTCCCGGTGTTGATGCTGGACATGGTGCCGCCCAAGCCAGGGCCCGCCGACGATGTGAAGTCCAAGGCCTTCCGGAACCGCTTCTCCCAGGGCGCGCTGGCCAACTTGCGCAAGCAGCGGCCCGCGCCCCTCTTCACCGCGGCCGCGCTGGACCTCATCGAGGTCGGCAACTTCGACGACGACCTGGCGCGCATCTCCGAGTGCGACTGGGTGGTGGAGGTCGTCAAGGAGGAACTGGGCGTGAAGCAAGCCCTCTTCGCCCGGGTGGAGCCTCACCTGAAAGCCGGCGCCGTCATCAGCTCCAACACCTCCGGCCTGTCGATTGTGGGGATGCTGGAGGGCCGCGGTACCAGCTTCCGGAAGAACTTCCTCGTCACCCACTTCTTCAACCCCGTTCGCTACATGCGGCTGTTGGAGCTGGTGCCGGGCAAGGACACCGACCCGGCCGTCCTGGAACACCTGGCCCGCTTCGGGGAGGAGGTCCTCGGCAAGGGCATTGTCTACGCCAAGGATTCCACCAACTTCATCGCCAACCGGGTGGGCACCTACGGGATGCTGCGCGTCCTGGCAGAGTTGCAGAAGGCCGAGCTCACCGTGGAGGAAGTCGACAAGATTTTCGGCCCAGCGCTGGGACGCCCGAAGAGCGCGGTGTTCCGCACCACCGACATCGTGGGCCTCGACACCTTCGTCCACGTGGCCAAGAATTGCTACGACACCCTGCCCCAGGACGAGGAGCGCGAGACGTTTCGCGTCCCGGCCTTCGTCGAGCAGATGGTGCAGAAGGGCATGCTCGGCGACAAGTCGGGCATGGGCTTCTACAAGGTGGTGCGCAAGCCGGACGGCGAGAAGGAGATTCTCGCCCTGGACCTGGCCACCCTCACCTACCGGCCGCAGGCCAAGGTGCGCTTCGAGTCGCTCGGCGCCGCGCGCAACATCGAGGAGGTGGGCGAGCGCATCCGCACCGTCCTGACCGGCACCGACAAGGCCGCCCGCTTCGCCGAGCGCGTCACGCTGGACACGCTCGCTTATGCCAGCCGGCGGATTCCGGAGATTTCCGATGACCTGGTCAACATCGACCGGGCGCTGCGCTGGGGCTTCGCCTGGGACCTCGGACCCTTCCAGGTGTGGGACGTGTACGGCGTCCGTAAGGGTCTGGCACGGATGAAGGAGCTGGGCATCAAGCCTGCGCCCTGGGTGGAGCAGATGCTGGCCTCCGGGCGGGAGAGCTTCTACGCCGTCGAGGGCACCCGGGACACCGCCTGGGACATTGCCGCCAAAAAGGCCATCCCGGTGCCGGAGAACCCGCGCACCCTGCGGGTGGAGTACCTGCGCCGGGGCAACCAGCGCGTGCAGACCAACGAGTCAAGCTCGCTGTGGGACGCCGGCGACGGCGTTTTCCTGCTCGAGTTCCACTCGAAGATGAATGCGCTCGACGACGCCATCATCGGGATGATGAACACCGCGCTCGACCGCACCGAGAAGGAGGGTCGCGGACTGGTCATCGGCAACGACGGAGCCAACTTCTCCGCCGGCGCCAACCTGATGGCCCTGCTGATGGCCATCAAGAGCGACGACATGGGAAGCGTGGCCAAGATGGTGGAGGCCTTCCAGAGCGTGAACCAGCGGATGCGCTACAGCCCGGTGCCGGTGGTGGCCGCGCCCTTCGGACTCACCCTGGGCGGCGGCGCCGAGGTGAGCATGGGTGCCAACGCCATCCAGGCCGCGGCCGAGCTGTACATGGGGCTGGTCGAAGTGGGAGTGGGCCTCATCCCGGGAGGCGGCGGCAACATGCAGCTGCTCCGCAACCTCTACGGCCCCTTCGCCACCGACAAGGACTTCGATTCGCTGCCCTTCTTGAAGAAGGCCTTCCTCTCCATCGGAACGGCCAAGGTGGTCACCAGCGCCGAGGAGGCGCGCGAGGCAGGCTTCCTGTCGCGCCGTGATGGCATCTCGCTCAACCGGGACTTCCTGCTCGCCGACGCCAAGGCGCGGGTGCTGGGCATGGCCAACGCCGGCTTCCGGCCGCCGCGGCCGACGCACTTCCGTCTCTCCGGGCGCAGTGGCGCCGCCACCATCGACATGATGCTGTACGACATGGAATTAAATAACCAAATCTCCGCCTACGACCGGCATATCGGCCAGAAGCTGGGCACGGTGCTCACCGGCGGCGACGTCTCCACCACCACGCCCGTGTCGGAGGAGCGCCTCCTGGAGCTCGAGCGCGAGGCCTTCCTCTCCCTGTGCGGCGAGGAGAAGACGCAAGCGCGGATGGCCCACCTGCTGGAGACGGGCAAGCCCCTGCGCAACTGAAGCGCGCACGTTAACCGTAACGTCTGAACCCGAGGAGAGTCCCATGGCCGGCAAAGCCGTCATCGCCAGCGCAGCGCGTACGCCCTTCACCCGCGCCCTGAAGGGCGAATTCAAGGACACCCGACCGGACACCCTGGCCGCAGTGGCCATCGCCGAGGCGGTGAAGCGGGTGCCCGGCCTCAAGCCGTCGGACGTCGACGACGTCATCCTGGGCTGCGCCATGCCGGAGGGCGAGCAGGGGATGAACGTGGCACGCTTGGCGGCGCTGCTGGCGGGGATGCCCGACAGCGTGTCTGCCATGACCATCAACCGCTTCTGCTCCTCCGGGGTGCAGTCCATCGCCCAGGCCGCGCAAAGCATCCTGGCCGGCATGTATGAGGTGGTGGTGGCCGGCGGTACCGAGTCCATGTCCATGGTGCCGATGGGCGGCAACAAGGTGTCGGCCAACCCGGAGCTCATGGAGAAGTACCCCGAGGTGTACACCTCCATGGGCGCCACCGCGGAAAACGTCGCCAAGCGCTTCGGGGTGAGCCGCGAGCAACAGGACGCCTTCGCCTATGAAAGCCAGCGCCGGGCCGCCACCGCGCGCGAGAAGGGCGTCTTCCGGGACGAGATTGTCAGCGTCACCACGGAAGTCTTCGACGAGGCGGGGGTACCGCACACCGCCACCGTCAGCGTGGACACCATTCTGCGGCCGGAGACGACGCTGGAAGGCCTGGCGAAGCTCAAGCCGGCCTTCAACCCCAAGGGCACAGTGACGGCCGGCAACGCCTCCCCCCTCACCGACGGGGCCGGCGCGGTGGTGGTGATGAGTGAGGCGCGGGCCCAGGCCCTGGGCATCAAGCCTCTCGGCAGCTTCGTCGACTTCCAGGTGGCGGGCGTCCCCCCGGACATCATGGGCATCGGCCCGGTGCCAGCGGTGCGGAAGCTGCTCGCGAAGAACAAGCTGGCGGTGAAGGACATCGACGTCTTTGAATTGAACGAGGCCTTCGCTGCCCAGTCCCTGTACTGCATCCGTGAGCTGGGGTTGCCGGCCGACCGCGTCAACCCCAACGGCGGCGCCATCGCGCTGGGCCACCCGCTGGGCGTCTCCGGAACGCGCATGACCGGTACGCTGCTGCGCGAACTGAAGCGCCGCGGGGGCCGCTACGGCGTCGTCACCATGTGCATCGGTGGCGGCATGGGTGCGGCCGCGCTCTTCGAAGTCGCCTGACGGCGGCTGAAGCCGCGCCGCCCTGCTCTACTGCTTGGGCGCGGCCTTGTCCGGCTGATGCAGGTACAGAGAGTGGCAGCTGATGCACACCTGCATCATGTTGCCGAAGGCGGTCGCCAGCGCCGCGTTGTCCCCGGTTTGGGATGCCTTGGCCAGCGTCCCGGTGCGCTCGCGGAGAACGGCTTCCAGGTAGCGGAAGTTGCGCTGCGCGGGCGTCTCGGCGGCCCCAGAGGGCATGCTGGGCAGACCGGTGTCCGTGCCAATCTCGGCCGCGGAGCGGGCGATGGTGTCTCGCTGCAGCAGCGTCACGGCCAGCGTCAATTCCATGAGGGCTGCGCCATGGCGATTCATCCGCCGTTGCACCACCGCCCGGCCATCATTGGGCGCGGGGACGACGTCCGGCGGTAGGGGAAGGACCTTGTCAGTGGTGGACGCCGGCGCCTGGGCGCGGGCGTCCCCCACCAGGAGTGCGAGCAGCAAGGGCGGCAGGAGGAGACGCTTCATGGGCGGGTACTTCAATCGACGCCGGCCCGAGGAGCAAGCGCCAGGCTACTGCGCCCGGCGGGGCCCGCCCCTCAGCAGGAAGGTTGGGGGCCCACCCACCGGCGGCACGTACGGCCAGCCCGGCAGCCCCGTCTTCCCGGAGGCGCGTGCCAGGTAGTCGGCGGCGATGTTGGCGCTTTCCATGATGGTGAGGAGTCCGCTGCCGGGATGGGTCCCACCACCGACGAAGTACAGGCCGTCGACAGACCCATTCTTCACCTTCGGGCGCAGCGGCCCGAGTTGCCGCCAGGTGTGCGAGAGGTTGAAGACGGCCCCCCGCGCCACGTTGAAGTCATCCCGCCACGTCTCCGCGGTGAAGCTGCGCTGCGCGCGGATGTGGCGCGCCACGTCTTGAAAGCCCACCTTGGCCAGCCAGTCCGGAATGCGCTCGGCGAGAAGCTTCTCGGTGGCGGCCCAGTCCACCGGCCGAGCCGTGTTGGGAGTCGGGACGAGGACGTAGAGCGTGGAGTGGCCGGGCGGCGCCCCACTGGTGTCCGTGACACAGGGGTTACAGACGTAGAAGGGCGGGTCGTCGAGGTCCACCGTCCTGTCCTCCAGCGCGTCGGCGTCCGTCCGGCGCGCCCCGTCGGAAAGGTAGATGAGATGGTGCGGCAAGTCCTCCCACAGCTTGTCCAGCCCCAGGTACAGCATAAAGGTGCTGCAGGAGTACTTGGCCTTGTCGAGGGCCGCGTCGGACAGCCCCGTCCCGGCCCGCCAGCGCTCATCAATCAGCCGCGTCGCCGCGTAGGGCAAGTCGGCATTCACCACTACCGCGTCCGCCGCCAGCTGCTCGCCGCCGGCCAGCTGCACGCCGCAGGCCCGGCCCTCCTCAATCCACACCCGCTCCACCGCCGTGCCAAACCGGAAGCGCGCCCCCAAGTCCTCGGCGCAGCGTCGCATGCCGCGGGCAAGGGCCCGAAAGCCGCCCTGCACGTGCCACACCCCGAACGCCAATTCCAGGAAGGGGATGACGGAGAAGACGCTGCTGCAGGTGGTGGGGTGGAGGCCGAGGTACTTGGAGGGGTAGGCCAGTGCGTAGGTGAGGCGGTCCTCGTGAAAGTGGCTGTCCAGGTGGCCGTAGAGGGACTGCCAGGGCTTGAAGCGCACGGCAGGCAAGAGGCGCCACGGGGCGTAGTAGCCCAGCGTTTCGGCAGGCGTGCAGATGAACTTTTCGTAGGCGACGGCGTACTTCCGGGCCGACATCTCCATCCAGGCCGTCATGGCCGCCCCCAGCCCGGGCCGCAGGGCCTCTGCCGCGGCGGCCATGCGCGCCCCGTCGGAGCTGGTCTTCAGGACAGTGCCGTCCCAGAAGTGAATGCGGGTGTTGGGGTCGAGCCGGGTGAGGGTGACGTAGTCGGCCAGGGCTTTCCCAGAGCGCTCGAAGATGCGCGCCAGGACTTGCGGCAGCTGGAGAATGGAGGGGCCGGTGTCCACGGCGTAGGCGCCTGCCTCGCCGAAGGTGAGGCCGCGCATGCGCCCCCCCGGTAGGGCGTCCTTCTCCACCACTGTCACCTGGAGCCCCAGGCCGGCCAGGTTGATGGCCGCGGCCAGGCCTCCCGGCCCGGCTCCCACCACCACGACGTGCATGGACGGCTATGTACTAGAGGCGGCGGGGGGGCGCTCCCCTCATTGGTAGCACTGGCTATTGCCCTGCACAGACTGGGAGGTGTCGCACAGCGGGGCGGCGAAGTCCCCGCTGAGCGTCCCTGCGCTGCCAAAGCCAACGTTGGCGGACCCCGTCATGCTGCTTACGTCGGCGGCCAGGCCGGACATCACCACGCTGCCGGTGGTGCCGGCCAGCGGCTGAGAGGCCACGCAGTTGGCGGAGACGGTGCCGTAGGAGGCCTGCGCGGAAGGCGTCGGCCCGTAGGCAGCCGTGATGGGGTAGGTCCCCGGCGGCGGGTCGACCGGGCCGCCGCCAACGGCGTTGGAGAAGGTGAAGATGGCATAGGTGATGTTGGCCGGGTAGCCGGCCAGGTTCTGCTGCAGGATGGGGCAGTAGCCCGTCCGGTCAGCGACAATCAGCACCAAGTTGTAGTCCCCATTGGCCTGCACGCTTTCCAGGAAGAAAGCGTCCGCCGGGACGAAGTTGACTCCGTTGATGGGGCCCCAGGGGGCATTGGGATGCGTGGTGAAGCTCTCACAGCCGACGAGACACACCAGCGCTGCAGTCGCGAACAAGCCTTTCATGCTTCCTCCGTGCCCATCCTGACGACGTAGCCACGCTTTGCATTCACTGCAAGCGTCGGGTGGGGTCAGGCGGCCTCGTTGGAGGGCTTGGCGGCCGAGGTGAGCGCCGGCATCTCCATTTGGCGCACCAGGCTTTCCACCGGTTCGAGTTGGGGCACTTCCTCGGTTGCGCCCCCCGCGCCGAGGTCGCGCAGCTTGCGGGCACTGGGCAACACCCGACTCTCCAGCGAGCCCACGGCCTTGTTGTAGGCCTCCACGCCCTTGCCCAGCTGGGCCCCGAGGGCCTGCAGGTGGCCGGCGACGGTGCGGATGCGGTCGTGCAGCTCGCGCCCGAGGCGCTGGATGGTGCGCGCCCCCTCCGCCGCCTGCTCCTGCCGCCAGCCGTAGGCCACAGCCCGCAGCAACGCAATCAGCGTGGTGGGGGAAGCGGGAATGACATTCTGCTGCGCGCCGAATTCAATCAGCTCCGGGTCCCGCTCCAGCGCCGCGGAGAAGAAGGCCTCTCCCGGCAGGAACATGACGACGAATTCCGGGGCCGAGGCGAATTGCTCGGCGTAGCCCTTCTCGGCGAGCGCTCGCATGTGGCGACGAATCTGCGCGGCATGCTCCTGCAGCTTGGCGGCCCGCAGCGCCTCGTCGGGCATCTCATGGGCGTCGAGGTAGGCCTCGAGCGGCGCCTTGCTGTCCACCACCACCTGTTTGCCCCCGGGCAGTTGGACGACAAGGTCGGGACGCAGGCGGCCGCCCTCCCCTTGCACGTGCAGCTGTTCGACAAAGTCGCAGTGGGCGAGCATGCCGGCGAGCTCCACCACGCGCTTGAGCTGGATTTCCCCCCAGCGGCCGCGCACCGAGGAAGTGCGCAGTGCCCCCACCAGGCGTTCGGTTTGCGCCTTGAGGAGGACGTTGGCCTCCGCCACGCCGCGCAGCTGCTGGTGGAGGGCGCCGTAGGCCTCGGCCCGGCCCTTCTCCAACTCAAGGACCTGGCCCCCCATCTTCTCGAGCTGCTCCTTCAGCGGGGCCACCAGCTCCCCGACGGCGGTGGACCGCGCTTCCAGCTCCGACTTGGCCCCGTCTTGGTACTTTTCGAGGGTCGTCTTGGCCAGGTCCAGGAAGGCCTGGTTGTTGGACTGGAGCGCGTCCAGCGAAAGCGCCTTGAATTGCTGGACGAGCTGCTCCTGCGCGCTTGTCAACAGCTGCAGCTTCTCCTCAGCGGCGCGCAGCTCTTCGGCGCGCCGGGCCTCCAGCCCGGCCAGGCTCGACTCGACCAGCGCCCGCGCTTCCAAAAGCCGGCCCGTGTCGGCGCGTGCCCCGGCGAGCTCCGTCTCCAGCCGGGCACAGCGCTCCTCGCGGGCCTGCAGCCGCTCGGCCGCCCCCGTGAGCTCTGCCTGCAGGCGGGCCAGCGTCTGGGCAAGCCGGGCCCGGCCCAGGACCCAGACCGCAAGCGAGACCGCGCCCGCCGCCAGGACGGCGAGGGCCCCAATCAACCAGCCTTCCATACCGTGAGACGGTAACCGGCGCCTCCGACACGGGCAAAGCGGCTGGCGTTCGGGGCGCTGGAACACTATGTCCGCGCCGGCCGTTTTCAGCAGGTCGTCCATCCCCCGCCCCAGGAGTTACCCCCCGGATGCGCCTTTTCGCCCTAGCCGCTGCCGCGCTACTCGCTTCGCCTGCGGCCTTCGCCCAACCGCTGCCCCAGGCCCAAACAAAGCCCGCCACCTCCCGTGCGAAGCCACTGCCGGCGCCGGAGCGCGTCACCTCGGTGGAGGGGATTACCGAGTACCGGCTGGCCAACGGACTCCGGGTCCTGCTGTTTCCGGATGCGTCCAAGCCGTCGATGACCGTGAACATCACCTACCTGGTCGGCTCGCGGCAGGAGAGCTACGGCGAAACGGGCATGGCGCACCTTTTGGAACATCTCCTCTTCAAGGGGACGCCGTCGCACCCGGACCCCACCAAGACGCTCAACTCGCTGGGTGGCCGCTTCAACGGCAGCACCTGGTTCGACCGGACCAACTACTTCGTCAGCTTCCCGGCCAGCGAGGCCAACCTGCAGACGGCCCTCGGCCTCGAGGCCGACCGCATGGTCCACAGCTTCATCGCCCGGAAGGACCTCGACTCGGAGATGACGGTCGTCCGCAATGAATTCGAATCCGGCGAGAACGACCCGGAAAACGTCACGCTGCAGCGCCTGCAGGCGGTGGCCTTCGACTGGCACAACTACGGCAAGGACACCATCGGGGCCAAAAGCGACATTGAGCACGTCGACATTCCTCGACTGCAGGCCTTCTACCGGCAGTACTACCAGCCGGACAACGCCGTGCTGCTGGTGGCAGGGCGCATTGACGAGGCGAAGACGCTGGCGCTGGTAAACCAGCTCTTCGGTCCCATCCCGCGCCCAAAGCGCACGCTGGAGAAGACGTACACCGCCGAGCCCACCCAGGACGGCGAGCGCAGCGTCACCGTCCGGCGGGTGGGCGGCACGCCCGTGGTGGCCGCCGGCTACCACATCCCCGCCGCCTCGGACGCGGACTCCCCGGCGCTCGGGCTGGCCATGCAGATGCTGGCCAACACGCCGAGTGGCCGGTTGCACCGGGCGCTGGTGGACACCAAGCTCGCCTCGGCGGTCTTCGACCAGCGGGTCAGTACCCTCGAGCCAAGCTTCGCCATCTTCGGCGCCGACCTGCCGGCCGGGGCCAAAGCGGATGGCCCCTTGGACGTGCTGCTCCACACCCTCGAGCACGTGAATAGCCCACCCTTCACGCCGGCCGAGCTGGACCGGGCGAAGGCGGAAGCGGCCAGGCAGTTCGACCTCATCACCAGCGAGACGTCCCGGCTGGCGGTGGCGCTGAGCGAGGCCATGGCCGCCGGGGACTGGCGCCTCTTCTTCCTCAACCGCGACCGCCGGGAGAAGGCCACCTTGGCCGAGGTGCAGCGCGCGGCGGAGCGCTACTTCAAGGCCAGCAACCGCACCGTCGGCATCTATCTGCCCACCGACAAGCCGGACCGCGCCGAGGTGCCGCCGGCAGCCGACGTGCAGGCCATGGTGCAGGGCTACCAGGGGCGCGCCCCCATGGCGCAGGGCGAGGCCTTCGACGCCTCGCCGGCCAACATCGACGCGCGCACGGTGCGCTTCGCCGCCCCCAACGGGCTGAAGGGGGCCCTGCTTGCAAAGAAGACGAAGGGAACCCTGGTCTCCTTCGACTTGACGTTGCGCTTCGGGACGGAAGCGGCCCTCTCCAACCTTGGCGAGGCCCCGTCCCTGGCAGGCAGCATGCTAATGCGCGGGACCGCCACCCATACCCGCGAGCAGCTCAAGGACGCGCTGGACAAGCTGAAGGCGCAAGTCAGCGTCAGCGGAAGCGCCGAGAGTGCCCGGGTGGCCGTCACCACGGTGCGGGAGCACCTCCCCGCCGTCCTCACGCTGCTGGCAGAAGTCCTCCGCCAGCCGTCCTTCCCGGCCAAGGAGTTGGAGCTTCTCGTCGGCGAACGGGTCACCCAGTTGGAGGAGGCCAAGAGTGAGCCCCAGACGGTGGCCACCGTGGCCATGGGGCAGTACATGAGCCCCTACCCGGTGGGCAGCCCGCGCGAGGTGAAGACGCCCGAGGCGTCCATCGCCCAGTTGAAGGTCGCCAAGCTGGAGCAGGTGCAGGCCTTCCACCGGAATTTCTACGGGGCGGACCACGCCACCTTCGCCGCGGTGGGGGACTTCGACGCCCAGGAAGTCCAGGCGCTGGTGACGCGCCTCTTCGGCGACTGGAAGAGTGCGCAGCCTTACGTGCGTATCCCAGACCGGATGAAGGTGGTGAAGCCGCTGGAGGAGCAGTTGGAGACGCCGGACAAGGCCAATGCCTTCTTCTACGCGGAGTTCCCGGTGGCGTTGCAGGACACGGACGCGGACTACGCGGCCTTCACCCTCGCCAACTACCTGCTCGGTGGAGGCTCGCTGCGCAGTCGCCTGGCCGACCGGGTGCGGAAGACGGATGGCTTGAGCTATGGCGTCGGCTCCGTTTTCTACGCCAGCAGCCGGGAGCCGGTGGGGCGCTGGCTTGGCTACGCCATTTACAATCCGGCCAACGTCGGCAAGCTGGAGGGGGCCTTTCGCGAGGTCCTGGCGCAAACGTCCACCGGGGGCTTCAGCGACAAGGAACTGGAGGAGGGGCGGAAGGCCTGGCTGCAAAACCGGGAAGTGTCGCGTACCCAGGACGCCGGCCTGGCTGCCAGGCTGTCCAACTACCTGGACCTCGACCGCACCCTGGCCTTCGACGCGGCACTCGAGCAGCGCGTCAAGGCCCTCAGCGCAGAGCAGGTGACGGCTGCCTTGCGCAAGTACCTCGACCCCGGCCAGGTCAGCGTGGTGAAGGCCGGCGACTTCGCCGCGAAGAAGCCGGGGACCTGAGGCCGCCCCGGGCGGGGGCGCGGCCCGTCAGCGCACCACCGGGTCGTGCCAGCCGCCGACGTCCCGGGCCAGGCGGTCCGCTTCCTGGGGGCCCCAGCTGCCTGGAGCGTAGGGGTGCACAGGCTGCTCGTCGTCGAGGAGGGGGGCGACGGCGGCCCAGGCCGCCTCGACGGCGTCCTCGCGGACGAACAGCGTCGCATCGCCGTGCAGGGCGTCGGTGAGCAGCCTCTCATAGGCCTCCTCCTCGCCCTTGGGGGCTTTTACCGCCTCCAACTCGACATTCATCCCGGCCACGGCCGGACCGGGCCTCTTCACTCGGGCGCCGAGGCTGAGCTGCATGTCCGGGCCGAGGCGGAAGCGGAAGTAATTGGCGTCGTGGCGCTGCGTCACCTTTCGCAGCGGCGGGCGGCGGAGGCGCACCAGCACCTCGGTGGCCGTCACCGGCAGGTGCTTGCCGGCGCGGATGAAGAAGGGCACCCCGTCCCACCGCCACAGCGCGACCTCCATCCGCACCGCCGCGTAGGTTTCCACCTGAGAGTCCTTGGCCACCCCCGGCTCCTCCCGGTAGCCCTGGAACTGGCCCCGCACCAGGTGCGTGGTGTCGATGGGGGGAATGGCGCGCAGCACGTCCGCCAACTCGTTGCGCACCGACTCCGGGTAGAGGTCCGAGGGCGCCTCCATGGCAAGAAACCCCACCACCTGCAGCATGTGGTTCTGCACCACGTCCCGGATGCAGCCCGTCTCGTCGTAAAATTTTCCCCGGCCCTGGACGCCGAAGGACTCGGCCATGGTGATTTGGACGCTCTCCACGTAGTTGCGGTTCCAGATGGGCTCGAGGAAGGTGTTGGCGAAGCGGAAGACGAGCAGGTTCTCCACCGTCTCCTTTCCCAAGTAGTGGTCGATGCGGAAAATACTGGCCTCGGGAAACACTTTGTGCAGCGTCTGGTTGAGCGCCCGGGCCGACTCCAGGTTGTGGCCGAAGGGTTTCTCGAGGATGACGCGCGCGCCGTTGGCGCAGCCCGACGCGCCGAGCGACTGCACGACGGTGGCGAAGAGACTCGGGGGAATGGCCAGGTAGTGCGTCGGGTGGTGCGCGTCCCCCAGCACCTGGCGCAGCTCGGCAAACGTCATCGGGTCCGCATAATCGCCGTCGATGTACTTGAGCTGGCTCACCAGCTTCGGGAAGGCCACCTTGTCCACGCCACCGCCGTGCTGGGTGACGCTGTCGCGGGCCCGGGCGATGAGCTGTTCCAGGGTGAAGCCGGACTTGGCCACGCCCACCACCGGGCAGGGCAGCGTTCCGCGCCGGACCATGTTCTGCAGCGCGGGAAATATCTTCTTGAAGGCGAGGTCTCCGGTGGCGCCGAAAAACACCAGGGCGTCCGAGACCTCCCCCGCACTGTGGTTGGACTTGGGCATAGCAGCCAGCTTCGCCTGGGGCGGCAGGCGCCTTCAACGCCTGCGTTCGACACCCAATCCCCAGGCGGCCACCGCGCCGCCGGCCAGCGCCAGCAGCGCGCACCAGGCCATGGCGCGGTGAAAGCCCGACAGCAACCGCTCCGGCGACAGCGCACCGAGTCCGCTGAGGCCGGCCGCCCAGGGAATCGCCGCCACGCCGAGCAGCCCGGCCACGCGCGCCACGGCGTTGTTCACCCCGGACGCAATGCCCGCGTAGGACGTCTCCACCGCCGACAGGACGGCCCCCGTCAGCGGGGCCACCGTCACCGCCAGCCCGACGGCGAAGACAAGCACCCCGGGCAGCACCTGGGTGAGGTAGGCACCGTGCAGCTGTACCCGTAGGAACAGCAGCAGCCCCAGCGCCACCACCGCGGGGCCGAGGCTTAAGGGCAGCCGCGCGCCCCAAGTCTGGGCCAGGCGCCCCGCGCTGGGCGAGAGGACAAGCAACAACAGGGTGACCGGCAGCAGCGCGGCCCCGCTGGCCAGCGGCGAGTAGCCGAGCGCTTGCTGCAAGGTGAGGGCAAGCAAGAAGGTGGCGCTGCCCAGGCCGGCATAGACGGCCAGCGTGGTGAGATTGGCGGCGGTGAAGGCCCGCGAGGCAAATAGGCCGAGCGGCAGCATGGCGTGCGGTCGCCGCTCCAGGGGGATGAAGATTCCGAGCGCCGCCACGCCCACGGCGGCCGCGGCGAGGGCCGACAGCGGCCAGCCGTGCGCCGGGCCTTCGATGAGGGCGTAGGTGACTGCCCCAATCCCCACGGCTGCCGCCGTCGCGCCGGCCACATCCAGGCGGACGCCGCGGCGGCCCGGGGTGTCCGGCAGGTAGCGCAGCGCGGCCCAGAGGGCCGCGGCCGCCAGGGGCAGGTTGAGGAAGAAGATGCTCCGCCAGGAGAGGGCCTGGACAAGCCAGCCCCCCAGCAAGGGCCCGGCGGCGGTGGTGACGCCGGACAGGCCGGCCCAGGTGCCGATGGCCGCGCCCTGGTCCTCGGTCGCAATGCCGGTGCGCAGTGTGGCCAGGCTGCCTGGCACCAGAATGGCGGCGCCGACGCCCTGGACGGCGCGGGCCAGCACCAGCCCGAACACACTGGAGACGCAGCCACACGCCGCGGAGGCCAGCGCAAACCACCCCACGCCGAGGACGAAGATGCGCCGCTGGCCGAAGACATCTCCCAGACTGCCGCCCAGCAGCAACAGGGCGCTCAGGGTGAGGAGGTACGCATCCAGCGTCCACTGCAACCCCTCCAGGCCCACGCCGAGCTCGCGCTGCAGCGTGGGGAGGGCGACGTTGACGGCCGTTCCGTCCAGAAACGCCATCCCCGAGCCGAGGACGGCGGCCGCCACCACGCCCCGACCCTGGGCGCTGTGCAGCGGCACTGGGTTCATGGCGGCCGGACGAGGCGCAGGCCGCGGGGGATGATGAGGCGGCCAAGCCACTCGAAGAGGCCTTGCACCGCCAGGGCCAGCAGCGCCGCCGGCACCGCCCCCTCCAGAAGCAGGCCGACGTTGTCCAAGCGGATGCCGGTCAGGATGGGCTGGCCGAAGCCGCCGGCGCCCACCAGCGCCCCCAGCGTCGCCGTGCCGACGCAGATGACGGCCGACGTCTGGATGCCGGCGAGGATGGAGGGCGAGGCCAGCGGCAATTCAATCCGCCACAGCCGTTCCAGCCGCGAAACCCCGAGCGCCTCGGCCGCCTCCTGCAATTCGCCGGGAATGCCCGTCAGCCCGGCGTGGGTGTTTCGCACCACCGGGAGCAGCCCGTACAAAAAAAGCGCGGCGATGGCGGGCCGGGCCCCAATCCCCAACAGCGGAATCATCAGCACCAGCAGGGCCAGGGAGGGCAAGGTCTGCAGCACGCCCACCATGGCCAGCACGGCCTGGCCGAGACGCGGGCGGCGTGCCGCCAGAATTCCCAAGGGGAGGCCGACGAGGACGGAACCTGCCAGGGAGACGGCCACCAGCACCAGGTGGTCCCGCAAATAGCCGAGGAGTCGCCGGGCCCGCCCAGGCAACACCGGGCTCCCAGTGTCCAGGCCCGTGGCCTTCAGGAAGTCGGCGGCGATGCGGGCCTCCGGCACGTGGTCCACCTTGGCCCGCGCATTCATCGCCACCATGTCGTGGGCGGACACCCGTCCGTCCAGCTGCGACAGCGCAGCCAGCACGCGCGGGCTGGCGGCGGCTTCCCGCAGCAACAGCAGCGCCTGGTAGTCCGGGAAATGGCGCCGGTCGTCCTCGAGGACACGCAGGCCCAAACGCTGCACCTCGGCATCGGTGGAATACAGGTCGGTCACCTCGAAGGCGCCTGCGGCAAGCCCCCGGTAGGCCAGGTCGTGGTCCATGCCCCGCACGTCCCTTTGGGGAAGGCCGTAGGCCCGCTGCAGCGCCCTCCAGCCGTCGGCGCGGTCGAGAAACTCATTGCTGAAGGCAAGGCGCAGCTGGGGGTGGGCCTGAAGGTCCGAGATGCGCCGGATGCCCAGCATCTCCGCGGTGGTCTCCTTCATTCCCAGCGCGTAGCTGTCCACGAAGCCGAGGACGACGGCGATGCGGACCCCGCGCGTGGCCAGCGCCGGACGTAGCGCCTCCAGGGTGGCGGGGACGCGTCCGGCGAAAATCTCCTCGGCCAGCGTGCCGGTGTACTCGGGGTAGGCGTCGAGCTCCCCGCGCTGAAGCGCGTCCCACAGGATGCGCGTGCCGCCGAGTTCGCGCCGGTGCACGGCGGGGATGCCGCTGGCGACCAGCGTCCGGGTGGCCACCTCCCCCAGGACGACCGACTCGGTGAAGACCTTGCTCCCCACCTGCACCGGCGGCTGGGCCAGCACAAACGCCAGCGCCACCAACGCGCCGAGACTCATCGGGGCAGCGCCCGCTGCGCCCGGACGAAGCGCTCCACGAAGTCCTCCGCGGGCCGACGCACCAGGTCCTCGGCCGTCCCGCTCTGCACCACCCGCCCCTCCCGCAGCAGCACCAGCGTGTCGCCGAGGTAGGCCGCCTCGCCGAGGTCATGGGTGACCAGGACCACCGTGGTCCCGAGGGCCTGGAAGGTGGCGCGCAGGTCCTCCTGCAGCTCCGAGCGCGTGATGGGGTCGAGCGCACCGAGTGGCTCGTCCAGAAGCAGCAGCGCCGGCTCGAGCATGAGGGCGCGCAACAAACTCACCCGCTGGCGCTGCCCACCGGAGAGCTCCGCCGGGTAGCGGCGCAGCACCGTCTGCGGGCAGTTGCACGCGCGCGAGAAGCACCTGCAGACGCGCCGCCACCCGGGGCCCGTCCCAGCCGAGGTACCGCGCCACCAGCGCCGCGTTGTCCTCCACGCTGAGGTGGGGGAAGAGGCCGCCGCCCTGCAGCACCAGGCCCATCCGCCGACGCTCCGCCGGTGCACTCTCGGCTGTCAACGGCCGTCCCTCGAAGAGGACCTGGCCAGTGTCGGGGCGCACCAGGCCCACCATCATCCGCAACAGCGTGGACTTGCCGGAGCCGCTCGGGCCCACCAGCACCGTCGTCCGACCCTCCGGAATGACCAGCGTCAGAGGCCGCACGGCCGGGACGCCCTGAAAGGCGCGCGAGACGTTGTCCAGCAGCAACAGTGGCCTCATGCCGCCTCTGGCAGACGGCGGCCGCGCGCGCTGAGGGCCCGGGCCACCAGTTCAAGGTGACAGGCGTCGAGAGCCTCGGCCAGCGCCTCCCCCTCCAACAGGGCCACCGCCGAGGACATCGCCTCCAAGGTGGAGAGGTGCGAGGGCGAGGGAGCGGCCCGCAGGCCGAAGCGTCGCGGGCGCGGCGCCACGCTGAGGCGCGGAAGCGTCTGCAGCGCCGGCAGCGCGCGCAGCATGCGCCGCGCCTGCCGCCAGGTACCGTCCAGCACCACCAGCCGCACGGGCGGCACCGGGGAAAGCGGAGGACTCGCCGACGGGCCCTGGCCCGGAAACAGCAGCCAGTCGCCGGGCTGGCCAACGTCCCGCAGCAACGCGACGTCGGGCCGGGCGCCCCAGGTGCGCAATTCACAGCCGGGCAGCAACAGGGCGGCCCAGCGTGCGGTGTTGCTGCTCTTGTCCGCCTCGCGCACGTGGCGCAGGACGACGAAGCGCGTCCGGACGCCCAAGGGTGCGAGGAATGAGCAGGCGCAGACGGGAAGCTTGAGGGCACAGCGGGGACAGCGGCCCCCGCCGTCCGGCGCCGTCCGAGACCTCACCGCACTCTCCCTGGCCGTCGCATGCGCGCTGGGGGGGGACTCTACCGACTCTGGACGTCGCTGGGGGGGGCTGAGCCCGACGCCGGGGCTACCGCCTGGCCGCAACCCGCTGGAGGAAGGCCTGAACGAAATTCTTCTCGGAGTCGCGGAAGCTCACCAGCCGGACCCCGAAGCCTACCGGCGTCCGCGGGTCGGCGCCGGCGTTCTCGAGGATGACGCGGCCCCGGGCTTTGATTTCGCGCTCCGGCTCGTCGAACCGGAACACCACCTCCACCGGTGTTCCCAAGGGTAAGCTGGTGTGGCAGGCGAGAAACACCCCACCGCTCTGCAGATTCACCAGCGGGTGCTGGGTGAACATCGCGCTGTTGCGCGCGTTCACCTTCACCGTCACCTCCACCCGGTCGTCCCGCCTCTCCAGGCCGATGAATTCGGCCGCCTCGTAGGTGGGCCGGGCGGCGGGTTCCGGACTCCTCGGCAGGGGGCGCAGCGCCGGCTTCGGCCGTTCCGGCGCGGGGAACTGCACCGGCTGCGCGAGCTTTGCCGCGGGGGTAGACAGCGGGGTGACGCGCATGGCGGGCATGGCACTCGCGGCGCGGCCGGCGGCGAGTTCATTCTCGATGTGCACCATCAGCCGACTGAGGAAGTGGAAGGCATCCGAGTAGGCACGCCGCAAGTCCGGGTGGGCCTGGGCACGCACCCGGTCCGGGTAAAAGCGCTTCACCAGCTTGAAGAAGGCGTTGCGGTAGGCGTCCACCGATGCGCCCTGCTCAATGTGGAACAACTCATGCGGGGCCTTCCCTTGCATCCCGCGCAGCTGGTCCCACACCCGGCCGGCCTCCTGCCGCTCGAGCTCGAGCAGCACCTCGGGCCGCGGGGCATGCAACAGCAGCGCCAGAATCTCGGGGAATTGCTCCGGGGCGCCCCAGCGTTGTCCGTCGATGCTGGCGCGGGTGACGTCCTGAAGACGGCCCGTGTTCACCAGTTCCTGGACGACGTCCAGCGTGACGGGCCCCAGGACGCGCCCTTCCGCATCGCCTATCCAGTAGGAGGAGGCCATCCGTCAGTTCGCTAGCGCCCGGTCGACGGCGGAGGTGATTTCCACGGGATGGAAGGGCTTGGTGATGTAGCCGGCCGCGCCCGCCTCGAGCGCCTGCGCCACCAGCCGTTCGCTGTCGAGCGAGCTGATGACCAGGACACGGGCCGACGGCCAGCGGTCCCGCATCAGGGCCAGGGCCTCCATGCCACTCAGCCGCGGCATGAAGAGGTCGAGCAGCACCAGCTGTGGCACCCGCTCGCCCAGCAGGTCCAGCGCCTCGCGTCCATCCTCCGCTTCGAGGAGCGCGTGGCCACGGCCTTCCAAGACGTCCTTCAACAGGGTGCGGACGAAGGCGTCATCATCAACAATCAGGATGGTGGCCACAGTTCTCTGACGCTGCCCGCAGGCGCGAGGGCCGTCAACCCCCGCTCCACCCACCCTCTCCGACCTCTCGGCGCTGAAGACGCGGGGCACCCTTGACGGGCGCTGCCTGGGGCGCACTCCGCTGGTGAAGGAAAACGACAGCGCCTGCGGTCCCGGGTGGTGAAGGAACCGGGGTTTCGGAGACCCTCCCGGGAATGCGCCTCCACGGCCGGGCGGCGGAGGCGCACACCCGGGGGGGGGGGCGTTTTCAGCCCGCGCGCCAGGCGCGCCCGAAGCCCCCACTCAGCACGTAGCGCGGAAACGTCACCCACTGTTCGACGAAGAAGCGCGCGAGCAGGTCGAGCGGCCCGCGGAAGGGCCGGGGCGGCGACACCTCCCGCTTGTGTCCGCGACCCTGGGCTGCGAAGGCCACCAGCACCCCGCCCAGCCCCACCGGAGCGAGCTGCCACGCGGTGAGAGGCGCGGCCAGGACGGCCACCGTGCCGAGCAGGAAGAGCGGCGCGGTACTGAGGTGCAAGGCCAGATTGAGGCGACGGCGGTGCCCCTGCGGGTAGTTAGACCATTGCCAGGCGAGGAGACCCAGCTGGTCTCGCTCCGAGTCGTCCATAGAGAGGGCTGTAACGCCCTTCGCCTGACGCCGCAGCACCCGAGCGAAAGCGGGGAACGGCTCCTCGGGCCCCACCGGGGGGCGGCTAAGGCTCGAGTTCGCCGTGCCAGTAGGCGACGTCGCGCAGGAATTTGCGCCAGGCGTGGGGCATCCCAGGCTCATACCCGAAGGAAAGCCGGAACGTCTCCGGCAGCTTCTTGGGCTTGATGGGTTCGGTCAAAAGCGTCATCCCCGCCTGCGCGGGCGTGCGACCGCCCTTGTGCTGGTTGCACGGGAAGCAGCAGATGACGACGTTTTCCCAAGTGGTGTGCCCACCATGGGCTCGCGGGACGACGTGGTCATAGGTGGCGTCCTGCCGGGACACGCGCTGCCGGCAGTACTGGCAGCGGCCGGCGTCGCGCGCGTAGACGTTTTCCCGGCTGAACTTAATGGCCCGCTTGCGCCCGCGGATGACCCGCAGGAAGCGGATGACGGACGGCATCTTCAACGACACCGTCACACTGCGAACCAGGCGGTCGTCGTACTCCTCGACAATCTCCACCTTGCCGAGGAACAGCAGCTGGATGGCACGCTGCCACGGGACACGGGCAACCGGCTCGTACCCCGTGCTCAGCACCAGCGTCTCCATGGGCGGCAAATATTACATGCTTGTGGCGTCAGGCGTGTGAACAGTTGTCTAGGCTCGCGCCATGAGGTCCCATCAGCGGGTGGTGGTGCTGGTGCGCCACGGCGAGAGGGAGTGAACGCGCACTGCGCAGCACGCCGGGCGCGCCGGCGTTCCTCTCACCGCGCGCGGACAAGCCGACGCCGAGCGCCTGCGGGACGGCCTGGCCCCCGGTGGACTTCGCCCGCGTCCTGGTGAGCCCCCTCTGCCGGGCACGACAGACGTGCGCGCTGGCGGGGTCGGGCCAGCGGGCCGAGGAGCGCGCGGAACTCCTCGAATGCGACTACAGCGCCTACCAGGGGCTGACCGCGCCGCCGCGGTGGGTAGGCCTTCCACCCGAGGCCGGCGCGCATCTCGCCCTCTCCACCACCTCCGTCAGCGTGCTGGGACTGGAGCACGCCCGGCGCGTCGTCTGGACGTGGAACAACGTCTCGCACCTTCAGGGGGGAGGCGGGCGCAGCGTCACCAGCGTGACGCCCCAGCCTCCCCGCGCCTCGTCGGCAGCGCGCACCTGCGCGACGTCCTCCCGCGCCGACAGCAGCCCCTGGACGCGCCGGCGCAGCGCGCCGGTGCCCTTGCCGTGGATGACTTCCACCTGCAGGACCCTCGCCGCACGGCACTCCGTCAGGTAGGCGTCGAGGAGGGCCGGGACGTCGGCCGGCCGGAAGAGGTGCAAGTCCAGCCGCCCGTCCAACGGCAGCCGCACCAGCGGCCCCGCGTCGTCGTCCTCCGTCGGCACGGGGGACCTCAGCGGCCGGCGCGAAGCGCGAGGAAGCGCGCCAGCGCCTGGGCCTTGGGGACGAGGGTGGCCACTTCGATGTGCTCCTCGACGGTGTGGAAGCCCTTGCCTCGGGGGCCGAGGCCATCGATGGACGGGATGCCGCTGCTGCTGGTGGTGCTGGCGTCGGAACCGCCGCCGATGAGACCGGCCTCGCTCGCGCCGAGTCCCGAGGCACGGGCACAAGCGGCGTACGCCTCCAGCAGCGCGGCGCTCTCGGCGGAACGCTCGAGCGGCTCGCGGGAGATGCCGCCCGACAATTCCAACCGCGTCCCCGGCACCGACGCGGCGGCCCGGTGCGCGGCCTCGCGGAAGCGCTGCAGCAGCAGCTCGCCATCCGCTCGCGTGCAGAAGCGCAAGTCGACGTGGGCCTCGGCGTGGTCCGGCACGGTATTCTTCCCCTGGCCCCCCAGCACCTTGCCAACGTTGACGGTCATCCCGCGCGGGTAGTCGGTGAGTTGCTGCACCGCATCCACGAAGCGCGCCACCGCCCACAGCGCGTTGGCCCCCTCGGCGTGGTGGTTACCGGCGTGCGCCGCCTTGCCGTGCGCCACCGCCTCGACGGCGCCGGTGCCCTTGCGCTGGGTGATGATGGCGTCCTCGGCCCGGCCCGATTCGAACACCAGCGCCGCCGCGCTACCCGCGCAGACGCTGCGAATGACGTCCTGCCCCTCTGGAGAGCCGACCTCCTCGTCGGAGACCACCACCACGCGCAAGGGTGGAAGCTGGGCCAGCCCCACCGTCTCCGCCAGGGCCCGCAGGGCGGCGCCGATGACGACCAGCCCCCCCTTCATGTCCAGGGTGCCCGGGCCCCGGCGCAGCTCGCCATCCACGCGGTAGCCCTCGAATTTCCCCGGGGGGAAGACGGTGTCCAGATGGCCCACCAGCGCGACGGGCTTCAGCCCCGGGACCCCTTGGGTGCGAAACACCAGGTGGTCGGCGTAGCGCGTGCTGCTGACGACTTCAGAGAGCAGGCCCGGCAGCTTCCACTGCTCGCGAAGCATGTGTCCGACGTGTCGTCCGCCCTCCACGTTGTCGGTGAAGGAATTCACTTCCACCAAGGGCGCCAGCGCCCTTTCCATCTCCAGCGTCTTCCCCTGGAGGTACCGCGCCGCTTCCTCCGCGCCCGTTCCCATGGGGTCCGTTCATACCAGAATCAGCCAGGCCCCCCAGCCGAGCAGCGCCAGCCCCGCCACCCACCGCACCGGCCAGCCCCGGGGAGCCACCGCCTCCAGGACGAGGAACGCGGTGAGGAGCACCATGGCCAGAGGGCTCATCACGCCGGTGACGAAGAGCACCAGCATCAGGACGCCACAGGAGCCGATGGACAGAAGGCCCTGCCGGGCGCCGCGCAGCAGTGGGCCGACCGCGCCTTCGCCCAGCACGCCGGCGGCCTGGGCCCGCGAGCGACACTGCTCGAGGCAGGCACCCTTGAGGGGCGAGAGCTCCATGGCGCCTGCGGCGAGGACCAGCGCCCCTCCCAGGGTACGGCTGGCGGTGGCCATCTCGGCGGTCAATAGGCTCGCCGCACCAAGCCGCGCCTGCAGCAGCGCCGCGCCGAGGCTGGCCCCCATCCACGGCGCGAGGTAACCGACAAGGAAGGCCAGCGCCTGGGTGAGGGGCGCGCGCCGCGGCTCGCCCACAAGCCACACCAGCCGGGGCACTTCCGGCGGCACCATCATCGCCACCATCATCGCCCCCCACATGAGGGTGAGCGGCCAGAGGCTCTCAGGGTGGTGGTGCGGGCCTTCCGGCATGTGGGTGGCCAGGCGAAGCGACCAAGTCCACGAGGCGGCACAGAGGACGGCCAATAGCCCGAGCACGCGGCGCTGGTCGCGCTGGAGGCTGAGGGCTGTCCTGTCCATGACTGGCGCCCTCCCAAGGGACGTGGACGGCTACTCCGCCACGCCCTTTTCTTTCAGAATCCGCCACACCCGCTCGGGCGTCATCGGAATCTCGACGTGGGTGACGCCCAGGTGCGAAAGGGCGTCCACCACCGCGTTGACGATGGCCGGGGGCGCGCCGACCGTGGCCGACTCCCCGACCCCCTTGGCACCGAAGGGGTGGTGGGGGGACGGCGTCACGGTCTTGTCGGTTTCCCAGGAGGGAGTCTCCATGGCGGTGGGGACCAGGTAGTCCATGAAGCTGCCGCCCTGCACGTTGCCATTCTCGTCGTAGGAAATTTCCTCCAGCAGCGAGGGCGCCATGCCCATGCTGAGGCCACCATGAATCTGCCCGTCGACAATCATCGGGTTGATGATGTTCCCGCAGTCGTCGACGGCGAGGAAGCGACGGATTTTCACCTGGCCCGTCCCGCGGTCGATGTCCACCACGCAGATGTAGCTACCGAAGGGGAAGGTGAGGTTCGGCGGGTCGTAGTAGCAGACGGCTTCCAGCCCCGCCTCCATCCCTTGCGGATGGTTGGTGTAGGCGGCAAACGCAATCTCCTGGATGGTCTTCGAGCGCTGGGGCGCGCCTTTCACCGAGAACTTGCCGACCTCCCACACCAGGTCGTCGGGCGAGACCTCCAGCAGGTGGGCGGCAATCTTCTTGGCCTTCTCGCGGATTTTGCGCGCGGCCACGGCGCCGGCGGCGCCGGCCGTGGGGGTGCTGCGACTGGCGTAGGTGCCGAGTCCGTAAGGGGCGGTGTCCGTGTCCCCCTCCTCGATTTGCACCGCCGAGGCGGGAATGCCGAGTTCCTCGGCAATAATCTGCGCGTAGGTGGTCTCGTGCCCCTGGCCCTGGGACTTGGTGCCGAAGCGGGCGATGGCCTTGCCGGTGGGGTGGATGCGAATCTCGGCCGAGTCGAACATCTTGATGCCGAGGATGTCGAAGTGCTTGCTCGGCCCGGCCCCGACAATCTCCGTGAAGCTGGAGATGCCGATGCCCATCAGCTCGCCCCGGGCCCGCTTCTCGGCCTGCTCCTTGCGCAATGCCTGGTAGCCGATGCGTTCCATGGCCAGCTTCAGCGCCCGTGGGTAGTCGCCCGAGTCGTATTCCCAGCCCAGGGCCGACTGGTAAGGGAACTTCTCCTTGGGGATGAAGTTCTTTAGCCGCAGGTCGGCCGGGTCCATCTTCAGCTCCTGGGCGAGCCGGTCGGTGATGCGCTCAATCATGTGCACCGCCTCGGTGACGCGGAAGGAGCAGCGGTAGGCCACGCCGCCGGGGGGCTTGTTGGTGTAGGCGCCGTCCACTTCGGCGAAGGCGTGCTTGAAGTCGTAGGAGCCGGTGCAGATGCTGAACAGGCCGGCCGGGTACTTGGAGGGGTTGGCGGCGGCGTCGGCGCAGCCGTGGTCGGCGAGCGTCTTGCTCCGCAGCGCGACCATGGTGCCGTCCTTCTTCGCCGCCAACTCCACGTGGATGTGGTAGTCGCGGGCGAAGGAGTCGGCCTGGAGGTTCTCCATCCGGTCCTCAATCCACTTCACCGGTTTGCCGATGACCACCGAGGCCGCCACGGCGATGACGTAGCCCGGGTAAACCGGCACCTTGCCACCGAAGCCGCCGCCCAAATCCGGCGAGATAATCCGGATGCGCTCCTCGGACAGCCCGACGTGCCCGGCCACCAGCGCGAAGACGGTCCGGATGGCGTGGGGAGCCTGGGTGGTCATGTAGACGGTGAGCTTGCCGTTGACGCGGTCGAAGTCCGCGATGCAGCCGCAAGTCTCGATGGACGCGACGTGGATGCGCGGGATGTGCATGTCCAGCTTGACCACCACTTCGGCCTCGGCGAAGGCCTTGTCCGTGCCGGCCCGGTCTCCCACTTCCCAGTGGAAGATGTGGTTGTCCATCTTGCCCTTCTTGTCGGTGCGGATGACCGTCGCGCCCGGGGCGAGCGCCTTGAAGGGGTCGACCACCACGGGCAGCGGCTCGTAGTCCACCTCCACCGCCTCCACGCCGTCGGCGGCCACGTAGCGGCTGGTGGCGATGACGGCGGCCACTTCCTGCGACTGGTACACCACCTTCTCGGTGGGGAGCACCATCTGGGTGTCCGACATCAAGGTCGGCATCCAGTGCAGGTTGTACTTGGCCAGCGTCTCCCCGGTGATGACGGCCAGGACGCCGGGGATTTTCAGCGCTTTCTCCGCGTTGATGGACTTGATTTTCGCGTGCGCGAAGGGGCTCCGGACGATGTCCATGTAGAGCATCCCGGGTAGCTGGATGTCGTCGACGTAGTTGCCCTTGCCGCGGATGAAGCGCGGGTCCTCCTTGCGCTTCATGGAATGGCCCATCCCACTGACTTCGGGGGTCGTCTTGAGGTCCATGGTCTCTCTCCTAGGCCAGCCGCTCGGCCGCCATCTGGATGGCTTTGACGATGTTCACGTACCCCGTGCACCGGCACAGGTTTCCGGAGATGGCTTCGCGGATTTCCAGCTCGGTGGGTTTCTTGTTGCGCGCCAACAGCGCGCAGCTGGTCATCATCATCCCCGGCGTGCAGTAACCGCACTGCAGGCCGTGCTTCTCCCAGAAGCCCTCCTGGATGGGGTGGAGCTTCCCGTCCTTCTCCAGGCCCTCCACCGTCGTCAGCTGGTGTCCGTCCGCCTGCACCGCAAGCACGGTGCAGGACTTCACCGGCTGGCCGTCGAGCAGGACGGTGCAGGCGCCACAATGCGTGGTGTCGCAGCCGATGTGGGTTCCGGTGAGCCGCAGCTGCTCCCGGAGCAGGTGCACCAGCAGCAGACGCGACTCGACGGTGGCCTGGTGCTTCTCTCCATTCACCGTCACCTCGATGCTGTGTGTCGCCATGGCTAGTTCCCTCCTGCCCGTGCGAGAGCCTTCTTCAGGGCGCGGACTGCCAGCACGCGCCCCATCTCCTTCTTGTAGTCCGTCGCGCCGCGCCGGTCGGCGTTGGGCGAGGTGGCCTGGGCGGCAGCCCGCGCAGCGCTTTCCAGGACTGCCGCGTCCGGCTTCTTCCCGACCAGCTGCTGCTCGGCCGCCGTGGCCCGCACCGCCGTCGGGCCCATGTTGGTGAGGGCCAGGCCGGCCTGGGCGATGGTGCCGTTGGCGGCCAGCGTGACGTAGGCCGCCGCGGCCGCGGTGGCGTAGTCCCCCACCTTGCGCTCGAATTTCACGTACGCGCCGCCACTGCGCGCCACCGGCATCGGGATGCGAATCTCCGTCACAATCTCGTCCGGTTTGAGGGCGGTGGAAAACAGTCCAAGGAAGAACTTGTCGACGGGGATGACGCGTTCACCCTTGGGGCCAGTGGCCACCACCTGCGCTCCAAGGACGAGCATGGTCGCCGGATGGTCGTTGCCTGGGTCCCCATGCGCCAGGTTGCCGCCCACGGTGGCCATGTTCCGCACCAGCGGGTCAGCAATGACGAGGACGGTGTCGAGGAGAATGGGGTAGCGGCTGCGGATGAGGTCCGAGTGCTCGAGCACGGACTCGCGCGTCCGGCCGCCGATGCGTAGCACCCCCCCCTCCTCCTTGAGGTATTCGAGGCCCGGGATGCGGCCGATGTCCACCAGGTGGGCGGCCTGGCCGAGGCGGAGCTTCAGCAGCGGCAGCAGACTCTGCCCCCCGAGAGCACCTTGGCACCGTCGCCGTATTGGCTGAGCAGCCCCACCGCCTCGGCGAGGCTTTTCGGGGCGTGGTAGTCGAAGGCAGCCGGAATCATGTTCCCTCCTGAGGCAAAGTGAGGCGTCCGTCGTCAACGAAAGAAGAGAAACCACACCAGGGCAACCACCAGAGCGACCGTCAGCCAGAAGCCCGGCCGCTGCACCAGCCGCCCGGCGGCACGACGGGCGGCCGTGCCGCCCAGGGCTACGACGTCCAGCGCCGGCGCGGCGGCCGGGGCGGCCGGGACTGCGGGCGCGGTGGCTCCGGGAGCGCTGCTCGCCGCGGCAGCCGCAGCCGGGGACTCCAACTCGCTGCGCATGCGCTCGGAGAACATCTGAAAAATCTGGTCGCTGACGTCCTGGACCATGCCCCGGCCCATCTGCGCCAGCAGTCCGGTGATGTTGACCTGGGACACGGCGGTAACCTCGGTCTGTCCGCCGCCCGCATCGCGAACGCTGCTGGTGAGCTGGAGGTCCGCGCCGCCCTTGCCCCTCACGTCCTGCCCCGAGGCACGAATCTCCGCCGTGCGCGTCGAGGGGTCGAGTCGTTCGAAGATGACCTTCCCCTTGTAGCTGGAGGAGACCGGCCCCACCTTCACCGTCATCGTCCCGCTGTACGTCTTGTCGTCAAGCTGCTCGCCGAGCGCCGCGCCAGGAAGGCAGCGGGCGACGCGGTGCGGGTCGGTGAGAAACGCCCACACCGCCGCCGGGGGGGCCTTCACGCTGAAGGTCTTTGTAATTTCCATGGCCATGAGGCTAGCCCGCCTTGGTGGGTGTCTCGGTTGCGGCGCTCCGCTGTCGGTACGTGTCCGGAGCGGCGAGGAACTTCTCGCGACAGCGGGGGTTGCAAAAATAGAAGGTACGCCCTTGGTAGTCGCCGACGTGGCGCGCGGTGGCCACCGTCACCGTCATGCCGCAGACCGGGTCGAGCTCCTCTCGCTCGACGGGAATCAGCTCGGGCGAGGCCGCATCGGCGCGCAGCCGGCGCAGCTGCACCACCTCGGCCAGGATGCTCAGCGCCACCTCCTCCGGCAGCCGCGCGCCGAGGTCCAGGCCGGCAGGACTCTTGACGCGTTCCAGCGCCTCGGCCGCCACCCCGCGCGCGAGCAGCGTGTCGCGCAGCTGGGCGAAGCGGGTACGGCTGGCCACCACCCCCAGGTAGGCCGGACGCGTCGCGAGCGCCGCCGCCACCGCCTCCTCGTCGTCCTCGCCCATGGTGGCCACCACCGCGTAAAGGCGCTCAGCGGCGGCGCCGGACGGCGGCTGGAGTTCCGGCGCGGCGAGGTGGTTGAAGAGGCGGTCGGCGGCCGGGACGGCGCCCGGCGCGGCATGGCGGTCCACCACGTCCACTGCGTAGCCCAGGCCCTTGCCGAGGGTGGCCAGCGCGCGCACCACCGGGGACAGCCCAAACAAGACAAGGCGCGGCGCCGGAAGGATGGGCTCGAGGTAAATGTCCACGCTGCCTCCGCTCTGGCACGTCATAGGCAGGGCGGTGATGCCGGGCCGCTGCTCGCGGGTCGGCTCCGGGGAAAGGGACAACAGGCGCGGCCGGCCGTCGAGGAGCGCGCGGCGCGCTTCCCGCTTCACCGTGGGCTGGGTGCAGTTGCCGCCGAGCCAGCCGTGGTAGCTGCCGTCCCGCGTGATGAGGGCCATGTCCCCCTGCTGGGCCGAGCTGTAGGACTCGCGGCGCACCACCATGGCCAGCACGAAGGGCTCGCCCCTTTGGGCCAGGTCCGCCGCCAGCTGCAGAAGTTCAGCGCGCACTAGACGCCCCCCAGCTCGGCCTGCGCCGCGTCCACATCCGCCGGGACGTCGAGGTCTGCCAGCGCGGCGGCCGGCCACGGGACTTGCAGACTCTCCTCGCGGTGCCGCTTCACGACGCGCTTGCCGCACCCGTCGCCGTCCAGGGCGAGCAACTCCGGGAAAAGTGTCCGGTCGTACAGCATCGGCGGGGCCTCCACGCCTTCATAGTTGGAGACCACCAGCGGCGAGGAACCACCGCGGTAGCGCTGGACGAGGGTGCGCACCATGTCGGCGGTGACGCGTGGCATGTCGGCGAGCAGGACGAGGGCCGCCTGCGCCGTTGCCGGCACCGCGGCAACCCCGGTGCGCAGCGACGTGTGGAGGCCTTGGGCATAGTGCGGGTTGAGGACCGGCGTGTAGCGCAGCCCGTGCAGCGCCGCTTGAACGGCCTCGCGCTCGTGGCCAAGCACCACCAGCACGGGCTCCAGCCCCGCGGCAAGCGCGGTGCCCACCGCTCGGCGAACGACAGTCTGCTTGCCGAGCGGTAGCAGAAGCTTGTTGCGGCCCATCCGGCTGGACGTCCCGGCGGCAAGCACGAGTCCAGCGACGGGACTCCGCGCCCGCTCACCGGGCATGGCAGTCTCGTTCCAGCGAGGGCCTCGCCGCGGCCGACTGCACCCCTCGGGCCCGAAGGCAACTGGGCGCGACCCGTGGGGCAGTAGTGGTCTCGCGGTCGTCCATCACGAGCCCTCCGCCAACAGACGCTCTCGCTCTCGTATTCTCGTGCTGTTCCACTTGTCAACGTGCAAACTGACTTGGCAGTCGAACCGCCCGCCGGGAGGGGACCATGCGCATTGGAGTTCCGCGAGAAACCCTCGAGGGAGAGCGCCGGGTGGCGCTGGTGCCTGACGCAGTGAGTCGGCTGGTGAAGGCGGGCGTCGAGGTGGTGGTGGAATCCGGAGCAGGCCTGGCCGCCTTTTCCCCGGACGACGCCTATGCCAAGGCCGGCGCGCGCCTGGCCCCGGCCGAGGAGGTGTGGGGGCGCAGCGACCTCGTCACCAAGGTGCGCCGCCCCAGCGACGCCGAGATTGCCCGGCTGCATGACGAGGGCGCGGTCGTGGTAGCGCTGGTGGGGATGGGCCGCAGGAGAACCTGCTGGCCAGACTGAACGAGCGCAAGGCCTCCTTCCTCGCGCTCGAGCGCGTGCCTCGCATCACGCGCGCCCAGTCCATGGACGTGCTGTCGTCGCAAGCCACGGTAGCGGGCTACAAGGCCGTCCTGTTGGGGGCGAGCGAGCTGTCGCGGCTTTTGCCAATGCTCACCACCGCGGCCGGTACGCTGGCGCCGGCCCGCGTCTTCGTCCTGGGCGCTGGCGTGGCGGGGCTGCAGGCCATCGCCACGGCGAAGCGGCTGGGCGCGGTGGTGTCGGCCTTCGACATTCGCGCTGCGGCGGCCGAGCAGGTGAAGAGTTTGGGCGCTTCCTTCGTCAGCGGCGAGCTGGCCTCGGCCGAGGCCCAGACGGCCGGCGGCTACGCCAAGCAGCAAACGGCCGATGAGAGGGGTCGCACCCTGGCCGCCATCGCCGAGCACCTGCCTTCGGTGGACCTGGTCATCGGCACGGCGCAGATTCCCGGCAAGCCCGCCCCGGAATTGATTACCGGCGCCATGCTGCAGCGCATGCGGCCGGGAAGCGTGGTGGTCGACCTGGCCGCGGAGACGGGTGGGAACTGCGCCGTCACCCGGCCCGGGGAACGGGTGGAGGTGGACGGGGTGGTGGTGCTCGGTCCGCTCAACGTCGCCGCCTCCGTGCCCATCCACGCAAGCCAGATGTTCAGCCGCAACGTCCTCACGCTGGTCCAGCACCTGGTGAAGGACGGGAAGCTGGTGCTCGACCCGACCGACGAAATCACCCGCGCCATGCTGCTGACTTACCGAGGAGAGGTGTTCGCAACATGACTGCCACCACCATCATCCAGCTTTACGTCTTCGTGCTCGCCGGATTCGTCGGCTACCTCGTCATCACCCGCGTCCCGCCGCTGCTGCACACCCCGCTCATGTCGGCCACCAACGCCATCTCGGCCATCTCGCTGGTCGGCTCGCTGGTGGTGGCCGGGGCCGACCGGGGAACGGCCAGCGCGGTGCTCGGCTTCATCGCGGTCACCGCCGCCACCATCAACGTGGTGGGCGGGTTTCTCATCACCGACCGCATGCTGAGGATGTTCCGGCGCCACGAACTTCCCGAGGGGCAGAAGAAGTGAGCCGCGAACTCGGCATCCAGGCGATTTACCTCGCCTCCTCCGTCCTCTTCATCCTCGGTCTGAAGAGTCTGACCCGCCCGGCGTTCGCGCGCCGGGGCATGCAGCAGGCCGCGGTCGGCATGCTGCTGGCCATCGTCGGCACGCTCTTCCAGCAGGAAATCGTCCGCTTCGACTGGATTGCCGGCGGCCTCATCCTCGGCACCGTCATCGGCTACCCGCTCGGCATGTTCGTGCCGATGACGGCCATGCCGCAGCGGATCGCCATCTCGCACCTCTTTGGTGCCCTGGCGGCCACCCTGGTGGGCGTGGCCGAGTATTGGCACGGCGGCCACGGCAGCACCATCGGCCACGGGAAGATGGCGGCGCTGGGCTTCGAGGTGCTGTTCGGCGCCCTCACCGTCACCGGCAGCTTCATGGCCTTCGGGAAGCTGCAGGAATTCGTCACCGGGACCCCGGTCACCTACCGCGGTCAGAACGCCATCAACCTCGCCCTCTTCGCGGTGACCTTCGGGCTCTTCGGCTACCTCATCTTCTTCCCGACGGCGACGTTACTCTTCTACCTGATGATTGCCCTCGCGCTCTGCATCGGCGTGCTGATGGTGCTGCCCATCGGCGGCGCGGACATGCCGGTGGTGGTGTCGCTGCTCAACTCCTACGCCGGCCTGGCCTCCAGCGCGACCGGCTTTGCCATCGGCAACAACGTCCTCATCATCGCCGGCGCCCTGGACGGCGCCTCGGGGTTCCTGCTCAGCGTCATCATGAGCAAGGCGATGAATCGCTCCTTCGGCAACGTGCTCTTCGGCGCCTTCGGCACCCCGCAGGTCGCTGCCGGCGGCCAGGACAGCCGAAGGCCTCACCGTCCGCTCGGTGTCCGCCGAGGACGCGGCGATGCGGCTCGGCTACGCGAGCAAGGTCATCTTCGTTCCCGGGTACGGGATGGCGGTGGCCCAGGCGCAGCACCAGGTGCGGGAGCTGGCCGAGCTCATCGAGAAGAAGGGGGGCGAGGTGAAGTTCGCCATCCACCCGGTGGCCGGCCGCATGCCCGGGCACATGAACGTGCTGCTGGCCGAGGCCGACGTCCCCTACGACCAGCTGTACGACATGGACGCGATTAACTCGGCGTTTCCGGAGACGGACGTGGCGGTGGTGATTGGTGCCAACGATGTCGTCAATCCGGCCGCGCGCAACGACCCGAAAAGTCCCATCTACGGGATGCCCATCCTCGACGTGGACAAAGCCAAGTCGGTCATCGTCCTGAAGCGCAGCATGAACCCCGGGTTTGCCGGCATCGAGAATGAACTCTTCTACAACGACCGGACGTCCATGCTGTTTGGCGATGCCAAGGCCTCGCTGAGCAAGCTCGTCTCCGAGGTGAAGGCGCTCTGACGCTCGCGGGGGGGGGACGTCCGTCCTCGCCCCTTGGGAAGCACTCCTGCTTGCCGGCCGACGTCCGGGGGTCGGCGCGGCCCTGTGCGTCCCCCGGGTGCTAGCCGACGCGCAGCACGACGCTTCCCACAGCACGGTCCTCCTCGAGGGCGCGGTGCGCGTCGGCCACCTGTTCCAGGGGCAGCCGCACGCCCAAGGTGACGCTCAGTGTCCCGGCCGCGACATCACTCACCAGTTCATTCAAGGCCGAGCGGTTGGCGTCGGCGGGCAGGGGGGCGGCCATCGAGAAGGCGCTCACCTTGAGGGCGCGTGGGTAGAGGCCGTCGACGTGGAGGGGCGCGGGGGGCCCACTGGTCGCCCCGAAGAAGACGAGGTGGCCGAAGGGCGCGAGGCAGCGCAGGCTGGCCTCGGCCGTGGCGCGCCCCACGGCGTCGAGCACCAGGTTGACGCCCTCGCCGGCGGTGAGCGCACGCACCTCGGCGCTCAGCTCGGCCGGGGCCACCAGCACCGCGTCCGCCCCGAGGTGCCGGGCGACCTCCGCCTTGGCCTCGGTGGAGGCCGTTCCAAAGACGCGCGCGCCTGCCGCCTTGGCCAGCTGCAGCACGAGGAGCCCCACCCCGCTGGCGATGTCGTGCACCAGGACCGTCATCCCCGGCGTCACCCAGTCCATCGTGTGCAACAGGTGGTAGGCCGTCAGGCCCTGGCAGGGCAGCACCGCGCCCACTTCGAAGTCGACGGTGTCCGGAAGAAGCACCACCTCGGACGCTGGCAGGCGGACAAATTCCGCCTGGGCCTCGGGCGCCAGGCCCACCACCCGGAGGCCCCGCAGCGCTGGGTTCACGCCCGCGCCCACGGCGGCCACGACGCCCGCCGCCTCGGCGCCGAGAATGGCCGGCAGCGGCGCCTTGCTGCGGGGCGACCCCACCCGACGCCGGGTGTCCTCGTGACTGACGCCGGCCGCGTGCACGCGCAGCAGCACCTCGCCCGGGCCAGGTTTCGGCTCCGGGACGTCCTCCACTCGGAGGACTTCTCTCTCCCCATCGCAGTGCATGCGGACTGCCCTCATGACACCCCAGCGTTGGGGCCGGCCGCCCTGCAGCAGCAGCGGCCAGCGTTTCTGCGTTGTCTCCCCATGCGGGCGCCCACACTAGCGTGTCTGCGCTGGTCCTTCCCGGACGGCGCAGCGTCCGCCGCCTTCACTCCACCCCTTGCCCGCGAAGTCCCCGCCGCGACGGTTGGGACGTTTCCCCCACACGCGGGCTGCCGAGCGGCGGCGCCGCTGCAGGCGTGGCCGCGGCCTGGCTAGCACGCCGAAACAGACTTCCGCCGTGGCGAAGGCGCGTGTCCGCCGCCCGGTCCTTTGGCCTAGCCGTCCGCGTCAGTTGCGCGCGGGGTAGACAGCATTCTGGAAACAGATGGAATAGGTGAGTCCGTTGGGCGCCACGCCGCGCAAGTCCGGAATGCCGAAGGTGGTTCGGCCGTCGCCGCCGTAAAGGGTCCCCAGAAGCGAGAACAGCGTCGAGTACTGGCTAATGAGGAGCAACTGCCCCTGCGCTGGCATGCCGTTTGCGACGACGCCGGCAGTGAGGATGATTTCTCCGAGCGTGCACAGGGCACCGGTGCCGGACACGGCGAGACTGGTGTTGGTGCCGAAGCGCGGGTCATCCCCGGCCGGTCCGGCAGGCCCTGCTGGACCGACCGGGCCGGCAGGCCCCGTCGGACCCGCTGGGCCCTGGGCGCCGGGAAGGCCCATGGCTCCCGGAGCGCCTTCTGGCCCCGCCGGTCCGGGCGGCCCAACGGCCCCGGTGAGGCCCATGGCGCCGGCAGGGCCCATTGGCCCGGGAAGTCCCTGAAGCCCCATGGGCCCGGTCGCCCCGGGGGGGCCGGCCACGCCGACGGGGCCAGCGACGCCCTGCGGTCCGGGCGGCCCCGCTGCTCCGGGTGGCCCCGCGGGGCCGGCGGGGCCGGCGGGGCCCGGAGTTCCGGCGCCGCCCACCGCGACGATGAAGTCCCGGGAGACCCCGCTCGCCTTCACCAGCGTCAGCAGGTAGCTGCCCGGCTCGGTGCCGGCCGGAACGTCGATGACGACCACCGTGGGAGACCACGAGGCGACGGTCGCCTCCGCCCCACCGAAGCGCACCGTCCCCGTGTGGGCCCCGAATTGGGCTCCGGTGATGAAGACTTGTGTCAGCGCGGCATTCGCATCCGCGCTGTAGATGTGCGGCTCCCGCCGGTCCTCCCGTTCGCGCTCGCCCTCGGCGAAGGTCACGCACGGCGTTAGCATCAGCACTGCAAGCGCAAGCAAAGTCAGGTTGCGACGAGGCATGTGGCCCCCCTGTGGGCGTCCGAGGCTAAGCCTCCCTGACGAAGCAGGGAAGATTCAAGGCGCACTGCCGAAACAGCCGGGGGGGGGGCGGGGCGGGGCTGCCTTCAGGAGGCCGCTGCGAACTCGGCGCTGACTTCCCGGAGCTCCCGCGCGCTGATGCCCAACAGGTAGAGGATGGCGTCCAGCCCGGCGGCGGTAATGGAGGTGTCGGCGGCCTCCCGCAGGGTGCGCTTGGCGTGGAAGGCAATCCCCAACCCCGCGCGCTCGAGCATCAGGAGGTCATTCGCCCCGTCCCCGACGGCGATGACCTGGTCGAGTAGCACCCCTTCGGCCTGGGCGATGGTTTCCAGCAGCTCGGCCTTGCGCCGGGCGTTCACAATGGGACCCACCACCCGGCCGGTCAGCTTGCCGCCCGCGACTTCCAGCGTGTTGGCGTAGGCGTAGTCCAACCCGAGGCGGGCCTTGAGCGCTTCGGCGGCGATGGAGAAGCCGCCCGAGATGACGGCAATCCGGTAGCCAAGGCGCTTCAGGACGCGCACCATGGTTTCGGCGCCCTCGGTGAGCGGCAGCTCCGCGGCCAGGCGCCGCAGGACGGCCACGTCGAGGCCTTCGAGGAGCTTCAGGCGCTGGCGCAGGGACTCGTCGTAGTCCATCTCCCCCTGCATGGCCCGCTCGGTGATGGCCCGCACCGGCTCGGCCACCCCGGCGACGCGCGCCAACTCGTCGATGACTTCAATCCGGATGAGGGTGCTGTCCATGTCCATGACGACGAGGCGCTTGCTTCTGCGAAAGATTCCCTCGCGCTGGAGCGCGACGTCGAAGGTGCCGCGCATGGCCAACTCCAGCAGGGCGCGCTTGAGCGGCTCCGGGTCCTGCCCGGTGGGCAGGCCGAGCTGGATTTCCACCGAGCCGAGCTCCCCCTGCGACAGCCGGTGGATGCGCTCGATGTTGGCCCCGTGCGCGGCCAGGGCCGAGGACACCTGGAACAGCTCGCGCGCCCCCAGCCGCGGCCCGATGGCGGTCGCCACGTAGCGCTGCCCGGGCTGGTCGACGGCCGCGCTCGGGTCAACGGGCGCGAAGTCCAACTCCACCCCCAGGGACTTGGCGGCAAACAGCAGTTCCTTGAGGAGGCCCCGGTCTGCCTTCAACGCCAACAGGAACGCCAACGTCAGCTGGCCCTGGACCACCACCTGTTCAATGTCGAGCAGCTGCGCCTCGGCCTCGGCGATGAGGCCGGTGAGGCGAGCGGTGATGCCGGGGTGGTCTGGACCAGTGACGGTGACAAGGACGTGGGTCTCGGTCATTGGGGGGCCGTGCTGGCTTGGCAATAGCAGCGCCGCCCGGGCCGCGTCGAGCGCCCGGGGGCACGCGGAGCTGCCGCCTCTTGCGCCCCAGGTGGCGCTCGGGCGAGGGTCAGCCCCCGAGGACACGGGTGGACATCGCGACGCGGCTGGGTCCGCTCGAAGCGCGGGTGGTGCAGGCGGAATCCCTCCGTGCGCCCGGAGCTGGCCGTGGTGCTATGCCATGGCTACGGCGCCTCGGGGGGGGACCTCGTCCCCCTGGCCGGCGACCTGCTGGCGCGCGCTCCGGCCCTGGGCAGCCGTGTCCGCTTTGTCTTTCCAGCGGCCCCGGTGACTCTGCCGGAATTCGGCGACGCGCGGGCCTGGTGGCCCATCAACTGGGAGGCCAACCTGGCCCTGCGCGCTGCCGGCGCGGCGGGCCAAGCCACGTTGCGCGCGCGGGTGCCGGAGGGCCTGGCCCAGGCGCGCCGCCAACTCACCAAATGCGTCGAGGCCATGGCCCAGACGTCCGGCCTGTCCGCCGACCGCGTGGTGCTGGGCGGCTTCAGCCAGGGGGCCATGGTGACGACGGACCTGGCGCTGCGCCAGGACGAAGCGCCGGCTGCCCTTGTCATCCTGTCCGGGACGCTGGCCGCCGAGGCGGAATGGCGCGCCCGGGCCAGCCGCCGCAAGGGGCTGCGCGTGCTGCAGTCCCACGGCCGGCAGGACCCCATCCTCCCCTTCGCCGAGGCGGAGGCGCTGCACGAGCTGCTGTTGGAGGCAGGTCTGCAGGTGGACTTCCTGCCCTTCGACGGGCCGCACACCATCCCCGAGGAGGCGCTGGAGCACCTCGGCGTCCTGCTCACTTCGCTGCTACAGAAGAAACCATGACCGACCGCTTCCGCCGTTTCACCGGCACCGACCGCTACCTCACCAGCCCGGCCCTGCAGGCCGCGGTGAACTGCGCCCTCGCCCTCGAGCGGCCCCTGCTGGTGAAGGGGGAGCCCGGCACCGGCAAGACGCTGCTCGCGGACGCCATCGCCGGCGCACTCGGCACCAAGCGGCTGACCTGGAACGTGAAGAGCACCACGCGCGCCCAGGACGGGCTGTACGTCTACGACACCGTCCAGCGTCTCTACGACAGCCGCTTCGGCGACGGGGACGTGCGCGACATCCGCCGCTACATCAGCTTCGGCCCGTTGGGGGAGGCCTTCCGGAGCCCGGAGCGGGTGGTGCTGCTCATCGACGAGGTGGACAAGGCGGACCTCGAGTTCCCCAACGACCTGCTGCACGAGCTCGACCGCATGCGCTTCAGCGTCCTCGAGACGGACGACGAGGTTCGGCGCAAGCAGCGGCCGGTGGTGGTGATCACGAGCAACAACGAGAAGGAGCTGCCCGACGCCTTCCTCCGCCGCTGCGTCTTCCACTTCATCGACTTCCCGGAACGCGAGCTCATGCAGCGGATCGTGCGGGTGCACCACCCGAAGCTGGACGAGGCCCTCGTCGAGCAGGCCCTCGACGTCTTCTACGAGCTGCGCGACCTGACGCGACTGCGCAAGCGGCCCAGCACCAGCGAGCTGGTGGACTGGATGGCGGTGCTGAAGTCCGCCGGCGTGCAAGAGCTGAAGCTGGACGAGACGCTTCCCTTCGTCGGCGCCCTTCTCAAGCGCGAGCAGGACCTCCTCGTCTTCCACGAGTCGATGGCCGCCGTTCGGCGGCCCCGGGCCTGAGCGGCACCCAATGTTTGTCGGATTCCTCTACGAGTTGCGCCGCCGCAAGGTGCCGGTGGGCGCCCAGGAGGCGGTCGCCCTGGCCCGGGCGCTGGAGGCGGGGCTTCACGACAGCTCCCTCGACGGCTTCTACGAAGTGGCGCGGGCCCTGCTCGTCCACAGCGAGGCGCACCTCGACGCCTTCGACCAGGCCTTTCTCGCGCACTACCGGGGAGTGCAGGACCAGGGCGACGCGCTGCTGGCGGAGCTCCTCGGCTGGCTCGAGGAGGCCGAAGCGAAGGACTTGAGCGAGCGGACGCCCGAGGAGGAGGCGGCGCTGCTCGCCCTGGGGCCAGAGGCACTGCAGGAGCTTCTCGCCGCTCGCATGCGGCAGCAGCAGCGCCGCCGGCAGCAGGGTGACGGGACTGCGGTGGAGCCGGCGCAGCAGGGGGAAGGACGGGGGCCGCGGGACGAGGAGGCGAACCAGGGAGAGGGCGGCCGGCGGGGGGCGATGAAGACGGCCGACGCGCGGCTGTACCGCGGGTACCGCGATGACCGCGTCCTGGACACGCGCTCGCTGGGGCTGGCCCTGCGCAAGCTGCGCGCCTTCCAGCGCCAGGGGGCCTTCGAGGAGTTGGACCTCGACGGCACCATCGACGCCACCGCCCGCAACGCCGGCGAGCTGGAAGTCATCCTGCGCCCGCCGCGCAAGCCCAGCACCCGCGTGCTGCTCCTCATGGACGTGGGCGGCTCGATGACACCGCATGCCCACCTGGTGAACCGGCTCTTCAGCGCGGCTCGCAAAGCCACCCACTTTCGCGAGCTGCGCACCTACTACTTCCACAACTGCGTCTACGGCAGCGTCTACCGCACCGAGGGCTTCGCGGACCCGGTGACGGTACCGGAGTTGCTCGCCGACTGCGGGCCCCACTGGAAGCTGGTGCTGGTGGGGGACGCGCTGATGGCGCCCTATGAGTTGATGCTGCGCGCCGGCGCGCAGGGGCGCTACAGCCCGGACGGCGTCGAGGGCATCATCTGGATGATGCAGCTCGCCCAGCATTTTGAACGAAGCGCGTGGCTGAATCCGGAACCACCCGCCAGCTGGTGGTCCCCCACCATTCGCTCGCTGCGCAACGTCTTCCCCATGTTTCCGCTGACGGTGGAGGGGCTGGGCGAGGCGGTGGGCCACCTCACCCGGGGCGGGGTCCGGAAGGGTCCCAGGGTGAGTCGGTAGCCAGGGGTGGGAAAGGCCGAAGCCTGCAGCCCCAGTCCCGCGTGGCAGGCTTCTTGGGTAGGCTTCGGGGGAGCGATGTCCCCTGCCCCGCTGCCGCTGGACGACCGGAGCTGGCTCCTGGTGCTAACCGGCGCTGGCGTCTCGGCCGAAAGCGGCGTGCCCACCTTCCGGGGCATCGACGGGCTGTGGCGCAACTTCCCGGTGGAACAGGTGGCCTCGCCGGAGGGCTTCGACGCGGACCCCGCGCTGGTGTGGGAATTCTACTCCGAGCGGCGTGCCCGGGCCGAAGACGTCGTGCCCAATGCCGGGCACACCGCGCTGGCCGCCGTCGAGGCGCGGCTGGCCGAGCGCTTCCTCCTCGTCACCCAAAACGTGGACGGGCTGCACCGGCGGGCCGGCAGCAGCCGGCTGGTGGAACTGCACGGCAATCTCTTCACCAGCCGCTGCAGCAAGTGCGCGCGGCCGCCTTTCCCGGACACGAGGGTGTACCCAGCGGGAAGCGTCCCCAGCTGTGACGTCTGCGGTGCGCGCCTGCGGCCGCACATTGTCTGGTTCGGCGAGATGCTGGACGAGCGAAACCTCGCCACCATCCAGGGCTTTCTCGAGAGGGCCCAGGGCTCCCCACTGTTCTTTCTGGCCGCCGGCACCTCGGGCGCGGTGTACCCGGCTGCCGGCCTGGTGGACGTGGCGCGGCGCGGGGGGGCGAAGAGCTGGCTGCTGAACGCGGAAGCGGCGGACAACGCACACCACTTCGACACCGTCGTGCGGGGCAAGAGCGGAGAGCTCCTGCCCCGGCTGCTGGGGGTTTAGGCCCTGCCGCCTGGCGGGTGGGCGACTTCGAGCGAGTTCGGCCCGACGGACACCACCGACCGGGAAATCCAGTGGCAGTGCCCGCAGTAGCTGAAGGCGCTGGTGGGGGTGACGCGCAGGTCAAGCGCCCCGGCACAGAGCGGGCAACCGGCCGGGACGGAGAGGTCGGCCCGCCCCTGGCCGCGGTCTAGCGTTCCTTGAATCATGTCCCTTGCCTAACGCAGCCGCCCCCATCCGCAAGGCCTGGGCCCGGGGGGGGGGCCGTCCGCCGGGGCCTCACGGCCGGCGGAAGTGCAACGGGGCGTACTCGGCCTCGGTGGCTTCGGCGACACTGATGAAGCCCGCGCCGCGCATCTTGGAGATGAGGTCGCGCGTCTTGCGCTCCCAGCTGCCGGTGAGCGCGCCGCGCTCGAAGAGGGTGTGGTACTTCACCGGGTTGGGGATGATGGTGGCCAGGAAGACGGCCTGCTGGATGGTGAGGTTGCGCGCCGGGACGCCGAAGTAGTGTCGCGAGGCCTCGCCGAGGCCATAGAGGTTGGGGCCCCACTCGATGATGTTGAGGTAGATTTCCAACAGGCGCGCCTTGGGCAGCGCCGCCTCCAGCGCCAGGGTGAAGAGCGCCTCGCGCACCTTTCGGGCATACGTCCGCTCCCGGGAGAGGAAGAGATTCTTGGCCAGCTGCTGGGTGAGCGTCGAGGCGCCCCGGACACGGCTGCCCTCGGCGGCATCAATAATGCTCTCCTTCAGTTCGTCGAAGTCGAAGCCCGGGTGGTACCAGAAGCCCGCGTCCTCGCTGGTGGTGACGGCGCGGCCGACATAGCGCGGCAACTCGTCAATGGAGACGAAGGAGGGGTTTTTCGGTCCCACCCACAGGTCTCGGGTGCGTCCGAGGGCATCCACCGGATGGTAGATAAAGGGACCGCGCAGGAAGAAGGGCACGTTCTTCGAGGCCGCGCGCAAGCCGGTGAGGTCCAGCTTCGCCTCCACCGTCCAGCGTTCCGGGTCGTGCACCGGTCCAGAAATGCGCACCCGGGCGTCAAGCAGCCCGGGAATGCGGGGCGCCTCATCGCCGAGGGACAGCTGGGGCGGCAGCGCGTCGACCGCGTCCTGGTACCGAAGTTGGTCCACCTTGGCCTCGGCCCGGAAGGTGGGGCCGCCCTTGCGTCCTTCGTAGACGCCCTCCACACCCACCCGCAGCGAGTCGTTCTCGCCAAAGGCAATATGGCCCTCGCGCAGGTGCACCTCGCGCGTCTGCCTTTCGAAGTCGATGGTGCCCGCCATGGACAGCCGCCAGGGCCCCACCGGCTCGGTGGACAGCCGCTTGCCCTCCAGCACCAGTCCGTCCAGGTGGCCTTCCACCTTGGCCTCGCCGCGGCGGAAGTCGGCGGGGACTTGTCCGCTGAGATGCCCGGAGAGGGTGCCGGCGGTGGCGCGCAGGCCCATGCGGTGGCCGAGGAGTTCCACCACCGGTTCCAGCGGCATGACGGTGAGCCACGCCTCCAGCTGCACCGGGAGGTCGCGGCCCATGCGCGCCACGCTGCGCAGCTCGCCCCCGCCATGCCGCTCCAGCGCCATCTCCACCACGCGGGCCCCGGGGGCGCCGGTGACGTCCAGCTGCGCGTCCCACGTCCCCAGCTCGAGCGGCTTGCCGTCCGCGGCGGACACCATGTCCACCCTGAGGTCCTGCACTTCCATGCGGGGAATGCGCGAGCCACCCGCGGTGGGGGGTGTCTCCGGGCCTTTGGCCGGGTGGGCACGCGACTCGACGCGCTCCACCAGGGCCTTCAGGCCGGACAGGTGTTCTCCCGGGCGCAGCGTCACCGTGTGCAGCTGCACCACGCCCGGCTCCAGACGTCCGGCCAGCAGCGCGGTCCAGGCGGGCCGCACCCGGACGCGCTCCACCTCCAGCACCACGCCCTGGCCAGGCACCGGCGCGATGCGCACCGGCCCGAAGGCGACGTGTAGCGACCAATCCACGAAGGTGCCGCTGCCGAGCTCCACCTCGCCCAGACGCGCCGACAACGCAGACGCCACCCGGGCCTGAAGCCGCTCCCGCACCCAGCCGGAATTGAGGACCAGGTGCGCGCTGAGCACGGCCACCACCAGGGCGAGTGCGGCCAGGACCGCGCGCCGGATACGGCGTTCGCGCCGGCGCTTGCGCCGTGCACGGCGACGCACGCTGGAGGCCGAGGGTGGCGCTGGCTCCGCCGGAGGCCGCGGTGGAGGGGTGGTGCTCGTCAATTTCAGTGCCGGCCGCATTCGGGAGATTTCGTACGGAAAATAGCCATCTTACTGTGGGGCCACGGGGCGAAGCCGAGGGGACACAGGTGTCTTCTGGGCGACGCACAAGCGCAGCAAAATTTTGTTGCACGGCGGGTCGCCCGCAGCGCAGGGTGGGTGGCATGACGACTTCCACCCTCCGTCCGGCCCTCCTCCCAGGGGTGGCCCTTTTCGTGGTGCTTGCGTCGGGCTGTCAGTCGTACGACGAGCTCGTCACCAAAGACCAGGTGTGTGAGCAGCGCTGGGCCGACTACCAGGCGGCATTGCAGCGGCGCGCCGACCTCGTCCCCAACCTGGTGGAGACGGTGAGGGCCGGCGCGAAGCAGGAGCAAGCGACGCTGACGGCCGTCATCGAGGCGCGCGCCAAGGCGACCTCCATCCAGTTGTCCGGGGAGGACCTCACCGACCCGGCCAAGGTGGCGGCCTTTGAGAAGGCCCAAGGTGACCTCAAGGGGGCCCTGTCGCGGCTGTTGGTGGTGCAGGAAGCCTACCCGGACTTGAAAAGCAACCAGGGCTTCCGCGAGTTACAGGTGCAGCTGGAAGGGACCGAGAACCGCATTCTCCGCGCGCGCGAGCAGTACAATGCCGCGGTGGCCGCCTACAACACGGAGCTGAAGAAAATCCGGGGCATCGCCATCAACAAAGTGACGGGCAAGCCCTTCAAGGAGCGCGTCTACTTCACCGCCTCGGCCGACGCGCAGAACGCGCCGCAGGTGAAATTCTGATGAAGTCGCGGGCGCTCAGCCCGCTCGTGGTGGCGCTGGTGTTGTCCGGCGCGGCGCAGGCCTACAAGCCGCCGCTGCCGCAAGGCTACGTGACGGACGCCGCCGGCAAGCTGACCGCTGAGGACCGCGCGTTCCTCGACGCGAGGCTCGGCGCTTTCGAGAAGGAGACTGGCGCGCAGGTCTTCGTCTTCATCCCGGCCTCCCTGGGGGGGGAGCCCGTCGAGGACGTGGCCTACGGCACCTTCCAGACCTGGAAGATTGGGCAGAAGGGCAAGGACAACGGCGTGCTCTTGCTGTGGGCGCCCGCCGAGCGGCGCGTCTACATCCAGACCGGCAAGGGCGTCGGCGGGGACCTCACCGACGTGGAGAGTTTCCGCATCGTCCAGAAGATGAAACCCTACTTACAAGCGGACCGCTCCCGCGACGCGCTGCAAGTGGGGACGGACGCCATCATGCAGGCCATTTCCGGCAAGGCCCCTCCGGACGTCCTGCCCCGGCGGCCGGGGATGGGGCCGAATGACCCGCAAGTGGCACCGGTGGGGGCCCAGGACCTCGTCGGGCTGCTCTGCCCGCTCCTCATCCTCCTGTTCGTCCTGGTGCTCGTTTCGCGTAGCCGCGCTCGCAGTGGCTGTCTTCCCTTCCCCATCTTCTGGGGAGGCGGTGGTGGCTGGGGCGGCGGCGGCGGCGGCGGTGGCGGGGGTTGGGGAGGCGGCGGCGGCGACAGCGGGGGCGGCTTCTCCGGGGGCGGCGGCGGCGAGAGTGGCGGCGGCGGGGGCGGCGACAGCTACTGAATTGCGACCGGCCGGCAGGTGCCTGCTAGCGTAGTCAGTCCCCCTTGCTCAACGGCATCTTCGTCGTCCTGGTCGTCGGGTCCATCCTCGTGGCCGCCTTCACCGGCCGGCTGCCCGACATCAACCGGGCCTGGCCCGAGGCCTCCATCGAGGCCGTCAACCTGGCCATCAAGCTGATTGGCCCCATGGCGCTGTGGCTCGGCTTCATGGGCGTGCTACGCGAGGCGGGGCTTCTGGCCTCCATCGCCCGGGCTTTGCGCCCCGTCATGCGGCGTCTGTTCCCGGACGTGCCGGAGGACTCCCCTGCCATCGGGGCGATGATTCTTAACATCTCGGCCAACGTCCTCGGCGTGGGTAACGCAGCGACGCCCTTCGGTCTGAAGGCGATTTCCGAATTGAACAAGCTCAACCCCTACCCCGGCGTGGCGAGCAACTCGATGGCGCTCTTCGTCGCCCTCAACACCTCGGGCTTGGCGGTGCTGCCCCTCGGCGTCATCACCCTGCGCTCGGCCTCAGGGTCGAATGACCCGGCCGCCATCTTCCTGCCCTCCATGCTGGCCACCATGTCCTCGGCGGTGGTGGCGGTGGTGGCGTGTAAGTTGCTGCAGGGGCTGCCGGTGTTTGCGCCGGCGCGCGCGGTGCTGCCCGACGAGGCGCCGGCGGCCGCTCCCCTCAAGACGCCGGACGTCGCGGCAACGGCCGAGGAGAAGGCCGCGCAGCCGCACGCCCCGGCCAGCCCCCTGCGGCGTTTGGTCACGCTGGCCGTGGCCCTGGCGCTGGTGGCTGGCCTGGTGCGTTCCCTCTTGACGCTGCGGGTGGGTCACACCCCCTTCGAGGTGTTTCGGACGGCGATGAGCAGCTGGCCGCTGCCTCTCCTCATGTTCGCCATCGTGCTGTTCGGCTTCGCCCGGCGGGTGAAGGTGTACGAGGTGCTGGTGGCCGCCGGCAAGGAGGGCTTTCAGGTGGCCGTCTTCATCATCCCCTACCTGGTGGCCATCATGGTGGCCGTCTCCCTCTTCCGCGCCTCGGGAGCGATGGATGTCCTGGTGTCCGCCCTCGGCAAGGTCACCGGACCGCTCGGCTTTCCCCCAGAGGCGCTGCCCATGGCGCTCATCCGGCCGCTGTCCGGGACCGGCGCCTTCGCCGTGCTAGCGGAAACCATGAAGACGTACGGGCCCGACTCCTTCGTCGGCTATCTCACCTCCACCATCAACGGCAGCATGGAGACGACCTTTTACGTGCTGGCGGTGTACTTCGGGAGCGTCCAGGTGCGTGCGCTGCGCCACACCGTGGCGGCGTGCCTCATCACCGACTTGTCCGGCATTGTCGTCTCCACCCTGCTGTGCCGCCTCTTCTTCGGTTAGCTCCGGCCCCCCCCCCGGGGTGGCGGCGCCCCTTTTAGCGGCCGCGCTCCTCGGGCCTGGGTGGCCGCGTCCGGGAGAGGCGGCGAGGGTCCGAGGCACCGAGGAAGCGGAAATTCTTCCGGGCGGTGTTGAGGCTGACAGCGTTGGTGCCGTTGGCGAAGTCCGGGTGCTTGGCCTGGAAGGCGTCGTCCTCCCAGCCGCACACCGGGCACAGGGTGAAGGTTCCCGGGGGCTGCTGGCCAAGTGTCCAGCAGGCGCAGCACAGGCACTGGTAGCGGGCGCCCTCCGTCACCGGAGCGCCTCCGTCAGGCCCTTCAGCGTGCCTGCGGCGTCATCCACGTGCACCCAGTGTCCGGCCCCGGGCAGCACCGTCAGGCCCAGACGGCCCTCGGCTGCCAGCGCCTGCAGCCGCCCGGCGGCCTCGCCCTGCACCGTTGTCGAGCGGCCACCGAGGATGAAGGTGAGGCGAAGGCCAGGCGGCGGATGGCTGACGAGGGCCCAGTCATCCCGGGCCAGGACGTCGCGGAAGAGGCAGTCCATGGCGTCCAAGTCCAGCCCGAAGCTGTAGCCGGCGTCGGCGCGGCGCAGATTCATGGCCAGCCACGCCGCCAGCGCCGGCGGCTGCCCGGCCGCCTCCACGCGGGCGAGGAAGGCCTCCCGGGAGGGCAGGACTGCGGGAAGGGCGCGCAGCACCGTCAGCACCTGCTGGGTCGTCTCGCTGCCCTGCCCTTCCGGACGGGGACCGGGGCTGGCGTCGAGGATGACGGCGTGCCGCAACCCGGGCGCGTGCGCGGCAAAGGCCAGGGCCACCTTGCCGCCCAGGGAGTGGCCGAGGACGCCCTGTACCGGCCCGGGCAGGCTTCTGGCCACGCCGTCCAAGTCCTCCGCGGCCGCCTGGACGGTATGGGGGGGTAAAAACCCCTGCGACTCGCCGTGCATTCGCAAGTCCACCAGCACCGCGCCCCAGTCCGGATGCGCTTCCACAAGCCCCCGGGCCACCGTCCGCCAGTTGCTGCCCCGCCCCAGCAGGCCGTGCAGGACAAGCAGCCAGCGGGCGGGGGTGGCGCCGGGGGCCGTCAGCTGGGTGTGGGTAAGCGTCGGCATTCCCTTCCCGGGGCCGCCCTGGTACCACGCTGGCCGTCATTCAGGAACTTGGGGTTGCGGCCGGACCTGCTAATGTTTCCATCCCGTGGCTCAGACCGACGAGTTCGAAGCCGACTGGAAGCAAGCGAAACCCTCCCGGCTCCCGTGGATTCTCCTCGCGGCCTCCGTGCTGGTGGGCGGCCTCGCCGTCTTTACGCTCAGTGGACAGAAGGACGAGGCGCTGAAGCAGCTACAGGCCGCGCGCGACCAGAGCGACGCGATGGGGAAGAAGAACCTCGACCTCCTCAGCCAGAAGACGGCCCTGGAGAAGCGCGTCTCGGACCTGGAACGCGAGAACAAGCTGCTGGCGGAGCGCAAGGTGGAGCCGGTGAAGGACGTCAAGCCCGCCGCCGCGAAGCCCCCGGCTAAGCCCGCCAAGACGACCAAGAAGAAGAAGTAGCCCCCCACAACGCCAGTCCCCCCCCCCGGGCGCCCCTCGTCAGGCACTCCGGGCCGCGGCCGCGGTGCGCCCTAGCAGCGCGCGCAGCACCTGCCCGGTGGCGGTGTCCTTGCGGGCCACCCGCACGGGCGGCCCCTCGGCGACAATGCGCCCGCCGGCCTCGCCGCCCTCCGGGCCGAGTTCCACCACGTGGTCCGCCGCGGCAATGACACTCGGGTGGTGTTCGATGACCACCAGCGTGTCTCCCCGGTCCACCAGGCGCCCGAGGAAGCGCACCAGCTTCTCCACGTCCGACAGGTGCAGTCCGGTGGTGGGCTCATCCAGCACGTACAGCGTCGCCTCGTGGCGCGCGGAGGCCGTCAATTCAGCCGCCAACTTCAGCCGCTGGGCCTCCCCGCCGGACAAGGTGTGGCTGCCCTGGCCCAGCTGCACATAGCCCACCCCCAGCTCCACCAGGCACTGCAGCGGAGCGGCCACCCGCGGCAGGGCTGCGAAGACTTCCCGGGCTTCCTCCACCGTCAGGTGCAGCACTTCCCCGACGTCCAGGCCGTGGTAGCGCACCTCGCGCGTGGCGGCGTCGAAGCGCATGCCGCCGCAGGCTTCGCAGGGCGTCGTCACGTCGGGCAGGAAGGACATCTCGTGGCTGATGCTTCCCTGCCCGTCGCAGGCCTGGCACCGCCCGCCGGCGCTGCTGTTGAAGGAGAAGCGGGCAGGCCCGAAGCCCCGGGCGCGGGCCTCCGGGGTGGCGGCGAAGGCCCGCCGCAGCTCGTCCCACAGGCCGAGGAAGGTGGCGGGGACGCTGCGCGGGGTGCGGCCGATGGGGGACTGGTCCACCGCCAGCACGCGGCGGAGGCTGCCCAGGCCGGACAGGCGGGTGAAGGGCCCGGCCGGCGGCGTCACCCGGCCCAGGGCCTCGCGCACCGCCGGGAAGAGGACCTGGCGGACGAGGGTGCTCTTGCCACTGCCCGACACACCGGCGACGACGGTGAGGCGTCCCAGCGGGAGCCGCAAGTCTACCTGGCGCAGGTTGTTGGCCCGCGCGCCGAGGAGTTCCAGCCACGCCGTCGCCGGCGGGCGCGTCGGCGGCAGCAGCAGCGGGCGGGCCAGGGCCTGCGCGGTGGGGGAGCTGGCCAGGGCCAGGACGGATGCCGGGGGGCCCTCGGCGACAATGCGTCCGCCCCCCCGGCCGCCGGTCGGCCCCAGGTCAATCAGGTGGTCGGCCGCGCGCAGGGTGTCCGCGTCGTGCTCCACCACCACCACCGTGGAACCGGTGCGCACCAGGGTGCGCAGGTTTTCCAAGAGCCGCCCGGTGTCCCGCGGGTGAAGGCCAATGGTGGGCTCGTCGAGGACGTACAGGGCCCCGGTGAGGCCCGCGCCGACCTGCGCGGCCAGCCGCAGCCGCTGCATCTCCCCGCCACTCAACGTGGAGGCGTTTCTGTCCAGAGGCAGATAGCCCAGGCCCACGCGCTCGAGGAATTCCAGGCGCCGGAGGAGCTCTCCGAGGGCGGCATCCCCCAGCTGGCCCTCGGCGCCACGGAAGTGCCAGCGGCGGACCCGCAGCAGCGCCCGCGACACCGACTCGGCCACCACCTCGTGGTAGCGGGCCCCGAACAGCCGCACCGCCCGGGGAATGGGCTGAAGCCGGCTGCCGGCGCATGCAGTGCACGCCGCCGTCTCTCCCTCGGCCGCAGCCTCCGCGCCGCCCTCCACGCCAGTGCCCTCGCAGGCCGCGCAGCGCCCCTGCCGGGTGTTGAAGGAGAACCAGCGCGGGTCGAGCTCCGGCACTGCGGTGCCGCACTGGGGGCAGCTGCGGGCCGTCGACAACAGCATCTCGGTGCGGCGCTGTTGCACTCGCACCAGCCCCTTGCCCCAGCGCAGCGCCCGAGCGAAGGCCTCGCGGGGGAGGGCCGGGGCGCGGCCCGTCCACAGCAGCAGGTCGATGTCATGTTCCCGGGACTTCTTGAGCCGCGGCGGGGCGTCGGTGGAGACACGGACGCCGTCCACCACGGCCTCCAAGACGCCGGCCCGCGCCGCGGCGGTGAAGACGTCGAGGTAGGTGCCCTTGCGCGCGCGCACCACCGGGGCCAGCAGTGTCAGCGGCCCGCGGCCCTTTCTGGCACGGGCCAGCAGCGCCTCCTCGGACTGCGGGGCAATGGGCGAGTCGTCCAAGGGGCAGTGCGGCGTCCCCACCTTGGCGTAGAGGAGGCGCAGGTAGTGGGCCACCTCGGTGACGGTGGCCACGGTGCAGGTGGCGCCGGCCCGCGCCGTGCGCTGCTCGAGCGCGATCGCCGGCGGTAGCCCCCGAATCCGCTCCACGTCCGGCCGCGGCAGCGTCGGCAGAAACTGGCGGGCGTAGGGGGTCAGCGTCTCGACGAAGCGCCGCTGGGCCTCGGCGAACACGACGTCGAAGGCGAGGGTACTCTTCCCGCTTCCAGACGGGCCCGTCATCACCACCAGCTTCCCCAGGGGGATCCGGCAGCTGACGTCCTTCAGGTTGTGCTCGCGCGCGTGCTCCACCTCGATGGCACGCACGGGCGCCTCCGTCGGACGGGGCGCCGCCCCCGGACGTGCCCGGGTGGCTCCCCTCAGCGCCTCGGCGGTGCGGCCGGGCCCCTCGGCCAACGCGCCCGGAGGGCCCTCGGCGACCAGGCGGCCCCCGTGCCGCCCACCCCCGGGCCCGAGGTCGACCACCCAGTCCGAACCACGGACGAAGCCGAAGTCGTGCTCCACGACCAGGACGCTGGCGCCGGCGTCCACCAGGGCATGGAGGGCCTGCAGCACCGCCGCGACGTCTTCCCCGTGGAGGCCGGCACTCGGTTCGTCGAGGAGGAAGAGCGCCCCCAGCTGGGGGCCGCCCAGCGCGCGCGCCAGCTTCAGCCGTTGCGCCTCGCCCCCGGAGAGGGTGGACAGCGGCTGGCCCAGCGGCAGGTAACCGAGCCCGAGGCGGACCAACGGTTCGAGCGCCCGGGCCACCGCGGCCAGGTCCCCGAAGACTTCCAGGGCCTCGGCCACGGACATGTCCAGCACCTCGGCGACGCTGTGCCCGCGAAGCCGCACTGCCAGCACCTCGTCCTTGAAGCGCCGCCCCCGGCAGCTCGGGCACGTCAGGCGGACGTCGGCCAGAAACTGCATTTCGACCGTCTCGGCGCCCTCACCGGCGCAGGCCTCGCAGCGGCCGCCCTCTACGTTGAAGGAGAAGTGGCTGGGCGCTAGCCCCCGCAGCACCGCGTCGGGCGTCTGCGAAAAGGCCTGGCGCAGGGCGTCCCAGGCTTTGGTGTAGGTGGCCGCGTTGCCGCGCGACGTCCGGCCGAGCGGCGCCTGGTCGACCAGCACCACCCGGGAGAGGGCGTCCCCCCCCTCGACCGCCTCCACGGCTCCGGGTGCCTCCACCTCGCGCGCGCCCAGCCGGCGCGCCAGCGTGCGGTAGACAACGTCCTCGACGAGGGTGCTTTTGCCGCTGCCTGAGGCGCCGGTGATGGTGCACAGCGTCCCGAGGGGCAGCTGCACGTCGACGGCCTGGAGATTGTTGGCCCGGGCGCCGCGCACGTGCAGGTGGCCACGGGGCGGCCGGGGTGTCCGGTCGGTTACCAGGGCCTCCCAGGCCAGCACCCGTCCGGTGGGGAGGTCCGTCCGCTGCGCGAGCGCGGCTGGCGTGCCGTCGAAGCAGAAGGTGCCCCCGGCAGGCCCGGCAGCGGGGCCGAGTTCGAGCACCCGGTCGCAGCGGCGGATGACGGCCGGGTCGTGCTCCAGCACCAGCGCCACGTTTCCGCGGGCCGCCAGCTCCTCGAGGGTGCCGCACAGCGTCTGCACGTCCGAGGGGTGCAACCCGACGGTGGGCTCGTCGAGGACGAAGAGGGCACCGGTGAGGGCCGTTCCCAGCGCAGCAGTGAGGGAGACGCGCTGCGCCTCGCCGCCGGAGAGGGTGCGACTCTGGCGGTCGAGGCGGAGGTAGCCGAGGCCCACCTTCTGCAGGTAGGTCAGCCGGCTTGAGAGTTCCCGCCGGACGAGCTCGCCCTGTCCCGTCCGGACCTTCAGCCCGTCCAGCAGCGCGCGCGCCTCCCCGACTTCCAGGGCGTGCCAGGCGGCGAGGTCCAGCCCGCCGATGCGGTAGCCGAGGGCCGCCGGGTTGAGGCGCGCCCCGCCGCAGGCCGTGCACAGCGTGTAGGCCCGGTAGCGGCTGAGCAGCACGCGGACGTGCATCTTGTAGGTGCGCCCTTCGAGCCAGCGAAACCAGGCCCGCAGCCCGGGGTAATGCCCCGCCCGGTAGTCCCCCTCACCTTGGAGGACGGCCTCCCGCTGCGCGTCCGACAGGTGCGCCCAGGGCACGTCCAGGGGAATGCGGCGCCGGTGGGCAAAGCGCTGCAGCATCTCGCGCTCCCACTCGCTCGAGCGGCCATTCCAGGGGCGCAGCGCCCCGTCCAGAAGACTCAAGGAGGCGTCCGGAATGACTTTGTCCCAGTCAATGCCCAGCGTCCGGCCAAAGCCCCGGCAGGTCGGGCAAGCGCCCACCGGGGATTGGTAGCTGAAGAGACCCGGCGAGGCCGCTTCGAAGCCGCGGCCACAGCCGGGGCAGGCGAGGCCCTGCCGCAGCTGGGTGCGCACGCCGTCCGCCCACAGCGCCGCGACACCCCCTCCGCGGGCCCACGCCTCCTCCAGGCTGGCGGTGAGGCGGCCGAGGGCCTTCTCCTCGAGGAGGAGGCGGTCGACCACCACCTCCGCGGTCCCGGCGGCGCCCATGGCCGCCGCCGGCGTGAGGTCTTCCAGCTCCCGCACTTGCCCCTGCACCCAGAGGCGCCGGTACCCGTCGGCCAGCAGGCGCTCCCGCGCGTCGAGGAAGTCCGCCGTGTCCACCATGCGGACGCCGAAGGTGAGGACCGCCGGGCGGCCCTGGGCCCTGGCCAGGGCGGCCACGGCGGCGGCCCGGGCATCGGTGGGCCTGGCCTCGGCGCCGTCGCCCGGGCAGACCGGGAGGGCCTCCCGGCTGAAGAGGGCCGACAGGTATGCCTCCAGGTCGGCCAGGGTGGCCACCGTCGAGCGACTACTTTTGACGGGCGAGCGCCGGTCGACGGCAATGCCGGTGGCCACCGGCTCCAGCGCCTCCATGGGTGGCCGTTCCAGCCGTTCGAGAAACTGCCGGGCGTAGGGGCTGAAGCTCTCGACGAAGCGACGCTGGCCCTCGGCGTACAGGGTATCCACCGCCAGGCTGCTTTTCCCGGCACCGGAGACGCCGGTGACGGCCACCAGCTCGCCCTCGGCCAGCTCGAGCGAGACGTCCTTCAGGTTGTGGGTACGGGCTCGAACGAGATGGGTCTTCTGCATGGGGACGACCGCGGCCTAAATAGCGAAGGAAGCCGCCCGGCGCTGCACGCAAAGCGCCCCACAGCCGCAGGACGGGCAGCGCTTTGCCATGGACGAGGCCACCGACAGACGGGCGGAGTTGCGGCGGGCGGCCGCCGACGCCCTGCGTCTGGAGGACGAGGCACTGCTGCGCAGCTGCGAGGAGAGTTTCTTCATTGGCAGCGGCCCGGGCGGACAGCACCGCAACAAGACGGCCTCCGCGGTGCGCCTGCTTCATCCCGCCACCGGCCTCACCGTGACGGCCACCGAGCGCCGCAGCCAGGTGCAAAACCGGGGCATGGCCCTGCACCGGCTGCGCGCGGCCCTGCGGGCGATGGCCTTCGTGCCGCGGGTGCGCAAGCCCACCCGTCCCTCTCGCGCGTCCAAGGAGCGACGCCTCTCGGCCAAGCGGCACCATGCCCAGCGCAAGGCCAGCCGCCGGGGGGAGGACTGAGGGAGTCCCCAACGTGAACGGAGGTCGCATGCCAGCGCGAGGCCTGTACTGTGTCCATCCCGCGGTGGCCTACGTCCAGACCATCCTCGCCAACCTCGAGTCCACCAGCGGGAAACCCCTGGCCGCGTGGGTGCACCTGGTGCAGGCCAAGGGGCCGAAGGACGTGGCGCTGCGACGCACCTGGCTGAAGGCCCAGGGCCTGGGCACCAACCAGGCCGCCCTCGTCGCCGAGCGCTCAGTGGGGCAGAAGGCGATGGCCTTCGACGACACCGCGGCGGGCTACCTCCGGGCGGCGGAGGGGTACGTCCAGCGCCAGTACGCCGGCAGGAAGGCCGCGCTGCGGCCGCTGTACGAGGCGCTTCTGGCGGCGGGCCTCGAGGTGGGTCCGGAGGCCAAGGCCTGCCCGTGCCAAACCTTTGTTCCCCTCTTCCGCAACCACGTCTTCGCCCAACTGAAGCCAAGCACGGCCAGCCGCATCGACGTCGGGCTCGCTCTGGGAGACCCGCGGCAGGTAAAGCGGGCGGGGACCCGCCTCGTGGAGACGGGAGGCTTCGCCAAGAAGGACCGCCTGACCCACCGTCTGGAAGTGACCAAGCCGTCCGACGTGGATGGCACGCTGAAGGGGTGGCTGGCAGTCGCGTACGAGCGGGACGATTGAGGGGGGCAAACCCGTCATCCCGGCAGCGCCTCAGCCGAAAACGCTGGCAGGCTGTCCGGCTGGCCCCACGGACTGGAGATGCAGACGGCGGAGGGCGCGCTGGCGGTGGGTCTGCCGCGCGTGACGGGCCCCTGACGGTCCCCCCCAAGGGCCGGGCGCGCGCCGCGGACGGGAGCGGCACCGCGACGTCCCCTGGCATTCACGGTCGCGGCAGCCCTTCCTCTGCCGCCTCCGGCCGGAAACGGTTGCGGATGCGGTAGCGCACCCGTTCCAGGGCGTCGGCGACGGACACCTTCGCGCCGGGAGCGAAGCTCACCGAGAAGCTGCGGGTCGGACAGTCCGCCAGCAGCCGGCGTTCGGGCACTGGCTTCTGGGCCTGGAGCAGCCGGACGTGCTTCTCCGGGACGTCCACCCCGTGGCGGACAAGCACGTCCTCGACGAAGCGGCGCTTGAGGTGAGCGACGCTGAGGGATTCCAGCTGCACCGGCAGCAGCTGCGTGGCCACCGACGCCCGGCCCAGGCGAAACGCCCACTCGGTGACCAGTTCGAGGTCCAGGAACGCGTCATTCAGCACCGACTGCACGTCCTGCCCGCGTGGCATCCAGTAGCTCTTCAACACCTGGCCACAGGACGGGCACACCCACGCGTGGAGGTCGTCCAGTCCGCGCAGCCGGTACAGCGGCACCGCGAAGACGTCCAGGACGCACGCCGGGCAGCGCGTCGTCTCCCCCAGCGTCGCCAGCACGCGGCGAAAGTCCGCCCGGAGGGCGTGGCTGCGCAACGCCAGGGGCACGGCCTCTGCCAGCGTGGCGTCGCGAAAGCGCAGCCCCGTCTGCACCACCCGGGGCCCGGCGCGCCGGACGCCGAACTCGAGCAAGTCCGCTGCCTCCACCAGCGCCTCTTCCAGTCGCGTGCCCCGGCCTGGCGAGGCCGCCTCAAAGCGTTCGCGCAGGCCCTCCAGGGTGGCGAGCGTCTCGAGGCCGTGCGGCACCAGCTCCGCCGCGTAGGCGAAGAGGACGAGGCTCACCACGGCCGGGCGTTCAGTGGCTGCCCCCACCAGCCACTCCGCGCGGCGGCGCGCCTCGGGAGAGGCCTTGAGCGAGGCCAGGCCTTCCAGCGTCCAGCGGACGAGGGGCGCCCGGCGGTGCGCCTCGAAAGCCCCTCCCAGGCGGCGGCCAGCCGCCGGCCCGAGTTCAGTCGCCTGACGGTTGTACCGGCGCACAGCGTCCTCCAGGGCCCAGGCTGCGGCCCGGACGTCGTCATACGCTGCGCGCGTGCGCTCGCCCAGCTCCCGGCGGAGGTCGGCGAAGGCATCCCGGCCGGAGGTTTCGCGCTCCGTCACCTTCCTCCACAGCTGGGCTGTGGGACAGGCCTCCAGCGCGGCCAGCTCCTCTTTCAGCCCCTCCAGCACCTCGACAAAGCGCGCGCGGCGCGCCTCGAGGAGCGCCACCTCGCGCTCCAGCGTCAGCCCCTCTTCGGCGGGCTCGGCGCCGAGCGCCTGGTCGGCCAGCGCCCGCAGCCCGGCAAGGTCTGCGGCGCGGTAGAGGGCGTTGATGCGCACCATCAAATTCGCCGCGCGCACTTGTCCGTCCTCGTCCCGGGCGAGGTCCGGGTGGTAGCGGCGTGCCAGTCGCCGGTAGAGAGACTTCAATTCGGCGGCGTCGTCCCCCCCCGTCGCCGGCGCCGGCCACTCCTCGGCCACCAGCGCCTCCTCGGGCGCGCTCGACAGCTCCCGCGCCCGGCGGGCATCCAGCCGGCGGGCCCGGCGGGCGACGTCCGCCCGGGGTGTCGTCTCCAGAAGTTCTGCCCAGCGCTCCAGGTGGCGGACGACGCCCACCGCCCGCTGGTGTCCCTCGTGCAGCTCCCGCAGCGCGCCGTGGACCCGGGCGTCGAAGACGCCCAGCGTGGTGCGCAGCGTCTCGATGTCGAGGTCCAGCTGCGCGATGGCGTCCCGCAGCGACTCGGCCTCTGAGCGCAGCTCGACCAGCCGAGCGCGCAGCGGCGAGTCGGCAAGCACCAGGGAGCGTGGCAGGGAAGCGGACATGGCCCCTGGGGGCGTAGCTTAACCTCGACCTGCCCCGGTGGGTTTGCACCCCAGCCGAAGAGACGTCACCAGAGGAGTCAAACACATGCCTCGCCAGTCCGCCCTGCCCACGCTGTTCGCCGCGCTCCTGTTCGCCGCCTCCGCCTTCGCGCAGGGGGCGCCTCCGCCCCCCGCCAAGGGAAGTGGGGTGTGCCGCGGGGACATCGCCGCGCTCTGTCCCAACCTCAAGCCCGGCCCCGGCGAGCACCATGCCATCGCGCAGTGTCTGGAGAGCCAGGCGGACAAGCTGTCCGCCCCGTGCAAGGCCCATCTGGATGAGATGAAGGCCCGCATGGAGGCGGCCAAGGAAGCCTGCAAGCCGGACGTCGAGAAGTTCTGCGCCGGCCTCCCCACCGGGGACGGCCGCATCATGCAGTGCCTGCACCAGCACCAGAGCGAGCTGAGCGAGGCGTGCAAGGCGGCTCAGCCCCCGCCGCACCACGGGCCACCCGGGGCGCCCCCGGCGCAGCCCCCGCAGTAATCGAAAAACTCTGGCCAAGGCCCCTCCGGGGCCGCATTCTGCGCGACGCTCGCGGTGGCTTCCCTGCAGGGGGTGCCGCGGGTCGGCCCTTTCCCAAGGAGATTTCCAATGTCAACGCTGCCCCGTCGTCGCGCTGCGCTCATCGCTACCGTTGGTTTCCTCGTGGCCCCCGTCGCCTTCGGCCAGGCCGCGATGGAGCCCGGCAAGCCCTGCGCTGCCGACGTGAAGAAGCTGTGCCCCAACGTGAAGCAGGGGCATGGCGCCATCCTCCAGTGCCTGGAAGGCAAGGCGGACCAGGTGTCGGACGCCTGCAAGGACGTGGTGAAGGCGAAAGTCGAGGAGTTCTATGGGGCGTGCAAGGACGACGCTGCCAAGTTCTGCGCCGGCGTGGAAAAGGGCCAGGGCAAAGTCATGAAATGCCTCTACAAGAACGTCTCCAAGCTGAGCGACACCTGCAAGGCGGAATTCGCCAAGGCCAAGGCGGCCGCCGCGGCGGCAGCCCCGGCCAAGTAGCCTGCGCCCACTAGGGGGATGGGGGGGGAACGGGGGGGGCCTCCGCTCCGGTCAAAAGCGCGCCGAGGAGCTGGTTGAGGTTGAGCGTCTGGACGCCCACCCCGTTCTTTCCGGTGGGGAGAAACACCAGCTGCTTGCCGGCCAGCGCTTCGGCGATGCGCAGCTTCACCAGCGCCTTGCCGCCGCTTCCGGCCAGCGCCTCGTTCTGCTTCCGCACCGCCTCGGCGTGCGCCTTGCGCTCGGCCACAATCGCCTCGGCCTGCTTCTGGCTCTGGACGTAGTTTGCATCGGCGGCCAGCCGCGCCGTGTCCAGGGCCCCCGCCGCCGCGGCCAGCTGCTGTGACACCGTTCCCTTGGCCTTCTCCAGCTCGCTCTTCCACTGCTCGGTGGTGGCACGCCCCTCGCTGCGCATGCGCTCGCTGTTTTGCTCGGCCAGCTTCTTGTCGCGAATGACCTTCTCGTACTCCGGGTTGAAGCGGTGCTCGCCGAGGATGACCTGCCGGATGATGACGCCTTCGGGGGCGAGCACCTCCTGCAGCCGGTTGCGAGCTTCGGTGGCCTTGGCGAAGCGCTTCTCGGAGACGTAGAACTCCTCGCTTCGCAATTCATTGAGGACGTCCCGCACCACGCTGCGGCACGCCGGGCGGATGAGCTTCTCCTTCACCTCCTCGACGTTTTCTCCCACCTTGCTGAGCAAGTAGGGCGCGCGCTTGGGGTCCACTTGCCAGGCCACGGTGACGTCGACGCGGATGTCGTTTCCGTCCACCGTCTTGAAGTTGAGGTCGTCCTCGGCGTTTCGGTCCCCCCGACGGGGGTCCTTCACCATGGACAGGTTCTGCATCGAGACATCGAAGGTATTCCAGTCGGTGACGAAGGCCGGAAAGAGGTAGGTGGCCCCCGGGGCGTAGACTTCGGGCTGGATGCCGGGCTTTCCGAGCAGGCCACCGAAGGCCAGCTTGCGGGTGAGGACCCCCACCTCGGTGCTTCCGGTGGAGTGGCAGGTGCATCCGGACAGCGGCATCGCCAGCAGCCAGAGGAGGTACAACGGACGGTGCGCCATGCCGTTCATTCCTTCACGTCGAAGCGCTTCAGCGCGCTCTTGAGGTCCAGCGGGTTGGTGCCGGACTCACCGTCGGTGGGGACGATGATGATGCGCGTCCCCTTCAGCACGTCCGCCATCTTGAGGCCCACCAGGTTCTCCGCGCCAATGCCTTGCAGCGCCGCATTCTCCAGCCGTGTGCCCTCCGCCTCGGCCAGCTGGACGGCCAGCTCTCCGGCCGCATGGCGCTTCCGGGTGTAGAGGTCCGCCTCGGCCTCCAGCTTCCTCTTCTCGCCCTCGCCCCGGGCCAGCTCCACCTTCACCGACGCCGCGCCCACGGCGGCAATCCGGTCCTTCTCGGCAGTGGCCGTCGCCAGCTCGGCCTCGGCTTGGTTCTTGAAGACCGTCTGGTCCTGGATTTTCCGTTGCTCGATGGCCTGCTGGTAGCGGGCATCGTAGGCGTAGCGGCGGACGAAGACCTGCACCACCCGCACGCCACTGGGGAGCAGCTCGGTATTCAAGTCATCGAGCGCCGTCTGCACTGTCTTCGTCCGCAGCTTCACGTCGTAGAATTGCTCGGCGTCGAGCTCACCCAGCCGCTTGCGGAGAATCTGCTCGGCGCGGGGGAAGACGAGCGACTCCTCGTACAGCTTCCCTGGCCCGGCCACGGTGATGACGCGGTAGGGGTCCTCGATGCGAAACGCCACCGAGACGTCCACCGTCACCGTGTACCCCTCGGACGTCTGGATGTTGAGGGCCGGCCGTACCGTCTGCTCGGCCTTGCCCCGTTCGCTGGCGTCGTTGGTGAGGTTGAAGAGCTGGATGTCCGTCGGAAACAGGTACATCCGCTCCGTCCCCGGACTCACCCAGTGCACCCCCGGGAAGTACACCTCGGGGAGGATGCCCTTGGTGCTCCCCACGATGACCTGCTTCACGCCCAATTCATTGGGACGCACGTAGACGGTGCAGAAGCCATAGGCCACCACCCCCAGCACCAGGGCACCGATGAGGAAGTACAGCAAGCGGCCGCGCGGCGTACCGAAGATGCGCTGGCCCGCAGCGCGCAAGTCGATGGGGATGCGAGGGTCGGCCATGGGGCTGCCACCCTACTCCCTGGAAGGCGTCCGGTCTGCAGGCCGCGTGACGCCGGAGGGCAACTCGTCCAGCGGCCCGGGGGCGGAGAGTGGCTGGTAGAGTTCCTGGTGGACTTCCGCATCGCGCAAGTCCTCGACGATGGCGCGCAGCGCGTTTCGGTGCTTGCGCTTGAGCAGCCACACCTGGGCGTCGGGGATGAAGGGCGCACCAAGGAGGCAGGCGAAGGCGAACAAGTCCCAGGTGGTGGGAATGGGGATGAAGGGCGCCTTCACCAGAAAGAGGCCGACGGCGAAGCCCGCCGCGCCGTAGACGGCGCGGGCCAGCAGGTCTCCGCCCCGCCACAGGCCGTAGTCCCGCTGCTCGAGGGCCGTCTGCTTCTGCGCCGCGGCGAGGTACCGGGGCACGGCCACGCCAAGCAGCGTCTCCTGCAGCCGGTCGAAGTAGGCGTGGTCGTCGAAGAGTTCCAAGAAGCGCGCCCGGACGTCCGCCAGCTCGGTGGCGAAGACGTCCCTGAGGCGCGACTCCACCTTGGGCGACCAGGGGCCGAGGCCTGGCCGGACACGCTCGGCGGCGGCGATGAGGACGCCGGCGAGGAAGGGCAACCGGAAGCGGTCTGGGTACACGGGTCGCCGCGAAGCGTAGCCCAACCCCGGGCACGTGCGCGGCGTCCGCCCGCGCCGGGGCGCCTTTCGTCAGTCCTTCTTTTCGTGGGGAGGCGGCGGAGGCGGCGGCTTCTTCGCCGGGGGCGGCGGTTTGACCGCCGGCTTGGCCGCTGGAGGCGGAGGCGGCGGTGCTGCCTGGGGGTGCGGCGGCGGGGGCATGGCTTGGGGGTGCGGCTGGTTGAAGGTGTTGGCAGGCGGTGGGTGTGCTCCCCCGCTGGGCGGCGGCGGCGTCTGCGGCACGGGCTGCGCATGGGGTGCGACGCCGGCCGGGGCGGGCTGCGCCGTGGACGGCGATGTCGGCCGCGGCGGGGGCGTGGAAACCGTGCGCAGTGGCGGCGGCGGCGTCGCCACCACAGGCTGGCCGTTGGAGACGCGCGGGTCCACCGACATTGGCCTTTGCACCGGCGTCCCCGCCCGGGTGACGCCGGCTGGGGCCACCACCTCGACACCCGCCGCCGCCGGGTGCACCACCATGCCCGGGCGAACCACCGGCGGCGCGGTCACCGTCACCGAGGGCGGCGTGCCCACCGGGGCGGGGATGATGATGCCCCGCTGAGAACCGGGGGGCGGCGGGACGAAGACGCCCGGCTGTCCCACCGGACGGGCGTAGTGCACCGCCACCTCCGGGCGAGGCTGCTGCACCTGGATGTAGACGTTCTGTGGCGGCGGGACGAAGACCACCGTCTGCGGCCGCCAGAAGCCACTGACGTAGATGACGTTGCCCCCGCGCAACTCATAATAGGGCTGCGTGTAGACGTACCCGCCGTTGGGCGGCGCTACCCAGCGCCCGCGCGCCCACACCCACTGCCCATCCCACCAGTGCCAGTAGCCGCCGACCCACACCGCACCGTAGAAGGGCGGCGGCGGTGGCGGGTCGTACACCATCGGCGGGGGTGCGTACTCGATGGCCACCGGCGGCGGCTGGCCCACTGGTGGCTCCACGTACTCCGACACCGTCACCTCCACCACCTGGGGCTGCGGCGGCGGCGGCGGGGGGCTCTGGTACACCCCCGTGGGAGGCGGGGTCTCGGCAACGACACATCCAACGACGCTCAACAGGGCGGTGAGGGCAAGGAGTCGTTTCAAGAAGTTTTCTCCTGACAGCAGCGTCTGACGGCTGCCGCACCCAGCTATTCAGCCCAGGTGGGCTTCGCCCAGGGGTCGCTTCATCCGCGTCAGGGCGACGAAGAAGGCGACCACCAGCGGTCCGGCGATGATGCCCACCGGCCCGAAGGCGGCCAGCCCGCCCAGCAGCGCGAAGAAGACGACGGCGCCGTGCAGCTGGACGCCGCCGCGGATGAAGAAGGGTTTGGCGAAGCTGTCGATGGTGCTCACCACCAGCGCGCCCCAGCACAGAAGGAAAATCCCGGCGCCGGTGTGACCTCGAAGAATCAGCGTCAGGGCGAGGATGATGGACACCATGCCGGCCGCCCCAATGGGGATGAGCGCGGCGATGAACGTCACCATGCAGAAGAAGAGCGCGTTGGGTAACCGGGCGATGAGGAAACCCACCAGGGCCGCTACCGACTGCACGGCGGCGGTGAGCACGGTGGAGATGAGGAGGGCTCGGGTGACTTTTCGGAATTCGACCATCAGCGAGCGGAACTGCCCAGGGGCGAGCGGCACCACGCTCTCCAGCCAGAGCACGAGGTCTCGGCCGCTGGTGAGAAAGAAGAAGAAGGCGACCAGCATCAAGAGGACCATGAAGAGAAGCCGGCCCGTCGCGGTAAGCACGCCGCCGAAGGCGGCCGCCGCGCTTCTGCCAGTCTCTGACAGGGTGTCGAAGAGGTGCTTCGGGTCGGGAAGTGAGGCCAGCATCCGGTCGGCCCACTGGTGCAGCCCCTCCGGGAGGTTGCGCGACAGCCCCTCCGGCCCCGCGGAGAGCGCCTCCTTCAGGAAGCTCACCCCCTGGCTGGCCTCGCTGATGGTTACCGCGCCCAGGCTGGCCAGTGGACCCGCCACCGCCAGCACCAACAGCAGGGTGAGCAGCGCGGCGGCCAGCCCCGGGCGCCCGCCCAGCCGCCGGGAAAGGCGTTCGTGCAGCCCGAAGAAGGACCCGGCCAGTACCGCCGCCAGGAAGAGCGCGGAGGCGAACGGCAACAGCATGCTTCCCAAGAGGAAGAGCGAGACGAGGACCAGGGAGATGTAAAAGAGGCGTGACCCCTGTGGCGGCGGCGTGGTCGTCGTCACGTCTTCCCTCTCTCGTCGGCTGGCTGTGCGGCACGGCTCGCTTCTACGCGAGCCCGCCCTGCAGCACCACAAGCGCGCCGCCCGCCGCCAGCGCCACCCAGCGGCCGGCCTCGAGCGGCACCGCCCAGCGCCGCAGCTCGAGCAGGCCGCCGAGGCTGGCCAAGCTGACCAGAAGCAGCGCCACCGCCCCCAGCCTCCAGGGCAGAGGCAGAAGCTCCCCCCACATGACGAGGCTGAAGGCCCCGACGATGACGACGGCGAAGTTGAGGAGGACGTAGACGCTGCGCGCGCGGCCCGGGTGGACGTCGAACTTCGCCAGGGGGGCGCCGGGCAGGCCCCGCAGCTCTCCCGTCGGGCCAAGCCACGCCGGGCGCCAGCCCGGGGAGGCCGTCAGCAGCCGGAGCGCGGCGCCGAGGGACGGCGCCCGGCCGACCTCCCCCACCAGCGCCACGACGGGCTGCACCTGGGCCCAGAGACTGTTGAAGCTGCGCAGCGGGTGACTGACGCCGTAGATGCAGGGTTCGCGCTCGGGGGCGAAGCTGCCGAAGAAGCGGTCCCAGACGATGAAGGTGCCGCCGTAATTCTTGTCCAGGTACTGCGGATTCACCGCATGGTGGACGCGGTGGTGCGAGGGGGTGTTGAGCACTGCTTCCAGCACGCCACAGCGCCGGATGAGTTCGGTGTGAATCCAGAACTGGTACAGCGTCACCAGCGCGTCCACCACCGCGAAGGGCACCACCGGGACCCCCAGCACCGCGAGCGGCAGGTAGAAGGGCAGCACGGTGACGGGCGAGAGAATGGCCTGCCGCAGCGCCACGGCCAGGTTGTAATCCTCGCTCTGGTGGTGCACGACGTGCACCGCCCACAGAAAATTGACCTCGTGGGAGAGGCGGTGCCACCAGTAGTAGCCGAGTTCCACCCCGATGACGGCAATGGCCCACGGCCAGAGGCTTCCCGTGGGGAAGGTGACGAGCCGGCCGTGCTGGTAGACGAAGGCGTAGACGCCCAAGACCGCTGCCGCACCAAGCACCAGCACCGCGCGCTGGCCAATGCCACAGCCCAGGTCGGCCAGCGCGTCGGCCAGGCGGTACACCCGGACGCCGCGGCGCCAGGCGACGAGCAGCTCCAGGCCGATGAAGACGAAGAAGGCCGGAATGGCCAGGGCGATGAGGTTCGGACCCACGGGACGTGGATGGCAGTGTACCCCCCTGGGGATGCCGGGGGAGAATGGCCCCCCCCGTGAGCAAGGCCTTCACCAAGGAGGACGCAGGCGAGGAGGCCCCCCTGGCCCGGGCGCGCCCCGAGGGCCGCCGCCTCCTCACCCCCGAGGGCCACGCCCGCGCGCTCGGTGAAGTCGCACGCCTGCGCGAGGTGGAGCGCCCCCGGCTGCTGCGGGACCCTTCGCCCGGCGGCCGCGACCTGCTGCGCGCCCTGGACAGCCGGCTCCGGGAACTGACCTCGCTGTTGGAGGTGGCCGAGGTGGTGCCGGCTGCGACGGAGGGCGGGCCGGCTGCCTTCGGGGCCTGGGTCACCACCCTGGATGAGGCCGGTCAGCGCGCCACCGTGCGCCTGGTGGGGCCGGACGAGGCCGACCCCCGGCAGGGCCTGCTTAGCGTCGCCTCCCCGGTGGGGCGGGCACTGATGGGACGGCGGCCCGGCGACACTGTCCTGGTCGAGCGGCCGCGGGGCCCGACCGAGCTCCAGGTGGTGGCCGTCCGGTTCCAAGGCGGGGCTGGCACCTGAGGCCGCCCCCGGGGCCCGAGGCGCGGTGGAAGTGGTAGCGGCAGCGCGAGTCGCGGACCACCTTGTCCTGGTCGTGCAAGTGGTGAGGCCGGCGTTGCTGCGCGCGGTGCGCTTGACCGCCCGGCCGGGCTGACGCCGCTCGGGAGTGCCACAAGGGCTTCGGGCCTCTCGAAATTGGCCCCCTCGGCCCCAGCGTCTTCTGGCCGACACCCGCCAAGGGCCACGCCGCCCACGCCAAAGTCGCTTGACGGCCCGGCGACTTCCAGTTACCAGTGGCAACATTTGATGTTGTCGGCGTTAACATCTAGCGTCAACCGGAGGTGTGCCCCCATGGTGTCCCCGCGCGTCGCCCTGTTGCCCCTCCTCGGGGGGGCCTCCTCCTGGCCGGCTGCAGTCGTTCCTCGGCCAGCCCGGGCGCCGCGACGACGGCCCCCGTGGGGGTGGCCATCCGCACGGCACCGGTGGTGGAGGAACGCATCGTCCGCCACGTGCGGGGTTCCGGCCGGCTGCAAGGGAAGCAGGAGATGGCGCTGTCCTTCCGCAATGGCGGGACGGTGCAGCGGATTCTGGTGGAGAGTGGCGCGCCAGTGCACCGGGGCAGCTGCTCGCCACCCTCAACCGTACCGAGTCCGGGGCGCACCTCACCCAGGCAGAGGCCGCGTTTGAGAAGGCGCAGCGGGACGTGGCCCGTGCCGAGCAGCAGCGTGCCGGCGGCGCCATCTCCGTCCAGGAATACCAGAACGTCCACACCGCCGTGGCGCAGGCCGAGGCCGCGCTGCGGGCGGCGCGCTACGTCGACGAGGTCAGCGTGCTGCGAGCACCGGATGACGGCCAGGTGCAGCGGCGCCTGGTGGAAGCGCATGAGGAGGTGGCCCCGGGCCAGCCGCCGGACGCACTTGCGGCGGCCGGCCGCGGGTGGGTGACGCGGGTGGGCCTCATCGACCGAGAGGTCGTCCAGGTGCGGCTGGGCGACGCCGCACAGGTGCGCTTCGATGCCTTCCCCGGCGTCAGCTTCCCGGGCCGGGTGACGGAGATCGCCGGCGCCCCGAACCCGGCCACCGGCACCTATGGAAGCGGAAGTCGCGGTGGACCAAGGCGAGGTGCCCCGTTGTCCGGCCTCGTCGCGAAGGTGGACATCTCCCCCTCCATGGTGCCGCTGCTGCGCGCCGTGCCCATCGAGGCGGTGGTGGAAGGCAACGGGCTGTCGGCCGCCGTCTTCGTCCCTCAGCCCGACGCCACGGCGCGCAAGGTGCCCATTCGCGTGGCCTTCATCGAAGGCAATCAGGTGGCGGTGGCCAGCGGGCTGGAAGCAGTGACGAAGTGGTCACCGAGGGCGCCTCGTACCTCGCGCCCGGAACTCCGGTGCGCCGCGTTCGCTCAGGGAGACCTCCCCCCCATGGACCTCATCGAGTTCAGCGTCAAGCGCTACCAGTTCACCATCGTCGTCTTCCTCATGCTGGTGGCCCTCGGGGTGAGCTCCCTGGTCGCCATCCCCAAGGCCGAGGACCCGACGTTCCCCTACCCCAACTTCACCGTCGTCGCCGTCTACCCCGGGTCCAGTCCAGCGGACATCGAGAAACTCATCGTCGACCCGGTCGAGTCCAAGCTGAAGGCTCTGGATGACGTGAAGACCCTCAAGACGGAAATCTCCGACGGCCTGGCCGTCATCGCCATTGAATTCACCGCCGGCACCGACGCCGACAAGAAGTACGACGACGTACTGCGCGAACTGAACGCCCTGCGCGCCGACCTCCCGGCCGACCTGCAGTCGCTCAAGGTCGAGAAGTTCAACGCCGCCAACGTCAACATCCTCCAAGTGGCACTGGTGTCCGAGACGGCCTCCTACCGCGGAGCTGGCCGAGCGAGCGGACCGCCTGCGCAAGCGGCTGGAGAACCGAGCCCGGGGTGAAGGAGGCCAAGCGCTGGGCCTTCCCCTCCCAGGAGGTGCGCGTCTCGCTCGACCTGGAACGGCTGGCGGCCCTCGGCGTGACGCCGCTGCAGGTCATCTCGGCCATCCAGAGCACCAACGTCAACATCCCCGCCGGCAGCGTCGACATCGGCCGGCGAAGTTCAACGTGAAGACAAGCGGCGACTACAGCTCGCTCGCGCCAGGTGCGAGGACACGGTGGTGGCGGCCGCCAGGCGGAGCCTGGTCGCACCTGCGCAGACGTGGCCGAGGTGGCGGCTGCAGCGACGAGGACGTCAACCACCTCGGGCGCTTCAACGGCCAGCGCGCCGTCTTCGTCACCGCCAACATGAAGGAGCGGCAGAATATCTTCAGGTCCGCGAGGCCCTGTGGAAGGAGCTCGACGCGCTTCGAGAGGGAGCTGCCGCCGTGGCGTGCGGCTCGAGCGCGGCTTCGACCAGTCGCGCAACGTCTCCCACCGGCTCAGCGGCTTCACCCGGGACTTCGCCATCGCCATCGTGCTGGTGCTGCTCACGCTGCTGCCGCTGGGCCTGCGGGCCTCGGCGGTCGTGATGATTTCCATCCCGCTGTCGTCTCGCCATCGGCGTGGCGATGCTTCACCTGACGGGCTTCACCATCAACCAGCTGAGCATTGTCGGCTTCGTCATCGCGCTCGGCCTCTTGGTCGACGACTCCATCGTGGTGGTCGAGAACATCACCCGCTTTCTGCGCGAGGGCCATAGCCCGCGCGAGGCCGCCGTCCTCGCCACCCGGCAGATCGCGCGTCTCGGTCCTGGGCTGCACCGCCACGCTCATCTTCGCGTTCCTGCCGCTGCTCTTCCTGCCGGGCGTCGCGGGGCAGTTCATCCGCAGCCTGCCGGTGGCGGTGGTGTTCACCATCCTCGCCTCGCTCGCTCGTCTCGCTCACCATCATCCCGTTCCTCGCCAGCCTGCTTCTGCGAAGAGACGCACCAGGCGCAAGGCAACGTCTTCATGCGCGCCCTGATGCGGCTGGTCGATGGCAGCTACCGGCGGGTGCTGCACACCGCCTTGGCGCGCCCCCGGACCACGCTAGCGGTGGCCGCAGCGCTCTTCGTCGGCAGCCTGGCCCTCATCCCGGCGGTGGGCTTCAGCCTCTTCCCGAAGGCGGGCCTCCCGCAGTTCCGGGTGACGGTGGAGACGCCCGACGGAAGCAGCCTTGCCGAGACCGACCGCGCCGTCCGCTTCGTCGAGGGGGTGCTGGCCCGGGCGCCCGAGGTGAGGAGCGTCATGGCCAACGTCGGCCACGGCAACCCGCGCGTCTATTACAACGTCCCGTCGAAGAACGAGAAGAACAACGTCGGCGAACTCTTCGTGCAGCTGCAGGGCTTCGAGGCCAAGCACGCGAGCGAACTCTTCGACCGGCTCCGGCACGACTTCGACGGGTACCCCAACGCGAAGATTGAACTGCGGGAATTCGAGCAGGGCCCGCCGCTCGACGCCCCCATCGCCATGCGCGTCATCGGCGAGCGGCTGGACGTCCTGGACCAGGTGGCCGCCCTGGTGGAAGCCGTTATGCTGAAGACGCCGGGCACGGCCTACGTCCGCAACCCGTCCCGGGACCGGAAGACGGACCTGCGGGTCAACATCGACCGCGACAAGGCAGGCCTCTACGGGGTGCAGCTGGTGGACGTGGACCGTAGCGTGCGCATGGGGCTGGCGGGCATCCAGGTGGGACGCTACCGCGCCGACGGGCAGGTGGAGGACGCCTTCAACGTCAATGTGGCACTTCCCCGGGCCGCCCAAAAGCAGTCGCTGGAGGCGCTGACGCGGGTTTACGTGCCCACCAACTCGGGTGCGCAGGTGCCCCTGGGCCAGCTGAGTGCGCTCGAATTCGAAGCGTCGCCGGCCACCATCAACCACTTCAACAAGGAGCGCAGCGTCACCGTCACCGCGGACGTCCTCACCGGGTACAACACCGACCGGGTGACGCGCGCGGTGCTGGCCCGCCTCGCCGAGCTCACGCTGCCCGCCCGGGTACCGCATCGCCGCGGCAGGCGAAATCGAAAGCCGGCAGGAGAGCTTCGGGGGCCTCGGCTCGGCCATCATCGTCGCCGCCTTTGGCGTCCTGGCGGTGCTCGTCCTCGAGTTCCGGACCTTCAAGAGCACCCTCATCGTCGCCTCCGTCATCCCGCTCGGCATCATCGGCGGCGTGCTGGCGCTCTACCTCTCCGGCAACACCCTCTCCTTCACCGCCACCATCGGCTTCGTCGCGCTCTTGGGCATCGAGGTGAAGAACTCCATCCTGTTGGTGGACTTCACCAACCAGCTGCGGGCCAAGGGCGTCCCGGTGGACCAGGCCATCGAAGAGGCCGGCGAGACACGCTTCGTGCCCATCCTCCTCACCACCCTCACCGCCCTGGGGGGCCTCATCCCCCTGGCCCTGGAAGGCAGCTCCGCTGTACTCGCCCCTGGCCCTGGTCATCATCGGCGGCCTGGTGACGTCCACCCTGCTCACCCGGGTGGTGACGCCGGTGGTGTACAAGCTGCTGGCACCAGCCGTGGAACTCGCTCCGGCGGCGTGAGACGCTTGGGGGCGACATGGCCAACCTTCGCCTCTCCGTCGACACCTACTGGACCAGTCCCTATGCCTTCAGCGCCTTCGTCGCGCTGAAGGAAAAGGGGCATCCCTTCAGCGTGCACCCGGTGGCGCTGCACCTGGGGGAACACAAACACCCGGACGCTTTAGCCGCCTCCCTCACCGGCCGCGTCCCCGTCCTCTGGCACGACGGCTGGGCGCTGTCGGAGAGCAGCGCCATCGACGAGTACCTGGAGGACGCCTTTGCTCCCCCGGGGTACCCGCGCCTGTTTCCGGAGGACGCCCGCGAGCGGGCGCGGGCCCGGCAGCTCATGGCTTGGGTGCGCAGCGACTTGATGCCCATCCGCCAGGAGAGGCCGACCACCACACTTTTCTACGAAAACATGGACGTCCAGCCGCTCTCCACCGCTGCGCAAGGCTCGGCCGCGCGCCTGCTGGGGGTGGCGGACGCGCTGATTGCGCCCGGGCGGACCACCTTGTTTGAAAGCTTCTGCATCGCCGACGCGGACTTCGCACTCATGCTGCTGCGACTTCTGTGGAATGCGCACCCAGCCCCGAAGAAAGTCCAGGCCTACGTCGAGGCGCAGTGGGCCCGCCCGTCGGTGCGGGCGTGGGTAGAGCAGAAGCGGCCCCCCTACGTCCCCTACGACGGGCCTCCCCCCGGGGCCCCGGTCAGGGCGCGTCGTCGTCGCCGGGCGGGGGAATGCCGCCGTCGGCGGTCGGCTCGTCGCGCTGACGGCCGAGCTCGGCCTCGATGACGGCCAGCAGCACACGTTCCTTTTCGTGGAAGCGCGCCTTGCTCGGGTCACTCAGGGTGCGCCGGGCTCCGTTGGCGTAGAATTCGAGGTCCTGGATGCTGGCCCCGTGGATGGGGGCCCCCTTGCTCCGTCCATACGGAGGAAAGACGGTGGGCCCCTCTCCCGGCGCGCTGGCGGGCGCGCGCCGGCGGGGTTCTGCCCTGGCCGCGCCACCAATCTCCATCTCCCCGAGGTGGAGGCTGAAGCCTTCTCCCTGGCGAATGGCCGTTCCGACGCGCACGTGCTCCACGCTGCCGTCGGACCGCGTCACCGCCACCGTCACTGGCAGGTCCTGGTCGCCCATGGCTGCCCCTTCCCACCGCCGGGCCGACGCTGTCAACCGCCGTCAGGCCCCTCCCTGGGGCCAGCCGGGGGCCCGGACAGCTCCTGCCGCCCCCCGGGGGACGTGCGCCGCTAGGCCGCCCGCGCTCGCACCAGCTCCCCGAGACGCTCCAGGGCGCGCTCCAGCACCTCCATGGGGGGGCCGAAGCTGAAACGGGCATGGTTCCGGAAGCGCGAGGCCCGCCCGCGGCGGCGCTTGCCCGGGTTGACGTCGAAGAACTCGCCGGGGACAGCGATGACTTGGTGCTCGAGCGCCGCGCGGAAGAGTGCCATGCCCTCCGCCAAGGCAGGCGGAAGCCCGGACAAGTCCCCCCACACGTAGAAGGTGCCGTCGGGGCGCGCGGTCGACGCGGACCCCCAGGGCCCGGAGGCCTTCGAGCAGGCGGTCGCGCTTGGGCCGGAAGGCACTGTGGATGGCCTGCGTCTCTGCTCCACGTGGTCCCGCTCGAAGAGGGCGATCGCCGCGCGCTGCAGCGGCTTGCTGCCGCCGCCGTCGAGGAAGCGACCCCGCGCTGGCCACGGCGTCGATGACGCGTCTTCGGGCCCACCGTCCAGGTGACGCGCCAGCCCGGGTAGCGCCAGTTCTTGGTGAGGCCGTCGAAGAGGACGACCGGGTCGCGGTCGACGTCCTCGACGTAGCGCGCGGCGCTCTCGCAGGCGGCCGCCGGGCCGCCCGGTCCAGACGTAGTGCGAGTAGAACTCGTCGAGGAGCAGCGTGCAGTCGAGCTCGCGCGCCGATGCGCACCCAGGCCGCCAGCTCCTGCCGCCGCACCACGCTTGCCGGTGGGGTTGCACGGGTTCGAGAAGCAGGAGCGCCGAGAGCCCGCGGCCCAGGATCTCGCGGCGCAGATCGTCCACCGAGAACGCGTAGCCCGCGCTCGGCCTCGAGCAGGATGGGGATGGCGATGAAGCGCCTTGAAGACGTCGAGCAGCTCCTCGTAGGCGGTGTAGTCGGGCAGGAAGTGGCCGAGGTTGATCGTGCCCGAGCGCTCGCCGCGGCGCGCGTGAGCGCCGCGCGCCCGCCGCCGCGAGACGCAGACGTTCTCGGCGGAGTACTGCGACGGCAGTCCCCGCCGGTAGAGGCGGTTGTAGAGCGTCGGCGATCGCCTCGCGCAGCTCCCACAGGCCGGCGACCGGCGCGTACTCCTGGTCGTCGACGTCGATGTGACACGCTGCTGCACGCGCGGCGGCGCAGCCGGGCAGCGTCGCCGGTCTCGGGCTGCCCCTGGCCGAGGTTGCACCAGGACGGGTCGCTCAGGGTGAAGCCACGCTTCTGGCGCCTCGGTGGTGACGTAGATGACGCCGGTGCGCGGCACCGCGCGGAAGGCTGAAACACCGCTCTCGCTGGACATACCTTTGCCGTCCACCCTACACCACCTCGGCGGCAGTGCCTGCCTTCCCTGCCGCTGCGGAGGAAGCGCCGCCTCACGGCGGCGGCGGTTCGCTACGGCCGAGGCACTCCCGGAAGTGCGCATTCACCGCCCGCGCGTACCGCGCGGTGGTGTAGTGGCTCTTCAGCTTCGGGCTCGACAGCTCGACGTCGGGGAGCTCGGCCACGGAAAGCGCCGTCCCGAAGCGGGCCTGGTAGCCACGCTGCAGGGCGCGGTAGGTGGGCGTGCTGTCAAAGGCGGCCGTCTTCTCCAGGCGCACATCCCGCCGGACGTCGGCCGGGGTGAGGTCCGGGGTGGCCTGGGCGAAGGCCAACAGCGCCCGCAGCGACTCGCTCTCTTCCCCCCGGGGCTCGCCGTGGGCGTCGTAGGCCAGCAGGTCTCCATCCGCCGCCAGCACGCGGCCGGTGAGGCGGCCGAGCGCGCGCTGGACGGCGGCGTTGCGCGAGGCGTACTCGCCAGCGTTGTAGTCGGCGAAGCGAAACAGCGGCCGCGGGTAGTTGGCCTGGTACCCCCAAAGCCGCCGCACACCCCAGCGGAGCCCGCCCTCCCGGGTGAAGAGCGCATCGCGGACGGCGTCCGCGTCCGCGTACTGGCCGGGGGCGTGGGTCAGCACCCAGCGGGTCCCCACCTGCATCGACCCGGCGGTACCCACCGGGTTCAAGTCCTCCAGCCGCGCCTTGCGAAAGACGCCGTCGAGGAGGGCGGCGGCCCGGTACGCCACCGGGTGCTTGGCATGGGCCGCAGCCAGCATGTCCCGGAAGAGCAAGTCGAGGTCCCGTTCGGTGCGCAGGCCCCGCAGCCGCTGGGCGAAGGTGCGGCGGTCCCCTGGCTTGCGCTCTGCCAAAAGCGTCTGCACCGCGGATTTCCCCGGCGGTCCGAGGCTACTGGCGAGTTCATCCAGACGCGTGCGTACCATGTCGGCCAGGCCTGGCACGGGCGGGTCCACCTGGAAGCCCGACTCCTGCTGCAGGATGGCCACCGCGCCGCACACGCGCTCCACGTCGACCGGCAATCCGGCCTGCAGCAAGGCGGCCCGGAGGTCGCCGGCCCAGCCGTCGGCGTCAGGCACGTCCGCCGGTAGCAGGCCTTTCACCTCCTCCAGCGTCAAGGGCCGCGCCACGGGCCGCGCCGTGGGCGGTGGCGCTTGCGTCTTGCGGCAGCCCATGGCCAGCCCCAGCAGAAGAAGGCCCCAAACAATGAAGCGAGCAGTGCGCGCCACGGCCAGGGGTTCCACCGCGCCGCGCCCTCAGGCGATGCGGGCCTCCTCCATGTCCAGCTGTGATTCGATGCGGTGCATCACTTCATCCCCAATCAGGCCCTCGTTGCGGAGCCGCACCAACTCGCTGCGCTGCGCCTCAATCAGCTCGCGCATCAGCCGGCGGTAGCCATCGCCACTGCGCAGTTCCGAGCCGGGCCCGTGGGCCAGCTTGGATTCGAGCCGCTGTCGCCGCTCCTCAAGGGACTGTTGCAGGGCCTCGGCCCGCGCGCGGGGCAGCCACGGTTCGTCCAAGAGCGCCTGCACCCGGGCTTGGCCGGCCTTCACCGTCGCCAGCCGGGCCTCCTGTTCCTCGCGTTCCCGGTGTCCGCCGTCCGTCACGTGCAGGGCGCGGATGAGCGGCCCGAGACTAAAGCCCTCCACCACCAGCGTCGTCAGCACCACCACGAAGGCCAGGAAGATGACTTCCGCCCGGTACGGGAAGGGCACCCCGGGACGACTCTCGAACGGCAGGGCCAGCGCGGTGGCCAATGACACCACCCCGCGCATGCCCGCCCAACCGATGATGAACAGCTGGGACCTGGGCGGCATCGGGTCCTTCTTGCCGATGCTGGGAATGAGGACGCGCGGCAAGTAGGCGGTGGGAAAAATCCAGACGATGCGCACCACCATCACCACCAGCGCGATGGGGAGGGCGAGCGCCACCACCGACAGCAGCTGGTGTCCGACGAATCCCGCCACGACGGTGCGCAGCTGCAGCCCGAGCAGGATGAAGGCGAGCCCGTTGAGCAGCAGCACCCAGGTTTCCCACACCGCATTGCCAGGCAGGCGCGCCTCGGCCCGCAGCACCGTGGGCGCGTGGTAGCCGGAGTACAGCCCGGCCGTCACCGCGGCAAGGACGCCCGACACGCCCAGGGCCTCCGCTGGCAACCACACCAGGTACGGGCACACCAGGGAGAAGAGGATGAGGATGAAGGGGTCCCGGATGAAGCGGGTGAGCTGGAGGATGACCCAGCCCCCGACCAGTCCCACTGCGACGCCGGCCACCGACACCCAGACGAAGGCGATGGCGGCGTGTCCGACCGAGAAGGCCCCGGTGCACACCGCAGCGACGGCAAAGCGGTAGGCCACCAAGGCGGACGCGTCATTCACCAGGCTCTCGCCCTCGAGAATGGTCACCACGCGACGCGGCAGCCCCACCTGGCTGGCGATGGCCGCGACGGCCACGGCGTCGGTGGGCGAGAGCACCGCTCCGAGCACGAAGGCCACCGCGATGGGCATGCCCGGCACCAGCGCGTGGACGGTGAAGCCGACCGCCAGCACGGTCCCCAACACCAGCCCGATGGCGAGCTGGCCAATGGCGCGCTTGTGGACACGGAAGTCCCGCCAGGACATGTCGTAGGCGGCGGCGTACAAAAGCGGCGGCAGGAAGAGCAGCAACACCAGGTCCGGGTCGAGCTGCACCTGCGGGACCTGGGGGACCAGCGCCAGTCCCAGCCCGCCGAGGACGAGCAGGATGGGGTACGGCACGGCCAGGCGCCGGGCCAGGGTCGCCAGCAGGACCACCGCAAGCAGCAGGCCCACCATCAGCATCAGCGTCGCCTTGACGTCGAGCTCGCTCACGTGCGCCCGGGAAGGCTAGCCCAGCTGTGCGGCTGGCTGGGACAGGGACTGTGCTCGACAGCGCACCCTCGGCAAGGGTAGCCAGCGGGCCGTCCCATGCGCTGGTCGGCCCTCAACCCCTGGAAGGACCTCGCCGGCTTGCCGCGCGAGTCCTGGCTCATCGCTCTGGCGACGCTGGTGAACCGCGCGGGCACCATGGTGATGCCCTTCCTGGTGCTGTTCCTCACCCGGGACCGCGGGCTCGCCCCGACGCGGGCCGGTTTGGCCATCGCCGTGTACGGCGTGGTGGCGCTGCTGTGGTCGCCCCTGGCCGGGAGGTTGGGGGACGCCTGGGGACAGCTCCGCATGGTGAAGGCGTCCCTCTTCGGCACCGCGGGCGTCCTGCTCGCCATCCCCCTCTTCCACTCCTACCTGTCCATCCTGCTGGGCATGGTCCTGCTCGCCCTCGTCTCGGAGCCGGTCCGGCCGGCCACCATGGCGCTGGTGAGCCACCTGGCTCCGGTCCACCGCCGTCGCCAGGCCTTTGCGCTGAACCGGCTGGCGGTCAACCTCGGCATGAGCATCGGCCCAACGGTAGGCGGCTTCCTCGCCGAGGCGTCCTTTCGTTCGCTGTTCTGGGTGGATTCCGCGACGTCACTGCTGGCCGGCCTGGTGCTGGTGCTGGTCCCCTTCCGGGCGCCACGACACTTCCACGACCCCTCTGCGGCCCCGGCAGCTTCGGCACTGTCCGACCGAAGGCTCTTGTATGTGCTGGCGGCCCTGCTGCCGGTGCTAGTCGTCTTCTTCCAGCACGTGTCCACCATGGCTCTCTACCTGGTGGATACGCTGGGCTTCCGGCCGTCGGTGTACGGCGGACTGTTCTTCGTCAACACGCTGGTCATCGTCCTCACCGAGGTGCGTCTCAACACCCTGACCGCGCACTGGCCCTTTTCCCGCTCGCTGGCCATGGGCGCGCTTCTGGCGACGCTGGGCTTCGCCGGGCTGGCCGTGGCCCGGTCACTGCCGGCGGTCGTGGGCACCGTACTGCTGTGGACGGCCGGGGAGATGGTGCTGTTCCCCACCGCATCGGCGTACATCTCGGAGATTTCGCCGCCCTCCCGCCGGGGCGAGTACCTGGGCTTTTACACAATGGCCTTCGGCCTCGCCTTCAGCGTCGGGCCCTGGCTCGGAACGCTGGTCTTCGAACGGTGGGGCCCCGTGACGCTGTGGGCACTCTGCCTGCCGCTGGGCGGACTGTCGGCGTGGGCGCTGTCGCGCGTCTCCGGACGCACCCAACCCGCCGTCCTCCCCGCGGCACATTCTGCCCAGTGACGGGGGACGTGGACGAACTGCGGGTTTCTGGCCGGACGCTTTGTCCATCCCAGCCTTCGCCTGCTGCGCACACCCCGGTGTGGGTTTGACGGGCCGGCGGAAATCAGGCTGTCGTTCGCCCCCCTGGGAGGGCCCCTTGGCTCTCCCGCCTCTTGAGGAGTCCGCATGCGCGCGTCGGTTGTCGTCCTCTGCTGCACCCTCCTCAGCGTCTGGACCCTCGGCTGCGGAAGCAGTCCGGCGTCCGGCCCAGTGGTGACTGTCTCCCCAGCAACACTCACCGTCACCACCGGAGATGGGGCCACCACCTTCGCCGCCGTCCTCAGTAACGGCGCGGTTGGGCCGGTGACGTGGTCGCTCAGCGGGCCGGGCGCCATCTCCACCACGTCGGGGGACCAGACCGCCTACCAGCCCCCGGCGCTGGGAGGTAGCGGCGGGGCGGCCATGCTGAGGGCGACCGCGGGGTGCGGCACCGGGTGCGGCAGCATTGGCAATACCGCCACCATCACCGTTAACACGGCCCGCACCGGCAACCTCACCATTGCCGTTACCGGCCTGCCAACGGTGGCGCCAGCAACCCTCACCGTCACCGGCCCCAACAACTACTCGCAGGCTGTTTCGACGGCGACCATAGCGACGCTGACCGGCCTTGTACCCGGCGCCTACACGGTAACGGGCGCCGACATCGTCGACAGCACCAACCCCGTCGTGAATGGGAAGTGGACGGCGCCGCCGGCCCCGGCGACGGTGGCTGCCAACGCCGTGGCCAACGTCACGGTAACCTATGCCTCCCTGCCGGGCTACGGACGATTGTGGGTGGCCAACGGGCCGGCCCTCGATGGCTTCACCCCCGGCGACCTCCAGGTGGACCACTCGCCTAGCCTCACCCCCACCACCGCCGGCCCCGTGCAGGGCCTTGCCTTTGACAGCACGGGAGCGGTGTGGACGGCCCAGGGCACACCGGACGCGGTGGTGAGTTACGCGGCTGCAGGGTTGGCCGGCAACGCGGCGCTGTCCCCGGCCGTGACGCTGAGCGGGGTCTCCGGCCCCGAGGGCGTGGCCATCGGGCCGGACGGCCGCGTGTGGGTGGCCAACTGCACAGGCAGCACCGTCGCCGCCTACCCGCTGAGCGGGGGAGCGGCAGCGGTGACGCTGAGCGGCGGCGCCTTTGCCTGTCCGCGAGGCCTCGCCTTCGACGCTGCCGGAAACCTCTGGGTGGCCAACGGAGGCGGCGCGGCCGTGCGCGTGCCCAGTAGCCAACTTGGAAGCAATGCGACAGCCAACCCGGACACCACGCTGACGCCACCGACGGGCGCCACCCAGCCTTCGGCGGTGGCCCTCGACGCCCACGGCAACGTGTGGGTGGCCTTCTGCGGCGGCTCCGCCGTCGCGCGCTATGCCAGTAGCACCGGCAGCGTCAGCACCACGCCGGCGGCGACGCTGACACCATTCGGGACTCCCCCCAGCCTGGACTGCCCGGTGGCGCTCGCCCTGGACAACAGCGGGGAACTCTTCGTCGCCAACACAGGCACGGCGGGGGCTGGCGGGACCCTCTCCTGGTTTGCTGCCTCGGACATGGCCGCCGGCGGTGCGGTCGGACCGTTGCTTTTTCTGCCCAACATCGCCGTCGGCGTGGGCGGGCTGGCCTTCAACCCCACGCCCGCCAACCTTCCCATCAACCATTAGCCGTGCGGGGCCGCACGCAGCGGCTGCTGGCCTTGGCGCTGTGCGCCTGGCCGGGGCTGGCCACGGCCGATGCGCCTGCCATGCGTCCGGGCGCCTCCGTCCTTCCGGACGCCGGGCAGCCGGGCGTCACGCCGCGGACGCCCGCCCGGCCGATGAGCTTCCGGGGGGCGAGTTGGCTCACCCGGCCCGAGCGCGAGAAGCAGGAGCAGCCCGAGCGGATGCTGGACGCACTCGGCCTTCGGCCCGGACAGACGGTGGCCGACGTCGGCGCGGGCGTCGGCTACCACGCCTGGCGTCTCTCGGCGCGCGTCGGCCCCACCGGCACCGTGTACGCCACCGACGTGCAGCCGGAGATGCTTGCGCTGCTACGGGCCAACATGGCCCAGCGCGACGTGCGAAACGTCGTCCCCGTCCTCGCCACGCGCGACAGCACCGGGCTCCCGGAGGCGAGCCTGGACCTATTGCTTCTGGTGGACGTGTACCACGAGGCCCCGGACCCCCGGGCCTTCCTCGGCCAGCTACGCCGGGCGCTCAAGCCCACCGGGCGGCTGGCGCTGGTCGAGTTTCGGGCCGAGGACCCGGAGGTGCCCATCCGCGCCGAGCACAAGATGACGGCAGACCAAGTCATCGCCGAGCTGGCGCAGGGCGGCTTTCGCCTGGCGGAGCGTCACGAATTTCTTCCCTGGCAACACCTTCTCCTCTTCGTTCCGGTGCGCTGAGCCGTAGTAGCGTCGCGCAATGTCCATTGGCTGGAGCGTCCTCGTCCCCGCCCTCGTGGCGCTTGCGTCCTCCACCGAGCAGACAGCCGAGCTGCCCCACAGCGACCCAGTGGTGGAGCGCGCCATTTCCCGCGTCTACCCGTCGCTGGTTCAAATCCACGTGCTGTCGGCCTACAGCGAGGGCGGCCGCGTGCGGAAGTTTCAGGCCTCCGGAAGCGGCGCCATCATCTCCGCCGACGGTTACGTCATCACCAACCACCACGTCGTCGGCAAGGCGACCTCCATCCGCGTCATCCTCCCCACCTTTGAGGAGCTGGAGGCGAAGCTGGTGGGGACCGACCCGCTCGCGGACATCGCCGTCATCCAGCTCGACCTCTCCCAGCGCCCGGCCGGCGCCCCACCGCTGCCGGTCGCGCACTTCGGCGAATCCTCCTCGCTCAAGGTGGGAGACACGGTGCTCGCGATGGGCTGCCCGCTGGCCCTCTCGCAGTCCGTCACGCGCGGCATCGTCGCCAACACCAACCTGCGCATCCCCCGGGTGCTCGAGTTGGACGGGGAGAATGTCGGGTCCGTGGTGAAGTGGATTGGGCACGATGCGCAGATTTTTCCAGGCAACTCAGGCGGACCCCTGGTCAACCTCGACGGCGAGATTGTCGGCATCAATGAACTCGGCATCGGCCTGGCGGGCGCCATCCCCTCGGACCTGGCGCGCGCGGTGGCCGGGCAACTCATCGCCACGGGCCGGGTGGACCGCGCCTGGACCGGGATGGCCTTCCAGCCGCTCTTGAAGGATTCGCCGCCCGGGATGACGGGCGTGCTGGTGTCGGCCGTCCTTCCCGGCACACCCGCCGCCGCCGCCGGGGTGAAGCCCGGCGACCGGGTGCTGGCCGTCGCGGGCCGGCCGGTGGACGTCCGCTTCGACACGCAGCTGCCCGCCTTCACCAATGAGTTGCTCCAGCGCACGCCGGGGGCCCCCCTCGTCCTGACCCTGGCCCGCGGCTCGCAGGAGATGAAAGTGACACTCACCCCGCTGCTGCGGGACGAGGCCCGGGCCAAGGAGGTGGAACTCAAGGAGTGGGGACTCACCGTCCGGCGCCTCACCCGGGTGGAGTCCATCGACTTGCAGCGGCCCAGCACCAAGGGGGTGCTGGTGAGCACCCTTCTGCCCGGAGGGCCGTCGGACAAGGCCGTGCCAGCGCTTCGGCGGGAGGACGTCCTGACCGAGGTGGCCGGCAAACCCGTCGACTCGCCCGGGGCCCTCCTCAAGGCCACCGCCGACCTCCTCAAGGGCGCGCGTGCTCCGGTGCCCACCGTGGTGGGCTTCGAGCGCGGCGCCGAGAAGCTGCTCACCGTGGTGGAGGTCGGCATCCGGCCGCCGCAGGAGCCGCCGGCCGAGGCCCGGCGCGGCTGGCTCCCCATCGCCACCCAGGTGCTCTCGCCCAAGCTGGCCACCGCCCTCGGTTACAAGGGGCGCAAGGGCGTGCGGGTCACCCAGGTGTACCCGGACGGCGACTCCACCGGCCTCCGGGTCGGTGACGTCATCACCAAGGTGGACGACGCGCTGGTGGAGGCGAGCGAGCCGCAGGACGCCGACGTCTTCGACGCGCTGGTGCGCGCCTACAAGCCCGGAAGCAAGGCTGCCTTCGCCGTCCTCCGGGACGGCAAGCCCCTGACGCTCACCATCACCCTGCGCGAAGGGCCGCGCCAGGAAAACGAAATGCGCCTGTACGAGGACGTCGTCCTCGAGTTTCGCGCCCGGGACATCTCCTACCTCGACCGGGTGAAGCGCCGCTGGCCCAAGGACGAGACCGGTGCCCTGGTGAGTCAGGTGGACACCGGCGGCTGGGCGGCAGTGGGCGGACTTCGCACCGACGACCTCATCGTCTCGGTGGACAAACAGCCCGTCCACAGCGTCCAGGAACTCGAGGCGGTGCTGCGCCCGGTGAAGGAGAAGAAGCCTCACCACCTCACCTTCTTCGTCAAGCGCGGGGTCCAGACGCTCTTCCTGGAACTCCAGCCCACCTGGGGTGACATCCGCGAGGCCTCCAAGTGAAGCTCGCCCCTGCCCTCTTGCTGTCCGGCGCACTCCTCGCATCGCTGCCCGCCCCGGCCGCGGACCTCCGCAGCACGGGGCGCGCCACGGCCGAGCGCGTCCGCCGCGCCGTCGTCACCATCCGCATTGTCCTCAAGCTGAAAATCGGTTTCGGGGGCCAGGCGCAGGACCAGGAGCAGAAGGTGGAGGTGGCCGGCGTGGTGATTGACCCCTCCGGCCTCACCCTGGCCAGCGCTGCCAGCATCGACCCCTCGGGAGCACTGCGGAAGATGTCGGGGGGCCAGGCCTCCCGGGTGAGAGTGGAGGCCGAAGTGACGGAAACCACGCTGCTGCTGGAGGACGGGACGGAAGTGGAGGCGGACGTCGTCCTCAAGGACACGGACCTGGACCTCGCCTTCCTCAAGCCGCACGAGGCTGGCCGACACTTCGACGCCGTCACCCTCCGCGCCCGCAAGGAGACGGTGCCGCTGCTGACCCCCATCTTCGTGGTCGCCCGCCTCGGCAAGCTCACCAGCCGGGCACTCGCCGTCGCCACCGGCGAGATTCGCGCCTCCGTGCGCGGGCCAGCCCCCTACTACATCAGCGACGGTGAGACGGCGAGCTTCACCGGCTCGCTCGCATACACCGCCGACGGCATTCCCTTGGGCGTCTTCGTCAACCGCTTCAGCCCCTCGCCGGACGTCCGGGGCGGGGGCATGTTCGATGGCGCCTTTGGCCGTAGCACCTCGGAGGCGGTGCTGACGGTGCTCCGGCCCGTGGACAAGGTGCTGGAACTGGCGGCACAGGCGCGAGACCTGAAGGCTCCCACCAAGCCGGAGGAGAGCTCTCCTCCCTAACCACCCCGGGGGGGTGCTCTCCGTCAGCGGCCGGACCTCAACCCACGACGCATGCGCACCTTGGCATGCACCGGCGGCGCAGCCACGACGAAGCCAGCTTTCTGGAACATGGCCACGGTGCCGGTGTAGCTGAAGCCTGCCGGGTGCATTGCGCCACCCGGCTTCGGCTGGACCGGGTACCCCTCAGCCCAAGGCGCCCCCTGCGCTCGCATCCTCTCGACGGCGTGGCCCAGAAGCCGCGAGGCGAGGCCCTGCTGGCGGAAACCGGCCTTGATGAAGAAGCAGGGCACGCTCCACACCTGGCCGACGTCGTCACAGGCCAGGCCTCGCGACCGTTCCAGGCGGGGAAAGGCCGTCCTCGGCCCATAGGTGACCCAGCCCACCGGCTCCCCATCGGCGAAGGCCAGCGCCCCCTGGATGTCGCCTCGCGCGACGCGGGCCCGGAAGCGACGCTTGAGCACCGGCCCCTTGAGCGCGGCGTACGGCTCGCCGGCTTGCAGCCGCCAAAACATGCACCAGCAGCCGCTGCTGGCGCCACTCTTGCCGAACAGCCTCTCCACCGCGGGCCAGAGTTCCGGCGAGAGGTCGCGAATCTCGACGTGCATGGGTAGTCCCTCGGGAAAAATGCCACCGCCCTGGCCTCCGCGTCCACGGCAGCCCCCCACCCGTCGCCCGCCCGACAAACGGGCGGCTAGCGAGAACTTTCGGCGGCGCGCGCGCAGCCCAGGATGGCCTCCGCCGAGCGGTCGATGTCCGCCTCGGTGGTGGCCCATCCGCTGACGCTGACGCGCATCGCCACCTGCCCCCGCCACACCGTGCCCCCGAGCCAGCAGGTGCCCTCCGCCTGCACCCGGGCCACCACGTCTCGGGTGAGGGCGTCGGCGTCGGCAACCCGGGGCGATTCGAAGCGCACCAGCACCTGGTTGAGGACCACCTCGTTGAGAACCCGGACCTGCGGCGCCGCGCCGAGGCGCTCCGCCATGCGCCGGGCCAGGGCGCAGCAGCGCTCCACCAGCTCGGCCACGCCCTGGCGCCCGAGGGTGCGCAGGGTGGCGTAGGTGGGGATGCCGCGCGCACGCCGGGAGAATTCCGGTCCGAAATTCACGCCGTCCCGCTCCTGCGCAGACTTCACCAGGTAGGCCGCGTCGCTTCCCATGCTGGCCCCGAGGAGGGCGGCGTCCCGGACGATGGCCACACCGGCGTCGTAGGGCACGTTGAGCCACTTGTGCATGTCCACCGCCCAGGAGTCGGCCCGCTCCATGCCCTCCACCAGGTGGCGCCGGCTTGGAGCGACGCGGGCAAAGAGGCCGAAGGCACCGTCGACATGGAGCCAACCCTTTTGGGCCGCGACGGCGTCGGCCACCGCGCCGAGCGGGTCCACGGCGCCGGTGTTGACGTTGCCGGCCTGGGCGCACACCAGGGCCGGACGGCCAAGCCCCTCCAGGGTGCGCGCCAGCGCCTCCGGGCGCATGCGCCCCTGGGCGTCCACGGCCACCCGAATGGCCGTCTCCGCGCCGAGGCCCAAAAAGCGAAGCGCGCGCAGCACGGTGACGTGGACTTCCTCGCCGACCACGATGGGCATGGCCGGGGCGCCGAGCAGCCCCTTCGCCTCGACGTCCCAGCCGGCCCGGGCCAGCAGGGCATGCCGGGCGCAGGCCAGCCCGACGAGGTTGGCAAGCTGCGTCCCGGTGACGAAGCCGACTCCACACTCCGGCGGCAGCCCAAAAATCTCGCACAGCCAGCGGCCCGCGGTCCCCTCGAGCACGGCGGTCAGCGGCGAGGTGACGTAGAGGCCGCTGTTCTGGTCCCAGCTGGAGGTCAGCCAGTCGGCGGCCAGGGCCACCGGGTGACTGCCACCGATGACGAAACCGAAGAAGCGGGGGCCCGCCGAGGCCACCACGCCCGGCTCTCCCTCCTCGGCCAGGCTGCGCAGCACGCCCCGGGCGTCCTCCCCCCCTCCGGAGAGCGGCACGTCGAAGACGCGGTGCAGGTCGCTGGCCGAGGCCCGCGCGCCGACCGGGCGGCTCGGGAGCGAGGCCTGGAAGCGGCGGGCGTACTCGAAGGCATCCGAGAGCAGAGGGCTGGTGGACATGGCCCAGCAGGTTCCCTCAGCCGCACCAGCACAGTCGAGGGCCAGGGCCGGACTTGGGCCGAGGGCAGTCTCACGCCCCCCCTCCGTGCTAGGGAAAGGGCCAGGGACATGGGGCCTTCCAGGCGCGATTTTCTCGACCCGGCGCAGCTCGCGCAAAAGCAACTCGCCCGAGACTTGCGAGAGGTCAGCTCGCGCTGGCTCTTGCAGCACAAGTGCGAGCGGATGGCCGCCTCGCCCTTTGACTTTCTCCGCGGTTCCGCCCCGCTGTTCTATGCCGCCCTGCGCAAGGTCCCGGAACTGGCCCTCGGCCCGGAGGGAGACGGGTGGCTGACTGGCGACCTGCACCTTGAGAATTTTGGGGTCTACCGCCCGCAGTCCCTGCTCGACGAGTCGAAGTCCGGGGCCGTCGCCTTCGATGTCAACGACTTCGACGACGCGTTCTTCGGCCCCCAGCGCCTGGACGTCCTGCGCCTGCTGACCAGCACGCTACTGGCCGCCCGCACGTGGGGACTGCCCGCGCTGGGCGTCCGCGGGGCTGCCGAGGCCGTCCTCGACGGGGTGCTGGTGGGCCGGGCGACGGGCAGGGCCGGGCGCGCACCCGAGGCGGTGGTTGCGCTGCTCGACCGCGCAGCGACGCGCACGCGCCGGCAGCTACTGGATGCGCGCACCGAGCACACCGCCCGGGGGCGGCGCTTCAGTCGCGGGCCGCGCTACCGTCCCCTCAGCCGGGCGCTGCACCGCCGGGCGGTGGCGGCCTTCGCCCGGTACGTCGGCGAGCTTCCGCGCGGCGTGCACGGCCACCACCGCGCGGCCTGGGACGTGGTGGACGTCGCCTATCGCGTGGCGGGGACGGGCAGCCTCGGTGTGCTGCGCATTGCCGTCCTCGTGGCGGGCAAGGGCGGCCCGGACGGAGGCTGGATTTTCGACATGAAGGAGGAGGACGAGCCGTCCGGCCGGGCCTTTGCCGTGGGCAACGCCGGCCCAGGCGCCGGCCGTGTCCTGAAGGCGCTGCGCAAGTGCCTGGCCAGTCCGCCGCGCATGGCCGGCAGGACGGAGTTGGCCGGGCGGTCGCTGCTGGTTCGGCGCCTCATGCCACAGGAGGACCGGCTGTCGCTGGACCAGCTTCCGGCTAGTCAGCGCGCGCCGGTATTGCGGTACCTCGGGGCCCTCACCGGGGCGCTGCACCGCCGGGGCGCGAAGCGGCCGCCGCGCTGGAAAGCAGCCCAGGCGTCGGTGCTGCTGCACAACGCCGTGACGCTGGCGGGCCTTTACGAGGCGGCCGCCCTCCACTACGCAGCGCTTGCCCGCGAGACGGCCGGTTGAAAACTGGCGGTGTCACCGGCACCGGCTAGCCTTTCCTGTACAGGACTGTAGGCCTCCTGCAACAGGCTCCCCCCCGGGTGGACTCCCGCATGGACAGAGAACCCCTCCTCGACATCTTCGACGAGCTCAACCGCTTCCGCGAAGTCTTCGAGCGCGCGCAGCGGCTGGTGGCCCCGGTGGTGTCGGAGCATGCCCAGCGTTTGGAAGCCATGGCCAAGGGGCTGCGTAAATTTTACGGACCGTCGGTCGACCCATTCATCCGCCAGGTGGACGACGTGCTGGTCACCGCGCGCCGACTCACCGAGCCGATGAAGGAAATCCCCCTGGAGAAGATGGGCGAGCGCCGCTCCACGGACCGCCGTCGCAACGAGGCGCCCGCCCCGCTGCCCGGGCTCATTCCCCGCTCGCGTTGACGCTGCGCGTTTAGCCCTTGCCCTCGAATGCCAGGGCCGCGCCATTCATGCAGTAGCGTTTGCCCGTGGGCGCCGGGCCGTCGTCGAAGACGTGGCCCAAGTGGCCTCCGCAGCGATGGCAGTGCACCTCGGTGCGCACCATGAAGAAGCCACGGTCCTCGGTGGTGCCCACCGCACCCTCGATGGGTGCGAAGAAGCTGGGCCAGCCCGTGCCGCTGTCGAATTTCTTCTCCGAGGAGAACAGCGGCAGCGCACAGGCGCCGCAGAGGAAGGTGCCCGGACGCTTCTCGTGGTCGAGGGGACTCGTCCCGGCGCGCTCCGTCCCGTGCTGGCGCAGGACGCGGTAGGCGGCAGGCGACAGCTGCGCCTTCCACTCCTCGTCTGTCTTCACCACTTCAAAGGTTTCCTGGACAGGCTTCGCCACGGCGGGACTCCCACGCAGGGCGCGTACCAACGCCGCGCCGCCGAGTGCGGCGGCGGCGAGGAGAAGCACGCGCCGAGGATTGGTGCTGCGTTGCATAACCCGCCCCTGCCTACGCTGCACTGTCCCGGAGGGTTACTGCCGCCCCGGGGCCCGCCAGCGCGCGGGGTCCCGAAACGTCCCGCGGCCGGACGGCGCTTCCCCCCCCGGGCCGGGCCGCCCACGCCCGGGCCCCGCGGGGAGCCAGCGTGGCGTTGGGGGGCAACGTCCCCCGTGCTTTGGGCGCATGGAGCCATTGCGCGCTTTACCGGACATTTCGTTGCGAACGCATCGACTTGGCCAGAAGGCTACGTTAGGAATCCGCGCCTGGCCGTGGCGGCCTGGCCCCGGAGGATGGGCAAGCGATGTGGATTGTCCGGCTCGCGCTTCGGCGCCCCTACACGGTCGCCGTGTTGTCGGCCCTCATCTTCATCTTCGGGGTCATGTCCGCGGTGCGGATGAAGAAGGACATCTTCCCCAGCATCGACATCCCGGTGGTGGTGGTGGTGTGGAGCTACCCGGGCTTGTCGGCGGAGGACATGGAGCGCCGCATCGTCCTCATCAGCGAGCGGGCCTATTCCACCACCATCGACGGGATTCAGCACATCGAGTCCCAGTCCATCGCCGGCATCGGCCTGCTGAAAATCTACTTCCAGCCTGGCGCGGACCTCGGGACGGCCATCGCCCAAATCAGCTCTGTGTCGCAGACGGCCAGCCGCATCATGCCGCCCGGGATTCTGCCCCCAAACGTGCTGCGCTACAACGCCGGAAACGTCCCGGTAGCCCAGCTCACCACCAGCAGCCCGACGCTGTCCGAGCAGCAACTGTTCGACTACAGCCTCAACTTCTTGCGCGTCCGGCTCTTCACCATCCCCGGGACGTCCATCCCGGGCCCCTACGGCGGCAAGCAGCGCCAAATCATGGTCGACGTGAATCCGGCGGCGACCTCGGCCAAGGGACTTTCTCCGCAGGACGTCGTCACCGCGCTGCTCGCCTCCAATGTCATCGTCCCAGCCGGGACGGCGCAAATCGGCAACACCGAGTACAACGTCAAGCTCAACTCGAGCCCCGAGACGGTGGAGCAGTTCAACGCGCTCCCCGTAAAGGTGGTGAATGGCGCCACCGTGCATCTGGGGGACGTGGCCCGTGTGCGTGACGGCTACGCCGTCCAGTACAACCAGGTCCACATCGGCGGCAAGCGGGCCAGCTACCTGGCCATCCTGAAGCACAGCGATGCCTCGACGCTGGCCGTGGTGGATGGCGTTCGGGAGCTGCTCCCGCAAATCCAGGCCGCGGCACCGCAGGGCATGGAGCTGAAGATCGACTTCGACCAGTCGGTCTTCGTGCGAGCGGCGCTCAGCAACGTGCTTCACGAGGCTGTCGCCAGCTCCATCTTGGTCTCGCTGATGATTCTCTTCTTCCTCGGGAGCTGGCGCAGCGTGCTCATCGTCTCCAGCTCCATCCCGCTGGCGCTCCTGGTGGGCGTGAGTCGGCCTGTTCCTGTCGGACCAGACCTTCAACATCATGACCCTGGGCGGCCTGGCGCTCGCCATCGGGATGCTGGTCGACGACGCCACGGTGGAGGTGGAGAACATCCACCGCAACCGCCACCACGAGCCGAAGCTGATGGTCGCCATTCTGGACAGCGCCCACCAGGTGGCGACCCCGGCCATCGCCGCCACCCTCACCATCTGCATCGTCTTCTTCCCGGTGGTGCTGCTCACCGGCCCGGCGCGCTTCCTCTTCACGCCGCTGGCGCTGGCGGTGGTCATCTCGATGCTCGCCTCGTACCTGCTGAGCCGGACGCTGGTCCCGGTGCTGGCCCGCATGCTGATGGAGAAAGAGGCGGTCGACCTGGGCGAGGGCACAAACGGCTGGGCGCGCTTCAATCGCTGGCGCGACGCGGGCTTCGAGAAATTCCGCAGCCGCTACGCTGCGGCCCTGGTGGAGGTGCTGCAGCACCGAGGCTGGGTGTTGGGCACCGCAGGCCTCGTCCTGGCCGTGTCCCTGGGACTTCCCTTCGTCGTCGGTTTGGACTTCTTCCCGCCGGTGGATTCCGGACTCATGAAGCTGCACTTCCGGGCCCCCATCGGCACCCGGCTCAGCGAGACGGAGCGACTGGTGCTCGCGGCGGAGCAGAAAATCCGCGCCATCATCCCGGCCGAGGAGCTCAGCGCACTCAACGACAACATCGGCATCCCGCTCTCCTACAACCTGGCCTTCGTCGCCACCGACAACATCGGCCCGCAGGACGCAGAAATCCTCATCTCCCTGAGACCGGGGCACCGACCGACCGAGCAGTACATGCGGAGGATTCGCGAGGAGGTGCCGCGGGACTTCCCCGGCAGCACCCTCTACTTCCAGCCAGCCGACATCGTCAGCCAGGTGCTCAACTTCGGCCTGTCCGCCCCCATCGACGTGCAAATCCAGGCCAATGACCTGGACCAGGGGTACGAGGTGGGACGGCAGCTCGCGGCGCGCATGCGCCACATTCCTGGCCTGGCCGACGTCCGCATCGCGCAGGTTCTCGACTACCCGACGTTGAAGCTCGACGTGAACCGCGACGAGGCGGCGCGCGTCGGCCTCTCACAAAAGGACGTGGCCAATGACCTGCTGACCACGCTGGCCAGCAGCACGCTGGTGAACCCCTCGTTCTGGCTCAACCCCAAGAACAACGTGAACTACCTGGTGGTGGTGCAGACGCCCATCAACCGCATGGAAAGCACCGGGGACCTGCTTGCCACGCCCATCACCACGGCCGGTCAGTCCCTCAATCAGAACATTGCCCGGTCCCCCACCGACGCTGCGACGACATCCGGGGCGGCTTACTTGGGCACCATCTCGCGGATTGGCCCGGGACGGACGCTGGGAAGCGTCAACCATTCCACCATCCAGCGCGTCATCAACGTGCAGGGCAATGCCGATGGTCGGGACCTCGGCGCCATCGGCGCCGACATCCAGAAGGCCATTGCTGGCCTCCAGGGTGTGCCCCCCACCATGCGCATCACCCTGCGGGGTCAGATTGAGAGCATGAACAGCTCTTTCTCCAGCCTGGCCGGCGGACTGTTGCTGGCCATCGTGCTCGTCTACCTGCTCATGGTGGTGCTCTTTCAATCCTGGCTCGACCCGCTCATCATCATGGTGGCCGTCCCGGGCGCGCTGGTCGGGGTGCTGTGGATGTTGGCCCTCACCGGCACCACCCTCAACGTCGAGTCCTTCATGGGCACCATCATGGCGGTGGGCATCGCCGTCTCGAACAGCATTCTGTTGGTCAACTTCGCCAATGAGATTCGGGTCGAGCGGAACCTCGGCGCCCTGGAAGGAGCCCTGGAAGCGGGGAAGACTCGCCTGCGGCCGGTGCTGATGACTGCGTTGGCGATGATTCTTGGCATGCTGCCGATGGCCTTCGCACTGGGCGAGGGCGGCGAGCAGAATGCCCCCCTCGGCCGCGCCGTCATCGGGGGGCTGTTGATGGCCACCGTCGTGACCCTCTTCCTGGTGCCGCTCGTTTACACCGTCCTTCGCAAAGCCCCGCCCAGCGCCCACCAACTGGACCAGCAATTCACCGCCGAGAGCGCGGGCGCGAGCGCCGGAGCCCGAGGATGAGCATGAAAGCCGACGAGACGAAACTGTCCAGCGACACCACCCCCTCCGGCCGCCGGCCCCGTGCGCTCACCCTGGTGTCGGTCACGGTGGTGCTGGTGGCCGTCCTCGGCGTTGTCTTGTTGGCCTGGCGACGTCACAACGCCGAGGCTGCCGAGGTCCGCAACCGCAACGTGGCCATCACCAAGGGGAACACGGTGCAGGTCGTCCAGGTGTCGGTCTCCCCGTCGGAACAGAGCCTCACCCTGCCGGCCGAGGTGCGCGGCTGGGCGCAGGTCACGCTCTACGCCAAGGTGGCCGGCTACGTCGTGAACATCCCGGTGGATAAGGGAACCCGCGTCAAGAAGGGCGACCTGCTGGTCCGGCTCGAGTCGCCGGAGACGGACCAGGCGGTGGCCGGGGCCCAGGCGGACCTCGCGCTGAAGCGGCAGGTGCTGGCGCGGACGGCGGGGTTGCGCCCTGACGGGGTCGTCTCCCAGCAGGACCTGGACAACGCCACCGCGGGCGTCCGGGTGGCCGAGGCGACGCTGCACCAGGCGCTCGCGCAACAGTCCTATGAGGTCATCCGCGCACCCTTCAGCGGCTTCGTCACCGCCCGCTACGTGGACGTGGGCGCGCTGGTCCCGTCCGGCACCGGCAACACGTCCGCGGTGCAGCCGGTGGTGGACTTGGCAGACGTCGACCGTCTCCGGGTACAGGTCTACGTCGGCCAATCGGACGCCTCCCGGCTTCAATTGGGCGACCGGGTGACCCTCACCACGGACGGCGACCCGTCGCATCCCATCGAGGCGACGGTGAGCCGCATGTCCATGGGGCTCGACGCCAAGACGAGAACCATGCTGTGCGAGATGGACGTGGACAACCGCCCGCCGCGGCTATTTCCCGGCCAGTTCGTCAAGGCGACCTTGCTGCTGCGCGGCGCCCGTTCGCCGCTGGTCCCCGGCGAGGCACTCCTGTGGCGTGGCGACAAGCTCTTCGTGGCCGTGGTCGAGGACGCGAAGGTGCGACTTCAGCAGGTGCAGACGGGCGATGACAGCGGGCGCACGGTGCAAATCCTCACCGGTTTGCAAGGAGGAGAGACCGTCATCCTCAACCCGAGCCCCGAGCTGTCCGATGGCGAGCCGGTGCAGGTGGCGGACAAGCCGCCGGTAGCGCCCGTTGCCGGAACCCCGCCCGCGCAAGCCGCCGCTGCCACCAAGGCCGCTGCGCCCGGGGCCGGCCTCCCGGCGGCGCGCTGACCACCCCGACCAGCCCTTCCCCTGGGGGCACTGGCCGCCGGCCTCCGGCGGCACTAGGGTTCCTGCGCGTCCCCCTTCTTCCACCGGGGAGCCTGGGCTGCGGACCCGAGCGGGGCCCCCTTGCCGAGCGTCCCTCTTCGTCCGCCTCAGCGGGTCAACCAGAAAGCGTGCCCCATGCTAAACGCCCTCGCCTCTCGCTCGCTTCCATGCGCCGTCGCCTTGCTGCTGTGCCTGGTCCTGTCCTCCACCGTCCGGGGGGACGACTTCGTCACCGAGGCACGTGACACAGTGGCCGTCTTCAAGAAGACCGACCCCGGCATCGAACGTTTCTTCAAGGACGCGGCCGGGTACGTCGTCTTCCCCACCATCGGTAAGGGCGCCATCGGCGTCGGGGGGGCTGGGGGCTCTGGCATTCTCTTCGAGAAGGGGAAGGCCGTCGGCAAGAGCTCCCTGGCGCAAGTCACCGTCGGGCTGCAGCTGGGGGGGCAGGCGTACTCTGAGATTGTCTTCTTCGAGAACGCGGCCACGCTCACGGATTTCAAGAAGGGCAACTTCGCCTTCGCGGCCCAAGTGAGCGCGGTGGCTCTCTCGGCCGGCGCCTCGGCCAATGCCAAGTACGCTAGCGGCGTCGCCGTCTTCACCGCCACCAAGGCGGGGCTGATGTACGAGGCCAGCGTCGGCGGCCAGAAATTCGGCTACAAGCCCTTCTCCAAAGACGGCGGCTGACGAATCGCCCCGGGTGGCTTCGTCCCGACGCATGACGCGTCGCGCGGCGCTTGCCCGCGTGTGCGTCTAGGGAAGTTGTCTGCAGGCGCGGAGCGCACGTGCGCAGCAAAGGTGAGAAGCGAAACCACCTCTGCGCGAAAGTGTCGCCTTTGCGAACACCGCGGAGCTGTCTCATAGACTTTGCTGACGGTTGGTCGCACAGCCAGCGCGTGACCCTCCGCCCCCGAATGAAGACTCCACCTCGCATTGGTGAGTTTCCCGAAGTCTCCCTCGTCGAGGTCCTCGACTACTACGCGCGCAGCGGCCAGACCGCGGCCGTCTCCGTCAGCATTCCTCGACCGTCGGGCGGGGAGGCCACCGGCGCCTTCTTCATCGAAGCCGGCGCCGTGGTGGACGCGCTCTTCGACGGGCGCGAGGGACCGGACGCCGTGCGCCAGGCGCTGCGCGTCCGGGCCGGCAAGTACCAGGTGGAGCTCGGCTCGCGGAGCACGCGCCACACCATCAACGAGCCCTGGGAGGCGCTCTCCGCCTCGCCCGCCGCCCCCGAGAAGCCGCCCCCACCCCGGCTCTACCCCGTGGACGGCGGAGCGCGCCCGACGCCGCCCCCGGCGCCCCTGCCCCGGCTGACAACTCACCGGGCGGTGGCAGCGGGTGCCGCGCCGGCCGGCGTCCCCTCTGCCCAGAGTGGAGCGCACCGCAGTGCCCCCAAGGACGTCGGCATGCGGGCCACCACCGGCCCGGGCGTCGCCGTTGCCGCCGCGGTGGCACCCCCGCCGGCGCTGCCCCCGGCCGCAAGCCCTGGCAGTTCCGGCCCACGCCCGCTGCACACCTCCGGCCCCACCACCTCGCCCTTCAGTGGCCCGCACACCCCCCCGGCCCGTGGCCAGCCGGCCGCGGGGACCGCCCCCTTCTCCAGCGTCCGCCGGGAGCGCAAGAGCCGGCTGCTTCCACCGGGAGCCCTGCTGGCCATCGCCGCCGTCTTCGTCCTGGGCATCGGCCTGGCCGTCGGGGTCGCCTACCTGCGCAACCACGCGGCGGCCGAGGTTCCCGTCGCCGGCAAACCTGCCGTTGCTCCGGCGGCAACGCCGACGGCGCCGGCCGTGGCGGGCATCAGCGACACCGAGATTTCCCTCGGCATGGCGGCGCCGCTGACGGGCGTCTCCAAAGAGCTCGGTCGGCAGATGCGGCTCGGCCTGGATGTGGCCTTCGCCCGAGCCAACGCCAACGGTGGCGTCAACGGCCGCAAGGTGAAGCTGCTCGCCCTGGACGACGGCTATGAGCCCTCGCGCACCAAGGACGTCATGCGAGAGCTGGTCGAGCAGCGCGGCGTCTTCAGCTTCGTCGGCAACGTCGGGACGCCCACCGCGGCCGTCGCCGTCCCCTACGCGCTCGAGCGCAAGATGCTCTTCTTTGGCCCCTTCACCGGCGCCTCCCTCCTGCGCAAGGAGCCGCCCGACCGGTACGTCTTCAACTACCGGGCCAGCTACACCGAGGAGACGGCGGCCATCGTCCGCTACCTGGTCGAGGTCCGGCACATCAGGCCCGAGCAGATTGCCGTCTTCGCCCAGGATGACAGCTATGGGGATGCCGGCTTCCAGGGCGTCACCAAGGGTCTGCGCCAACTGAAGCGGACCTCCACGCCCATTCTCAAGGCGACCTACACGCGCAACACCGCCGACGTCTCCGACGCCGTCGCCCGCATCCTCGACAAGAAGGCGAACGTGGCCGCGGTGGTGATGGTCGCCACCTACCGTCCGGCCGCCCGCTTCATCGAGAAGGTTCGCGAGCAGCGCCCGGGGATGATTTTCACCAACGTCTCCTTCGTGGGCAGCCAGGCGCTGGCCGAGGAACTGCTGCAGCTCGGGCCCCAGTACGCCCAAGGCATCATCATCACCCAGGTGGTGCCGCTCCCCACCGGTCAATCCACCGTCGGCATCCGGTACCGTGAAGCACTGGCCAGCTTCGCCCCCGAGGAGAGGCCGGACTTCATCTCACTCGAGGGCTACGTCACCGGCAACCTGCTGCTGGAGGGCCTCAAACTCGCCGGCCGCAACGTGACGATAGATGGCCTGGTGGACGCGCTGGAAAGCATCCACGGGCTGGACCTCGGCCTGGGGGTTCCCCTCAGCTTTGGCCTCTCAGAGCACCAAGCGTCCCACAAGGTGTGGGGCACCGTCATCGACAGCAACGGGACCTTCCAGCAGCTGGAGCTGGAGTGACTCCAGGCCCTTCCCGGGAGCCCGGCCACTGCCAGTTTCCGGGCTGTGCCTAAGCGTCAAGCCTGGCCCGTCGCTAAACGCCGGATGGTGTGGGGCTCGGACGTCCCGGCCCGGCGGCCAGGACCGTTTGCAGCAGCGGAGCCAGGCCCACCACCACCAGACACCCGAGAACGTTGTACCAGAGGAAGCCCACCTTCCCGAACGCCGCCGCTGCGAGCACCAGCGCCTCCCCCAGGAGCGTGGCCCAGAAGGCGGCCGGACCGCGCACCCGCCGCAGGAAGAAGCCCACCAGGAAGACGCCCAGCATGGGCCCGTAGAAGAGAGAGCCGAGGATATTGACGGCCTGGATGAGGTTGTCGAGCAGCGAAGCAAAGGCGGCGAAGCCCACGGCCACCAGGCCCCAGCCCGCGGTCGCCAGCCGCGCCACGAGTAGGGTTTGGCGGTCGCTCGCTCCGGGGAAGCGTGGACGAAAGAAGTCCACCACCGTCGTCGCGCCGAGGGAGGACAGGGCGGCTGAGTTGGCAGACATGGCGGCCGAGAGAATGACGGCCACGAGCAACCCGATGAGACCGCGTGGGAAGTGGTCGAGGACAAAGCGCAGGAAGATGAAGTCCGAGTCCTTCGGGTCCGCGCCAGGCAATGTCCTGGCGACCAGCGTCCCCGCCTGTTTTCGCAGGCCGGCCAGACGCGCCTGGTCCGCCCTTAACTCCGAGCGTGCCGCGGCCACCACCGCCGGAGCCGTCCCCGGTGCCAGGAAGCGGTCGATGGCGGCGCGCTGCTCGGCAAACGCCTCGGCATGCGCGTGCTCGAGCTGAGCCACCGCCAGGCCATCCCGCGAACGCGCCCTCTCCCACTCGGTCCGGTTGAAGAAGAGCGGCGCCGGACTGAGCTGGTAATAGACAAAGACCATCACCCCGATGAACAGAATGAAGAGCTGCATCGGGACCTTGAGGAGCCCGTTCATCAACAGTCCGAGCCGGCTCTCGGCCAGCGGCCCACCGGCGAGGTAGCGTTGCACCTGCGACTGGTCTGTTCCGAAGTACGCCAGCTGGACGAAGAGGCCGCCGAGAAGCCCGGACCAGAGCGTGTAGCGGGTGTCGAAGCGGAGTGAGAAGTCGACGCCTTCCAGTTTCCCGAGAGCCCCCGCCAGGGCGACTCCCTGCGCCACGGACACCCCAGGAGGGAGGCGCACCACGGCGATGACCAGCGCAGCCACCAGGCCCACTGAGATGAGCGCCATTTGCGCGGACTGGGTGCGACTGACCGCGCGGCTTCCGCCCAGCACCGTATAGAGGATGGTGGTCGCGCCGAGGACGAAGTTGGTCCACAGCGCCGGCCAGCCGAGAACGGCGGAAAGGACGAGCGCCGGCGCATAGATGGCGAGCCCCGAGGCCAGCCCCCGAGACACCAGAAAGAGCAGGGCCGTGAATTGGCGGGTTCTCCGGTCGAAGCGCTGCTCGAGGTACTCGTACGCCGTGTAGAGACGGAGCCGGTGGTAGATGGGAACGATGATGGCCGAGAGGATGACCATCGCTATCGGCAAGCCGAAGTAGAATTGAACGAAGCCGAGCCCGTCCTGGTAGGCCTGGCCGGGGACGGACAGGAAGGTGATGGCGCTGGCCTGCGTGGCGATGACCGACAGTCCGATGGTCCACCAACGGATGTCCTTTCCCGCACGGAGGAAGGACTCGGTGGTGTGCACGCCGCGGCTCTTCCAAGAGCCGTAGAGGACAATCGCCCCCAGCGTCGCCGCTAGAACCCCCCAGTCGAGCCCGCTCACCCGAAGGCCCTCGCCAGGAGCGCCAGCAGGGCAATCTCCACCGCCAGGACCCCCAAGACGAGCGCGTACAGCCGCCGCCAGGTGCCGAGCGGCGGACGGATGTCCGTTTCGGGGACTGCCGCGTCGGCGGGCTTCTCAGCCCCCATGGTCGACGAGATTGGCGAAGAGGCGGAACGCCCCCGGGACGCCGGCGGGCAGCTGCCGGAAGAAGGACAGGCCGGTGTAGATGAAGGAGCCCTTGCCCAGTTGGGCGATGAGCAGCGCACCCCGTAGCGGCGGCTCTCCGGGGTCGTGCATCGACAGCGGGGCTGCATAGCGCTCGTCCCACGTCTCGGCGAAGTAGAGGCCTCGCTCCTGCACCCAGGCATTCCAGTCCGACGGACCAATGGGGTTGGGGTTGGCGAGGACCGGGTGCGGAGCCGACGTCACCTCTGCTCCTTCATCGGTGACACGCCCATGACCGATGGTAAAAGGAAACGGCCCGAGCGGGGGTGGGCCGGAGGACGGCCAGCTGGTGGTGTTGTACTGCAGGACGACCGTCCCGCCCGCCTGGACGTAGCCCATGAGCTTGTCGTGGAGCGTCGACATCCGCGGCTCGACGTTGAAGGCACGGACGCCGAAAACGATGGCCTGGAAGCCGCCGAGCGGCTGTTCCCGGAGCTCGGTTAGCGTCAGCGGAGTCACCTCGTAGCCGACCTGCCGCAGCGCTTGCGGCACCTCGTCGCCCGGGCCCGGGACGTAGCCGATGCGGTGACGGACGTGGGCCACGTCCACGCGCGTCAGCCGCACCTCGGCCGGCGGGAGCCAGGTCTGGATGGGGATGTGCGCGTACTCGATGCGCCGGAGGCCACGGCCGTACGTCCTGCCAGCGACGGTCGCCACGGCACGCAACACGCCGGTGGCAGGCGCCTTTGGCGGGCTCACCCGGAAGGCCAGCGTGGCCTCCGCGCCCTTCTCCAGGACGAATGGCACGCTTTTCGGCGTGACGGTGAAGCCCGGCGGCATGTCGAGCGCGAGCGTCCCGGACGCACCGGCTACGCTACGCACGGTGACCGTCAGCTGCTTGTCGCGCGCATCAGGAAACACCAGCAGCGGCCCGTCGGGGTCAACCGTCACCGCTGGGAGCACTTCGAGACGCCGGTAGCGTTCCCCGAGGACCGGGTCCACCCACTTGAAGACGAGGGGCCGCCTCAACACCAGGGACTGCTCGCCAAACCTAAACAGAAACTCCGCCTGCAGCGGTGCCGGCTCCTCTGGAAGGCCGACCAAGCTTGGGTCCGAAACCGGGTACTGACCTGCCGTCGGCGGCAACTCCAGCCACACCGGGTTGCTGAGCGGTGTGTCGCTCGGCACCGACAGCGCCTCCTTCAATTCGAAGGGCTGGCCCGCCTCGAGTGCCCGGTTGGTCTTGACAGCGTTTCCCGCTAAGCGCACCTCGTTCAGGGCCACCTTGGCCGGGCGGCGGAGCAGGGCCGTCACGACGACAGGCACAGTGGCCCCCGGGGAGGTGCTGGGCCGGTCCGCCACCACTTCGGCGAACAAGCCACTGCAGGCGAAAACCGCCTGCTCCAGCTCGGCCAGCTTCTGCGCCTTCCACGGGTTGTCCGGAAGTCGGCTGAGCTCCGCCCTCGCCGCCAGCAGGCCAGGAAGGGCCGCCTCCGGCGTGGCCGACCGGAAGGCGGCCCGCGCGCGCTTGAGTTCGGCCACCAGCTTCTCGCTGCCCGGGACGCGCGACCAGTCGAACACCACCCCGTCGAACGGGGAATTCTTCATCGGCTCGCCGGCCAGCAGCTTGAAGTATTCGGGAATCGGGCCGCGCCGGCGCGCGGCTCCAAAGCCCTGACTTTTGTGGTTGCTGCGACTGTCGGCTGCAAGCTCGCCGTAGGAAAGGCCCAGCCATGGGTCATACCCGCCCGCGTCCAGGCTCGCAGAGCCGGATAGCTCCTGCTCCGGTGCGCCGAAGCCGGTGAACTGGTTCCACACCACCCGCGTCACCTTCCAGGGCCCCAGGCGTCGGTGCTCGGCGTCGGGCATGTAGGCGGGGTCCGCGGCCCGCGCGACGGCCTCGACCGCCAGCTGCGCCGACGCGGTGTGCTGACCGTGGGTTTCGACTCCACCGGTGGGAAAGCGCGAAATGACGACGTCGGGGCGGAAACGGCGGATGGCCAACACCACGTCCGCCAGCACCGCCTCATGGCCCCAGATGCCGAGCGATTCCTCCGGGCTCTTCGAATAGCCGAAGTCTCTGGCCCGCGTGAAGAGCTGCTCTGCGCCGTCCAGTGCGCGCGCGGCGAGGAGCTCCTGGGTGCGGATGAGGCCCAGTCCGGGGCCTAGCTCGGGGCCGATGAGATTCTGTCCGCCGTCGCCGCGCGTCACGGAGAGGTAACCGGCACGCAGCAGCATCCCGTTGGAAAGGAAAGCGAGCAGCCGGGTGTTCTCGTCGTCGGGGTGGGCGGCGACGTACAGGACATTCCCGACGACGAGCAGCCGGTCCAGCAGGCGCTCCAGGTGCGCAATGTCCGGCTGCGCCGGGCGTAACCCAGGCTCGGCGGACGCGGTGGACAGCAGCAGCAAGGTGAGGGCCAAGGTGACACCAGGAAGTCGATGCATGCAGTAGGACGTTCTCCGCGGGCACTGTTACGTTGAACCTTCGCATGGCTTCTGACTTTTTCGCCGCCTTCATTGCCGGGGAGCCGCCGGCCCGGGCGCTGCTGCCCGTGCGTCCCCTGGACGAGGAGGCTTGGGATGCTGCCGTCGGGCACGCCGCGCAACGGCGCCCTGCGGACGGGCTCCTCGAGGAGCTCAGCCGGCAAGCAGCCGAGCTCCCGGCGTCCCCCTCGCGCGACCGAAACGTGGAGCTGCTGGGGCGCACCGGGACCACCGTCGTCGTCACCGGCCAGCAGATGGGCCTCTTCCTCGGACCGCTCTACACCCTCTACAAGGCCGCCACGGCGGTGGCCCGGGCCCGCTGGCTGTCGGAGCGGCACGGGCGGCCCTGTGTCCCCCTTTTCTGGCTGCAAACCGAAGACCACGACTGGGCAGAAATCGCCCGGGCGGAGGTGCTTCTGCCCTCCGGGCGCCGGGCTTCCTTCGAGCTCCCGGCCGAGACCCCCGAGCAGGCTCGCCTTTCGCTGGCGCAGCGGACCTTGCCCCAGGAGGTGACGGGCCTCACCTCGGCCCTCGACGACGTGCTCCAGGCCCTCCCCCACGGCCCCGAGGTGTCCGCCCTGCTGGCGCGCCACTACCGGGCCGGGAGCCCGCCGGGCGTGGCCTTCGCCGGGGTGCTTGCGGAGCTCTTTGCCGCCGACGGACTCGTCCTTCTCGACCCGCGCACCCCGGCCATGTCCCGGCTGGCCGCCCCCGTGCTGCGGCGCGCCATCGCTGAGCACGAGCCCATCGCAGCGGCCCTCCGGGAGAGAGTCCACGCCCTGCACGAGCAGGGCTTCACCGAACAGGTGCACACCCGGCCCGACGCTGCGCTGGCCTTCTTCCATCCCCGCGGTCCCGCCGGCCCCCGCTACCGCCTGGCCGCCGCCGGCGCGGGCTTCGCCACCCCGGCCGGCCCGGTCACCCGGGCCGAACTCTTCGCCTGCCTCGAGCAAGACCCGCTCTGTTTCAGCACCTCTGCCCTGCTGCGCCCGCTCGTCCAGGACACGCTCTTGCCCACGGCCGCCTACATTGGCGGACCGGCCGAGTGCGCGTATTTCGCCCAGCTGCCGCCCCTCTACTCCCTGTTCGGGCTGAGGATGCCGATGGTGGCGCCCCGGACCCGGCTCCGGCTGGTCGACGAGCGGGTGCGGGGACTGCTGGCAGGTCTCGGCCTGCGCCCCGAGGACGCCGACCGTCCGCGCGAGGAGGTCTCGGCGCAGGTGCAGGTCCGCCCGGCCTGGCTGCCACCGGCTGAGTGGCTCCGCGCACGACTGCTGGGGCCAGTCGAACGCGAGCTGGAGGCGCTGCTCCCCCATGCCGTCCGCCTCGAGCCGAGGTTGGAGCGGAACGTCCGGAAGACACGGGCCCACATCGCTCACGGCATCGACAAGCTGGTGAGCAAGCTCGAGCGTGCGGCGCACGCCCAGGACCGGGTTGTGGCTGAGCGCCTCGAGGACCTTTTGACCGCCCTTCGCCCCGGCGGCCTGCCCCAGGAACGCGTCTACGCCTTCCCCTCGGTGGCCGCCTCGGTAGGCCCCCGCGCGCTGGTCAAGGCGCTGGTCGAGGCAGCACGGCCGCTTTCACCCGAGGTCCGGAGCCTTCAGCTGTGAAGCCCCTGGCGGTGGGCATCGCCTGCTTTCCGACGGTGGGCGGCAGTGGCGTCGCCGCCTCCCAACTCGCCCTGAAGCTGGCCGGACAGGGGCACGCGGTACATGTCTTTTCCTCCGGGCTCCCGGTGCGTCTGTCGAGCACGAAGGGGGCGTGCGTGCTGCACCGCATCGCGCCAGTCACCCGCCCGCCGCTCGAGAACGGGGTGTACGCCTTGGCGCTCGCCGGAGAAATGGCGGCCGTTGCCCTCCGGGAGCACCTCGACCTTTTCCACGTCCATTACGCGCTCCCCCACGCGGCCAGCGCGCTGCTTGCCCAGGACATGGTGGCACGCCAGGGCGGGAGACCCCCGCGGCTGGTGACGACGCTTCATGGAACCGACGTCACCGGCATCGTCGGCGACCGGGCGCTCACCGCCGTCACCCGCCACGCCGTCCTGCGGAGCGACGCGGTGACGACACCCTCGGTGTGGCTGCGCCACGTCGCCTTCGAGAACCTGTCGCTGCCCGAGGCGACGGCCGTCGAGGTGCTTCCCAACTTCGTGGACCCGGTGGAGTTTCACCCGGGAGAGGACACGCCGGCGCTGCGTGGACTGTTTCCCAACCTCCCCTGGGAAGGCCCAGGAAGGGCCGGCCTTCTGCTGCACGCCTCCAACTTTCGGGCGGTGAAACGGGTGGGCGATGCCGTGCTTGCGCTCGCCCAGGTGCTGCGCAGCCGGCCAGCGGCGCTGGTCCTGGTGGGGGATGGCCCGGAGCGGCCGGCCGTCGAGAAGCTAACCGCCTCCCTCGGCCTCACCCGCCAGGTGGCCTTCCTCGGCGAACAGGTGCAGATGGGGCCGCTGCTCGCCCAGGCGGACGTGTTTGTGTTGCCAAGCGAGCAGGAAAGCTTCGGGCTAGCTGCGCTCGAGGCCCTCGCCTCGGGCGTCCCGGTGGTGGCCACGCGGGTGGGCGGACTTCCGGAAGTCGTCCGACACGGGGAAACGGGCCTGCTGGTACCGGTGCGGGACGCACCGGCGCTTGCCGCCGCCGTCGTGGAGCTCCTCTCTGAGGAGGCCCGGCGCGCCGCCATGGGGCGGGCGGCGCGGGCCGATGCGTTGGCGCGCTTCCGGCCGGAACCGGTGGTGGAGCGCATCGAAGCGCTGTACCGCCGGCTCCTGGCCGCTCCGGCCTGAGGGCCTACTTCTTCCAGTCGGAGATGGCCTTGGCCACTTCGTCCGCGTAGAAGAAGTTGCTCGACTGCTTGCCTAGCTCCTGCGCGCGCTGTGCCATGGCCAGGGCTTGCTTGGTGTTGCCAGACGCCGCCAGCAGCTGCGCTTTGGTCCAGTCGTTGAACCAGTCCTCCTTTAGCTTGATGGACTTGTCGACCAGTTCCATGGCGTAGGCCGGCTCCGCCTTGGCCTCGAGCAGGTACCGCGCGGCACGGTTGTACGGGGCCCAGTCATCTGTCTTCAGCTTGCGGATTTCCGCCAGCACGTTGGCCCGGGTGGGGAGCTCGAACTTCACCCCGACGCGGACGGTGTCCCACTCCATGGCCAGGGTGCCGCCCGTGTCGCTGAAGTCGAGCACGCTGAAGGCAAGCCTCTCGCGCAGGGGGATGGTGCTCGCCGTCGCCGGGACATGCAGCACGTCGTCGGAGGCCTTGTACTTGTCCGTGCCCCACAAGCTGGTGTCCTTGTTGAGGATGAAGGTCCATCCGGACCTGGTGGGTAGCAGGAAGAGGCAGTACGCCCCGGCCGGCACCGACTTGCCTTCAATGGTTGCTTGGGTACTCAGCGTGAGCTTGGTGCACTCGTTGGCACCAGCTCTCCACAACTCGTCATACGGCACGACGGTGCCCCAGATTTTGCGCCCGTGGACGGCTGGGCTCGAGTACGCGACGGTGACGTCGGTGAGGCCAACCGTCTGCTTAAAGGTGGCGTACGGGCTGGGGCGGGGCAATTCCAGCTTGGCGGGCTCCTGGGCCTGAGCCGGGCCCGTCAGCAAAGTGGCACCGACGGCGACGGCAAGGGCAACGCGAGGTGAAAGGCGCATGCAAGTCCTCTTGAGAGGTGAATGGGGAAGCTAAAGGGCGGCGGACTGTAGCCTCTTCCGCCCGCGGAGGGGGCACGCAGAGTGTGTGCTCGCCTTGAAGCCAGCCGACCGGGCGGTAGACTCGTGGGCCATGTCCCTTCCCCGGCTGACCGAGCCCTTGGTCCGTGACAACGGCACCCTGCGAGCGACGACGTGGGAGATAGCGCTGGAGCGTGCGGCGGGAGGCATCCGCAGTTCAGTCGAGCGTCACGGACCGACGTCGTTTGGCATCTTCAGCTGCTCGAAGGCCACCAACGAGGTGAATTTCGCGGCGCAGAAATTCATTCGCGCCGCGGTCGGAAGCAACAACATCGACAGCTGCAACAGAACCTGACACGCGCCGAGCGTCGCCGGTCTGGCGACGGTTTTCGGCGCCGGCGGGGGCACCTCATCCTACCGCGAAGTCGAGGAAGCGGACGTCCTGGTACTTTGGGGAAGCAACGCCCGCGAGACGCACCCCATCTTCTTTCACCACGTTCTCAAAGCCGTCCATCGCGGCGCGAAGCTCTACGTCGTCGACCCGCGGAGAACGTCGACAGCCGCCTGGGCGGACGGCTGGCTTCCGGTGCAAGTGGGAACCGACATCGCCCTGGCCAACAGCGTCGCCCACTGCATCCTCGAGGCTGGCCTCGAGCACCGGGCGTTCATCCACCGCGCCACCCTGGGCTTCGATGCCTACGCACGGACGGTCGCTCGGTACGACGTCGACCGGGCCTCGCGGGACACTGGGGTCGAACCCGGGCTTATCCGCCGGCTAGCGGAGGACTACGCCCGCGCCGACCGCGCGATGATTTGCTGGACGCTGGGCATCACCGAGCACCACAATGCCGTGGACAACGTCCTGGCCCTCATCAACCTCGCGCTCCTCACCGGCCATGTCGGGCGCTGGGGCTCGGGGCTAAACCCCCTGCGCGGGCAGAACAACGTCCAGGGGGGCGGCGACATGGGCGCGCTCCCCAACAAGTTCCCCGGCTTCCAGGATGTCGAGGACCCGGCAGTCCGCGCCCGCTTCGAAGCTCGTTGGGGCCGTCCGCTGCCGGCACGTAAGGGGTGGACCCTGACCGAGATGTTTGACGCCATGGAGCGCAAGGCCCTCACCGCGCTGTACGTCATCGGCGAAAACCCGGCACAGTCCGAGGCTGACTCTCAACACACCCTGGAACTCCTCCGCGGGCTGGAGCACCTGGTGGTCCAGGACATTGTGCTGACACGGACGGCCGAACTGGCGGACGTGGTGCTGCCAGCATCGGCTAGCTGGTGCGAGGCGGAGGGCACCGTCACCAACAGCGAACGACGAGTGCAGCGCTGTCGTCCGGCGCTCTCGCCACCCGGTCAGGCTCGCGACGACATCGCCATCCTCGGCGAGCTCTCCCTCCGGCTCGGCTATGACCTCGCCACGCCTAGCCCTCAGGCAGCCTGGGATGAGCTCCGCTCGCTCAGCCCGATGCACGCCGGCATGAGCTACGCCCGCCTCGAGGAGCTCCACGGCATCCAGTGGCCCTGCCCGGATGAGCAGCATCCCGGGTCGCCGTTCTTGCATGCCCGACTGTGGAGCGAGCCCGTTCTCGGGCCACGGGCTCCCTTCATCCCGACCGAGCAGGTGGAACCGTTCGACACGCTGGATGCGTCCTTCCCACTGCGGCTCACCACCGGCCGTCACCTCGAGTCCTTCAATACCGGCGTTCAGAGCAGCGCCTACCTCTGGCCGCACCCGCGCAAGACGACCCTGGACTTGAGCCCCCACGACGCGGCGCGCCTCGGTGTCGGAGAGGGCGAGCAAGTCCGGGTGGTGTCACGGCGCGGCGCGGTGGAGGCGCCGGTCAGGCTGGATGCGCGCCTGCGCCCGGGTCTGGCCTTCATGACCCTTCACTTCCCGGACCAGGTGGACACCAACATCCTCACCATCAACGTGACGGACCCGAAGTCTGGCACGGCTGCTTTCAAGGCCGCTGCCGTCCGCGTCGAGAAGCTTCTCCAAGCCCCGGATTCGGCGGGGCGCGGCGTCGCGCTGCCGTAAGGAACACTGGCGACCCCGAGGCTTCTGGTAGTCTGCGAAGCCGATGGACTTACGCGCCATCGCCGCGACGCCCACCGACGCCGAGCGCGACGCAGTCGACGGCGTGCTTGGGCCCGCCGGGGAGGACCGCCCGACCGGGCTCCGTGCGGCGAAGGCGCACAGGACCCTGCTCTTGCCCGCCCTCCACGCGCTGCAGGCCCGCCTCGGCTGGGTGAGTCCCGGCGGGCTGGGCTACTTGTGCGGACGGTTGGGCGTCCCACCGGCCGAAGGGTACGGCGTGGCCAGCTTTTACGGCCTGTTGTCGCTGAGCGAGCGACCGGCTGCGTTCGCGCACGTCTGTGACGACATCGCCTGCCAGGTCGCAGGCGCCGAACAGCTGTGCGCCGAACTTACCGCGCGCCTCGGGCCAGCGGAGACCCTGCCTCACCGGGCCGACGCGCCCACGTCAGCCACGCGCACCACGGCCCGCTGGATGCGCAGCCCGTGCCTCGGTCTGTGTGAGCATGCCCCGGCAGCGCTGGTGTCCGTAGCGGGTCCGGAGCCCCGGGCGTGCGCTTTTGGGGGGGCGAGCGTGGCCCGCATCGAAGCGGCGCTTCTCGGTGCCCGCCCCGACACACCCGAGACCGTGCTGGGTGGCGAGGGCCCCCGACGCCTGCTGGCCCGCGCCGGGGCCGTCGACCCTTCCAGCCTCACGGATTACCAAGCGCACGGTGGTCAGCTTGCGCTTCGCCGCGCGCTGGAGCTTGGCTCGGCGGCCGTGCTTCGCGAAATCACGGACGCCAAGCTGGTCGGTCGGGGCGGCGCCGCCTTTCCACGGGCCGGAAGTGGGAGGCCGTCGCGCGGGCGCCCGAGCAGCCCCACTACGTCGTCTGCAACGCCGACGAGTCCGAACCGGGTACCTTCAAGGACCGCGTGCTGATGGAGAGCGACCCGTTCGCCGTCCTGGAGGCGATGACCATCGCCGGCTTCGCGACGGGCGCTCAGCAGGCCTACCTCTATATCCGCGGCGAGTACCCGCTGGCGACGGGCCGGCTGGCGCACGCCATCCATCTCCTCCGCGGCGAGGGCCTCCTCGGGCCCGACGTGCTCCGCAGTGGCTTCGCCTTCGACATCGAGCTTCGCAGCGGGGCGGGCGCCTACATCTGCGGCGAGGAGACAGCCCTCTTCAATTCCATCGAGGGATTTCGCGGCGAGCCCCGAAACAAACCCCCCTTCCCGGTACAGTCCGGTCTTTTTCGCAAACCCACCGCCGTCAACAACGTCGAGACGCTGGTGGCCGTCCTGGACGTCATCCGCGACGGAGCAGCGCACTACGCCTCGGTGGGCACCGCTGCCTCACCGGGCACCAAGCTCTTCTGCGTCTCCGGCCGGGTCGCGCGACCGGGCGTGTACGAGGTGCCTTTTGGGACGCGCCTGGACGCACTCATCCAGTTGGCCGGGGGCGTCGCCCCGGGGCGACGTCTCCAGACTGTGCTGCTCGGCGGGGCGGCTGGAACCTTCCTCACGCCCGATGAGCTGGCCGTCCCCCTCTCCTTCGAGGACACGCGGAAGCGGGGCGCCTCGCTGGGCTCGGGCGTCGTCTTCGTGGTTGATGACACGGTGGCCCTGAGCCCGCTGTTGCGCCGCCTGGCCGCGTTCTTCCGGGACGAGTCCTGCGGCCAGTGCGTCCCCTGTCGCGTGGGTACCGTTCGGCAGGAGGAGCTGCTCGCCCGGCTCGCGACCGGCGGGTCGGTCGAGTCGCTCAACGCCGAGCTTGCCCTGCTGGATGAGCTCGGCCAGGCAATGCGGGACGCCTCCATCTGTGGCCTGGGCCAGACGGCGACGCTCGCCATCCAGTCGGCACTCGCCAAGTTCAGACCGCATCCGGGGGCCAAACCGTGACCCAGCCAACCGTGGAGCTCAGTGTCGACGGGGCGTCGGTGACGGTTCCAGAGGGCGCCACGCTCCTGAGGGCCTGCCAGGCCGCCGGCGTCGATACCCCTACGCTGTGCTGGGCCGAGAACCTCACGCCGGTGAACGCGTGCCGCATCTGCGTCGTCGAAGTGGAGGGGGCACGCGTGCTGGTGCCAGCCTGCTCCCGCGTCGCGGAGCCAGGCATGAAAGTCCTCACCGACAGCCCCCGGGTCCGCTTGAGCCGCAAGCTGGTGGTCGAACTGCTCGGCTCGTCAGTCGACATGTCGCGCTCGGCCGAGTTCTCGCGGTTGGTGTCACGCTACGGGGCCCAGCCGGAGCGCTTTGGGCCAAAGGCATTGACCGTGGCGCAGCCCGTCAAGCTGGACAATGAGCTCTTCGTCCGCGACTACACCCGCTGCATGCTCTGCTACAAATGCGTGGAGGCGTGCGGGATTCGATGCGCAGAATACCTTCGCCATCGCTCTGGCAGGTCGTGGCTTCGAAGCACGCATTGCCACCGAGCACGATGTTGCGCTTCCGGACTCGGCCTGCGTCTTCTGCGGCAACTGCGTCGGGGTTTGCCCCACTGGCGCGCTCGTCTTCAAGACAGAGCACGCGCTGCGAGCTGCTGGAGAATGGCGCGAGTCGGAGCAGACAGTCACTGACACCATCTGCCCCTACTGCGGCGTCGGTTGCACGCTGTCGCTGCGGGTCCAGGACAACACCATCGTGCGGGTCACCTCCCCCAGCGACTCAAGCGTCACGCAGGGGCACCTCTGCGTGAAGGGCCGTTTCGGCTTTTCATTCGTCGAGCACAGCGGCGAGCACAAGCCGTGAAGGCCCGACCCCCCGGCGCCTGACCTAAACGGAGCGGCGGACGGCGGTGGAGGGCCGTTCCATCTGGCAGCTGGGGCAGAGGCCCTCCACCTGGACCCGGATGGCGCGGACCTCAAAGCCGTGGGCCTGGGCGGCGCCGAGGCGGAAAGCGTCCAGGCGTCGGTCGTGGAGGTCCAGCACGCGCTTGCAGCGGATACACACCAGGTGGTGATGGGGTTGGCCTGCACCCGTCCCGGGAAGGGCGGCCTCGTAGCGCCCGTGCTCGTGGAGGCTATTCACGTCACTGACCGCTCCAATGGCACGCAGCGCCTCCAGGTTCTTGTACACCGTCGCCAGCGAGAGGCGCGGAAGCCGAGCCCGGACGGCCCGGTGAATCTGCTCGGCGCTCGGGTGGTCGCGTGAGGCGGCCAGCACAGCGTAGATGGCGCGCCGTTGCTCGGTGACCAACAGCCCTCGCGACCGGCAGTGGGCGACGAAGGCCGCGTCATCGGCCGCCTGCGGGCGAGGAGCCATTCGACGGGGAGGTTTCACGTCAGACCCTGTCGTCGAGGTCGGCTGCCAGCGACCGACGCACACCTTCTGCAAGTGCCGTTCGGTGCTGATAGTGCGGGTGGTCAATCACCAGATGGGCAGGCACGGACACGTCCGCGAGAAGGTGAGCGGCCCCCACCATCGGGAAGCGAACGTACTGCACGGCAGAAACGCGCCTTCCGTCGTCGCGACCCTCGTCAAAGCTCGCCGCCCGGCGCGTTCCGCCCAGCTCCAGGAGGAGATGCTGCGACAGCCCGGTGAGCTTTCCGAGCTCTGCGGCGACCTCGGCCTCGACGCCGATAAGTTCAATCATCAGCGTCGCTGACAGCTCATCCGCGGCCGGCAGCATGGCGTTGAAGCCCTCCAGTTCCTCGGCGACGGCCTCGGGCTTGGTCACTCGCTCGGCGCGGAGAATCTCCTGCACCTGGAACTTCACCGTCAGTCGGTTCTCGAAAATTAGCGTCATCACCGGTCCGACATGCACGCGCCGGTGCTGCTTGGCGGCGATGACCTCACGGCGAAACTGGTCTCGGACGCCTTCATAGACGGGGAGTGGCCAGAGGTCCTGGGTGGTCAACGGCTGCATCACAGCGCCTCCTGCGAGTCCTTGTCCTTCGAGTCCGTGGACGGCGCTGAGGACGCCTGTGGGTCCCCAAAGTACGCCCGGTGGAGAAGACGGACGGGGTGAAAGGAGCGCCGGCCCGTCTTCTGCGTCAGCTGGAGGCCCGCCAGCGGACAGTCGCTCGACACGGCGTCTGGAGCCGCGACCCTCGACGGCCTGCGCCGCCTTCTCGGCCACCTTGAGCGATTCCTCAAAGTACTCGGCCTTCATCCCCCAGGTGCCATCCATTCCACAGCAGCGGTCGACCAGCGTCACGTCGGCGCCCGCCCACTTGAGAAGGTCACGCCCTCGGTATCCGAAGTTCTGCACCCGGTTGTGGCAGGCAACGTGAAAGGCCACTTTGCCAAGGGGACTCTTGAAGTCCTTGGGAAGCTTCTTGGCGCGAGCCTGCTGTAGAAGGAAGTCGCTCAAGTCCATCACCGCGCCGGCGAGTGCATCCGCCTCCGGCCCGGGAACCAGTTCCGGGTACTCCGTCTTCAGCATCAGCGTGCAGGTCGGCCCGGGGGAGAGGACTTTCTTTCCGGCGCGGACCGAGTCGCCGAGGAGGGCGATGTTCTTCCGGGCGAGCTCCCGAGCGCCCTCGAGGTCGCCGCCATCCAGCTTCGGCATCCCGCAGCACAGCTGCTCGGGGCAGTCCACCTTGCAGCCAGCGTGCTCGAGCACCTCGACGGCGGCCTTGCCGATGTCGGGGTCGTTGTAGTTGACGAAGCAGGTGGCGAACAGGGCGACGTCTGCCGTCGGCTCCTGCAGGCGGCAAGGCCTTCGCCCGCCGGCCCCACCACCTGAGGAGGCTCTGCGAAGCGTAGTCCGGCAGCTGCCGGTCCTTGTGGATGCCAATGGTTTTCTGCATCAGCATGCGGTTGAAGGCGTTGTGGGCCGCCGCGTTGGCGAGCGGGGCCATCTTCGTCATCAGCTTGCCCATGAAGTCGGTGGCGCCGAGGAACTTCTCCCGAAACCCCACGCCTTCGTCCTGCGCCTCGATGATTTTGGACCTCGCCATGAGCCGAGGGAAGTCGACCGCGAACTCATGCGGCGGCACGTACGGGCACTTCGGGTAGCACAGCTTGCACTCGTAACAGAGGTCGACCACCTGCTTGAAGTCTGCCTCGGCCAACAGGTCGACCGGACTCTCCGTGCCGACCTTGACGTCCTTGAGCTTCTCGGCAGCCTCGTGTTCCTCAATGACGGTATCGCCCAGGTACTTCCCCTCGGCCTCGGCCCGGTGCGGGTCCCGCTCGTCGATGGTGTTGAGCATCACCGCGAAGGACGGGCACAGGTTGAAGCAGAGGCGGCAACCGTTGCAGATCTCGAAGACGCGGTGCAGCTCAGCCTTGAGGTTGGCCTTGTCGAAGAACAGGGGTCCGTCGTACCGCAGTCCATGCGGGTCCTGAGCGGCGGTGATTTCTCCAACGGCGGGAAGTTTCACCGGCACCTCCTCGAGCTCCGTGACGCGGGAGCAAGAAACCCGCCGGCCAAACCGGCGGGTCGTTCCGCGAAGACGACGCTCAGCCCTCGGCTTGCACCTGCTGCAGACCCTTTGCGAAGCGGCCAGCGTGGCACTTCTCGGCCTTGGCGAGCGTCTCGAACCACTCGGCGATTTCGGCGAGGCCCTCCTCGCGCGCCGTCTTGGCGAAGCCCGGGTACATCTGCGTGTACTCGTAGGTCTCGCCCACGACGGCGGCCTTGAGGTTCTTCTCGATGTCGCCGATGGGCTCGCCGGTGGCCGGGTCGCCCACCTGCTTCAGGAAGTCGAGGTGGCCGTGCGCGTGGCCCGTCTCGCCCTCGGCGGTGTCGCGGAAGAGGCCGGCGATGTCCGGGCGACCTTCCACGTCGGCGACCTTCGCGAAGTAGAGGTAGCGGCGGTTCGCCTGGCTCTCGCCGGCGAAGGCCGCCTTCAGGTTGTCGTGCGTCTTGCTTCCCTTGAGACTGGCCATCGAGGTCTCCTCCGTGCTGCGGTGTTCGACGAGTTCGAGAATTATTCTCCAACTATGGGAGAGTCAAGGCCCTTCCTCATCCCCCGCACCGACGCATCCCTGGGAACGTGTGACGCCGTGGCAACGGCCGCACAGTTTGCGCAGGTCGGCCCGCAGGGTGCTTTCCGTGCGTCGACCAAGCACGCCGGCTTCCCCCCCCCGGGCGTCACATCTCAGCCGTCCGCGTTGAACGACACGGGGCCGCGGTCGCTTCAACGCTCGCTGACGAGGTCCCGTTTCTGGACGACGCCCCCCCCGAACGGCCTCCCCCGCCGGGGGGAACGCCGTCAGAGCGCGAGCACCAGCCCTGCGGTGAAGGCGCCCTCGACGCAGGGGATGCCAGCACCGATGACGAGCACCGTCCCGCCGCTGCCGGAATAGAAACCACCGCCCGTGATGTAGACCGGCACGAGGAGCCGCGCCTGCAGCACGACTGCAAGCTGCTGGACGAGAAAGAACCTGATTCCTGCGCCAAAGGTAAAAGCGGCACGCCAGGTGTCTTGGACATCCAACCGCTCGCCCGAGCTGAGGGGGATGGCCCCGGGCGACAGCAGCACCGCCCCAAGCGTGAAGTCGCCGAAGCATTCGAAGTCCCGCAGCGGATGCTCTTGGTCAACCCCATCTGGAAGTAGCTGATGGTGAGATGGTTGGTGCCGCTGGTGCCGACGCCGGCCGTCGAAAGGTAATGCGCGTGCGTCGGCGAAAGCGTCCACAGCAACTCGAGGTCAAGCTCCGGGCCGAAGGCAATGTTGAAGGCTGCACCGTAGCTGGGGGCCGCGTCGACGCTGATGGTTCCACTGGTCGTGGTGACGGGCGTCGTGAATTGGAACCCCGCCCATCCGATGAGCCTGACGGTCCCTGTCTCTTCCACGGACTGGGCAGTCGCGGCGACTGGGAGCGCCGCAAGGACAACGGCCGCCACGAGCAGGCCCGACGCGGGACTTTTTCCTCGGCGGGGGTGGAGCGGCACTCTGCTGCGCAGCTTACGTCAACCCGTCACTGGGCGTGGGCCTCCGCAGCCGAATGCTCCGCCCGCGGGGCCGCTTCGGCGAGCGCCTTGAGACGGCGCAGGTCTCCGTCAAATTTCTTCGCGGCGGCCGGGGTAATCAGCGGCTCCATCAGCCGGGCAAACGCCGAGTCGTAGCGGTAGCGCGCGTCCGTGGCGAGCCGGGTCCGGCCGCCGCCCAAGTCGATGAGCGCGTAGGTGGCCACCCCGGTGAACGCGCCCGGAGACGACAGCTTCAGTTCGAGGCGCCGCCCCACTTCGAAGGCGAGGGTCTCGCTGGTAATGACCATCGGACGGTTTCCACTGTTGGCATCCTGCATCACCCATTCCACGCGAGAGCCAGGGTGCACAGGGCCGTCCGTCAACGGACGGACTTCGACCAGCCACGTCACCCAACCCTTGAGCTTGTCGGGCTCCGTAATCCACGGCCAGACCTCCGTCGGACGGCGATTGACCTCGATGGCCGCTACCAAGCGCCCCGCATCCGCCCGGCGCCCCAGGGCCAGTAGGACGACTGCGACAATGACCAACAGACCCACCAGCCCCAGAGCTACAAAGCCAATCCACTTCATCCGGCCTCCCTGGCGTACTAGAGCAAGGCGTTTTGCCGGCGCGAATTCAGCGAGCCGACGGCAGCTGAGAACACTACGACCGGCAGAGCGAACGCCCAGAACCCCGCCGGGCGCGATGGGCCAACGGCAGTCAACGGAGCGAGGGCAGAGGCCACGATGAAGAGAACAATGCCCCCGGCCGGAGCCGCGTCACGAGACAGGCTAGCCCGCACCAGCCGAGCGACGCCGGCGCAGAGCACCGCGACTGCGACCAGCTGCAAGCAGAGAAAATCCCCGCCGTACGCGCGCCCATCCTTGAGCGGAATCTGGCTCAGGACGAAACCCCGGGTGACCTCCATAACGACCAGAGGCAGCGCCACCAGAAGGAGACTGGCGAGCATGGCCGCTCCCCTGGGAGCGAGGCCAGTCGACAGGAGCGGCCCGGCCGCCAGGAGGCACTCGCGCAGGTACCAGCGACGCGCGGCGGACGCTCCAAGGCTTGGGACGGCCTCGGTGGTGAATTCCTCCTCCAGGTCTCCCAGCAACGGATGGCCGGTTCCCCCCGGCAGCAGCGGTGCGAGAAGCCAGGCGCCAATCCGTGGGGGGCGGATTCTCATTTGAGTCCAAAGCCGAGGCCCAGCCCCAGCGTCATTCGCAGGAGCGACCGGTGCGTCCGCTGAAGGGCGCCCAGCCCGGCCGGCGTCATCTCGAAGAAGCGTCGCCGGCGCCCGCCGCGCACCGGCGCTGGCGAGGACTCGCTCGAGCGCACCAGCGCCTTGAGTTCCAGCCGGTCCAGGGTCGTATACACGGCTCCAATGGAGACCTGCCGCTCCGCTCGCTTGGCGATTTCCTGTCGGACAGCCAGTCCGTAGGCATTTTTGCCAAGGCGCACCAGCGCAAGTAGCACCAGGTGCTCGAACTCCCCCAGCGTCTCACCCTTCCCCATGTTTCTACTTTGTAGAAACTGGCCCATCGAAGTCAAGCCTCTCGGCCAGTCGCCCTGCAGCCGTGGGCACCCCAGCGACGGGTCCGCGCGGGCCCCGGGGTCGCCCTCGGGGGAGACTCGGCCCGAAATGACGCCCGGTGAAGTACGCTGACGAAGCCTGCTTGCAGGAGGCTGTCGGTGCGTCCCATTCGGTCCATGGCAGCCCTGTTAGCGTGCGCGCTGCCGTCAGTGGCGGCGCCCGGCCCCGAGGAGCCCAAGCCGGCCCGGGCGGCAGTCATTGCCTCCGGTCACTGCGAGACAGCGGCGAGTGCCATCTCGGCGCGCGCGTTTCGGGCGCTTCTCCAGCCGAAGCTGGGCCCCACCCTCCAGAGCGAAGCGGAAACCGCGCGGCCGTTGGGCGGTCTGTCCGAACGAACGCTGGAGGAGGTGACGCGCGCTTTGGCGGCCGCTCGAACGGATTTCTACGCGCACCACGTTGAGGCCGCAGTGTCACAACTCAAGGCACTGGCGGTCGACCTCACGCGCCTCGCGCCGTCGCACGAGCGGTGGAGGGTAGAGCGCGAGTTGCTGACGCTGCTTGCGCAGGCGCAACTTCCAACGGATGGGCCGGCTGCCGAGGCAGTCCTGGTCTCCATCCTGCGCCTCGAACCCACGTACCAGCCCGACACCGGGCTCTATCCACCAACCTTCCGGAAGTACGTCGATGGCCTCCGCGCGAGAGAGGCTCAGGTGCCCACCAACCGGCTCGACATCGCGGTCGTCCCCGCCGGAGCTGAGGTGTACCTCGGAGGGTGCCCAGTCGGAAGCGCGCCCCTGTCCATCACTTCCCGGCAGGCGACTACCGAGTCGAGGCCGACTTTGGCCAGCGGGGCCTCATCCGCACCGTGCGGATTCCTGCCCCGCCCGCGCTCGTGGCTCCCGTGGAACTCGCCAGCGGCGTGGAGGGCTCCCTCCTTCCCGACGGCGGACCCTGCGTCGAGCCGGGCGTCGAGCGCTCGGCCAACCTCGCCCGGGTCGCTAAGCTCGTCGGTGCGGGCCGCCTCTTCACCCTCCAGACCGAGTCGTCCGCAAACCGTCGCTGGGTGATGGTCGAGGAAGTCGACGCCACAGGGACAGTGCGGCGGCAAGCAAGGTCCGCAGTCGCCTCCGGGGCACCTGAAACGGACGCCCTCGGCGCTCTGGCTGAGTGGGCTGCCACCGACCACGCTGGCGCTTCAGTGGAGGTGCTGAGGCGTGCGGGCACTCCCGCTGGACTGGTAACACCGGCCAAGGCGCAGGGCCAAGTGTCGGGGCGCGTGCTCGGCCAGCCTCCGCCAAACGGTTTTCAACTGCAGACGTTTCCCTTCAATGGCCAGCTTCCGCCGGGACCTCCCATTCACTTCGCCGGGGACCGTTTCAAGGCAACCGCCCAGCCCGAGGGCAAAACCTCGGTGCGCGTGTTGACGGACGACGGACGAGTCGGCACCACCCTCATCGAGGTCCCGACCGTAGGAAACGTCGACACCACCGTCCGGGTTGACAAGGCCTGCACGGCCGTCGGACGGGTCTTCACCGCCCCGCGGCAACCCGCTGCCGGCGCGCACCTGGTGGTCCAGCTGCTGGGGACGCGCCTCTTGCAGTCCGGTCAAACCGGACCGAAGGGCGGCTTCATCCTGGAGCAACTCGCCAGGGGCGACTACGAGGTCACCATCACGCTGGGCGAGCGTCGCCTCGTGCGTCGCTTCTCCCTGGGAGACTCCTGTCCGGCCAGGCTCGGGACGCTCACCTTCCCGGAGGCGACGCCCACCAGCACGCCTAGTGGGACTCGGGGTACCGGCGCCGCACGAGACCAATGAGCGAAGTGCCGGGTGCGATGGGCCGGCGAGATTTGTCCATCGCTCCACAGGCTGATGGGCTGAAGGCGCGGAACTCAACCTACGGCGACCTCGTCCTGAAGCGGTCGTTGCCCCGGCGGTTGCCCGGACCGCATGTCCTCATCATCGGCGGTGGTCTCGGACCGGACAAAACCACTCCCCTGCGGCACGCGGGGAATTTCACCCCCCTTGCCTTCCCCTAGGGCGATGGAGGTTCCCGGCGGCCGGGTGGCCGGCTTCACTTGCCAGGACTTGAGGGCCCGCAGCTGCGCCGTCTTCTTCGACTGGTGCTCCTCCATGCGGCGCAGAATGTCATCAAGGACGCTGACCGCATCGAGGATGTGTGGCCCCTTGTTGAGCATGACGCACTCGGCGCGTTCTCCCATCGCGGCGTCCGTGACTTCGGCTCTGCTGGGGACGCCTGTCTTGGCGAGGCCTTCCAAAACCTGGGTGGCCCACACTGCTGGAAGGTGGGCCGCCTCGCAAATCCAGAGCAGCTCCTCCTGCACCTCGGCCAGCCGCTGGTAGCCGCACTCCACGGCAAGGTCTCCGCGAGCAATCATCACACCGACGCGCTCGTGCTCCATGGCTGCCCAGAGAAGCGAGGGCATCGAGGCAAAGGCGTGAGCCGTTTCGATCTTAAGGATGATGCCGAGGTCGGGCCGTCCCAGCCGCTCCAGTTCCTTTCGTAGGCACTGGACATCTTCCGGACTCTGCACAAAGGACATGCCAACGAGAATCCGCCAACTTCACGACAACCGCTAGGTCGCGCCGGTCGTCCTCCCCGAGCGATGGCAGCTGCAAATGCGTGTCGGGCACGTTGACACCCTTCTCGCTCGCCAGCTTTCCGGAGGGTCGTGGGCCTCGCGTGATGCGGAGCTCCAGTTGTTCCGGATCGACCCGTAGGGTCTCGGCCTCAAATTTTCCGTCATCCAGGAGGACACGGTGACCCGGCTTCACCCTGGAAAACACGGCCGGCTCGGTGCAACCGATGCGAGCAGGGGTAAGCACCCGCCCGGCTGCGTCGACGACCGCAGGGTGTCCGGGCGAGAGTGACCGCGTCAGGATGAGCGAATCGCCGATGGCGAGCTGAATCGGCGCATCGGCACGGGGGAGCCCCACTGGGCAGACTGCCTCTTCGATGCCAGCCCGATGAAACTCGCAACTCTGCACCACGAAAGCACGCCGCTCAGCTTCAGACTGGAAGGAGTCCCCGTCCTGTCCTTGGATGCGGAGCTCACGCCGGAGCCCGCGCGCATCCCGAAACTGCAGGACGTCCCCGACGCGCAGCGACGCGAGCCACCCCCGAGGGAACGTGAGGACCGGCGCGGGCCGCACTACCTCCTCCCCCGGAGGGGCCAGCCACACGCGGGTGGGAGCCTCCGTCCGCCCGGCACGCGTCGCGTCGCACCTTCCAGGTCACGACGGCGGGCCCGGGCTCGAGTGGGCCGGTCCGAATCTTGGCCCGCCGAGGTCCATCAGGAGTCGGCAGGAGACGCCGAGCTGCTGCTCGGCACGCCTGAGGTGTCCGGCGATTCGCGTCCAGACTTCGGCACTGTCGTGGGCGCAGTTGATGCGAAGGCAGCTCATTCCGCGCTCCACCAGCGCCCGGACCGAGTCGGCATTCTGCGCCAGGCCTGCGTCCGCAGTGACCATGACGCGGACCGCCCGTCCCTCCGGCGCCGGTCCGAGAAGCGCATCGGCGTTTGAGCCAAGCGCAGGACGCGCTTCCTGAAAGTTGGGACCGACCAGCGCGTTTGTACCGTCCGACTCGCCTTGAAGGCGAGTGAGCGCGCGGTGGACGGCGAGGAGAGTCGCCTGCACATGCCCCTCCGCACGACCAAGAGACGATAGCCCCAGTTCGGCGAGCGAGTTCTGCAGTCTCCGGACGTCATGAGCGCGGAGCGCGAGGTAGTGCCGTAGGTTCACCGCGCCCTTCCGGTGTACGGCAGCAATCGCGGCGAGCTCACCTTCGGTCGGCGTCGCCCGCCCAACCTCGCCCAGAAGCGCTTCAACCTGAGAGCGAGCTTCTGCGACGGACGGCTGTGGAGACATGGCGAGTACACGCTGACAGTGCGGAGTGACAAATCCGTGAACTCGACCATCGCGCCCAGGGCAAGAAGCCCATCTTTGCCCCGTCGAGTAGTTTGCCGGGCAGGCCTTCCGCCTGCTCCCGCACCGGTGGCCCTTGCGCGGCTGGAGAACCATTCTCCACGCGAACCCCAAAGGCCGCTGTAACCACCAGGCAGGCGGTCAGCGCAGCTTTGGGTTGCGTTGTCTCAGGCGGGATGGTTAGCGTTTCTTCTCGGAGGGCCCCGGTTCTCTTCGGGAGGGTTGGGCGATGCTGGCCACACCAGTGCAATGGCACATCGAGCGGCACAAACGCATCCTCGTAAGCCACCCCGAGGTGCGCGCTCTTCAGGGGACGTATCCCCTGTCGCAGGCTTTCATCGTCGCCCTGGTCGCAGCCGACGTGGCGCTGGCCTGGGCAGTCCGCCACACCAACTGGTTGACCCTTCTCGCCGTCGCGTTTGGCGTGGGAGCGTTCGTCGCCCACGCGCTCGGCGTCTTCATCCACGAGGCAACCCACAATCTGGTCGCCCGCGGCACGCGTGCCAACAAGCTGTGGATGTTGGTGGCAAACCTGCCCCTCCTGGCCCCCGCGGCCGTTGAATTCCGAGTGCAACACCTGCTGCACCACAAGTTTCTTGGAGAGGTGGACGGCCGCGATACCCAGGCCCCGCCACGGGCCGAAATCGCCTTCGTCGGTGCAAGTTCCCTCCGCAAGTTCGCATCTTTCAGCCTCGGTCGTTTCTTCTACCCCGCACGTCCAGCGAACCGCGTACCGCGGGATGGCTTTCTGTTGCTGAATTGGTGTCTCCAAGCCCTCTCCACTGCGGTGCTGTTGTGGCTCGTCGGCGGCAAGGGGATTTGCTTTTTGGCCGTCAGCGGGCTGCTCGCCTTCGGGCCGCACCCCTTGGGTGCGCGGCGGCTGTCCGAACATTTCGCGATGCGGGCCGACCAACCAACCGTGTCCTACTACGGGCCGCTCAACCGCGTGTCGTTCGACGTCGGTTACCACGTCGAGCACCATGACTTTCCAGCCATTGCGTGGCCACGGCTACGCGCCCTTCGGAAACTCGCCGCTGAAGAGTATGGCGGCCTTTTCGCCTTTCAGTCCTGGACGCGCCTGCTCCTCGCTCACTTCTTCGACCGGCGCTACCGGGTCGAGCACTACACCGGCTTCGGAGCAATCCTTGGGACCAGCCCGGCGGGGCCTTGTCGAGCCCGGAAGACACCGCGCCCCCCGGACAGACAAAGCGGGCCGCCCTCGCCCGACGGTGGAAGCACCGGCGGCATGCTGCCTCCATCGTTCGTGTAGAGCCCTACCGCGCGACGCCGCTCACGCGGCTGGCGCGCCGCTCCACTCAACCCAAGCGCCTTTCCCCGTGGCGAGCGCCCGCTGGTAGATGGCGTGAGCGGCAGCGAGGTCCTCGATGGCGATGCCGAGAGACTCGTACACCGTGACGTCCTGGTTCGAGAGGCGCCCCTGCACCTTGCCGGTGAGCACCTCGCCCAATTCGCCCAGGAGATGCTTGTCCGAGAAGGCGCCCTCCCCGCGGGCAATCCGGAAGTCTCCGGACTCGTTGAGACAGGACTCCCGGCAGTCGGTATAGAGGCGCGCACGCCGTACCGCATCTGTGTCGAGTTCGCGGTGCGTCGCAAAGCAGGCCCCCGCCGCATTCACATGAGCGCCCGGCGCGAGCCAAGCGCCGCGGAGGATGGGCTCCCGGGCGGAGGTGACCGTGCAGACCAAGTCCGCGCCACGCACGGCCTCCTCGGCGGTCGCCATCACTTCAATCTTGAGCCTCGCGGGCGCGGGGGCCTCGCGGGCGAAACGTTCTGCGTTGGCCCGTGTCCGACTCCACACCCGAACCCGCCGGAGGTGACGCACGGTTGCCATCGCAGTCAAGTGGGTGCGGCCTTGGGTGCCACATCCAAGAAGCGCCAGGTCGCCGGCATCTGCGCGCGCCAGGGCATCGGTCGCCGCGGCCGAAGCGGCGGCCGTACGAATGGCGGTGATGGCGGTGGCATCGAGCATCGCGAGTGGCTCGCCATGAATGACCCCGAAGAGGAGGACCACCCCTTGGTGGGATTCGTACGCCGTCCCCTGATTGCCGGGCATGACGCTCACGACCTTGAGGCCAAAACTGCGCGGCTCACCCAGATAGCCAGGCATCAGCCCTAAGACGCCGGAGCCGTCGGGCAAGCGCACCAGGGTCCGAAGAGGCTGTACCGCGTCGCCGCGCGAAAAGGTGGCGAGCGCTTCGCGCATCAGTCGGATGCACGCATCCATCGACAACAGCTCATGCACCAGCACTTCGTTGACGATGAGAACCCGCACGGCCCGGACCCTGCCCTCCCCCTGGGACGCGCGCAACGCCCCCCGAGGAGCCTACGACGTCTCGGTGAATGGGGGCACCTTCCAGACGCCGAGGGGGCTGGGGGGGTGTTCATGCCTTCTCCGCCCGAGCCTCAAGTAAGGTGGATGCGGTGTCCTTCCGTCCACTAGGGAGACCGCCGATGCCCCGAGGGAGACCCTTGCTGCTGTTGACCGCGTCGATGGCACTCTGCTGCGTCACACCCAGCCCATCTGCGCCAGCAGCGGTGTCCGTCCCTAAGTCCTCGCCAGCGCCGGCCATCCCGGTGTCGACCCGGGCCTTTCGTCAGGAGCGGGCCATCGTCCTGCGGCATGCCACGGTAATGCCTGCCTCCAGCCCAGCCATCGCTAACGGAGCGGTCTCGTTTGCAGACGGGCGGATTGTTCAGGTGGGAAAGAACGCGGACGTCCCGACCCCGCCCGGCGCCGACGAGATGGATGTCTCCGGAAAGGTCATCACGCCGGGCATCATCGACGCACACAGCCACCTAGGTGTCTAGGGTGCCCCCGGAACAACCCAGGCCAATTCGGACGGCAATGAAGCGACGGCTCCAGTCACTGCAGAAGTGTCCGCAGAATTTGGGTTCTGGCCACAGGATCCGCAATTGCAACGAGCGGCAGCCGGAGGCATCACGTCCCTGCTGGTCCTCCCGGGAAGCGCCAACCTCATCGGCGGACGGGGCTTTCCGGTGAAACTGCATTTTGGGCGAACGGCCTTGGAGATGCGGTTCCCCGGCGCACCGGATGCGTTGAAGATGGCCTGTGGTGAGAACCCGAAGCGCGTCTACGGGAAGGAGCGACGCACCGCACCCTCCACCCGGATGGGCAACGTAGCCGGATACCGCCAGGCGTTCGCCGACGCGCGCGACTATGCCAATCGGGTGGCTGACTGGCAGCACAAACACGATGCGAAGGCAGAAACGGCGGGACCGCCTCCCAAACGCGACCTGAAGCTGGAAACCCTCGCCGCCGTACTGAGAGGGGACATCCTCGTCGAAGTCCATTGTTACCGCGCCGACGAGATGGAGACGATGCTGCGAATTGCCGACGAGTTCGGCTTTCGCATCCGCGCCTTTCACCACGCACTCGAGGGCTACAAGGTGCGTGACGTCCTAGTCCGCAAGGACGTGGCGATAGCCACCTGGGCCGACTGGTGGGGCTTCAAGCTGGAGATGTGGGACGGCATTCCAGAAAATGCAGGACTGATGACAGAGGCCGGGGGCCGGGCGGTCATTCACTCCGACTCGCCGATCGGGATTCAACGGTTGAATCAGGAAGCCGCCAAGGCGATGTGGCGAGCGCGTGCGTCAGGCATCAGCGTGACCGACGAGCAAGCGCTGCGCTGGATTACGCTCAATGCTGCCTGGGTGATGGGCGTGAATGCGCAGACGGGATCGCTCGAGCCCGGGAAGATGGCTGACCTGGTCGTCTGGAACGGAAATCCCTTCAGCGTCTATGCCCGCGCGGAGCGGACGTACGTCGACGGCGTGCTCACCTTTGACTCCAAGACTGGCCCTTCAACTCCGAGCGATTTCGAGGTCGGTCCCTTAGCCTCGTCGTCTGCTCGTTTGGTCGGCACTGCCGCCAACCGCCCGGCTGGCCTGGGTGCTGCCTGCGAGGCGGCCTCCGCTCATTGCCCGGAAGCACTCTCGCTTGATGGTAGTCGGTGTGTCGTCTTCCACAAGGTGACCGTGGTGGACTTGGGGAACGTCACGTCTGGAACGGAGGTCCTCGTCGACGGTGGGCACGTCGTCCGGGTCGGAAGCGGCTCGACGCCGCGAGGCTGCCGGTCGGTCGATGCCAATGGCCTGGTCCTCACCGCCGGGCTGATTGATGCAAACAGCGCGCTCGGACTCTCCGAGGTCCCGGCGGAGCAGGATGCCAACGACGAGGAACCGCGCCAAGACGAGGCGAAACAGCCGGTACATGCGTCTGCTCGCGCCGTGGACAGCTTCGACCCGCTGTCAGCCACCCTGCCCGTCGCGCGGGGCGGCGGCGTGACATCGTTCGTCACCGCGCCCAAGGGGGGATTGGTTTCAGGCCAGAGCGCTTGGGCGGCAACCGATGGCTCCGTTCGAAAGTCTCCCGCGGGGCTGGACGCGCACTTGGGAGGCCCGGGTGGCGCCGCTGTTCAGGGGCCGAGAGGGTACGCCGTTGAGCGCCTCAGCGAGTTGCTCGACGACGCCCGCACCTATGCCAAGCGGCGGCAAGACTTCGAATCCAACCGGATGCGCAAGGTGGCCGCGAGCCGCCTGGACCTCGAGGCACTGCAAGGGGTGCTCTCAGGAGCCATCCCGCTCGTCGTAACGGCCAACCGGGTCGCCGACATCCGAGCCACGCTAGCGCTCGCGAAGCAATTCGGAATTCGCGTCGTCGTCAGTGGAGGCGCAGAAGCCTGGCAGCTGGGGGCGGAGCTCGCCAAGGCGAAGGTTCCGGTCATCCTGAACGCCATGTCCAACCTACCGTTGAGCTTCGACGAGCTCTCGAGCCGGGAGGACTCTGCGATGCTGCTGACCGCTGCGGGCGTCAACGTTCTGCTGTCCCCACGCGCCGAGCCACACATGACGCGCACCCTGGCGCAGGATGCTGGAAACGCCGTTGCCTGGGGACTGAGTTGGGGCGACGCCATGCGGTCCATCACCTCCAACGTCGCTTGGGTGTTTGGACTCTCCGCCGGCCGCATTTCGCCCGGCGCACGCGCAGACCTCGTCCTCTGGAACGGAGACCCTCTGGAGGTCTGGGCCCGTCCGCTGGGGCTGTGGGTTGATGGGAATCAGCTTGCTCTGAAGAGTCGACAGACAGCCCTACTCGAGAAGTACAGGACCGTGCCGTAAGCGCCTGGGCATCCTTCGGGCCCTGGAGATGGCGGGCTGCCGCAACCCCGGGCATCCGCCATGCTCCCTCCCAGACCGTGGCCCGCCTCCCCGCCACCAGCTCGCACGGGGAGTGCGCGAGAGCGCGCGCGGGGTGTCATCTTCGGCTTCCGCCATCCCCTCCCGGGGCACAACACCGTGGAAAGGAGGACGGGCGACGCCTTCAAGCCGATGGCGCGGTGCTCCTTGAACTGGCTTGGAGGCGGTGCTCTGACGCGCAAGCAAGGGGGGCAGTCCATGCGTTTTCGCTCATTGTGGGTGGCAGCAGCTGCGCTGCTGTTTTGGTCGTGCGGCCAAGCGATTCCGACGGATGCAGTGACTTCGGTGAACTCGGGAGGTCTCAGCGCGACGCCCTCAAGCGCGACCAGCACCGAGTCGTGCCGTCCGAAAAACAAAGTCCTGCAGGTCGGCACTTGGAAAGGTCGCGTGGGCGCGTTCTCGTCCATCCAAGCGGCTGTGAATGCTGCCTCTCCGGGTGACTGGGTTCTGGTCGCACCGGGCGACTACCGAGAGACCGGCTCCAGCATCGCGGGGGTCTTCATCACGACTCCGGGCATCCACATCCGCGGCATGGATAGGAACGGAGTCATCGTCGATGGAACGCAGCTGGTGGGAGGGGACGCGACGCCCTGCAATCCGGCGGATGCAGCGCAGGTGAAGACGGCGGGTGGCCGAAATGGCATCGAAGTTCTCAAGGTCGATAACGTCACCATCGAGAACCTGACCGCCTGCAACTTCCTTGCGGATTCCGGAAACAACGGCAACCAAATCTGGTGGAATGGCGGCGACGGGAGCGGACAGATTGGAATGGGCGGCTATCACGGCGCCTACCTCACCGCGAGCTCGACCTTCACCTCAACCGCCTTCTCCGGCTCCTACGGCATTTTCGTCAGCAACAGCCGTGGGCCGGGCGTCATCGAACGCTCGTACGCAAGCAACATGTCCGACTCGGGCTTCTACGTAGGCGCATGCCCAGACTGCAACTCGGTGCTGCGGCAAGTGCACGCACAGAACAGTCCCCAAGGGTTTTCCGGAACCAATGCCGGCGGCCACCTCGTCCTCGAAGACTCAGAATGGGACCAGAACCGGGTCGGCATTGCGCACACCACCCTCGCTGCCGACGATGAGCCTTCGCCACAGAACGGTGCTTGCCCGAACGACCCTAGCAAGTCGTGCACCATCGTCCGTCGCAACTACATTCACGACAACAACAACCCCAACACGCCCGGAGCGGGCATCGCGGCCACCGTCCCGACGGGGACTGGCATCATCATTTCTGGCGGACGGAACGACACCGTGCGCGACAACCTGATTGTCGATAATGGGGCGTGGGGGGTCGTGGTCAATGACTATCCAGACACGTCACCACCGGCTCCTGCCCCATGGTGCGAGGGCGGAAATCCACTCTTCAATCCACCGCCTCCATTTGACCAAATCCTCGGACCGGTCATCCCCTGCTATTACGACGCGTTTGGTAGCGAGGTGAGCGGCAATCACTTCAAAGGCAACGGCTTCTTCTCCAACGCGACCAACGCGGACCTCGCCAATGCCACGCTGCCCACGCCCACGAACAATTGTTTCCACGACAACCATGCGGGCCACCATGGCAAAGTCACCAGTACGCCGGTAAACATCCAGGACACTTCCGTGCTTGGCACCTGTGGCGCGCCCTGGACCGGGGACACGGCACAAGTGGCCCCGCTCTTCCTGGAACTGCTGTGCGCGAGCTTTGGGCCTGGCTCGGGCGCCTGCAATCCGGCAGAGCCCGGGTATCCACAGCCGACGCAGGTCTCCCTCCTGCCGATTCCGCAGGAGCAGGGAATGCGCAATCCTTGCAACGGCGTTCCGAGCAACTCGTGGTGCAAGGGCCACGGCCGAGACAACGACCCGGAGGACGACGACTGACCTCCTTGCCATCCAGGCCGTCCGGACTCGGAAACGTTCGGGGTGCCGTCATCCAATCCTCGGGAGGAGCGTGATGGCTTATTCGCTTGCATGTGCTGACAGCGGTACGAAGTGCCCGGGGAAGTTCGTCACCGAGACCGAGCGGGAATTGCTCGACCACGTGAAGCTCCACATGAGTGCTTCGCATCCCGAGATGATGAAGAACCTACCTCCACCGGACGCGCTGAAGAAGCTCATCAAGCACGTCTAGAGGGGCCTTGGCTTCCCGGCGTCGCTGAGCATTCCGCGCGTCAGGCGTTGTTTCGACCGACAAAGCGGCGGGCTTCCTGAGCGGCTTGCACCCAGAGCTCCGTCGCGCCGCCGAGGACAACCCATTCCGTCATGAGCCGTCCACGTCCGGGGTCGAAGCGCTCCCCGGCTCCAAGCCGCACGAGTTCATCGACGCGCTCCTTGGGAAGCTTGACGACGAACCTCCCCTTCGACGCCAGCATCGCAAAGATTTTACCACCAACCTTCAGCGCGGAAGACCCGAAGCCTCGGCCGCCATAGGTCACCCTTCGGTCCTGCGCGAAGGCCGCGACAACCCGAGCGAAGTCAGGGTCAACGGGGCCTCGGCCTAACTCGTCGGCTTTCTTCTTCCGGGCGGCCATCGGGGTGCGGAAGTTCCTCGCCGCCCATCATCGTCGAACGCCTCGGAAGTGGTCGACGGTAAAACGCTGTTGCGGCCGCTCTGAAAGTGATCCACCTGGCCGGCTTGAAACTGATCCACCCCAAGTTGGATTTCCAGCCTAGCGCTTCCTGACTTGTCGTTGTCGCCGTCCTGCCGGGTCTGCATGTGGCAAAGTGAGCTCCGGACTCGGTTCCTCTTTCCTCGGAGGGCCCTGGCTGCCCGCAGGAGCCGCGATTTCGACCTGACCCTGGTCAGGAGTACCCCCCTTTTTCGACGTTTCTGCCTCCCGCCGCCGCATTCGGAAGCTCTTGCCGCGGGTGGTGATGATGGCCGCGTGGTCCGCCAGCCTGTCGAGCAGCGCGGCGGTGAGCTTCTCGTCGCCGGCAAATACCTTTGGCCATTCCGAAAAACTGAGGTTGCTCGTCACCAGCACGCTCTTGTGCTCGTAGCGGTTGGCGATGGCGTTGAAAAGCATCTCGCCGCCGGCGCGGTCGAAAGGCACAAAGCCAAGCTCGTCGAGGATGAGGAGGTCCACTCGCTTGAGTCGACGCTCCAGACGGCCCAGTTCGCGTGTGTCTCGCGCCTCGACGAGCGCCCGGACCATGTCCGCTGCTCGCCAAAAGGCCACGTGCATTCGCTGCTTAGCTGCCTCGGTGCCGAGCGCAATTGCCAGGTGCGTCTTCCCTGTACCGATGGGCCCGACGAGGAGCAGGTTATTGGCTTTGCGTACCCACTCGCAGCGCGCGAGCTCGACGAGTCGGGTGGCGTCCAGGCCCTCTGCCGCACCAAAATCGAAGCTGTCGAGAGTCTTGGGCTCGGGGAAGCGCGCATCTCTCAGTCGACTACGGATGGCCGAGTCAATTCGTGATGTCTGCTCCGTCGCGAGCACCTCGTGGAGGTAGTCTTCGTACGTCCACCTCTCCTCCCTCGCCTGACGCCCCAGCGTTTCAAAGCTGCGCGCAATGCCGGGCATCTTGAGACTTCGCGCCTGTGCCTTGAGCACGTCGTTCACCATCGCTGCGCTGCTCATGCGGCACCTCGCAGCAGCACGTCGAAGTCAGCAGCACAGCCGCTTTCCACTGCGACGTCGCGCAGCGCCGCTGGCATGGTGTCGGCCTGGATGCTCGGCGCTGGGAGCGGCGGCCCCTGGGCGGCGAGTTGCAGCGACTCGCCCGAGGCGAGCGCCCGCTCGAGGCGCAGCGCGACGGCTGTCTCGCCGTCGGTCACGATGGCCTTCAGCACCTGAGCAAAGGCACGAGCGGCCTGCTTCGGGCCGTGCGCATCCACCAGCTGTCGCCAGGCGCGGGCGTAAGCTTCATGCAGCCGTGGCAGCAGCTCCTCGGCCACCTGGCGCAGCGCCTGCGGCTTTCTGGCCAGCTCCGGGAGGTAGTGCCGGTAATCGATGACCCTCTGGCCAAAGCCGACGCGGCGGTGGGTGACTCGGTCGTCGGGGCCCACCAGCGTGACTTCATTCACGCCGAGGTACGCCGTCACCGTCAGCCCGGCCCAGCGGCACCACACCGAGTAGTGCCCACCCTCGAGCTGCGCCAGCGCGCGTCTCGTTACCGTCACCATTTTCGTCTTCGCCGGCTCGAAGCGACTCGCGGGCAGCGGCAGCATGAGAGCGCTCTCCTCGGCGAAGCGCTCGAGGACGGTACGTCCGCTGGCATCGCGCTTGTGGGAGGCCTCTGCGTCCAGCCGCGCCAGCAGCACACGGCTGATTTCCTCGAGGCTGTTGCCCGACGGAATCGGCACCAGGTGCTGCCAGCGCACCCCCTTGCCCCGGGCCTCGACACCGCCCTTGTCGTGGCCCGTGGCTGGCCGCGCAAAGCACGGCTCGAAGAGGTAGTGGTTCGTCAGCGACGCGAAGCGGGCCGACAAGTCGCGTTCGCTCCCGGCCAGCATTTTCGCCACCGCCGCGCGCAAATTGTCATACGCCATCCGGTGCAGCACGCCGCCCAGGTGCTCAAACGCCCGGACGTGCCCTTCGAGGAAGCACGTCTGGTCCTGCCTCGGGAAGAGCCACGCAAAGTCGCGGCCCGACGCCATGCACCGCAATAGAAACATCCAGGCCTTCCCGCGTTTGCCCGCCAAGTCCACGAGCACCTCGAAGAAGTCCACCTCGGCCAGGTCCCCCGGCCGGTACAGAAGCGGCACGTACACCTCCGCCCGCTGCCGCTTCCACTCGTGCACGTACTGCTTCACCCCGGTGACGCCGATGTCGATGCCCTCGGCGCGCAGCAGCCGCCACAGCTGGGTGGCCGTGAGGCGCTGCTTACCGGCCGTCCACCGCGGCGCCTCCGCCAGCAGGGCGTCCAGTCGCGGCTTCGCCCTCTCCAGCGCCGGCTTCGGTCGCGTCGACGGCTTCCGCCCCTCCTCGATGGGGGCGCCCGAGACGTACCGCCTCACGGTATTCCGTGAAACGCCCATCTCCAGCGCCACTTGCCGCATGGAGACCCGCTGCACCAGCACCCGATGCCGAATCGTCGTCGCCTCATCCATCCGCAGCATCCTCTGGGGAACGCATACCGGGGTGTGCCCGGCAAGCTGCCCCCGTCTGCGGGGTGGATCAGTTTCAGACCGGCGGGTGGATCACTTTCAGACCGGCGCAATCAAACGCTGAAGGTCGCCCCTCGGTTAGGCTGGAGGCCTTCTCGGAGGTCGCCGGGTGAGGTCTTGCAACAGGTTGTTCTCCGCATCCAGCGGGCACCGCGAATCGTCAATGATTCGGATGAACTTCACCTTCACGCCATCCAGGGCGCCCTCGTCCCCCGGCCTTCAGACTCAGCTTCGGCCAAGCCGAGGTGCTTGCCAGGCGGAATCTCCAGGCCAGGGCCAGCGAGGCCATCGACACCAGGCCGAGGGAGAGCTTGCGTGAGGAAGCCATCATCCCTTGTCCGCACCCTTCCGACCAGAGGCGGGCTATCGGGAGCGCCCGCGTGTCTTTGACCTGGCGAGCTCGAAGAACGCTCGTTCATACCGAGCTACTTCTTGAAGCCAAAGACACCAACAGCTGACGAGCGGGGGTCGCGCCGAGTAGAACGTCCTGCTTCGACTCGCAAAAAGAATTCGAGGAGGGCCCGGTTGAAGGCCTCCGGCTCCTCGAGATTCAACGTGTGTCCCGAATGGGGCAGCACGACCAAACCCGACGTCGCAATGTTCCGCTTCATGAGGAGCGCAGGCTCAAGACAGGGCTCGTCCTCATCGCCAGTGACGATGAGCGTCGGCACATCCATGCTCTTCATGCCGTCGACCAGTTCCCACAGGGAGGGACGTTTCATCTGGACGCCACGCATGGTAAGGGCTTGGCCCCTCGAGGAGTGCTCCTGCAGTCGCCTTGAAAATTCGGCCCAGCCGCGGGGGTCCTTGGTCTGGAACTGGACGCGAGTCGGCCCGCGCGCGTGCTTCTGAACCGCCTCGGCCCAGCTACCCTCGAAGGCTGCGGCCGCCGCCTCGCATTCCTCCTGAAAATTCGCCTGCTCAGCTGGCTGAGCGCCATAACCGCAGCCGGCGATGACGAGGGAGCGCGCGCGTTGCGGATGGGTGATGCCCACGTGAAGCGCCGCGAACGCGCCCATCGACAGACCCACGATGTGGGCCCGGTCGATGTTGAGGTGGTCGAGCATCGCAATCACGTCGTCGCGCGCGTGCGCCTGCGAGTAGCCCGAGCTGTCTTCGGGAACATCCGACGGCGGGAAGCCGCGCGCGCTGTACGTGATGCAACGGAAGTAGCGCCCAAAGAACCGCACCTGGGGTTCCCAACTGCGGTAGTCGCCGGCGAATTCGTGAAGGAAGAGGAGCGGCGTGCCAGTGCCGACTTCCTCGTAATACAGCCGAGTGCCGTCCTTCGCCTTGGCGTGGGTCACGGCATGCACAGTAGCTCCACCGGCCTCCCGGTCGCGCTGGAAAGAGCGCCGCTAGGGCACGGCGCGGCCCTGGGCCGTGGGGAGCATCGCCCAACTACCGAACGCGCGGAGCTCGTGAAGCTGAAAGTCGAAGAGCCCCCTTGGCCATCAGTGGGAGTTTCTGCAACTCGGCCCTGGCGGTCCCCAGGGTCGGGTCGCCTCCAACACAACTCCTCGGCAAGCATGCCAGAGGCTGGCGCGACGGTGGAGTTCCCCATCGGCACGCTCCGTTGGGCGGACTTGTCACGGACGTGTCTCCTCCAACCAGGCAGGCAGTGCGGAACACGTCCCGCTTTCACTCACTGCAAAGGTGGATGCCGAAGCAGCTCTTCGTCCGCCCGGGGCGTGTGTTGCGCTGGAACCAGAGAACACCCGCAACCTTTGCGCTTTGGGTGGGCCTCCGGACGCCCTGACAGGCCCCAAGTGCCTGAACTGATTTCGTTCGTCCCGGGAGGCCTGTCCGTTGCACGTATTGTCCGGTGGAGCACGTGAAGCTCCGAAGCATGGAGAAGGGGAACCACGATGAAGACCACGGACATCAACGCCAAGATTGAGGGCGTCGCAGAGAAGGCGAAGGAGTTCAACCTCAAGGCCAGCGAGACCCTGCACGACGTCGCAGCGAAGGCTGGGCAAGTCCTCGAGGAAACGGCGGACATGGTAGCCCAGCGCGCGCATGAACTCGCCTCCAAGGCTGAAAAGCTGGCGCGCGAGGGGACGCCCAAGCCCGCTCCGAGGAGTCACAAGAAGTAGCGACAACGTCGACTTGGCCTGCACGAGGAAGGCCTAGGCAGTCGGAGAGTTCATATGAAGGGCTTCAAGGACAAGCGCGAGTTCATGAAGGTCTTCGAGCACATCTTTGTTCTCATGAACGAGCACCCAGAGGTTGGGCGCAAGCTGCGCGACGCACATGCGCCCCATCGCTTTCTGATTTCCGACCTGGACCTCGAACTGAACGTTACCGCCGCGGAGGTCAAAGAGGAGAAGCAAGGACGATTTCTCACTTGGGTGTGGGGGCCGGTTGACTGGAAGCCGGTCATCACACTCAAGATGTCGAGCGTGACCGCGAACCGCTTCTTCCAGGGCAAGGAGAATGTTGCCCTGGCGCTGGCTCTCGGCCGGGTGAAGGCTTCCGGGCCGCTGCCCACCCTTCTGCGGCTCGCCCCGGTGACCAACGCCATCCATCCCCTCTACCGGGAGTGGCTCGAAAAGACAGGCCGCGGCCACCTCCTCGCTTAGGCGATATGCGCACGCCCCTCGCCAACGTCGACGCCTCGTGGCATCGGATGGAGGAACCAGCAAATCGCATGGTGGTCACCGGCGTGTTGGTCTTCGACAAACCGGTCTCGATGAAACAACTGCGCGGGCTTGTCGAGAAACGCCTGCTTCGCTTCTCACGCTTTCGCCAGCGCATCGTCGAACCCCGCGGCCCCCTGAGCGTCCTCTCCTGGGAGGAGGACCCGGACTTCTCCATCGAGCACCATCTGGTGGCAGCGCGACTTCCCGGACGGGGCACCGAAGCGGCGCTTCAGTCCTTCACGAGCGACCTCGCAGGCCAGGGCTTCCCCAAGGGGCGGCCGCCGTGGAAATTTCACTTCGTTCCACGCTACCAGGGAGGCTCGGCGCTGGTTGCCCGGCTTCACCACGCCATCGGCGATGGCCTCGCGCTCGTTCACGTCCTGCTGTCGATGGCGGACGGCGCTCCTCAACCTCCCGAGCCGGGGCAGCGAGAGGTCAACCCGAAGGGTCTGCTGACCTGGGTGTGGACGACACTCGCCGGAGCTGCCGAGGCACCACTGACATTCCCTTGGCGCGCCGGCAAGAATGGGCTGCCCCTGCTCGGCAGTCCACGACGCCTTTTCCGTTCGGGCGCCGACACGGCAAAGCACCTTGCGTCGCTGGTCCGGCTCCTGCTCTTGCCGCCCGACCCACGCACCGCTTTCAAGGGCGCGCTCGGCAGACGAAAGAGACTCGTCTGGTCGCGTTCGTTCCCGCTGGAGGACTTCAAAGCCGCGAGCCGAGCGACCGACACGACTGTCAATGACATCCTCATGACGGCGCTCGCCGGGGCGTTGCGCCGCTACCTGCTCGGTCGGGGCGTCGTCCCACACCAACTCGACGTCCGGGCCGTGGTCCCGGTGAATCTCCGACCGGCTAGCGAGGCACATCTCCTCGGAAACCGGTTCGGGCTGGTCTTCCTCTCACTGCCCCTCGGGCTGGAGGGCACGTTCGAGCGGCTCGAGGAACTGCACCGTCGAATGCTGGCGCTCAAGAAGTCGCCTGACCCCGCAGCCACCTTTGGACTCCTGTGGATGATGGGACAGCTTCCCCGGCCACTCTTCGACCTCGTGGTCGACCTATTCGGGACAAAGGCGACCACCGTTGTGACCAACGTAATGGGGCCCAAGGAGGCCATCTCCCTGCTCGGGGTGCGTCTGCGCCAGGCAATGTTCTGGGTTCCCTGCGCTGGCCATCTCGGGCTTGGCGTCAGCTTGCTGAGCTACGCCGGGCGCGTCTGGGTGGGCATTCAATCGGACGTCGGTCTCATCCCCGACCCGGAGGAAATCCTTACCAACTTCGAGTTGGAGCTGAAAGCGCTCCGCGCGGGCCGGCGCGTGCAAACAACGCGCCGGTCTCGCCGAACAAGGAAGGCGCGGACGACGCGGAGCGGAGCGCGCTCGGCGTCGTAGTCACCTACTTGGCTGCAGGCGGCCGCGTGGGGCGGACCGAGATGGCCAGCCCCTCGCCGTATTCGGCAAACACCTTATCGCCCACCTTCACCTTCTCCAGCCTGACATCGGCTCCGGCCTTGACCCGGAACTGCCGTCCCTCGGGCCCGACCAAGGTGACGATTCGCGTCTTGGGATCAATCGCCTGGATGGTGACCGTGCCCCGAACCACGGCCGCCATCGCTCCGGCCGGCTTCTCTCCGGGAGCCGCGCCGCCCGCGACTGCTTCCACTTGAGGGGCGACCGACGCCGAGTCGGGGGCTTGCAGCGTGAGAGCCAAGCCCCGGTAGAACTTGACCAACACCGCGTCGCCCACCTTCAGCTGGCTGAAATTCTTGACCCGGTCGTCAACGTGCATGTTCTCGACACGGCCGTTTTCGCCCTGCAAGGAGATTTCCCGCTTCGCCTGGTCGACGGCGGTGATGATGGCGGCAACTTGCTCTGACTGGCTCGCGACGACAGTGCCAGCCTTGCCCGAGCGCTTGACCGTCATCGTGTCCGATGGCTTGGCCTGATCGTCGGCCCGAGCGGGCGACGCGACCATGAAGGTCGCGGCAAGCAGCAGTGCGGTTTCGCTTCGTCCCATATGACTCCTCCTGATACGCCGCACCGAAGTGGGCGCTGATTGTTACTCGTTCGGTTCGCTACAGCGGGGTTCCCCTATTGCACACCGCAGGGAGAATAGCCCTTGGAGCCGCATCGGGATGGATAAATTGATGGACCGGCCTCCAGCAGTGCCTGGAGCGGAACAGGGCACGAGCCCCGCCCTCGTCACGCCCAGACACTCCCTCGGCGGACGCGAGCGACCGTTTGACCGCGCTCCAGTCGTGCGGGTGGGCCCCCCCTCTGCTAGAGACCAGCGCTTAGGGCGGAGCGCCGCGCGCGCACCACCGGCTATTACCTCAAGGCTTCGCGTCTTCACGGGACAACGGACATGACGACCTTCAAGCCCACGTCGCTAATGGCAATGGCCGCAGGCATGGCCTTGCTGACCGGGTGCAAAGCAACGTCTCCCGCAGTCGCCGCAGACACAATCTACGTCGGTGGCGACATCGTGACGGTCAACGACGCGCGCCCCACGGCTGAGGCACTTGCAGTGAAGGACGGAAAGATTCTCGCCGTTGGCGGGCGTCGCCAGGTGGAGGGCGGCCACAAAGGACCGGTGACAACCGTCGTCGACTTGGCCGGCAAGACACTGTTGCCCGGCTTCATCGATCCGCACAGCCACTACTTCAGCTCAATCACCGTCGCCAATCAGGTAAACGTCTTCGCGCCACCGGCAGGGCCTGCCAAAGACATTCCTGCCATCGTCGCCGAGCTCAGGACCTTCCGCGAAACGCACAAAGTGGCCAAGGGCGTGCTCATCCAAGCCTACGGCTACGACGAGAACGCCATGCCCAACGGTATTGGACTGACCCGAGATGACCTGGATTTGGACTTCCCGGACAATCCCGTGATGGTCGGGCATGTCTCGATGCACGGGGCGGTTCTGAATTCCGCCGCGATGAAGCGGTACGGCATTTCCACTGCCAGCAAGACGCCTCCTGGCGGCATCATTCTGCGCAAGCCGGGTTCCAACGAGCCTGCTGGCCTGCTGATGGAGACAGCTTTTCTCCCCATCCTCAAGTCACTGCCCAAGCCCACCACCGAGCAGGAGGTCGCCTGGAGTCGGGCTGGACAGATGCTCTACGCCCAGGCAGGCATCACGACAGCACACGAGGGTGCAACCCACGCCAGTGACCTCGCGCTGATGCAGCGCGCCACCGCAGGAGGCGCCAACATCATCGACGTCATTGCTTACCCGTTCATCACTGACCTGGATGCAGTTCTCGCCAAGAACCCACCAAACAGTTTTGGCAAATACGTCAAGCACCTCAAGATTGGAGGCGTCAAGATTACGCTTGACGGCTCGCCCCAAGGAAAAACCGCCTATTTCACCACTCCCTACCTGACCGGCGGTCCGGGCGGGGAGAAGAACTGGAGGGGTGAATTGCCCTTCTCGGAGGACGAGGTAAAGGCAATGGTCAAGAAGGTCTACGACCTCGGCCTGCCCCTGAACGTTCACGCCAACGGCGATGCGGCAATCGACTTGCTCCTGAGGGCGCACGAGTACGCCGCTGGAAGCGACCTCTCGCGGCAGCGCCACACCACCGTCATTCACTCCCAGTTTGTGCGGCAGGACCAGCTGGACAAATACGTCGCTTATTCACTAACGCCGTCCTTCTTCACGGAGCACACGTACTACTTCGGCGATACGCACATCCTGAACCGCGGTTTTGAGCAAGCTTCCTTCATCAGCCCGATGCGCGCGGCAATCGACAAGGGACTGCGCCCAACCAACCACACTGACTTCGTCGTCGCACCGCTCGACCAGATGTTCGTGATCTGGACCGCCGTCAACCGGGTCTCTCGGAAAGGAGTGGTCCTCGGGCCGGACCAGTGCGTCACACCGATGGAGGCGCTAAAAGCCATTACTCTCTACGCTGCCTACCAATACGCAGAGGAGAACTCGAAGGGCTCCCTGGAAACGGGCAAGCTGGCAGATCTCGTCATCCTCGACCGCAATCCGCTCAAGGTCGACCCGATGTCCATCAAAGACATCAAGGTCGTCGAGACGATTAAGGAAGGGAAGACCGTGTACAAAGCACCCTGAGTTGGCCACTCGGGCGACCGCGTTTTGCTGGACCCCACGCGCACCGTCACCCCGGGGCTGGCCGCAAGACAGCACGCCACCGACTCAGCGACTTCGAAGGAATTGCGTTAAGGTACGCCCTTGCTGATGCGGTCGGGTGTCCCCCTCGGAGCGAGGCTTTTCTGCGCAGAGTCAGTGCGCGCGCTCGGCCGCCATAAGCTGCGCACGGCGCTCGCATCGCTGGGCATCATGTTCGGGGTGGCGGCGGTCATCTGGGTGGTCGCCATCGGGCAGGCCGGCGCTGAGCGGAGCCAGGCCGAACTGCAGAAGCTTGGCGATAACTTCCTCTGGGTAGAAGCCGGTTCCCGCAACATCAACGGCGTGCGCACCGGGACCCACGGGACCACCACCCTCACACCGGAAGACGCGGAGGCAATTCGAGGTCAGCTCCCGCTCATCAAGAGCTGCTCAGAAAACGTCGACGGAAGTGTGCACGTCGTCTACGGCAACCGAAACTGGGGGACCCATTATCGCGGCGTGTCCTCGGAATACATGGACATCAAACGATGGCGAATGGCGGAAGGCTCGTTCTTCGGCAACGAGCAGGTCTCGCAGGTCGAAAGCGTCGTGGTGCTTGGTCAGACGGTCCGAGATGAACTCTTCGGGCCTGTCCCATCTGTCGGCCAGGTCATTCGCGTCAACAATTTCCTGTTCCGCGTCATCGGAGTTTTGGCGCCCAAGGGGCAATCCCCATCGGGGCAAGACCAAGACGACACCATCATGGTGCCCTGGAGGACAGCGCAGGGAAAGATTCAAGGCCGCTACTACACCTACCTGGATGACATTTTGTGCTCGGCCGTCTCCATCGATGCGGTTGAAAAGGCCATCGATGACGTCCGCGAGCTGCTCCGCCAACGGCACCGAATCGGCCCGGGGGACGAGGACGATTTCAATATCCGCCGACCCGACGAGGCACTCAAGGCACAGGTTAAGGCCGCGGAGGCTCTGGAGCTGATGCTCATCACCCTGGCGTCCATCGCGCTCGCCGTGGGCGGCGTTGGCATCATGAACGTCATGCTCGCATCCGTGGCGCAGCGAACGAAGGAAATCGGCCTCCGGGTCGCTGTGGGGGCGACCCAGTCCGCAGTGCAACTTCAGTTCCTTGGAGAGGCCGTCATGCTCAGCTTAATCGGCGGTCTCGGAGGCCTTGGACTGAGCATCCTGGGCTCGACCCTGGTTGAACGGCTATTGGGCTGGCCCATCTCCACGCCCTGGCAAGCTGTTGGGATCGCCGTGCTGTCATCTACCGCCATTGGTGTGGCCTTCGGCTTCTTCCCGGCGTGGCGAGCGTCCCGTTTGGACCCAATCGCTGCACTTCGAAGCGACTAGGGCACCTCGCCGCGCGGCCGGGCTACTTGGTAACGGCGATGCACTCGATTTCGACCTTCGCCTTAAGCACCAGCGCTGCGGCAGCAATGGTCGAGCGGGCCGGCGGGTCCTTGGAGAAGAATTTCGCGTAGACGCCGTTCATCGTCTGGAAGTCGGCGATGTCCGACAGGAACACGGTGCACTTCACGACGTCCGCCATGCCAAGGCCCACCTTGGCTAGATTTGCCGTCACCCCCTCCAAAGCGGCCTGCGTCTCCGGCCCGGCACCGCCGGGAACCAGCTCCCGCGAGCCTTGCGGGAAGCCGAGCTGCCCAGAAACAAAGACCAAGTCGCCCGCGCGGACGACTGCCGAGAGCGGCGCAGTGCCGCTGCCGGGAACCAGGACCTGCTTGCGAGTGGGCTTTGTCGTTGCGGTCGGCGCATCGGCGAGAGCGGGCGCGGCCAGGACGAGGAGCAGCGCGAAGAGACGAATCACTGTTTGACCTCCGGTGAAGTTGCGGTGGATTCCGCGGACGCGCGTGCGTGGATGGCAAGTACCGCCCGACGCGCTGACTCGATGGCGCCAGCCATCCAGCCCGTCTGGTAGCTCATCGCATCACCCGCGAACTGGATGCGGCCGAAGGGCTTGCAGAGGAGCGCGTACTCGGCCGGACGCCGGCCGTCTTCGCCCCAGTTTGCCCACGAACCGAGAAGCCAGGGCATCTTCCCCCAAGCAACGGAGAAGCCTCCCTGGAAGTACTGGCGGTAGGGCGGGTGAATCTTCTCGCCCTGCGCAAGCGCCGTTTCCAGACGCTGGGCATGCCGCATCGCCTGCAGTTCCAACCCCTGTTGGCGAAAGACGTAATAGCCGACCAGCACTCCCTTCTTTCCCAGCATTCCGGTAGAGGGGTACATAATTTGCGTGATGGTCATGTCGGTCGACGAGTTGCCGCCGAAGATGTGGTCGTCTTCCTCCCAGAAGCGGCGGCCGAACTGCAGACCGATTTTTCCGGCCATCTCGTACTTGACGGATGCAATCGCGCCCCGCAACTCAGGGGAAAAATCCGTGGTCACCTGTCCCAGGGTCGTGAGCGGCAGCGCGCACACCGCATAATCAGCGCGCGCCTCGCGTTGCTTACCGTCTGCACCGTACACCACGCGTACGCCCCGCTCGTCCTGGCGCAGCTCGCGCACGGGTGCACTGAGAACCAGGTTGGGACCCAATTCCCGAGCGAAGGCGTGCGCCAGCTGGTCGGTACCCCCCACAATCTGTAGCATGGCCGGCTGTTGGAGCGGGCTTCGCAGGAAGAAGTGCCGGAACCCCAGCTCGCCTGCAAGCAGCGCAGAGCGCGGCAGCGGCTTCCCCACTTCGCCCTCGTTCTCGCCGGCACCCGGGTAGGAGACATATCCGCGGCTCCGCGCAGTTCCTGCATAGCGGCCGTTCTTCTCGAGCCAGCCGAAGCTGGAGAGATAGTCGAGGAGATTGGCCCGATCCTGCTCACTCAGCTCTGCGTCGAGCGCCCTCGAGCTGACTGCTTTGGCCAGCAGCTCGGCGATGTAACCATCCTGGTCGCCCTCCACCTCCTTCTGCCGCAAACGCTGGCCCGCGAGCGGCCCGGTCGTGGCGTAGTCCCACGCCTGCGGGTTCCGATTGACCATCATTTCCACCGGCACGCCGAGCTCGCGACAGTAGTCGAGCGTGACGTGAAAGCCGGGGATCCGGGCCGGGCCGCAGTTGTAATAGAGGCCCGCGTCGAAGTTGCACACCTGGGTCTCGCCGTCGGTGTCCATGACCCTCGTGCCGCCTCGGACGGAGAAGCAGCGACCTCCTGGCCTCGGGGCCGCCTCGAGCACCGTCACGCGGTAGCCGAGCTTGCCCAGCTCGTATGCCGCTGTCATTCCGGCGATGCCGCCACCAAGGACGAGCACTTTTCGCCCGCGCGACCGCTCACTTCGCTGGGGCGTGAAGGGCTCGCCGGCCTCTGCGACACCAAGCCCGAGCGCCGTGAGCGCCCCCTGGACCGCTGCCGCACCGCCCACTTGTCCAAGCACCGCGAGGAACCGGCGTCGAGTGGTCGCCAATGTGCTTTCCCTTCTGGCCGCTCCATCGGGCGGCGCGCTGACTCATTCACGTCTAGCATCTGGGACCCCCCTGCGACATCCTCGTTGTCCTCCCGCGGCGGCGTCACGCCACCCTGTGGCAGGGCACACGTATGGGCCCGGACGCCTGGATGCGCCCACAGCGAGTCTGCCAGCGCTCTTGAAGGAAGCGCTCGTCCTCGCACCGGCGACGTTTCCAACGGCCTCGCGACTGGGGCCCTCCAGCATCCGACCACAACTGAGGGCCGCCGCTTTCTGCAGGAGGGCGGCTACGCGCGCAAACGGTTCGCAAGCTGGAGGTCGTGTGATGGTCAGATTGCCTAGCGGCGCGGCGCCGATTGTCGGCATGTGGTATGCACGACCGTTGGCGGGTGCCTTCAGCACCACGTCACTTTCAACGGAAGCGAGCGCACCGTCCGAAGAAGCCTCGACCGACGTCGGGCCAACTATCCCAGCGGCAAGAGGGAATTGACACACGTGCGGCCCGCGTTTCCGCTACACCCTCACACCTCAGCTCGCACAAGGCAGGAGCCCGACAATGAACTCCCGATTTGGCCGGTCGAAGCGCTTCTTGCAATTAGGTCTGGCGCTCCTCGCGGCAACTGCGTTCGCCCAGCAGAGCGGGGGAGGAAACCCTGAACTCCAGGAGAAAATCGCTGCCCTCAAGAAGTCGATGGCGCAGAGCCAGCAAGCGCTTCGGCAGTACGCGTGGATGGAAACGACCCAGATCCTCTTGAAGGGAGAAACGAAGTCCACGACGCAGGCTTCCTGCCAGTACGCGGCCGACGGCAAAGTCGTCAAGACGCCCGTCGACACGGGCCAGTCCCAGCAGAAGCAACAGCGGGGCGTTAAAGGCAAGGTCGTCGCCAACAAGAAGGAGGAGATGTCCGACTACATGAAGAGCGCCGTGGCCCTTATCAAAAGCTACGTCCCGCCCGATCCCACCCGTCTGCAGGACAACTTCAAGGCCGGCAAGGCCGAGATGCAGCAGTCTGCCGGAGGAGTCATGACATTGGTCTTTCGTGACTATGTCAAGCCTGGGGATACTCTGTCCCTCTCTATCAACTCCCAGACGAGCACCATGCAGGGTGTCTCGGTGAAGTCGTATCTCGATGATGCGAAGGACGCGGTCGACCTCACCGTTCGCTTCGCCACTCTCCCAGACGGCGCAAACTACGCCGCGGAGACAGTCCTCGACGCGACGGCCAAGCAGCTACAGGTTCGCACCACCAACTCCGGATATCGAAAGCTCTAGCGTAGGGCTTCCGCCCCAGTTGACGCCTAACGTCGTGCTGCAACGCCACGTGCCTAGGTCTGCCTGAGCTTGCAGCTTCTAGGGCGATGCGCCCACGCCGCGACGGTTAGGGCGGCCAGCACCAGGGGAACAACGACGTGACGCGCGTCTCCGTCCAAGACGGCGGTCGAGACAGAAGCTGTCGACCGCGCGTCAGTGTCGGCGCTTGTCAAAGCTGCTTGGGAAGTTAACGACTCTTCGTTTGCACGCAGTTCGTCGGCGAACGGAGCGACCGACAACAGGCTGGTCCCTCGTTTTCAGCGTGGTCTCGGCGAAGCCCTTCTCCCGGTGTCAGGTCTCGGCCCAGCACCAGACAGCCTAACCGTTACTCCGCGCGCATTGCCTCGACCGGGTCCAATCCGGCGGCCCGAGAAGCGGGGTAGATGCCGAATAGGAGTCCGACACCAGAGGACATGAGCAATGACAGTCCCACCGCCCAGGGCGGGACCGCGGTGGGGAAACCCAGGGCCCAGCGGATGAGAAAGGCCCCGAAGAAGCCGAGGAGGACGCCCGCCACCCCGCCCACCAGCGAGAGCACCACCGCCTCGGTGGTGAATTGCGCCAGGATTCGGTGGCGCCGTGCCCCGAGCGCCTTTCGTACGCCGATCTCGTGCGTCCGCTCAGTGACCGAGACCAGCATGATGTTCAGGATGCCAATGCCGCCGACGATGAGTGACAGCAGGCACACCCCGAAGCTGGCACTGGTCACAACCCCGGAGATCTGATTGAAGGCGGCGCTGGCCGACTCGTTCGAGTAGATGGTGAAATTGCTTTCTTCATCGGGACGGAGCCCGTGGCGGTGGCGCATCAGCAGTTCCACGCCGTCCTGCGCTCGCTGGAGAACGTCCGGGCTGTTTGCCTGCATACTGATGTTCAGCGAACGGCTCTTTCCAAAGAGTTCGAAGAACGCAGCGATAGGGATGACCGCGGAGTTGTCGTAGCCCGGTCCGACGACGCTTCCCTTTCGGGACATCACGCCGATCACTTGGAAGCTGCGGCCCTTGAGACGGATTTCCTGCCCGATTGGATCGCCATCTGGGAAGAGTACGTCGGCGATGTCCGGACCGATGACCATCACCGGAGAGCCGGCCTGGATCTCTGCTTCGCCGAAGGCCCGGCCAAGACCGATGTTGAACGAATTGGTATCGAAAAAGTTAAGCGTCCCACCCGCCAGGATGACACTGGGGCGTGTCTCGCGTGCAGCGGTGGAGAGCTTTTTACCGAAGTCCCACGCCTCGGCAGTCACCTTGGCGACATCTGGCACGTGCTTCTGAATCGCATCGAAGTCCGCCAAGCTGATGTTGGGTCGACGATTGATTTTCTCCTGATCGAAGTTCCCGAATCCGTTTGGCCATTTCTGGAGTTGGAAGCCGTTGGCGCCGAGAGCTCCCAGGTCGGCGTTGACCTTGCGTTTGAGCCCCTCGAGGAGGGCCATCATCGAAACCACCGTTGCCACCCCAATGACGATGCCGAGCAGGGTCAGGGCGCTGCGGAGCCGGTGGCCCCAAAACGTACGAAGAGCCAGGCGAAGGTTATCGGCGAACACACGCCCTCCTGTTAGGAGCGATTTCACCGATGCAACTCCTCGGGAGCGCCGGCATTTCCGCCGCTCCCTGCACCGGAAGCCCCATTGGCGGAAACGGGGGCAGCCGTCAGTACCAGGACTGCATCGCGTCAACTGCGTCCGCCCAAGCGGCCAGACACGAGGGATACCCAGTCACTGACCGCCAACCCAGCTGTTGACAGACGACTGTGAGTCGCGATTCCGGACCGGCCAGCCGCGCGCCCAGTTCACGCTAGGGCCGCGCCGAACCAGGGGGCCACGGAGCCCCGTGGCGCCGACCGGCGTTGGCGGCCGGCGCCCGTCGCCGAGGATTCGTTACTTAGGACGGTTCAGTTACCTGCTCCGGCGTGAGACTTCATCGCGGCCTCAATCTGCGCCTTCACGGCCTCCAGATTGAAGCTCGCACCCTTCTGCATTGGCGGGAACTCGATGGCGGTCCTGGCGAGCACTCCCACCTGCTGCTGCACGAAGACGAAGCGCCAGAACTCATAGGCGAACCAGTTGTAGAACGCGAGCGACCCGTTTTTGGTCGTCGGTAGCCCAGTGCGCTCGAAGGGGTCGAGCCGCAGGTTCGTCAGAATCGGCCAATCCACCTTCACCGTTGCGCCGAGCCAGCCATTGGGCTGGTCGGTGAAGCGGTACTTGTAGTCGTCAATGCGCACGGCGGACAAGGTGCCCTCAGTGAAGTAGAAAATCTCGTGGCGCTTCGAGGGGCCCTTCCCGGTGAGGAGGTCCATCTGGTTGTAGCCGTCGAGGTGCACCTTGTAGGTCATCTCCCCAATCTTCTTTCCCTTCAGCAACTCCTCCGCAATCTGACCGTCCCCTGCCGCTCCGACGAGGGTCGGGAACCAGTCGAGGCCAGAGACGATGTCATTGACCACCTTCCCGGCCGGTACTTTGCCGGGCCAGCGCACCATCGCTGGGACGCGGAAGCCACCCTCGAGCGCCGTCCCCTTGCCGCCAGCGAAGGGCGTCTGACCGCCGTCAGGCCAGGTGAAGTTCTCCGCACCGTTGTCCGTGGTGAAGGCGATGATGGTGTTGTTGTCCAGGCCGAGCTCTTTGATTTTCGCCAGCACCGCGCCGACGATGTCGTCCAGCTGCGCCATGCCGGCCTCTTCGATGGACCAGCCGTTCTCTGGCGTGCGGAGGGACTCGTACTTTTCGGAGAGGTGAGTGACGACGTGCATCCGAGTCGGGTTCAGCCAGACGAAGAAGGGTTTCCCGTCCTTCTTCGCCTTGTCGATGAAGCCAAGGGCCAATTTGAGAATCTCGTCGTCAACGGTCTTCATCCGGTCAGGGCAGAGCGGCCCCGCATCCTCGATGCGCTGCTTGCCAACCTTGCCCCAGCGTGGCTGGACCGTGCCGTCGTCTGAATTCGTCGCCCAACTGTGGACCATGTTCCGCGGCCCGACTTTGTCCTTCAGCGCCGTCGGGTAATTCCGGTGGCAGGGGTCCTCCATCGCGTCGAGGTGGTACAGGTAGCCGAAAAACTCATCGAAGCCATGCACGGTGGGGAGGAACTCGTTGAGGTCGCCGAGATGGTTCTTTCCGAATTGGCCGGTTGCATACCCCATGGATTTGAGCACGGTGGCGATGGTGACGGCCTGCGCCGGAATTCCAATCGGTGAGCCTGCCTGTCCGACCGTCGTCATCCCGGTCCGGATGGGCAGCTCGCCAGTGATGAAGTTGGCCCGGCCCGCCGTGCAGCTCGCCTCGGCGTAGTAGTCGGTGAAGAGCATCCCCTCGCTGCCGAGCCGGTCGAGGTTTGGCGTCCGACCGCCCATGATGCCGCGGTGGTACGCGCCGATGTTGAACCAGCCAATGTCGTCCGCCATGATGAAGACGATGTTGGGTTTCTGCTGCGCGCTCGCTTGGCCGCACACTAGCAGCGAGAGGGCAGTCAAAGCCGCAGCGCAAAGCTGCAACGCTTTTTGATTCTTCATTGTTTCTCCCATCAGTAGGGTGGAAGCGCGCAGACTGCTTGGACGACCTTCGGGTTGCAACGGAGATCGTCTCCTTGTCCGTGGACTTTGACCACTCAGCGACGCCGCAACCCTTAGGCCCACCGGAGGGGCGCAGGCTTCGACGTCACTCGCAATGACCCTGGAGCGTGGAGGAAGGACGGAGCCCTCCGGGCGGACCCTCCCACACTCCGTTCGACAACAGGTGGCGGCTCCATCCCCTGGCTAGAAGGCCGCTCAGCAACGAGAAGTAGCTGACGACCGCTAGATTACCCGGGCCATCGTCGGGGTCCGGGATGTTGCCGCGAGTACTCGCGGATGATTGTGTCGGGTCCCGGGCGGAGCACTGGCGTGGTCGTGGCCGGTATCAGGATGCGTATGCTCGTGTTCGTGCTGGGGGCTGGGGGCTGGGGCTGGGGGCTGAGGAGTGCTTGCCCCCCTGACAGGTTGTTCACGCATTGGGAGAGCCTCCTGAGGCGTTCGATCGTATCTCAAGGTATCGGTGCGCGCCGGCTCTGGAGGCGCTTTGCGGCACCACGTCGGAGGACGAAGACCGGATGCTCTGCTGGCGGAAGTCGGCACTGTCGCCTGTGCGCTAAAGGCTGATTCAACGGAGGCCCACCCCGTACCGCGCAAATCCGGGACGTTCTAGCTTGTCCGAGTCGCCAACGCTGCCCGGTCCACTGCCTGGCCTGCGCCTGGGGCGTCGAAGGCGGGTGAGCCGTCGGTGAGAGGCTCACTGCGCGGAGGGGGGCACCTCCGCAGTGCCCGCGTCGGCGGGAGAGGCTCCCCGGTGGGGTACCGCCTCCTGCACCCGCAGCCCCTCGTCCATTCGGTCGAGCCTGGCCTGGAACGACTGAAGCCGGGCCTGGATGTCGCGCAGCTTCCTGACGAGGTCAGGGAACTCCTGCGGCCCTCCCTCGCCGAAGAGCCGGGCAGCGCTCCGGTCGAGTCCAAGGGAGATTTCCTTTGCCCGCGCGTACAGCGGGGGAAGGGCTCGCTGGGCCTGCCGGTCTGGCTAACCCTGGCCGATGAGACCAACCCGGCATCGGCCCCCCCGGCGGTGTCCCGGGCGAACATCACTGCCTCTGCCTCGGACAGCCTCTGGGCAATCCGCGACGCCTGGGCCTGTACGTTGGGAAAGCCCCGCACGCCTCCGTCGGTCCCGCCGCCCAGCGCGAGCTCGGCCTCGTTCGCCCGCTGTCCAAGCTCACTGATGCGTCGGTGGATCTCCGATAGATCCGCGGTCAGGCTCGCGAGCTCTGCTTGCATCGACGCCTGGCCACCGGGGCGCGTCGCGGAGTCGCCTCCCGCACCGAGCGCAGAGGCCACGTCTCGCGCCCGCCCGACACCGGCGTCGAGCGCGTCCTTCAGGGCACGTGCCAGCACCGGCACGTCGTTCAGCTCTTTCCCGTGCACGATGTCCAGCCGGCCGCGGATATCGTTCTCCAACACCTGGGTGTCTTCGAGGGCCTTTCGGGCGGCGCCGAGCTCATCGTTGACTGTGAGCTTGAGCTCTCCCAGCGCGTCCCGGAGGCCCTCCTGGGCGTGAAGTACCTCCTTCAGCAGATTGCGCTCGGCGATGAGCAGGAGCACCAGCGCGACCACGCTGAGCAAGGCCGGCAGATGTCTACTGCGCGCCCAAGCCCAGGCATCCCGCACGCTCCGGGCGAATCTCCTGACCCAGGGATCCCTCGCTTGCGCTCGCGCCGTCATCCCGTTCCCGTAGAGTGCGCTCGGCTGCGCTCACTCTAGCGGAATGAAGTCACGCGCATCGACCGATTCTTCGATTCAAGGAAGAACAACCCGGGTTGAGGCGCCGGAGGTCAGGTAGGGACCGCCGCAAACCTCGAACTATCACCGTCGCGCAGCGGTGGACCGCCGGACGGCACGGCACATGGGCCACGCCGCCAGCCAGCGCGTCCGAAAACGCATCGAGGAGATATTTGGCTGGATGAAGACGGGGGGTGGCTTTCGGCGAACGAGGTACCGAGGCCGAGACAGGACGCAGCTCGCGGCGTACTTTGTGGGAGCGGCCTACAACCTCCTACGGATGGCCAGACTGCAGACGGTCGCCTGGCCGAGCGCCGCGGTCAATGCCGACTATGAGGTGCCATTCCGTTTCACCGGCACGTTGAACAAGGTGGTCATCCAAATCGAGGCACCCAAGCTGACTCCTGCTGAAGAAAGGGCGCTCGACGAGGGTGAAGGGATGAGACGGATGGCCGAGTAGCGGTTGGAGAGGTTGCGCGGGCGCAGCCGCGTCAGCCCTCCCACCTGCGCACCCGTTCAAACCAGGCTCGGCTCGTCCCGCGCAAGTCCGCGACGTTCCGTCGAGCGCATAGCGAATAGAAAGCGAACGCCGTCCGGAAAAACGCGCGACGTTAATACGCCCGTACCTTGCCCATCCGAGGCGGCTTCACGGGGGCCGCGACGCCGTAAATGACGGTGATGCCCGAGCCGCCGCCCTGGGTCGAGGTGGCTCTCACTGGGTCACTGGCTGTCGTTGCTTCGAGAAGGTTCCAGTTGTTCGCGGCCCAGACGTTACCGGCCGGGTCAATGGAGACGTCCGTAACCATCTGGATGCTGCCGCCCTTAAACACGTGGATGACATCGCCAGTCTTGGTGCCAGCGGGATGCCCCTTGGTAGCGTCCCCGGCCATCAACGTGACGCAACGAGCCCACATGTTGCCGACCCAAACGTCATCATTTCCATCCACGTTCAAGCCCCAAGGGATGTTGATTGCCTCGCCCGTAAAGCCCATTGGCGCAGGTTGGGTGCCATCCGGGCGAATCATGTTGATTGCCCCGGTGGGCCTCGCCGGTGGCCCCATGACGTACTTGAACATGGCCGCCGTGATTAGCTTGAATTGCTGCATGATGGAGATGCCATCGGGAAGCTGCGGCTGCGGAGTTCTGAGGTCCATGTTGCTTGCCACCCAGACATTTTCCTTCGAGTCCAGCGCGAGGGCGCGGACACCAATCCCGGCTCGGAAGCTCTCCACTTTGCTGGGGTCGTTGGCCGGGAACCGGACAACCGTATCCGACGAGGAATTGGCGACCCAGACGCGATTCTGAGAGTCGATGACGATGTCGAAGGGCGACTTCAGCCCGGCGACCTTGACGATGCGGCCGTCCTTGATTCGTCCCCCAGGAAAGAACAGCAACTGATTGTCTGAGCCATCGGCAATCCAGACATCGCCGTTTGTAGCAACCCCGATGCCCATCAGGCCGAGAAACTTCTCCTTGAAGGGGAAATCGCCTTCCGACCCGACCGGCTTGCCCTTGAAATCCATGACGAGAATCTTGCCGTTGAAGCTGCCAATCCAGACGCGGTCCTTCGTCACGGCGGTGCCCCAGCCGATTCCGTCAATGCCCATTCCGGTGAAACCCGTGATGGGCGGGGAGAGCGCGACGCCGTTGGGGGTGAACTTCCCTACCCCGCCACCGATGCTCTTATTGACGCCAGACTGCGAGCCGGGCATCCAGTTCATGCCGCTCCAGAGGTTACCCTCCGCGTCAAACATTAACCGTCCGCTTGCGTAGGCGCCGCCTCCCGCGAACGCCAGCGAGAGCATGAAGTCGTCGGGCACGTAGAGCAGGTAAGGCACGAACGGTGCCGCGCGGCGGGACCCATTCTTCGGCTGCGGGTAAGCTTCATCGAACAACGCATAGAGCGTCTTCGGGTCGGCCCACGGCCTGCGGGCAATGGCGGCCATTGCCTCAATGGTGTCCTTCGGCGTCACTCCGCCAATGGGCGTTGCTGCCTTGAGGAGACGAGCACGCCAGCTGTCGTCGGCCACACTCACGAAGGCGGTGATAAGCGAGCCGAGTGTGTCCAAAGTCGCAAGCGTCGTGGTCTGGGTGCTGTTGAGGGGGTCCAGCAGGGCCTTGCCCCAGCCCCCGGTGGAGGGCTCCACAAGGTTCGGGACGTTTCCGGCAGCGATGTGCAGCCCGAGGGGATTGCCGGACAACCCTCCCTCGTTGATGAATTGCGCGGCGGTGAATGCCGAAGCGACGGTAGTCAATTCATTGACGGTCACGGTCTTCGGTGCAGGGCTTCCGAGCAGCACCATCAACGCGATGGCCGGGTTGTCACCAAATGTTTTGCTTGCCTTCGGCTGTCCGCCCTTGGCTACCACCACGAGTACGGTGTCTTTGCCCGCGGCACCGATTGCCCGAAACTCAAACCGTCCGTCCGTGCCTGTCTTCGTTTGGGCGACTTGCTTGGGTTCGCCTCCGCTCGCCGTCCAGAGCGTGACCGTTGACTTGGCCACAGGTGCGCCTCCGACGAGCACCTGACCCTTCACTGAGTCGGCTGCCAAGGCCAGCGTGGCGAGGGAGAGGGAGCTCGCGAACAGCAGCGACCCAAGATGGGCACGTATTTTTCCGCTACCTCTACGCATTTGGCGAATCCCCCGCGCAGGTTGAAGGTAAAGGGCGCACTCGTCTGAGTCCGCTTCACCAAGGCTGGCCAGAGGGGTCAAGCGCAATTTGCCGACCGCCTGTGCAACACAGACCAGTGTCAGGGAGGTCCAGCGAGTCGAGGGAAGCGCGACAGCCCCTCCCACGAATGGCTCCTACCTACGCGAACGTTCAGTGAGGGCCAAGCGCGTCCCGCGCAAGTCCGCGACCTTTCGTCGGGCCGATTGCACGCCCATTGCACGTGCCATCCGAAAAACGCCCTAACCAACTGACTTCATTGTGGAGGCGGCGGGAATCGAAGCCGCCCTTTTCGTCAAACAGCCGTGTCCACCGGTGAGCAGAAACCAGCAATCGCGGGCACTTGTTCCGACACATCGCGGCAGATGGCGACTGCGGCCGACAATCTCGGAAGTATGGAAGTAGGGGGCCGCGACCCCGTTGTCGCTGAACTCTGGGAGGCTCTTGTCGCCTGGGATGCCGGGCGCGCTCCCGCAGTGCTTCGGCGCAATGAGGCTCGCAGCAAATTCCTGATGACGCAGGGCCCAAACGGGACGAACAGTCTGGCCGTTCGTACCGCGCGCGAAACTGAGAATTCGACGGCGAATGGTTTCAAGCGGAAATGTCGGGTCGCTCGTCTTGGCGCAGAAATTTGGACGTCGCCCGTAGGAGACTGCCTGCTATACCGCGTCCGTCGCGGGATTCATCGGCGGTTTGAAGCGCCACCGGAGGCGTCACTCGAAGGGCGAAGGGGGAACTATGACACTCAAGGCAACTGGAGCCCTGACTCTCATTCTCGTCGCGGTTGCTACGTCGGAAGCGCACGCGCAACACGCGCAACAGACGACAGGTACACCCGGCTCTCCGAGCGCGACGACGACCATCGACGGGAGTTACTTACCGCCGCCACCACCGCCCTTCAGCGGCGTCATCAATCTGAACGCCAAGGGCTCCAAACCAGCGTGGCCGCCCACCGTCGTGCCGCGGAAGGGCGCACCCAACGTTCTCCTCATCATGACGGACGATCAGGGTTACGGGGTGTCTGGGACTTTTGGCGGTGTCGTTCCCACGCCGAGTATGGACCGCGTCGCGAAAATGGGACTGCGTTACACGCAATTTCATTCCACCGCGCTTTGCTCTCCCACGAGAGCGGCGCTCATCACTGGGCGTAACCACCATTCGGTGGGTTTCGGCGTCATCGGCGAGATGTCCACCGGCTATCCTGGCTACGACTCCGTCATCGGGCCAGAGAGCGCAACCGTCGGCGAGATTCTGAGAGACAACGGCTACGCCACCTCATGGTTCGGGAAGAACCACAACACTCCAAGCTACCAGTACAGCTCCGCGGGGCCGTTCAACCAATGGCCCGTTGGAATGGGCTTTGAGTATTTCTACGGCTTCATGGGCGGCGAGACGGACCAGTGGACGCCGTACCTCTTTCAAAACACGACTCAGATTTTCCCGTGGGTCGGGAAGCCCGGCTACAACCTAACGACTGACCTAGCTGACGAGGCCATCAAGCACATTCAGGGGCTGAATGCGGCCGCGCCGGACAAGCCTTTCTTCGTTTACTACGTGCCGGGCGGCACCCACTCGCCGCATCAGCCGACACCGGAGTGGATTGCGAAGTTCAAGGGCAAGTTCGACATGGGCTGGAATGCCCTCCGAGATCAAATCTTCGCAAACCAGAAACGACTGGGTGTAATCCCGGCGAGCGCCAAGCTCACGCCCTGGCCGGACGTACTTCCGAAGTGGGACACTCTTTCGGCGGAGGACAAGAAGCTCTTCGCTCACGAAGCGGAGGTGTTCGCGGCATACGTCGCCTACACCGACTACGAAATTGGTCGGGTCATCCAGGCAGTCCAGGACATTGGCAAGCTCGACAACACCCTCGTCATCTACATCAGTGGTGACAACGGAACGAGCGCGGAGGGGACGCTGCTCGGCACGTTCAACCAGATGACGGCGTACAACGGGATTCTCGACGTCCCCGTCGCGGCGCAGATGAAGGCCTACGACGCTTGGGGTTCAGCCGCGACCTACCCGCACATGTCCGTGGCCTGGTCTTGGGCTTTTGACACGCCGTTCAAGTGGACGAAGCAAGTCGCATCGCACTTTGGCGGCACCCGACAAGGGATGGCCATTGCTTGGCCTAGCCACATCAAGGATGCGGGAGGAGTTCGGACGCAGTTCCATCACATGATTGACATCGTACCGACCATCCTCGAAGCCGCGGGTATCTCGGCTCCGTTGATGGTCGACGGCGTCGCCCAGAAGCCCATCGAAGGCGTGAGCATGGCCTACACGTGGGAGAAGGCTAACGCCAACGCGCCTTCCCGCCGGACTACTCAATACTTCGAGATGTTCGGGAACCGGGCCATTTACCACGAGGGCTGGATTGCCGTCACAACCCCGCCGGCGCCGCCCTGGCTCCTAGGCACAGCCAAGTTGCCAGACGTCGTCGACGGCTACCAGTGGGAGCTCTACAACCTTGCGGACGACTACTCCGAGTACAACGACCTCGCGGCCAAAATGCCCGACAAGCTGCGAGACATGAAGGAGCTCTTCCTCGTGGAGGCGACCAAGTACAACGTTCTCCCGCTCGACAATTCGATTTTGCCGCGACTCATCACCCCGAGGCCAAGCGCAACAGCAGGGCGAACGGTCTTCACCTATTCGGGCGAAATGTCCGGTCTCCCTCCCGGAGACGCGCCCAGCATCCTGAACCGCTCCTACAGCATCACAGCTGATGTCGAAATCCCCCAAGAAGGCGCCGAGGGGATGCTGGCGACGCTGGGCGGCCGCTTCGGTGGGTATGGCTTGTACCTGCTCAAAGGCAAGCCGGTCTTTACCTACAACCTCGTGGACCTTGAGCGCTTTCGCTGGGAAGGCAAGGACGCTCTTTCGCCTGGGAAGCACACCATCGTCTTTGACTTCACCTACGACGGGCCGGGCCCGGGCAAGGGCGGAACTGGTGTCCTCAGAGTAGACGGGAAAGAGGTCGCCAAAGCAAAGGTGCCGCACACCATCCCGTTCCTTATGGCCATCGACGAGACCTTCGATGTGGGTGTCGACACGCGTACGCCGGTAGATGACAAGGACTACCAAGTACCGTTTAGGTTTACTGGCAAGCTTTCTAAGCTAACCATCAAGCTCGGACCCGAGCAGTTGGCAGCGGAAGACAAGAAGGCAATGCAGGAAGCCCTCGTCAAGGCGAAGGACTAGAGGCGAGACGCGTGCGGGCCCGGGGCGCCCTCGTCCTTACTTCCGGAACATCCAACGCCGACAAATTTCTTCGGGGCCGAAAAGGAAAGCACTTGAAAACAGACAGCGAAAAAAGTGGAGGCGGCGGGAATCGAACCCGCAGATCGGTGTGAAGCATTTGCTGTTGCAGCAAGGGGTTACGCCTTTAAGCCCGCAATACGTATGGTTGTGGGGCGCTCGATAGTCCGCCGTGTTCCGGGGTGGCCCGCCTCATTCCGCGTCGCGTAGCGAATGCATTTGCTACTGCCGCGGGGCGGCGTCACCTTGTCGGGCGCTGGATCCACAAACGGTGCAGGTCGTTCGAGAACCTCGATTGCCTTGAAGATTCGAGAGAGAAACTCACGTCGACGTAACTCAGCGCTAAGGTCGCTCAATCAGCACGATGTCTGAGTGCTCCTGCAGGCGATCGAACACGATCTCGCGGCCGTCGTTGGAGACGTCGAAGTCTTTGATGATGACGTCGCGACCGAAGTTCGTGAGCCGTCGCTCGGTCCCGGTTTCGAGATCGATGAGCCAGAAATTCTTGCGCTCGATCTCTCCGCGCAGCACAACCAGCCCCCGCCGATCGGGAAGGAACCCGAGGTGTCCGGCACCCCGGGGCAAGGTCAGATTCGGCATCGGGTAGGGCTTCCCGTCGGCGGTCGCAGCCTTTACCGAGAACGTCGTGCCAACGTCAGGTCCTGAGTAGGCAACGAACCGTCCATCGGGCGACCACATTGGATCGATCGAGTACTCCGACACCAGGGAAACGCTCGACCCGTCGTCCAGTGAGACTGTGACGAGTCGCGGAAGACCATCGCGGTTCACTGCCACTGTGATGGATGCCCCATCCGGCGCCCACGCCGGAGAACCGCGTACCACGAGCGACTCGGTGAGTGCCCGAACATTCGTCCCATTGTCGTCCATCACGTACAGCCGCGTGCGCCCGCGCTCCTCAACCACAAAAGCGATACCCCGTCTGTCCCGCGCGATCGCCGGACTGCCGACGATCCGTGCGTCAGAACTACTCCACACCTCAGTGGCTTTTCCGTCTGCAAGCTTCCAGATACCTGTCCTTCCACCGCTCGAAGAGACGTAAAGGAGATAGTTCGCGCCGAGTCGCGGAGAGAGTCCACTCGCGGTCGGAAGCGCGATACGACTGGCGGCGGACTCCTCAGCCACCTGCTCAGATATCGGCACACGCCAGAGAGTGTCCTTCGGACTTGCGACCGTCGCCACCAGACGCCGGCCATCGGCGCTTGCAGCAAGGGAAGTGTAGTTTTCGACACCCACGCTGATGCCGTGCGGAATGCGCCGCTCGACGTCCACCGAATAGAGCCCCGCGCGAGAAGCATCACCAGCGGTAGCGAGATAGAGCAGCGTTCGCTCATTCAGGAACACTGGATGGCTCACGTGCGAGTGGTGAGCCGTAATCCGCTCGGGAACGCCTCCGGCCGGCCTGATGCGCCAGATGTCCATTTCATCGGGCACCACGCCCTGCACGAAGTAGATGAAGGCCGCATCTGGCGACCACACGGGGAAATGGCCATGGAGTCCTGGGGGCGCTTCAAAGATTTGCCTGCCCGGCGACTGGTCGACGTCTCTGATGAACAGAGGGTCGCCCGCCGCGGGGGTGTGATAGACGAGGCGGGCGCCATCGCTCGACCAGTCAAGTTCGGCCACATCCTTTAAATACGGTCGAGGCGGGCCGCCCATGGTGGGCACCGTCCACACGCCGATGCTGGCGACGTTCGAGTCGTCGCGCTCGCGAACCCAAAACGCCACCAGCGCTGCGTCTGGAGAGAAAGATATCGTACGAATCGACGGATTGGTGAGCTCACGAACGCTGCCATGCGTCAAATTGTGAAACTGGCCGGTGCCGACCTGAGTCACCCAGACATCTACCGGCCCGTCGCGGTCTGAGAGAAACGCAACAAATTTCCCGTCGCGCGAGATGGCAGCTGCCTGCTCGGTGCCCCCGAAGTCCGTCACGAGCCGAAACTGCGCGTCCGCAAGCGGGTTTCGCCAGAAGAAGTCCGCGCTGTCCAAGAGCCAAACGGCTGTGCCCACGGCGAGAACGGCCCCGGCCCCTATCGTCAGCCAGACGAGCCGCCATCGACTAGCTCGCCGTGACGGTAGTGAGGCCCTGGCAGTCGGATTCTGATTCGGTCCGGACGCTGGTACTCCTGTCACCGAACATCGACCCGGGAAGGGGCACGCGGCTCCCGCCCGTCGGGCTGTCGAGATTGACTGGCGGTGCCGCTTCAGCGTCGTCCTCGCGCAGGAGGTTTCGGCTCTGCGACCACATGTCGAGCTCCCACCGGAAGGCATAGACCGAACCGAGTTTGTCGTGAAGGTGGCGGTGGACGGGCATGCCCTCGCGCTTCTCCCAACGCTGGACGGTGCTCAGGTCCCGCTTGAAGTACGCAGCGATGTCCTTCCATGAATCCAGCCGATCTGGGGATCCTTCGGCAGGGAGCGTGGTGGGTGACGGCGGCGCCCGCTCGTTCACGGTGCCTCCCTGCCTGGTTGCCAACTGGCTGTACGGAAGCCGACGAATGCTAGAGCACGCAGCCACTCAACGCAATCGACGGCGTTCCACCGCAAAGGGCGAAACCTCGGGTCGTGCCGCGCTTTGCAGCTTGCGCGCCGACATCGCCGAAGGGACCCTGCGTTCGTCACCGTCTAGGGGGGTGGATTCCAATGCTGCATCTTGAGCACCAACTCAAAGCTGATTTGCTTGTCGTAGGTTCAATGAAGAATCGAATTGCAATCGTCCTTTCGACCCTTCTTGTCTTGGGGCTTGGCTGCGACTCGAACAGCAGCGGTAGCAGGGAGAAGCTCAGCGTCAACCCGTCCACCAACACGCTCAACGCGGGTGGCGCTGCAGTGGGGTTCACCGCCACGCTCACTGGGTCGTCGAGCGTCATCGTCTGGACCCTGTACGGTCCCGGAACAATCAGCGCAACCACCGGCGCCACCACCTCCTACACGCCGCCGGCGAGCCTCACTGCCGCGACCGGCGCGATACTCACAGCGGCTGCTGGAAGTGCGCTCGGAAGCGCGACGATCACCATCAATCCGGTGTCTCTGGCGGTGAGCCCGATGGCCCTGGTCGTCACAGCGGGCAGCGCGGCGTCGAACCTAACGGCGAACCTCACCGGCTCATCGAGCGCCATCGCGTGGACTCTGAGTGGTCCTGGAACAATCAGCACAACCACCGGCGCCACCACCGCCTACACGCCGCCGGTGAGCGTCACCGCGGCGACCGCTGCGACGCTGACCGCGACGTCCGGGAGAACGTCCGGGCAAGCAAACATCACCATCAATCCGTCCCCGGGTCCGATCATCACGGTGGCAGGGCAGATCCTCGATGTAGCTGGGATGCCAGTTGCGAATGCACCGGTCGCCATCGGGACACAGAAGACCACGACCGACGCCAACGGGCATTTCACCATCGCGGGAGTGACGACTCCCTATGACCTGGTCACAGTGACCGTATGGAACGGAGAGCAACTGTGCATCGAGTTGAGGGGGCTCACTCGGACGGATCCAACCATCGCCTTCACCACCGGGGATCCTCCCCTCGTAAACCAGGCCAGGGTCGCCGGGAATCTCTCCGGTGGTGACCCCTTGAGCACCTCTGGGGACTACACCTACGTTGTCATTGGCTCACCGGTGACTAGGCAGGCGGCGCCCGTCGTCGACAACCCGTTCGATATGCTCTTGGAGTGGTCTGGCCCAACCTCGTTCAGTGGCAACCTGCATGCACTGCAGTTCGCCGCCGACGGGTTTTCGCAGCCCCCCACGTCCTACAAGGGGTACGGAACGAAGACCGGGGTGACTGTCACGCACGGCACCACGCAGTCCGGTCAGGATCTTACCTTGGACAGCGTTTCCACCGCCAACCTCTCCGGGAGCATCACCCTTCCGTCAGCCGCATACTCCCTCACTTCCATGTACCTCACCCTTACCTTCGATGACGGTGCGTCGATCCCATTGTTCAATTGGGCGGATTCTGCCTTGGCCTTCAACTACCTGATGCCTTCAGGAATTGGCGCCACCGGCAACCTGGGCGTGACGGCGACAGTGACCGGGGCTCAAAGCGTAGCTTCGGCGTCAGGCTTAGCGCCCAACACGAGCGGGGTTTCGCTTGAAGTGCATGCTGCCGCACTTCAACTCCTTCCAGCCGAGGCGAGCACGGGCGTCACCACTGACACCGATTTCACCTGGACAGCTTTCGACGGCGGTCTTTACTTCGTCTATTTTTACCCGGACTCGGGCGGCGACTACGACTACCCGCCCACCTTGCCTGCGTACATCGTGGTCACCTCGGGAACGACGACCAAAATTCCCGACTTGGTGGCTCTCGGCATAGGTCAAGGCCTCCCCACCGGCACGGGGTACACCTGGTCTGTTACCGCTCAGGCTCCCTTGACCATCGATGCCTTTACCAGTGGGAGCACTGGCCCCCCAGCTGACCGGACCTACACCTCCAACGCTGGACTGCGCAGCTTCGGTACGCAGTAGCAGTCGCCTGGAGTTCTCTGTCTATTGGGTGGTCGCGCCAGTTACCGCTCGCCCTCTCCGTGATTCTTGCGGTGCACGCCAGCGACACGTACGCCAAGCTGACTGGCAACTGGTGTTCACAGCTCGCGCAAAGACTGGAACCGAAAGGAACAGCGGGTCATCAGACCCGGCCTGCTTACTCGATTCGGGATGCGCGGTGCGCGCAAGCCCACGATGTTGTCGTGAGGCAACGCACTTCGCCGCAAGCCCGCGACGTTTCGTGAGGGCGATTGCATGCCCATTGCACGTGGCGCCCGAAAAACGCGCTAACTCCTCGACTTCATTGTGGAGGCGGCGGGAATCGAACCCGCGTCCGGAAGCCTTCAACCCACCGACCCTACGTGCGTAGTCCGTGTTGTCAGCGTCGGGCCGCGTCCGAACACGGACAACCTCGCGCGGTCCCAGCCTGGAAATTCTCGCCGAACCTCCGCCAGGCATTGAGGTTCAGCCAGCCCGCATTCTGACGGTCCATCCCCGGCCCACGGGCCGAGACCGGGGGGACCGCGCACTAGGACTGTTTAAGCAGCCAGCGCGAGCTCAACGTTGTCGTTGGCTTTTGTGTTGTTGCCCTGGTGATTTACGAGTGACAGGCCCACTCGGCACGCGTCGGAGGGCGTCATTGCCCCCGTCGAAACCAGGGCGCCCCCGGTCCAACCCCCCTACCCTAACCTCTTTGGCGTGCTGGTCAACGGTCCATAAGCACCCAGGGACAGGGACCTTCTTGGCGCCCCCGCCGCTTCCGCTGTAAGCCTTGGTGCTTCACGGAAGGGGACGCTTGACCCAGGTCGGCAGAGCCGCCGCGCTCGCAGCCGTCGCCTTGCTGAGTGCGACGGCTGCCAGGGCGCAGTCGAACATCGACGCGCGCGGCATCGAAATCGTCCCCAACCAGCCCAGCCCCTTCGCCCGAAGCGGCATCACGCTGGACGGCGCGCTGGCGGCCCCGGTCGGCACCCTTCGCGGTGAGGCCCTGCTCGACTGGAACTCCCAAATCCTCTCGCTCAGCCTCGGCAACCAGAAGCTCGGAAACCTCGTCCCCTACCGGTTTGACCTCCACCTGATGTTCTCCTGGACGCCGGTTGCCTTCCTGGAGGTGGCGGTGGACCTTCCCGCCACCCTGGTCCAGGGAAGCAACTTCTCGGAGCTGGACGCGACGGGCCTCGTGGTGCCTGGCATCAACACCAGCGGTCTCAACGACTTACGCATCCTGCCCCGGATTTTCCTCCTCGACGCCGAGAAGGCGCCCTTCGGGGCGGCGCTCTCGCTCGAGACCCGCTTCCCGACCGGAAACGAGCAGAGCTTCATGGGGGCCAACACCGTGGTGTTCGCGCCCCGTCTGGCCCTGGAGCGCGGCTTCGGCCCGGTGCGGATTCTCCTCAACGCGGGGCTGGTGCTCCAGGGCGCGGGACAATTCATCAACTTGTATGTCCAGGACCAGCTGATGCTGGGCGGCGGCGTCATCTTCCGCTTCAACGACGCCGGGGCGTTTCATGACATCCAGGCAATGGCGGAGACGGTGACGTACACGCCGCTGCAGACGCCTTTCACCTCCAACACGTCGACTCCCACCCCCTGGGAAGTCCTGGTGGGCGTCCGCACCGGCATCGGACGCATCTTCGGTGCGGAGCTGGACCTCGGCCGCGGCATCACCAGTACACCCGGCTACGGGCGCGAGGCGTTCCGTCTCATCGCCGCGTTTCGGGTGGACGTCGAACCACCACCGAAGGTGGCCGTCCCGCCGCCCCCGCTGGACCGGGACCATGATGGCGTGCCTGACGAGCTCGACAAGTGTCCGGACGAGCCGGGGCCTCAGGAGAACGACGGCTGCCCGGACGTGGACACCGACGGCGACGGTATCCCGGACCGCCTGGACGCCTGCCCCCGGGAGCCGGGCTCGCGGGAGATGGACGGATGTCCAGACCGCGACGGCGACCAGATTCCGGACCGGGAGGACAAGTGCCCAGATGAGCCGGGGCCCGCGGAGAATGACGGTTGCCCGGTGGTGGGCGAGCCACTCGTCCAGCTGGAAACCAAGCGCATCCGCATTCGCGGCAGCGTCCTCTTCGACACCGGCATGGCCACCATCCTGGCGCAGTCCTACCCGCTGCTCGACGAGGTGGTGCAGGTCCTCAAGGACAACCCCACCATCGGCCCGGTGCGGATTGAGGGGAATACCGACAGCCGCGGCAGCCGCCCGTACAACCTGGACCTCTCGGAGCGGCGCGCCAAAGCCGTTGAGGACTACTTGGTGAGGCACGGCATCAAGCGCAGCCGGCTGCGCACCATTGGCTACGGCTTTGACCATCCGGTGGCCACCAACGAGACGGCGCTCGGACGTGCCAAGAATCGCCGCGTGGAGTTCCGCCTCCTCGGGCCGGACGGACAGGAAGACCAGGACATGCCCGTGCCGCCCGCCGGAAAGGCGCCTGGCCCGCCAGGGCAAACGGCCCCAGAACCCGTGCCCTTCCCGGGCCCCCCGGCCAAGACGCCCTGAGTCCGCGCCGTGTCAGGCTTCAGGAGCCGCGCAATGCCGTCTCAATGCGGGCGCGCCACTCGCGCTCCGAGGCAGAGCCAATGTACGTGGCCATGACTTTCCCGTCCCGGTCGATGACCACCATCGTGGGAAGGGCCCGCACGCCGAAGGCGTTGGCCGAGGCGTCGTTGCCGAAAGCGGCGTAGGGGGCGAGGCCCGGCACCTGCCGGTCGATGAAGACACCCACTTCCACTAGCGCCCGCTCGGGGTCATCCAGGCTGGGCGCGACGAAGGCCACGCCGCGGGATTCGTACTCCTTGGCCAGCTTTACCAGCACCGGCATCTCCTCGACGCAGGGGCCGCAGAAGGTGCCCCAGAAGTCGAGCAGCACCACTTTGCCGTGCAGCGAAGCGAGGGCGACGCTGCCTCCTCCGAAGCGCTGGAAGCCGACCGCCGGGGCCTCCTTGCCGGAGGGGTGCGGGCGCAGTCGCCGCGCCTCGTCGATGCCAGCGACGAGTGCCCCGAGGATACCGAGGCCGATGAGGAGGGTAACGACCAACCGGGCCGAGCGGGTCGGTGCTGAGGCGGGCGGAGGCGCTTCCATGGGGGCGCTCACCTAGCGGGCTCGCCCTTGGGCGTCCATGCTTTTCAGTAAGTGCGCCACCCTGTGCACCCACCAGCGCAGAAGCGCGTCCACGCGCGGGTGGCGAGGAAGCCAGGCGAGCAGCCCGGGCCCCGCACGGTAGTATTCACGGACGAGCCACCGGCCAGGCAGCACTTGCACCAGCACATCATCCCGGAAGGCGCGAAAACGCGTCAGCTCCGGCGCGCCTGGTCCGTAGACGTGGGTGGCAAGGTAGCAGGGGCCGCTGCGCGTCACCCACAAGGTGCGCCCGGTGGAGAGGTTGGTGACGCCGCGCAATTCCCGCTCCGCCGTGTAGAGGAAGGCGAGCAGGTCCCCCCGCACCACCGCCAGCTGGTCCGTCCCATCGTCGTCAAACTCCACTCGGGACAGGCCACCGCCGAGGGCCTCGACACGAAAGGCGTAGCGCCGGCCTCCGGGCGTGCGCGCGGCAGTCATCTCGCGGGCCTCGGCGAGGTAGGCAACGTAGGGCTGTTGGCAGCGTGGGCACGTCCGCCGGTGGATGGCGTACGTGGGCGACAGCTGGACTTCTTCCTGACGGCGGCAGGCCCACTGGGGGCAGGCCAGCCGCACGCGCAGCGAGGGGGCCGGCCTCGGGTCGAAGCGCGAGGCCCCGGAGCCGGCATCCCACACAGGCAACTCGACCTCCTCCTCCCGGACGAAAGTGCGTCGGGAGGCACGGGCCTTCCGTTCGAGGGCCGAGGCGCGCGCCCAGGCGGCCTCCGCGCGCTCCAGCTGGCCCTCGGTGACGAGGCAGAGGGATTCGAGGTGGGCTTCCAAGGCCTGCGTCAGCGTGGTGTCCGTCGCGGAGGCGACGCCGGCCTGCAGCAGTGCCCAGCCCCGGGCCAGGAGGCCCTCCCCGTCCGGAAGCAGCGCGGCGGCCCGGGCCCGCGACGGGTCCTGCGCCCGCCGGTAGAGGGGCGGCTCCGGCACCCGGGCCACCCACTCGGCGCAGTCCGCCCGGTAGCGCTCCAGGGCCGCGTCCCCCGGCGGCGGCGGGCCCAGCGCCCGGGAACGGGTCAGCACGGAGGTGAAGAGCTCCTGGGGTTGCACCAGCCTCTCCATAGCGGCTAGGGGCCGGCGATGTCACCCCGCAACCCCTTGGGGAAACTTGTGTAAGCTTCAGGGGCTGGTGTAGGTTTATGTCGGAGGAAGACGGATGGGACTCCTGCGAAGGCTGGTCTGGTCGGTGGCCCTGGTGGCCTTGGGGGCGGCACTGGCCACGGTCGAGGTGAGCGGAAAAACCCCGCTGCAGCAGCTCGGGGCGGCGGTGACGGGGCCGGTGTGGCACGGCGTGAAGGGGGGCGTCGAGACGGCCTACGAAAGGGCCCGGGGACTGCTCGCCAGTAAACCCGTGGAACACCACTCGCCCGAGGACCGCGATGCCCTCAATAAGCTCATCGCCAAGCGGGCACCGCCCTGAGGTGACTGCCGACTCGGAGCGCACCGGGGGAGTCCAGCCTCCCGGTGGTTACGGTTGGGGCTCGCCACTGGCGGCTCGGGCGAGCTGCTTGAAGGCAGCCGCCCACAGCTCAGCCTCGCGGTGGGTGAGGCCTCCCCGCTCGAGCGTGCGCAGCATCTCCTCGAGGACGGCGTCCGGGTTCTGGGCGTTGAGGCCATCGGCCGCAAGCAGGGCGCGGCGCATGCGCGCGCGAAGCACCTCCAGCAGGGCGCGGGAGGCACCGGGCTCAACCACGGGCGGAGTGAGGCCGGCGCCATCGCCCCGCGCCGCCAGGTAGAGCAGGACCGCAGCGGAGGCGGCGAGATTCATCGAGGGCTGGACGTCGCCGGTGGGAATGACAGCCACGTCATGGCACAGGGCGAGTTCGGCATCCGACAGGCCGCGGCGTTCGCCGCCCAGCACCAGCGCCACCGGACCGCGCGATGCCGCTTCGCGCAGCCGGGCCACGCCCGTCTCGGGGTCCACCCCGGCGCGACGCTCCAAGTCCCGGCGGGAGGACGTCCCGAGCACGTAGACGCACGGCGCCACCGCGTCGCGGAGGTCCTCCACGACCTGCACCGCCGAAAGGACGTGCCCCGCGCGCACCGCCAGCTTTCCCGCCTGGGCGAGGTCCTCCGTCGCGGGTGCAGAGAGCCACAGGCTTGTGACGTCGAAATTGGCCATGGCCCGCGCCACCGCCCCGAGGTTGTCCGGCGACTGGACTTGGTGGAGGACGACCCGGAGTGCGGCACGGAGCGACATGGTGTGTCGAGGGGGGAGCAACCCGTCGACGGAGACTTTACTTTCCCCTCGCTGTGCCTGGTTGGTACATTCTTCCGTTCCCGGCAAATGCGTCCCCGCCTCCTCAGCTTCGCCGTCCTTGGACTTCTCGCCACTGCCTGTGGCGACGTCTCCTCGCCGGTGCGCAGCCAGACTGCGCGCAGCGCAATGCTACAGAGTCCGGAGCAGGTCGAGCTGTTGTCCCTTCCGGCCCGGCAGGAGCTGTTTCGGGCGGTGGTGCGCGACAGCGCCCAGGAGCAGGGCATCGCCGCTGGCGGGGCGCTGGCCCTCTTCCCCTTCGTCCAGAACGGGGAGCTGCGGGCAGCCCCGGCCCTGGAAGGGCGCGGGGACCTCTTCGAGGTGCCAGACGCCGGAGAGCCGGCGGCCCTCGTCCTTGAGGGCGGGCAGTGGTCCCAGGAACGCCGGGACAGCTTGCAAGGCCTCTCGGAGCGCGAGGCGGCGGAGCTGGTGGCGCGCTCGCTGTCCGCCCGCTGGAACCTCCATCCGCGCGGCACCCTTCGCGTTGACCGGGCCGACGGCGTTCCCTATGCGGCGGCCTACGCCGACGGCGTGCTGCGGGTGAACCCAGTACTCTTGTACCTGGTCGCCTCCGACGTCCGCTAGGCGGAGCGGCCCCCCGCGGGGCCGCTTCGGGCGAACACTCCAGCGCGCCAGAGGCCCGTGCTAGAGGGCTTTTCCATGTCCGACCCGGCCCTGCGCGCCCAGCTCAGCTTCACCCTCTCCGACACGCACTTCGACGCGCTGGGGACACGCTACCGGGGAAAAGTCCGCGACGTCTACCGCCAGGACGACCGGCTCTTCCTCATCGCCACGGACCGCCTGTCGGCCTTCGACAAGGTGCTCACCACCATCCCCTTCAAAGGGGAGGTGCTCAACCGGCTGGCGCAGTTCTGGTTTGAGAAGACAGCCCACGTGGCGAAGAACCACGTCCTGGACGTCCCGGACCCCAACGTCACGGTGGCCCGCGCCACCCAGCCTTTCCCCATCGAGGTGGTCGTCCGCGGCTACCTGACCGGCAGCCTGTGGAGGGATGTGGAGCGCGGTGAGCGCAAGCCCTATGGCGTGCCCTTGCCCGCTGGCATGGGCAAGGACGCGGCCTTCCCCGCCCCACTGCTCACCCCGTCCACCAAGGCCGCGCCGGGCGAGCACGACGCGCCCCTCAGCGAGGCCGACGTCGTTGGGCGGGGCCTTGCCACCGCCAAGGAGTGGGGCGCCATCCGCGAAGCGGCGCTCGCTCTCTTCCGGGAGGGGCAGGCCTGGGCGCGCAGCCGCGGGCTGCTACTGGTGGACACCAAGTACGAGTTCGGGAAAGTGGGCTCCACGCTGTACGTCATCGACGAGATGCACACCCCGGACAGCTCCCGCTACTGGCAGGCGGCGGAGTACGAGACGCGGCTGAGGACGGGACAGGACCAGGCGATGCTCGACAAGGAAACGGTCCGCCAGTGGCTCATCCGCGAGAAGGGCTTCTCCGGACATGGACCCCTGCCGGTCATTCCCGAGGACATCCGGGTGCGCACGGCGGAAACCTACCTTTCTGCCTACCAGCAGCTGACGGGCAGGGCGCTTCCGTTCGTGGTGGGCGACGTCGTCGAGCGCATCCGGAAAAACCTCACCACCCATGGGTACCTGTAGGGCCCTCCAGGTGGGTCCGCCTGGGAGGCCCGAGTCCCTGCCGACCTCGGACAGAGGCTACTTGCGCAAGCCGGCGCGGGCTGCAAACAGGGCGGGCTGAGTAAATCCAAAAACTTGCGAGTTGGCGCGCCGAATGCACTGTAGCGTTTACGTGCGCGGCGTCATCACCAACCGAGAAGTCCTGCAGAACCTGGGACTCATCTACCGGGAGTTTGGGGTTGGCTGCCTGGCCCGCTGCCTGTGGGTCGTCTTGACGCGCAAGTCGACCACCTTTCTCGAGGTGGTTCTCCCCCACCGCTGAGGCCGCCTGGGCGCCCCTCGCGGGGGACCCCGGGGCATCAGCTGCTGCGGCCAAAGACGCGCTGGAAAATCTCGTCCACGTGCCGCAGATGGTAGTCGGGCGAGAAGCAGGCCTCGACGTCCTCGCGGGACAGCACCCGCGTCAGCTCGGGGTCCGAAAGGAGAGCCGTCTTGAAGTCCACGCCCTCCTCGTACGTTCGCATCGCGTTGCGCTGGACGAGCACGTAGGCCTTCTGCCGGTCGACCCCGCGGCGCGCCAATTCCAGCAACAGGCGTTGGCTATTCACCACGCCGCCCAGCAAGTCGAGGTTGGCTCTCATGCGCTCCGGGTAGACGCGCAGGGCGTCAATGAGGCCGGTGAAGCGGTACAGCATAAAGTCGAGCACGGTGGTGGCGTCCGGAGCCACCATCCGCTCCACCGAGGAGTGGGAGATGTCGCGCTCGTGCCACAGCGGCACGTTTTCCAGCGCCGCCACGGAGTAGCCCCGCAGCATACCGGGCCAGGCCGCTGAGGTTCTCCGACAGGATGGGGTTGCGCTTGTGGGGCATGGCCGAGCTGCCCTTCTGCCCGGCGCTGAAGGGCTCCTCCACCTCGCGCACCTCGGTGCGCTGCAAGTGGCGAATCTCCGTGGCGAACTTCTCGATGGAACTTCCCAAGAGGGCAAGCACCTGGAAGTACTCGGCGTGCCGGTCCCGCTGCACAATCTGGCTCGACGCTGGCGCCGGCTCGAGGCCGAGCACCAGGCAGGCGTGTTCCTCCACCGCCGGGGGTAGGTGCGCAAAGGTGCCGACGGCGCCTGACAGCTTGCCCACGGCGATGGTTTTCCTCGCGTGCAGCAGCCGCTCCCGGCCACGCCCGAGCTCGTCGTACCAGAGGGCCAGCTTGTGGCCGAAGGACATCGGCTCGGCGTGGACGCCGTGGCTGCGCCCCATCATCGGCGTCCGCTTGAACTCGAAGGCCCGGCGCTCCACCGCCGCCATGGCCCCCTCCACGCCCTGCAGCAGCACGTCCGCCGCGTCCCGCAGCACCAGTCCGAGCGCGGTGTCCAGGACGTCCGAGGACGTCATCCCGAAGTGCAGCCAGCGGGCGGCGGGGCCAATCCGCTCCTCCAGGAAGGTGAGAAAGGCGATGACGTCGTGCCGGGTGACGCGCTCAATCTCGTCAATGCGGCGCACATCGGCATCGTCGAAATCCCCCGCCCGCGCCTGGCACTCGACCAGCGCCTCAGCCGGAGCGATGCCCGCGCGCACCATGCCGTCCAGGGCGGCCAGTTCCACGTCGCGCCAGCGGCGCAGGCGGGCCTGGGGGCTCCAGAGGGACACCATCTCCGGGCGGCTATAGCGTGCGAGCATCCTCCCGCTCTCCTAGCCCGAGAGACGCCCGGCCGACCAGCGCCCTAGTGGACTTTGAGCAGCAGGACGGCCGCCAGCACGCCGACGAGGAACACGGCGACGGCGGCGCCCGCGTACTGCACCAGCCTGAGCTCCCAGAATTTCGGGCCACGCGGGGCTGGGCGGGCCGGAGCTGGGGAAAGGGGGACCTTGCGCGGCCGGCCGGAGACGGACGGCACCGGAACCGTTGGCTCCTCGGTGGCGGACATGAGGGCCAGGCGCTCGCGGGAGGCCCGCTGCTCGGTGACGGCTTGCGCGGCGCTGGCGGCCGGGGCCGCGTCGGTCTCGACAGCGGCCATGCGCTGGGCGTCCTCGGCACGCATCTCCGACACCAGCTCGGCCAGGGCGGCGCCGGGGCTCCAGACGCCCCCTTGGTGCCCCCGTTCTTCAGCGGCCGCCGGGCCGGCCGGCGGTGGCGACGGTTCCACGGGCCGCAGCGACACGGGGGCAGGAACGGGCGGAGCGGCGTCCGGACGGGCCACGGCGCCCAGCGGCGCAGGCGTGGGGAGGGGCCGCACGGCAGCAGGCGGTGGGACGGCTTCGTGCAACTCGGACGGGGCCGCCGGCGGCGTCGGCAGCGGCGCGACGCTGGAGGGGGACTCGGGGAGGACCACGGCGACGGCAGCGTGCGCGCCGGTGCGACGGGCCCCCGGGCCCCACAGGCCAATGGCCGGCACGCCGGGACGGGCGGCGGGGGTGACAGTCAGTGCAGGCACACCGATGCGCGGCACGACGGGCAGCGGCCTGGCGAGGGGCGGCGGCTCGTCAGGGGCGGGCTGGGCCAGAGACAGCACCGGGGCGACGGGCTCGGACTCGGTCGGACTGGTCACCACCTCGTCCGCCTCGACTTCCTCCTCTTCGTCACTCCACAGCGTCTCAGCAACGGGCGGCGTGCTGGCTGCGGGAGCGGAGGCCGCGGCGACTTCGGACCAGAAGGGCACCTCCACCGAAGGTGCGGACGCCACGGGGGGCGGCGCCTGGGTGGCCGGTTCCGCTGCCGTCGACGGGGCCACCTCGGGCGTAGCCGTGGAAGCAGCAACGGAGCCCTCGGGAGAAGCGTCCAGCGCAGAAGGCACGACAGGTGCCTCTGGCGGAGCGTCCGGAGCGGCAGCCGACGCAGCGGTGGGCGGCGCGACCTCAACCGGGGGGACGTGCGCGACGGGCTCGGGCTGCACCACCGTCGTCTGCGCTTCGACGAAGTCCACCTCGAAGCCGTCCTCGCCGCCTGCGTCGGCAGGCGCGTTGGCCTCAGACACGGCACTGAGGGGCTTGCCCTCGGCCACGGCGAGGAAGGCCTCGAACATCTCCCGGCACGCTGCGGAAGCGACTTTCCGGGCGCTCGGACAGGGCCCGCCGGTAGAAGCCTTCGATGGCATCGGGGAGTTCCGGGTTGACGAGGCGCAACTCCGGAATCTCGTCCTCCGGGGTGAGGCCGGTCAGCATCTCCCCCACCAGCACGCCCAAGGCGTAGACGTCCGCCCGCGGTTCCAAGGCCAGCCCGGCCAGGTACTCCGGAGCGAGGTGGCGGTGGGCCGCCTTCTGCCGCTCGGCCTGGACGAAGGGCGGCCGGGGCATGCCGGCGGCGACGCCCCAGTCGGTGACCTTCAGCATGTCCGGAAGCACCAGGATGTTTTCTGCTTTGAGGCCACCATGGGCGCCGGCCGGGTGCGCGGCCTCCAGGGCCGCCATCAACTGGCCGAGGATGGGCTCGACCTCGTCCAGGGCGAACGTCTGGCCCTTCGCCAGCCGCAAGTCGATGATGCGCCGGAGCGGCAACCCGTCGAGGAAGGTGTAGGTGAAGTACGGCCAGCCCTGGTCGGTGCCAACGTCGTGCAGCCGGGTGAGCGAGGGGTGGAGGAAACGTCGCGCCGGCTCGAGGGCCTGGCGGAAGGCGTCGCGCTCCTCGTTGGTCTGGACGAAACGCGGATGGATGAGCTTCACCGAGACGTCGATGCCCAATTCGCGGTCCTGGGTGCGAAGCACAAAGCCCAAGGGGCCGACGCCCACCGCATCCTTGACGAGGTAACGGTCGGCCATCAGCTCGCCCTCGCGGTAGGGCGCCCCGGCGAGCAGCGCCGGATTCAGCTTCTTGCGGAGGCCGGTGGCACTGGGCATCCGCGCCGTTCCCACCTGACGCTGGCCACAGGTGCCACAACGTTCCGCCGTGTCCGGGACATGGCTTCCGCAGCGGTAGCAAAGCACGGGCGTGAGTCTATTCGACTCACCCCACGTCGCCACTCCTGCGCCCGACTGTCACACCCCGGTGGAACCAAATCCCCCATGGCCGCGCGTGGTCACCGGGAGTACCTCCACCTCCACCAGCGCAGCGCGGACTACCGGCGCGACGATGAGTTGGGCGATGCGCTCGCCGCGCCGCAGGCTGAAGGGCGCCCCGGACAGGTTGGCGAGGATGACTTGCACCTCGCCCCGGTAGTCCGCGTCGATGGTGCCGGGCGAGTTGAGGCAGGTCACGCCGTGCCGCAGCGCCAGCCCGGAGCGCGGTCGCACCTGAGCTTCAAACCCGGGCGGCAGCGCGATGGCCAGTCCGGTGGGCACCGCGCGGCGCTCGAGCGGCTGCAGCGTCCACTCGCCGTCGATGTCGGCGAGCAGGTCCATTCCCGAAGCACCGTCCGTCTGGTAGCGCGGCAGCGGGAGCGGCTCGGCGTGCGAGCGCACCCGCTGCACCTGGACGGCGATGGGCTCCATCAGGCCTTGGCCTGGGGCTCCCCCGACGTGGCCGCCGCGGCCGGCGCCTGGGCACCCTCGGCGCGCTCGGCCATGGCCTCCTTACGCGAAAGGCGGATTTTGCCAGTGCGGTCGATGCTGATGACCTTCACCATCACCTCGTCGCCTTCCTTGAGAACGTCCGAGACGCTCTTCACGCGCTTGTCCGAGAGCTCCGAGATGTGGACCAGGCCGTCGGTGCCGGGGAACAGCTCCACGAAGGCGCCGAACTCGGCAATCTTCCGCACGGTGCCCAGGTACACCTTGCCGACCTCGGCTTCGCGGGTGAGCGCCTGCACCATGGCGATGGCCTGCTGAACCGCCTCGGAGTTGTTGCTGGCGATGTCCACCCGGCCGCTGTCCTCGATGTTGATGGAGCAGCCGGTGCGGGCGATGATGTCCTTGATGACTTTGCCGCCCGGTCCGATGACGTTCTTGATGAACTCCGGCCGAATCATCAGGGTGGTAATGCGCGGCGCGTAGCGGTTGATTTCCGGTCGCGGCTTGTCAATCGCCTTCAGCATTTCGCCGAGGATGTGCAACCGGCCGCGGCGAGCCTGCTCCAGCGCCTGGCTCATGATGGCGGTGGTCAGCCCGGTAATCTTGATGTCCATCTGGATGCTGGTGATGCCCTTCTCGGTGCCGCACACCTTGAAGTCCATGTCACCCAGGTGGTCCTCGTCGCCGAGGATGTCGGAGAGGATGGCCACCTTGTCCCCTTCCTTCACCAGGCCCATGGCGATGCCCGCCACCGGCGCGGTGATGGGTACGCCCGCGTCCATCAGCGCCAGCGTGCCACCGCAGACGGAGGCCATGGAACTGGAGCCGTTGGACTCGAGGATGTCCGACACCACGCGAATGGTGTAGGGGAAGGTCTCGCTCTTGGGGAGCATGTTGCGCAGCGCCCGCTCGGCGAGGGCCCCGTGGCCAATCTCCCGCCGGCCCGGACCGCGCAGGGGCTTGGTCTCGCCGACGCTGAAAGGCGGGAAGTTGTAGTGGAGCATGAATTTCCGGAACGTCTGTCCGGACAGCAGTTCCACCCTCTGCTCGTCCTCGCTCGTCCCGAGCGTGGTGGCCACCAGCGCCTGCGTCTCGCCGCGAGTGAAGAGCGCGCTGCCGTGCACCCGCGGGAGGAGGCCCACCTCACTGGTGATGGTACGGACCTGGTCGTGGCCCCGGCCGCCAACGCGACCGCCGCCCACCGTGAGCGCCCGCATGTGTTCATACTTGAGGTCCTCCACCACTGCCTTGGCCAACTTCTCGGTGGCGGGGGTGAAGGCCTCGCCCATCTTCTCCTTCAGCTTGGTGATGGTCTGCTTCTTCACCGCGCTGAGGGCGTCGTAGCGGGCGTGCTTCTCGGGGATGGCATAGCCGGCGCGGATGCCGTCCATGGCCAACTGGCGGACGGCCGCCTTGAGGGACTCGTCGGCGGCAGGGGCCTTGTCATAGGCGCGCACCGTGACGCCAAGCTCCCGGCGCATCTCCTCCTGCATCTGCAGGACGGGCTGCACGCTGCGGTGGCCGAAGTCCAGCGCCGCCACCATGTCGGCCTCCGACACCTGCTCGGCGCCGCCTTCCACCATGACGATGGCGTCCTTGCTGGCGGCGATGATGATGTCCATGTCCGAGGCCGCCCGCTGGGTGGCGGTGGGGTTGGCCACCAACTTGCCCTCCACCCGGCCCACCCGGACTCCGGCGATGGGGCCGTCGAAGGGGATGTTGGACACCATCAACGCGGCCGAAGCGCCGGTGATGCCGTGGATGTCGCCTTCGTTTTCGGGGTCCGAGGAGATGACGGAGGCGATGACCTGCGTCTCGTAGGCGTAGCCCTCGGGGAATAGCGGACGGCAGCTTCTGTCCACCTGGCGCGAGCTCAGCGTCTCCTTCTCGGTGAGGCGCCCCTCACGCCGGAAGAAGCTACCCGGGATGCGACCAGCGGAGTACAGCCGCTCCTGGTACTCCACCGTCAGCGGCAGGAAGTCGACGTCCTTTTTCTCCTTCGCCGACACGGCCGTGACCAGGATGATGGTGTCGCCGTAGCGCAGCACCACCGAGCCGTCGGCCTGTTTGGCCATCTTCCCAGTCTCGAGGCTGAGGGTGTTCTCGCCAACTTTCACTTCCTTCTTGAGGTACATGCGTTCCTTCTGGCTCTGGCCGGGGTCGCCTGGGCCTTGCTGGGAGGAACGCAGCATCCTCCAACAAGGCGAGCTCCCCGGCCCGTGGTCTCTCGTGAACGTCCCAAACTGCTCTGGAGGGGACCGGGAGAGCGCTGCCACCGAAAGGAACTTTCAGTCTCTGAGCGCAGGCGCCAAATCCAACGGTTGCTTCGGCGCCTCCGTACGGAGGCCAAAACTCCTTCCGTCTCTCCCGACCTCTCGACTTCCCTTCACTGTTGCCTCCTTGGGGCGTCGGGGTTCCCGGCTGCGCGGGGCCCACCCCCCACAGGAGGCTTGCGGCTTCTTGTCCCGGCTACTTGCGGATGCCGAGCCCGTCAATCAACTTCTTGTAACGTGTGGTGTCCTTCTTCTTCAAATAGTCGAGCAGCCGGCGGCGCTGGCCGACCAGCTTGAGAAGCCCGCGGCGGCTGTGGTGGTCCTTCTTGTGCGTCTTGAAATGGTCCGTCAGCTGGTTGATGCGCTCAGAGATGAGGGCCACCTGGACTTCGGGGCTCCCGGTATCCGTCTCGTGCGTCCGGTAGCGGGCAACCAGTTCGGCCTTCCGCTCAATCTCGACAGTCAATGTGCAACTCCATCCCGCTCCCATGGGTAACGCCGGTGGGGGACGTCCCCGGCCCGACTTCCCAGTCGTCCCAGGGTATCCCTTCCCCAAGAAGTGAGGGGTTGGGACGCTGGGGCCCTGGAGACGTCCGCGGAGGGGTGCAGACGCCGGGCATGCCCTTGCGGCCCCCGGGACTGTCCCGGGGACTGGGCGCCGGGGCTTATAGGCGCGCCACCCCCGGGAATGCAATTCGGGGGGTTTTAGGGCCAGGGGGGGCCCCGGGGTGAGCGCCGGCCCGCCTTTAGCCGGTGGGCTCCGCCTGAGGGGCGAACAGCCACACCCGCGCGTGCTCGCGCCGGCCCCGGCGTAGGCCCGCCTCCTCGTAGAAGAGGGTCAGCCCCTGCCGGCCGTGCTGCCGCTCGGTGGCCAGCACCCGGGCCAATTTCGGGTACAGGGTGAGAAGCGTCTGCAGGACTTCCCCCACCCCGGAACCGGCTGGGACGCCCAACTCCACCCGCCGCTTGCCGTCCACGGCGCTTCGAAGACTGCTGGGGACGAGGACGGTGACGTTCACGTCTTCTGGGCCAGGACGCGAACGTAGGCCAGCCGGCCGTCGCGGACGTCCGCTACGGCGAGGAGCGCCCCGGAGGGCCCGAGCACCCGCACCCGGCCCCGGCTCTCCACATGGACGGGCAGCGGCAGGCCGTGGCCCACCTTGGCCGCGTCCGCAGCAGTCACCCTTAGGGCCGGCAGCTCGGGCAGCATGTCGGCGGGGGACACCAGGCGCGCCCGGACGGCGGCGAGGCCCTCCGGCCCCTTGGCCAGCGCCTCCAGACGCTCGAGGGTGAGGGCCCCTTCCAGGGTGAAGGGGCCACTGGCCGTGCGGCGGAGCGCCTTTAGGCACCCGCCGCAGCCGAGCGCCCGGCCGAGCTCCTCGGCCAGTACCCGGACGAAGAAGCCCTTGCTGCAGTGCACGGAGAGGGTGACGTCGGTGGCGGAGAAGTCCCGCAGGGCGAGGGCGTGGACGGTGACAGGCCGCGCGGTGCGCTCCACCTGCTGCCCGGCCCGAGCCAACTCATACAGCCGACGGCCGCGCACCTTCACTGCGGACACCATGGGGGGCGTCTGCAGAAAGCTGCCACGGAAGGACGCCAGCACCCCTTCCAGCGTTGCCTCGGACAGGGCGGGCACCTGGGCCGTGCGCCGGATGGTGCCGGTGACGTCCAGGGTGTCGGTTTCCAGGCCCAAACGCACCACAGCGTCGTAGGCCTTGTCCCCTTCCGTCAGCAGCCCGGCCAGCTTGGTGGCCTCGCCGAGGGCCACCGGCAGCACACCGGTGGCCAGCGGGTCGAGCGTCCCGGTGTGCCCGGCCTTGGGTGCTCCGGTGAGGAGACGGACCTGTCGCACCACCTCGAAGGAGGTGGGGCCCGAGTGCTTGTCGATGAGGAGGAGCCCGTCCATGGCCGCGTCAGCGAAGCTTAACGCCCGCGCCGACGCTCACCAGCCCTCCTTCGCCTTCACCTCGCGCAGCAGGCGGTCAATCTTGTCACCCTCCTGCACGGACTCGTCGAAGACGAAGAAGACTTCGGGCGAGACGCGCAGCTTCACCCGCGACGTCACCTCCCGGCGGACGAAGCCCTTGGCCGCGTCCAGCCCGGCCTGGGTCTCGCGCCGGGCGGCGTCATCTCCGAGGCTCGACCAGTACACGCGCGCCACGCGCAAGTCCGGGGACACCTTCACCCCGGTGACGGTGATGAAGCCGATGCGTGGGTCGCGCAGGGCGCCCCGGCCGAGCAAGTCAGCCACCGCGGCCTGAACCTCCGCCCCCACCCGCTCCGGCCGCGCTGGCGTGCTCAGGGCTTCTCCCAGTCCCGGCGGTTGCGCAGCGCCCGGGCCCGGTCGCGGGCCTCGGCCACCGAGAGGTCTCCGCTGGTGCGCTGACCGGCGCGCCGCACCAGCGGTTCTGCGGGCCGACGCTCCCAGGCGGCCATTCCCTCGGCCTCGGCCAGGCTTCGGTCCTCGCGCGCAAACGGCAGCTCCAGCGTGCCCGGGTCGGTGCCCGGAGCCGGGGCCGTGAAGAGCTGCTCGCCGAAGGTCAGAATCTCCCGTTCCCGGGTGAGCAGCGGCGCCAGGTACATCTCCTCGACGAAGTGCAGCAGCTTCTCCAACTGCTCGTCCACGTGGCGCTTGTCATTGCCCACCACCGCGAAGGCGATGGTGGCCCGCTGCCAGAGGTCCTGGTCCTCCACCTCGGCCACCGAGGCGTTGAAGCGCGCCTTCACGCGGTCGGTGATGCGGCGGAGCACCTGGCGCTTGGACTTGAGCGACCCGGAATCCGCAATCTGCAGCGCACAGCGAGCGACGCCGACAAACATCTGGACTGCTGCTCCTTCGAAGAGCCACCACCCTGGTGAGCCTGGGGAGAAACCCTACTCCAGGCTGGGCCGCGTCTCCTCGACCTCGAACGCCTCGATGATGTCGCCCGCCTTGAAATCCTGCCAACCCTCGACGCCGATGCCGCACTCGAAGCCCTGCGCCACCTCGCGCACGTCGTCCTTGAAGCGCTTGAGGCTGGCCACCTTCCCGGTGCCGATGGCCTTCTCTTCGCGGAAGATGCGCACCTGGCTGGTCCGCTTGATGACGCCCTCCACCACCGAGCAGCCGGCGATGGTGCCGAGTTTCGGGACGTTGAAGAGGTTGCGGACCTCGGCCCGCCCCAGCTTCTTCTCGGTGCGGATGGGCTCGAGCAGCCCTTCCATCGCCTTGCGAACTCCATCAATCAATTCATAGATGATGGAGTAGGTGTAGATGGCGACGCCCTGGGCCTTGGCCGCCGCTTCGGAGCCGGACTCCGGCTTCACGTTGAAGCCGAGCACCGTCCCCTTGCTGGCCGCGGCCAGCATGACGTCGGACTCGGTCATCGCGCCGACGCCCTTGTGGATAATCTCCACCTTCACCTTGGCAGTGGCCAGCTTGGTGAGGGCCTGGGCGACTGCCTCCACCGACCCCTGCACGTCGCCCTTGATGACGACGCGCAGTTCCTTCGCCTCGCCTTCCTTGGTCCTCTGCAGCAGCGACTCCAGCGAGTCCTTGGACGTCTTGCCGAGGTCCGCCTGGCGCTCCTTGGTGATGCGGTGGTCGGCAATCTCCTTGGCCGCCTTCTCGTCCTCGACGCCGTTGATGGTGTCGCCGGCGGTGGGCACGCCCGACAGTCCCACCACCTCGGCCGAGTAGCCGGGGAGGACTTCCTTCACCGGTTTGCCCCGTCCGTCCAGAAGCGCCCGCACCCGGCCGTAGTGGGTGCCGGTGACGACGGCGTCGCCGGTGCGGAGCGTTCCCTCCTGCACCAGCACGGTGGCCACCGGGCCGCGGCCCTTCTCCAGCTTGGCTTCGATGACCGTGCCGAGTGCCGGCCGGTTGGGGTTGGCGGTCAGTTCCAGCACCTCGGCCTGAAGCAGGATGTTTTCCAGGAGGAGGTCCACCCCGGCCTTGGTGCGCGCGCTGACCGGCACCACGATGGTGTCGCCGCCCCACTCCTCGGGCACCAGTTCCAGGCCGGCCAGGTCCTTCTTCACGCGTTCCGGGTTGGCCCCCGGCAAGTCCATCTTGTTGATGGCCACCACCAGCGGCACCTTGGCCGCCTTGGCGTGACTGACCGCCTCCTGCGTCTGGGGCATCACGCCGTCGTCGGCGGCCACCACCAGCACCACCAGGTCGGTGACGTTGGCGCCCCGGGCCCGCATGGAAGTGAAGGCTTCATGTCCCGGGGTGTCCAGAAAGGTGATGTCGCCCTTGGGCAGCGTGACGGTGTAGGCGCCGATGTGCTGGGTGATGCCGCCGGCCTCGCCCTCGGCCACGTGGGCCGAGCGGATGGCGTCGAGCAGCGACGTCTTGCCGTGGTCGACGTGGCCCATGACGGTGACGACCGGCGGCCGCGGCCGCTCGTCCTCGGGTTTTTCACCCACCTCAGGGAGGTAGTCCTCCACCTCGAAGCCCACCTTCTCCACCTTCCAGCCGTAGTCGGTGGCGATGATGGCGGCGGTCTCCATGTCCACCATCTGGTTGGCGGTGGCCATGGTGCCGCCGGCCATCAGCTTCTTAATAATCTCCGCCGTCTTCACGCCCATCGTCTGCGACAGGTCCGAGACGCTGATGGCCTCTTGGATGCGGATGACCTTCTTGTCCCCAGCCATCTCTGTGATTTGCGTCTTCTGCCCCTTCTTGGTGGGCTTGCGCTTCTTGCCGCGCACCGGGATGGTGACGCGCCCCCAAATCAGGTTGTCCATCTCCTGTTTGGTGATGCCGCCTTCCTTCTCGGTGGTGCGCTTCTTGCCACGGTCCTGCTCCTTCTTCTTGGTGATGTCGATGAGCTCGCGGCCACGGCCGAGCCCGTCGGGCACCACCTTGAATTCGCGCACCTCCCCGATGGCCTTCTTCCCCGGCGCCATCGGGATGTTCTTGTGGGCGGTGGAGGAGGGCGTCACCCGGCGCACGGCGATGAGGGGCCGGCTGATGACGACGGCCTGGGTGGCCGTCGGGCGCCGGGCCTCGCCCGGCGCCCCAGTGGGCGCGGCACTGGCCCCGGGGGCGGCACCGGCGCGGGGACCGCCCACCCCGGGACGGTGGGTGACGGTTTGGCCCGGGTTTCCGGGACGGGCCTGCGTCGCCACGCCGGCGCTTCCGGGGCGCGCCTGGGCAGCGCTGGCCGGCGGGCCGGTCCGGACGGGCGGAGACACCGGGCCGGAGCGAGAACCCTGAGCCGCGGGGCGAGAAATAATCTGTGCCGACCGGAAGCCTCCGGCGGCGGGCCGCTGGGTGGGCGCTGCCGCCGGGGCGGCGGCCGGGGGCGGAACGACGGCCGTGGGGGGGGCCGCGGCCTCGCGCTGTGCGGGCGGCGGGGGAGCCACGGGCGGGGCGGGGGCCGCTGGCGCAGCCTCTGCCGGGGCCTCCTGGGCTTCAGCCACCAAATCCGGCACCAAGTCGGGCGCGGCCACCGGGGCGGCCGGCTCGACCACCTCGAGGGCCGCGGGGGGTGGCGGCGCCTCGGCCTGGGGAGCCTCGGCGGGCGCAGCCGTGCCGTTGGGGCCAGTGTGTCCTTCGGGACCCGGGGCACGGCGGCGGACGACGAAGCCCTTGGCTGCGACCGGCGCGGGCGTGGCGCGGGGACGGCGCTTCTCGACAATGCGCTGTACCGCTGCGGTGGCCTGGTCGTCCTCGAGCGAGCTGGAGTGACTCTTGACGTCGTAGCCGAGCGACGTCAGCTCGGTGACGACCTCACGGTTGTCCAGCTCGATGCCGAAGGACTTGAGCTCCCTGGCGATTTCGTGAACGCGCTTCTTCGACATAGGCCCCTTGCTGCTGCTCTTCTAACGCACTCGTCACTCCTCGGCCCAGACCTTCAGGACGGCTGCTGCCAGGGCCGCCTCCAGCGCGGAGACGTCAATGGCTCGCATCCGGCCGCGAAAAGCCCGCCCCAGCGCCTTTCGCTGCACCGCAGCTCGCAAGCAGCCCGCCCCACACAGGTAGGCGCCGCGACCGGTCCCGGTCCTCGTCTTGTCCCAGCCACAGGTGCCCTCGCTCGACAGGCACAGTCGCTGGAGTTGCTGCTGGGGGCGCTTGGCCCCGCATCCAATGCAGGTGCGCTCCGGATGCTGCCTCCCTGGAGTCACCCTGGCCTCTTGCCCTGAAAAGGAAGCGTGGGACAGCCACCCGGAGTGCCTCACACAGGCGTCAGGCGAAGGGTGTCCCGGTGTGCCTTCCTAGGGCGCCTTCCCCTCCTCTGCGGCGGGCGCCGCGGTCAGGCTGGCCAGGCCGGCGCGCTCGGCGTCGAGCTCGGTCCTTAGCCGTGCCTCCTCCAAAAGGTAGGACTCGGCGGCGCTCTTCAGCTGGCGCGCCTTTTTGATGCCCACCGCTGGCACGTCGCCCAGCTTGGCGAGGTCCTTTTCATTGGCCACGTCCTCCACCGTCTTGTAGCCGCTCAGCACCAGCGCCTCGATGGTCTTCTCGCTCATCCCTCGCACCCGGGCCAGCCGCTCAGCTTGCGTCAACTCATCCGGGTGACGGCGTGCTTCGAAGAGGCGTTGCTGCTCGCGCTCGTACTCCATGCGCGAGAGCTCCGCCGCGTCGTCCACCATCTGCTTGCTTGCCTGTTCCTGCATCGCCGGAATCCTGGCCGGGTCCACGCCGGGAATCTGCGCCAGCACTTCTGGGCTTGCCTCGGCGACGTCCTTGGCCTGGCGGAAGCCGTGGGCGTAAAGGGTCTCAATCAACATCTCATTCACGCCGGGCAAGACGCCCAAGGAGCGGTTGGCGAACTCGCGCATTTCCCGGACGCGGCTCTCGCTGTTGATGTCCAGCTTCCAGCCCGTCAACTGGGCGGCCAGGCGCACGTTCTGCCCGCGCCGGCCGATGGCCAAGGACAGCTGGTCGTCCGGCACAATCAGCTCCATGGCGTGGTTGGCCTCATCGATAATCACCCGGGACACCTCGGCCGGGGCCAGGGCCGAGCAGACGAAGCGGGCCGGGTCCTCGTCCCAGGGGACGATGTCGATTTTCTCCCCGCGCAGCTCCTGCACCACCGCCTGCACGCGGCTGCCCTTCATGCCCACGCAGGCCCCCACCGGGTCCACGTCGGCGTCCCGGCTGCTGACGGCAATCTTCGCCCGCCCGCCCGGCTCGCGTGCCGCCGCCTCGATGACGACAATGCCTTCGGCAATCTCCGGGACTTCCATCTCGAACAACTTGGTGAGGAGATTCACCGAGGCGCGACTCAAAATAATCTGTGGCCCTTTCGACTCGCGCAGCACGTCCAGGACGAAGGCCTGCACCCGGTCCCCGGCGCGGTACGTCTCCCGGGGCACCTGCTCGCGCACCGGCAGCACCGCCTCGGCGCGTCCCAGGTCCACGATGATGTTGCCCCGCTCGAAGCGCCGGGCGATGCCGGTGACAATCTCGTTCTTGCGGTCCTTGTACTCGTTGTAGACATTCTCCCGCTCCGCATCGCGCGTGCGCTGGAGGATGACCTGCTTGGCTGTCTGGGCGGCGATGCGGCCGAAGCCCCGCCGGAACGTCTTGAGCCGGAGGATGTCCCCGTACTGGTCGTCCTGGGCCTTGGCCTCGGCGGCGTCCTCGTCGCGGTAGAAAATCTGGAAGACCAGCTCATCGCCGGCCTCGACTTCCATGCCCTTCTTCCCGGCCTCCTCCATGCTCAGCTGGTTGACCCCCTGGGCCGGGTCGGTAATCTCCTCCACCACCGTCACGGCCTGGAACAGTTCCACCACGCCCTTGTCGGTGTCGTACTTGGCCTCCAGGTTGCGGTCCTGTCCGAAGTGCTTCTTGGCCGCCGTCTGCATGGCATCCTCGAGGGTCGCCACCAGGACGCTCTTCTCGATGCCCTTGTCCTTGGCCACCTGCTCCAGGATGAGGTTGAGGTTCACCACCGGGGTGGCTGCCGCTGTCGTTGCCATGGCTCGTTCGTCCCTAGAAATCGAACTCCAGATTCGCCTTCGCGATGTCCCGGAACGGGATGCGGAAGGCGGGTCCACCTTCGACGTGGACGGTCACTCCCTCGTCGGCCACGTCCTCCAGTGTCCCGGTGAAGTGCTTTCGCCCCGGCGTTCCCACCGGGCCAAACGTCTTCACCTTGATGCGCTTGCCCAGCACCCGCCGGAAGTGGTCCGGCTTTCGCAGGGGCCGGTTGATGCCGGGGCTGCTGACCTCGAGGCTGTAGGCCTGCTCGACGACGTCCTCCACGTCGAGCGCCGTCTCCACCGCGTGGGAGACCCGGGCACACTCCTCGAGACCAATCCCACCGTCCTTGGCCAGGGGGTCACGGCCCGGACGGTCGATGTACAGCCGGAGAATCCATCCCCCCGGCTCCCTCAGCCACTCGACATCCACCAGCTCGAAGCCCTCGGCCTGCACCAAAGGCTCCGCCACGCGCGCCGCGCGCTCGGCCACCGATGCCTTGTGAAGTACCTCGGCCATGGCAGGAGGGGTCCAGAAACGAAAAAAGCGGGCACGAAGGCCCACTTTTCGAGGGTAAATCGAAAAATGTGGACGCCCTCGGTACCACAGGCCTCCCGAGGGTGTAAAGGCGCCGCCCGAGGCGTGGGCTGCCGTCGCCGCGGGTCCTTGCCAGCCCGCTGACGCTCTGCGTTATGCCCGTTTCGGCCCCGGGCGGAAGGGGGCTGGCCCGTGGCATGGTGTGGCGAAACCCCCATGCCGCTTCTTGCTGCCGTGCAGATGGCGTCCGGCGCCGACAAGGCCCACAACCTGGCCGCCGCGGAACGTCTCGTCCGCGAAGCGGCCCGGCGCGGTGCGGCCCTGGTGGGCCTGCCGGAGAATGTCGCCTGGATGGGGCCGGAGGCGGAACGCGCCGCGGCGGCCGAATCCCTGGAGGGGCCCACCCTGGCGCGCTTTTCCGCGCTGGCCCGCAGCTGCAGCGTGCACCTTCTGGCCGGCAGCGTGCTGGAAGCCGGCGCGCCCGGTGGGCGGCTGTACAACACCAGCGTCCTCTTCGGCCCGGACGGCCAGCGGCTGGCCGTCTACCGGAAGATGCACCTGTTTGACGTCGAGGTGGGCGACGGACAGACGTACCGCGAGTCCCAAGCCGTGGCCCCCGGCCAGGACGTCGTCAGCGTGCAGACGCCGCTCGGCCGGCTCGGCCTGTCGGTTTGCTACGACTTGCGCTTCCCGGAGCTCTACCGCGCGCTGTCCGCGCAAGGCGCGGTCCTCCTAACGGTGCCGTCGGCCTTCACCCTGATGACGGGCAAGGACCACTGGGAGGTGCTGCTGCGGGCGCGGGCGGTGGAGAACCAGGCCTATGTCCTCGCCCCGGCGCAGGGCGGCCGTCACCCGGGCGACCGGCTGACGTACGGGCATGCGCTGGTGGTGGACCCGTGGGGGACGGTGCTGGCATGCGCTTCCGAGGGCGAGGGGCTGGCCATGGCCGAGATGGACAGGGCGCTGCTCGAGCGCATCCGGACGCGGCTGCCGGCGCTGCAGCACCGGCGGCTGTAGCCGAAGGTGGCACACCCTCCGGGGGGGCCCCGCTGTATGGGGCGCGGCCCTCCCTCCCCGTGTGGGCGCCCCCCCCGGGCGCGTGCTGGCTGCTGCTAGAGTGGCTCTCTGCGCAGCTTCACGGACAGCGGGCCCCTGCAACCGTCGGGACGACACATGGCACTGTGCCTCACGCTGCTTGCGGCGGGCGACGCCTGTCGCAAGTCACCGCCCTCTGGCGTGCTCGACGCCGCTGCGACGCCCACCGCCCGTGCCATCCTCTCGCAGCTGAAGGGGACGGTGTCGGTGAAGCGCGCCGCGGCGGATGACTGGGCCCCGGCCAGCGAGGGTATGGCGCTCTTGGAAAACGACACCGTGCAGACGGGCGCGCGCGCACAGGCCCTGGTGCGCTTTCCCAACGGCTCCACCGTCCTGGTGGGAGAGGAGGCCCTCATCGGCATCGCCGAGACGGGAGGGGCACCGGGACGCGACCGGACGGACCTCACCGTCAAACGCGGCACCGTGGACGCCACCCTGCAGACGCCCGCCACCCAGGACTTGAGTGTCGGCACGCCCGCGGCGACGGTGCGCGGCGGACGGGAGATTGTCTTCCAGTGAGGCCTTCCCTCCTCGCCCTGCTGGTACTGGCCGCTCCGGCGCACCGGGAGACGGTGGTGCAACCAAGGGAGACGCTTTCTGACGTCGCCCTGCGGACGCTGGGAAGCGCCGGGGCGGCCAGCGAGCTCAAGGCCATCAACCACCTGGACTCGGACCTGGTAGCCCCCGGCACGCAGCTGCTTCTGCCCGGGCCCGAGCGCGAACTGGCGCTTTCCGCCATCGCCTCGGCAAAGAGTGCCGTTCAGCAGGCCAAGCCGGGGGCCGCGCGCACCGAGGCCGCCGAAAGGACCGCCGAGGCCGAGCGGCAGCTGTCCGCTGCCAAGTACGCGGAGGCCGCCACGGAGGCCGACAGCGCCTGGAGGCTTCTGTCCCAGCGGGCGGAGGACCCCTCGCGCTTCGCCATCCAGGTCGCCCCGGATGGCACGACGCGGGTGCACGTCGACTCCGGCATCCCAGTGCGCGTGGAGGCGGAGGGCCGGACGCGGGCCGTCAGCCCCGGGGAAACCGTGCTGGTGCACAAGGGCGAGGCGCCTGGCATCCCCACCGGGCAGCTGGCGACGCCCACCGGGAGCGCCCTGGAAGCGCCCGTCCTTCTGGCTCCGGCGGCGGGCCAGCGACTCGCCCTCGACCCCAAGGGCAAGGGCGTGGGCCCGCTGCGCCTTAGCTGGCGGGCGGTGGCCGGGGCCCGGGGCTACCTGGTGGAGTTGCACGGGCCCACCGGCCAGACGCTGCGCACCACCCGGGCCGAGGCTAGCTTCCCAAGTGTCCTCACCGGCAGCTACCGGTGGAGCGTGCGGGCTCTGGGCGTCGAGGGTGAGCTCGGGCCCCTCTCAGAACGCCCGCTCGAGCTGACCAGCGGCAACATCAAGCTCGAAGTGCAACCTCCGGACTGGAAGTGAAACTCTTCAAGGCCATCTTCTTATTGATGCTGGTGGTGGGCGTGGTCTCCACCGCCACCGTCGGCCTCCTCGTCCTGTCCGACACCCGGGAGCTGCTGACACGGGATGCGCAGGAATTGTCCGGCGAGCGTGTGAAGCAGCTGCGGCTGAAGACGGAGCGTTCCCTGGAGGAGCCGGTGCGGGCGGTGCTGGCGCTCTCCCGCAGCCCAGGCTTCTTCTCGCTGCCGCTGGCCGAGCAGCGTTCGGCCGTGACATCCGTCCTCACCGAGCGCCGGGACGTCACCGCCATCACCGCCTTCGACGCCCAGAAGACGCGGGTGGCCGGACTGCAGGCCTTCGCCTTCAACGACGTCCCGCCCACCGAGGTGGCTGAACATGAGGCGCGGGCGCGCGCGCTGTTGGATGGGCTGAGCGGGCTGCGCTACGCGGCGCCGGTCGCCCGGCCGGGACGCCCCCCGACGGTGACGGTGGCCTTCCCGGTGGGAGACCCCCCCAGGGGCTACCTCGCCGCCGAGCTGTCCCTCGCCGGGCTGGCCGAGACGGTGGAGGACCAGCGGGTAGGAAGCAGTGGCTTTGCCTACGTCGTCGATGGGCAGGGCAAGCTGGTGGCCGGCCCCCGGGGGCGCTTTCCTCCCGGCGCGGACCTCTCCGCCCGGCCGGCGGTGGCGAGCCTTCTGGCGACGCTGGCCCGCACGCCCGACCCAGAACTGTTCCGCGTGGGCAACTTCGGCAGCGGGGACGAGCGGGTGGTGGGCGCCTACGCGGTGGTGGCGGGCCCCGGCTGGGCGGTGGTGAGCGAACAGCCCCTGGATGCGGCCTACACCCAGGTGCGCTCCATGCAGCACCGCATTCTGGTGGGCTTTCTGGCCGCGCTGGCGGTGGCTCTGGTGCTGGCGCTGCTGTTCTCGCGCGGGCTGACGCGGCCGCTCAAGCGCTTCGTCGCCTCAGCCCTCGACATCGCCCGGGGCCGCTTCGGCAGCCAGGTGGAGCTGAAGAGCAACAATGAGCTCGGCGAGCTGGCACGGACTTTCAACCACATGAGCCAGCAGCTGCTCCGCTACGACAAGGAGAACAAGGGCCTCTACCAGAGCCTCGAGCAGGGCTACCTGGAGACCATCCTGGCACTGGCCAACAGCATCGACAGCAAAGACCCCTACACCCGCGGCCACAGCCAGCGGGTGGGGGACCTCTCGGCGGCCATCGGCCGGGAGCTCGGGCTGCCGGAGCCGGAGGTGAAGCTGCTGCGCTACGCCGGCATCCTCCACGACATCGGCAAGATTGGAATTGTGGACACCATCCTCGGCAAGCAGGAGCAGCTCACCAACGAGGAGATGACCGTCATGCGCGAGCACCCGGTCATCGGCGCCTCCATCGTCGAGCCGGTCACCTTCCTCGGCGCCGCCCGGGCGGCGGTGAAGCAGTCACCACGAGAAGTGGAACGGGGCCGGCTACCCGGAGGGCCTGGCCGGGGAGGCCATCCCGCTGGTGGCTCGCATCGTCGGCTGCGCCGACACCTGGGACGCCTGCACCACCACCCGCCCCTACCAGCGGGCCATGTCCACCCCGGCCGCGCTGGACATCATGGAGCGGCTGCGCGGGGTGGCCCTGGACCCGGCGGTGGTGGATGCGTTGCGGCGCGTCCTGGGCCGGCGCGCCGCCGGGGCCGAGCCGGCCGCACCGCCCGTCCAGCTCGCCTCGTGATTCCCCCCGCCCGCGACAGCGTCCTTTTGTCGTACAAGCAGGACATGCCTGCCCACCCCCAAGAGCACCCGGTGGCCCGGGCGGTCGCCTCTTTTGCTACCCCAGCTCCAGGGAGGGCTACCGTTTGAGTTTTTGGGACCACCTGAAGCCGAGCACGCTTCCCCCGGCCGCGGCCCACCTGCAGGTGACGCCGGACGGCAGCGTGTTGCGCCTCAGCTGGGACGACGGCGTGCGGACCTCCGTGTCGGCCCGCACCCTTCGGCTGCAGTGTCCGTGCGCGGCGTGCGTGGATGAGTGGACGCACCAGCGCACCCTGGACCCGGCCGCCGTCAGTGCCCAGGTAACGTTGGCCGAGGTCCAGCCGGCGGGGAACTACGCGCTGCACATCCGCTTCAGTGACGGGCACACCACCGGCATCTTCAACTGGAAGACGCTGCGCGAACTCTCCGAACGCTTCCCTCACCAGGCCTGAAGCGAAGGGAACGCCCCAGCATGGAACCTCCCAAGAAGGACGAGGACGACGAAGGCTTCGACCTCACCGGCCCGGCCCTGGATGCGTCCGGCAATGTCGACGGGCGCGGCCGCCTGGCCCCGGTCGGTCCAGCACCGCCTCGCGCCCCGCGACCTTGGGCCGAGCCGCTCGAGCTAGAACCGCGGCCCCCACGGGCCGAGACGGACTACGTCCCGCCGCCGCCTCCACCGAAGCCACGCCAGCCCAGCGGCGGGGAAGGCGCGGGCCGCCTCCTCCTTTGGCTCCTGGTCCTCGCCGGACTCGGCGCGGGCGGCTGGTATTACTTTCTCAAGGACAAGCAGCCGCCGGCCCACACCCCCGTCGCGGTGGTGGTCCTCATCTCGAGCGAGCCGTCCGGGGCGGCCGTCAGCGTGGAAGGCACACCGGTCGGCGTCACGCCCTGGGCCGCCGACAACACGTGGGGGCCGGGACCGGTGAATGTCACCATTACCCACCCGGGCTACCGGCCCTGGAACGGCAGCTTCCCGGGCGGCCGTCCGGCGCGGCTGGAGGCCCGCCTGCAACGACGCTGACTTGCGTTACTTCACCACGCGGAGGTGGCCCCGGCCACGCGGCTGCGTTTGCTCGGGCCCGGCGTCCTCGGCCGCCCCGCTGGCCTCGACGCCGACCGGCCGCAGGGCCGGGCTGCGTGTCTCGAGCGGACCGCGCGCGGGTCGGGCCACGCCCGAGCCGCGGGTGAGCTCGGGCGGCATGTCCTCGGGAAACATCCAGAATTCATGGCTGGCGTGGCTGGTGATGGCGAACACAGCGCTCCACGGAATGGCCACGGTGAAGCGGCTGCCCGAGAAACGCAACGTACTGCGCAGCCCCCACTCCCCCACCGAGAGGTCCGACGGCTCAAAGCGGTAGCTGAGGTTGAGGCGCAGGTGGGATTCGGTGCGGAACTCCTGAGGCACCAGCACGCCGGCACGACGCGCGTCCAAGTGCACCATCACCATGCCCCGGTCCAGGGCCGACAGCAGGTGCTGTTTCTTTTCCGGCGTGCGGTCGTCCATGGCCTTTTTGGGGGAGGGGCCCCCCTCGGCTTCCCAAAAAGGCTAACGCCTCCGAAGCATGCGATCCATCTCTCGCTTCGTCTCCCGCTGCTTGATGTCCTGGCGGCGGTCCTCGTGCGTCTTTCCCTTCACCAGCCCCAGCTGCACCTTGGCCCGTCCGCCCTTGAAGTAAAGCACCAGCGGAACGATGGAGTAGCCCCGCTCCCGCACCTTGGCCGCCCAGCGGTCCAGCTCGGCCCGGTGCAGGAGCAGCTTGCGGGCCCGGGTGGGCTCATGGGGGAAGAGGCTGGCCGCCCCGTAGGCGCCAATGCGCAGATTGTGCAGGAACAATTCGCCGCCCTTGTTGGGCAGGGCGTAGCCCATCGGACATCTGCACCGAGCCGGCCCGCAGGCTCTTCACCTCGCTGCCGACGAGCTGCGAGCCCGGCCTCGAGGGTCTCCTCCACCGAGTAGTCGGCGCGCGCCTTGCGGTTGGTGGCGATGACTTTCTCGCCGCCGGCGGCGGCCTTGGCGCTGTGCGACTGCATCTGGCTAGCCGAGCTCGACGTTGTCGATGAGGCGGGTGGCGCCGACGAAGCCTGCCACCAGAAGGCGCGCGCGCGGGACGGCCCGCGCCAGGGGCACCAGCGTGTCCGGGTCCACCAGCGCCACGTAGTCCTCCCGGACGTCGGCCGCTCGCAGGGCCTCTCGCACCGCGCCGAGCAGCGGCGCCGGCTCGACGGTGCCTTCCCGGAAGCGTCCCCGCGCGGCCTGGAGCCCCACAAAGAGGGCCCGGGCCCGGGTCCGTTCCGCCCCCTTCAGGTAGGCGTTGCGTGTACTCATCGCCAGCCCGTCCGCCTCGCGCACGGATGGGCATCCCCACCACCTCCACGCCCAGGTGCAGGTCGGCGGATAGCCGTCGCATCACCTGCAGCTGCTGGTAGTCCTTCTCGCCGAAGATGGCCATGTGCGGCCGGAACAGGGAAAACAGCTGCGCCACCACCGTGGCCACGCCGCGGAAGTGGCCCGGCCGGCGCTCCCCGCACAGCCCTGCGCGAGAGCTCCGCCACCTCGACGGACGTCTGGTGCCCCGCCGGGTACATCTGCTGCACGTCGGGGTGCGAAGACGACGTCCACCCCGGCCTGCGCGCAGGCCGCCAGGTCCCCGGCGAAGTCGCGCGGGTAGCGGGAGAGGTCCTCGCCCGGGCCGAACTGGGTGGGGTTGACGAAGATGCTGACCGCCACCACGTCGGCCCGGGCCGCGCCTCGCGCATCAGACAGACATGCCCGTCGTGCAGGTAGCCCATGGTGGGCACCAGCGACAGCCGGCGCCCGGCGCGGCGGGTGGCCTCGGCGACGTCTGCCGCCTCGCGGGCGGTCGGTGAGCACAGCAGGGGCGGCCACGTCAGACCGGCACCCCGTACACCGCGCCGAGGCGCTCCTCGCCAGGGCCCGGACTGGCGGGCGCCGCGGGCGCCCCGGGGTTGCTCGCCACCAGGCGGATGGTCTTCGACTTGAAGGAGTGAGCGTCATCCGGGAAGGCGTCGCCGCGCACCTCGGCGAAGAAGGTCTCGGCCGCCGCCCGGGTGGTGCCGTAGAGGTCGGCGTAGCGCTTCACGAACTTGGGCTTGAAGTCGGGGTTGAGCCCGAGCAAGTCGTAGCAGACGAGCACCTGCCCGTCGCAGTGCACGCCCGCACCAATGCCGATGGTGGGGATGCTGAGGGCGGCGGTGATCTCCTGAGCCAGCTCCATCGGCACGCCCTCCAGGACGAGGGCGTAGCAGCCCGCCTCCTGCAGCGCGAGCGCGTCGCGGTACAGCTGCCGGGCCGACTCCTCGTCCCGGCCCTGGACGACGTAGCCGCCCATCTTGTGCACCGACTGCGGGGTGAGGCCGATGTGGCCCATGACGGGGATGCTGGCCCGAAGCAGGTGCGCGATGGTGTCGGAGAACTCCGCGCCCCCCTCCAGCTTCACGCTGCCCGCACCGCCCTCGGCCACCAGCCGCCCGGCGTTCTTCACCGCCTCCACCGCCGACGTCTGGTAGCTGATGAAGGGCATGTCCCCCACCACGTGCGCCCGCCGCGCCCCCTCGGTGACGGCCCGGCAGTGGTAGACCATCTGGTCCATGGTGACGGGCAGGGTGGAGTCATTGCCCTGCACCACCATGCCCAAGCTGTCGCCGACGAGGAGGATGTCGGCGCCGGCGTCGTCGAGGATGCGGGCGAAGGTGGCGTCGTAGGCCGTGACCATGCAGATGCGTTGGCCGGCCTGCTTCTGGCGCTTCAGCGTGTGGATGGTGACCTTGTCCACGGTTCACCTCCGTTTGGGGGACTTCGGGTTGTGGGTACCGCACCGCGTGCTGGCCGTTCACCGTCCCCCAACGCTTCAGGGGCTCGCCGTTGGCCAGTCGGCACACTTTAACGCGTCCGGCCGGGGCCGCCGCCACCGAAAGGGAAGCAGGGGGGAGGCTTTCCGCCCTGAGTGAACCCCCCCCGCTGGGGCCTTCAGCGCGGCCGGGTGTCGGCCAGGGGGAGGTAGTGATGGACCCCCTTGCGCATCTTCCGGATGACGGAGACCAGGTTGTCCAGGTCGGCCTCGTTGTGGACGAAGTCGATGTCGCTGGTGTTGATGACCAGCAAGGGCGTGTCGCCGTAGTGGAAGAAGAAGTCGTTGTAGGCGCGGGCCAGCTTGGCCAGGTAGTCGGCGTCGAAGTGCCTCTCGTAGTCCCGGGCCCGCCGCTTGATGCGCTGGAGCAGCACGTCCTGGCGCGCCTGCAGGTAGATGACCAGGTCCGGCTGCACCACCCGGGGGCCGAGCGCGTCGTACACCCTCTCGTAGAGGCCCAATTCATCCGGGCTGAGGGTGAGGGTCGCAAAGATGCGGTCCTTGGCGAAGACGTAGTCGCTCACCGTCACCTGCGCGAAGAGGTCCGCCTGGCTTAAGGCCTGCTGCTGCTGGTAGCGACTGAGCAGGAAGAAGAGCTGCGTCTTGAGCGCGTTGGCCGCCGGCTCCTTGTAGAAGGCCGGCAGGAAGGGGTTCTCCTCCACGCTCTCCAGCACCGGCCGCCCCGCAAGGCGTTCGGCGAGCAGCTTGGCGAGACTGGTCTTGCCCACCCCGATGGGCCCCTCGACCGCAATGTAACGATGCTCCATGGGCGCCTTCTGGGAATTTCGGGGCGGGCTGGGGGTGTGTCCGTGACAGGGGGCGGAGGAAGTCAAGCATGCGCAGACAGGCGCTTCAACGCTGGGTGGAGTCCCTGCGCAACGCCTTGCAAAGCGTTGACAACCAAGCCGTCAGGCTCCCTAGCATTGCCTCCCCGGGGGCCCGCTTCCCGGGGCGCCAGATGGAGACCCGGAGAGCGAAGGCCCGCCCGCGTGACGCCGACAGCACACGGCGCACGGGTGCGTCCGATGACGCGCTCCACGGCGCTGCCATGCTGCGGCTGGCGCTCGAGTTGAAGAAGCCCGGAAGCCCGCCGGTGGACTTGCTGGTGTCCCAACTGGCCCGCAGCATGCGGCTGGACGAAGCGTCCTTTCGCCGCTTCCTTGCCCAGCAGGGCGAGCTCTTCACTGCGCTGGCGACAGACCGGGGCTGAGTCGAGACGTTTTGCCACCGGCCGGGCGCCCGATGACTCAGCTCAGAAGTAGTACCGAGCGTCGAAGTGGATGCGCATGTAAATCATCCACGACGTCGCCAATTCCGGGGTTGGACCAGTCGCCGCTGGCAGGGTGAGCTTGGAGACGTACTGCACTTGGTTCGGGAACTCGACGCCCCAGCCGAATTGGATGGCGAAGGTGAGTGCCTGGTTGGTGGAGTATTCTCGCAGCGGCCGGTACTCGAACGTCGGAAAGTCCAGCGTCAGCACGCGGTAGGAGAGGAACACCAGGTCACTGTTGTAGGGCACCGTGGCGCCGGGGGCCGCAACGCCGATGTTCTGCACGCGGTCGGTGTAGCCGTAGAAGGTCGCCGCCACCTCGCGGCCGATGAGCAGCTGGAAAGCGCCGATGGGGGTGTTGAAAGCTCGCTCGTAGCGGAGAAGGCCGCCACTGGCCGCCCAGATGCCCATGTCGGTGAGGGTGCTGGGCGATGCCCAGACAAGAACCGGCGCGACGATGAGTAAGTCGAAGGGGATGATGTAGAACGGCACCCGCAGTCGCACGGTGAAGCCCTGCCGGGCCGGGACAATGGGGACACCGGCCGCGGCGAAAGCTGAGCCGGATGGTCCGGACTGGGCCGTGTCGTAAGAATAGCCGAGGCCCAAGAAGGCCTGCCCCGCGCCCGTCGAGCCCGTCAACGCCTCGAGGCCGACACCCACCCGGAACTCAATCTCCGCGCCACCATACAACCGCGCGTCTGCATTCCCGGACTGGTATCCGCCAAAGGCCAGACCTCCGGTCAGGTCACCGGCGAAGCCCACGAAGGGCCCAATCTCCTGACGGAAGTGCGGGACGTGCACCTCGTCTGGGCCGCGGGTGGGAACGGGCGTCTTTTGCGCCACCGGCTGCGCCACCGCTAGCGTCTTGTCGGTAACCGTCGCCGTTGCCTGCCGCGTCGCGGTGCATGAGTCGTATGCTGCCGCCCCCTTTGGGGCCTCCTGCGGGAGGGTGCTGGCGGCGTGCGCAGCCGGGGTACCGGCGCGTGCCGCCTCGAAGAGCTGGCCGAGGCTGAGGGCGACGACGGCGGCGGTACGCTTCAAGTCCTGCGGCCGCATGTGGGCATCGCCCAGCATCACCATCGGCGCCCCGGACCAGGACATACCGTCGAGGCCAAACTCAGAGTAGTAGTCGTGCGTTCCCTTGCGCTCGGCGGCGCTTCCCCAGCTGCCGGCCACGTGTCCGGCGGAGAAGGTGTCCTCCAGGAAATGGATGGCGAACGCCTCGGTGGCCAGCACCTGGCGCGCGAGCGAAGCGCGTGTCGACGCTTCGGTGGCCGCAGCCCACTGCTGGGCCAAGCCCACGGCACCGAGGTGGTAATAGAGGTACAGCCCCAGGGCGTTCGGTTCAACGCCGTCGGCGAGGGCCGCTGCCACGTACTCGTCGAACTGGTTGGTGGAGCGGGGTAGCAGGAAGTGGCCGTAGTTGGCCGAGGCGCGCGTGAGGTACTCCGCGTCGGCGTACTGAAGGGCGAGATTGGAGTAGGCCCACATGTTGAGCGTGGCGTCGCGGGTCTTCGCCTGCTCCAACCCCACTTTCGTCTTCGCCGCCACCCCCCCCACGTTCAGAATCCAGTGACTGGGAAGCGTCTCGGCGACGAGCTTGTCCGGCGAGCAGGAATGGTCACCGGCGATGGCCGGCCAGGCGGCCAGGTCGAGGCAGGTGGGTGCCGAACGCCCGTCCCCGGTCACCATCTCCTGGCAATACCGCAGCTCATTCCCCGAGCGAGCGTCCGTCCAAAGTGCCGCGAAGAATTGCTGCTGCTCCGGCGGCAAATTCTTGAGCGCCTCGGCCATGATGTCGCGGTGCTCGGGGTAAATCCACGCGCCGGCGCGTCCGGGCACAAGCTGCGAAGCGAGCACGAGGGCCAAAAGCTGGGCCAGCCACCGCCGAGGCCTTCGAACCGCCGGCTGTCGCCGCGCACCCCGAAGTCGCCGCGATGCAGACCACCACCAGCCGTCCACGCCAGCCGACCGCGCGGCCTGCCTGTTGGATGCCCTTCGCATGAAATGCCTTCGCCTTTCGCTGCGAGAGGGCGGACTCGACAACTGCGAGGAACAGTTGCCGGCGGCTTTGCAACCCCGACTCAGTTGAAGTTGTACTGAATCATGAGCAGGCCCTGCAGCGAGGAGAGAAACACACTCGTGGCCCCGATGACGGGCGCGCGCTGGAACACCAGCTCCAGGCCAATATTCAGCGGTTTGACTCCTGTGTAGTAAATCCCGGTCTGGTACTTCCACTGGCGAAATGCCGTCGCGTTGACGCTGAACTCCGGACTGAATCCGAGGAGGAAGCCCAGCGGTACCCCACACGCCGGGTCGAGGTCGAAGTCGAACAGGGCGCCCGCGGACAGCAGGCTGATGGAGTTGGTCACGCCGGTGATGGTGTTCTTGGTGGTGGCATTGTTGTAGGTGTAGGCGAGCGAGAAGGTGAGGCCGACCCACTTCGCAATGGCCCAGGCGCCAACGAATGCCGGCTCGATGGTGAAGGAGCCAGCACTTACCACCGGGGAGACGATGTCGCCGCTGTTGATGCTGTCCTGCACCGACTGCAGGATGTTGAAGAAGATGGACGGCCCGATGCCGAACTGCAGCGACCCGCCCAGCCGAAGGTTGTCGCCCACCTTCCAGCTCATGGTGGTGCTGAAACCTCCTCGGCCGACGGCGTTGGTGCCGACCGCGACCACTCCGGCGCTGTTGATGCCGCTGTAGACGAGGAGCTCCACGCCCACCCGCACCGCCCACCAGTCGAAAAAGCCGTACTGGAAGTCGAGAAACTGGGCGTACCCCCCCACCTGGTAGTCCGCGGTGGAAATGGGATGCCCGCCAAGGTCGAAGGTATGCCCGGTGGCCGTGCCGTAACCGAAGCCCGTCTCGGAGGAGGCAAACGTCGAGACAAAGGGGTCGAGCGCGTTGCGCGAGGGGATGAAGTTGTGGCCGGCGAGTTCGCGCCGCAGCTCCGGTGGCGCAGGACTGGCAGCGGGAGCTGTAGCGTCGGCATCGGCGTCGGCCCGTGCCGCCGCCGGCACGAGACACAGCAGGCACGCCACCAGTACCGCCGCGCTACTGGGCGAGCTCTTGCGGGAAGCCCTTGTCGTCTGTGGCAAGTCCACTCCCATCCTCCTTGTCTTTGTCGTCGGGTGCACCCTAACGTAAGCCGTCGCCCCCAGGGACACCATCTGCAGCCCCAAGGTCCGCTGACCTTGCGCGGCTCCTTCCACTAGCGGCAGCTGGCGAGGGCACGCTCCACTGCGGCGAATTCCTCGACACTCAGCGTCTCGGCGCGGCGGGCCGGGTCGACACCGGCGGCCTCCAGGGCCGCCCGCACCTCCGCCCCCGTCCCCAGCGCCGCATCGGACTGCAAGGAATTCAGAAGCGTCTTCCGCCTTTGGGCGAAGGCCGCCTTCACCACCCGGCGAAAGTGGGCGTCGTCCGTGACGTCGGCCCGCGGCACCAGTAATGCCGTCAAGCGCAGCACCGCCGAGTCCACCTGGGGCGGCGGATGAAACAGCGCGGCCGGCAGCGTGAAAAGCAAATGCGGCCGGAAGTACAGGCCGAGCAGGACGCTGAGCAGCCCGTAGGTGCGGCTACCGGCTTCTGCACACAGCCGCTCGGCCACCTCCTTCTGCACGGTGAAGACGGCGCGGCTGATGCGGGCCTGCTGTTCCAACAGGCTGAAGAGAATCGGGCTGGTGAGGTGGTAGGGGAGATTTCCCACCACCGCCACCTTGTCGGCGCCGGCCAGACGGGCGAAGTCCACCTGCGCCGCGTTGGCCGCCACTACCGTCAGCCTTTCGTTCTTCAGCTCGCCCAGCGCCTCCACCATGTCCCGGTCCCGTTCCACCGCCGTCACCCGGGCCCCCGTTTCCAAAAGGTAGCGCGTCAGGTGCCCCAGGCCAGGGCCGAGTTCCACCACCGGCTCGCCCGGCTGCAGCTGAAGCGCGGCGGAAATGCGCTCCAGCGCGTCGGCGTCCCCGAGGAAATTCTGGCCCCAGCTGTACTTGGGGCGGAGGCCCCGGCGAGTGAGGATGGAGCGCGGGGATTCCACGTCACGGCCTCCAGGCCGCGTCGACGGCGAGGTCCGCCCCCGGCTGCACGCCCCGCCGGAAGGCTTCGTGCCCGGCCACCGCCACCATGGCCCCGTTGTCCGTGCACAGCCGCGGCGGAGGCAGAAACACGCGGATGTCGCGCTCCTGGGCGCGTTCCACGGTGAGCGAGCGCAGCCGGCTGTTGGCGGCCACTCCGCCGCACAGCACCAGCTGGGGCACGCCCAGCCGCCGGGCCGCGGCCACCGCCTTCTGCGAGAGGCTGTCGGCCACCGCCTCCTGGAAAGAAGCACAGAGGTCCGCCAGCGCCTGCCCTTCTGGGACGCCGTAGCGCTGCACATGCGAGCGCACGGCCGTTTTCAGCCCGCTGAAGCTCCAGTCCACCACGTCGGGCGCATTCATCGCCCGCGGGAAGCGGATGGCGCGGGGGTTTCCCCCTTGCGCCAGGGCGTCGATGGGAGCGCCCGCCGGGTACGGAAGGCCCAGCAGCCGCCCCACCTTGTCGTAGGCCTCCCCGGCCGCGTCATCGCGCGTGCTGCCCAGACGCCGGTAGCATCCGAAGGCCTCCACCAGGTACAGGCTGGTGTGTCCGCCGGAAACTACCAAGCCAAGGAAGGGTGGCTCCGGCGCCTCGTCGATGAGGCGGATGGCCAAAAGGTGTCCCTCCAGGTGGTTGACGCCCACCACCGGCACCCCGCTAGCAGCGCCCAGCGCCCGGGCCGTCTGCAGCCCCACCAACAGCGCACCCAGCAGCCCCGGGCCGGCGGTGACGGCGATGAGGTCCAGCTGGGACAGGCTGACACCTGCCTGCTGCAGGGCCGCGTCCACCACCGGCAGCACCTGCACCACGTGGTTGCGGCTGGCCAGCTCCGGCACCACCCCGCCCCAGCGCCGGTGGATGTCCACCTGCGTGGAGACGACGTCCGAGAGCGCGCGCCGGCCGTCCTCCACCACCGCGGCGGCGGTCTCATCACACGACGTCTCCAGGCCCAGTACCCGCACGCTGCAGGCGTTTAGCGTGCGTGGCCGCGGCGCGCTACCTCCGGTCCTAGCACCCGCACCACATCGCGGACTTCGCGGGCCCAGCGGTCGTTGGGCGCGAGTTCCAGGTAGGTGCGGTAGGACTCCAGGGCCGGGGCATACTGGCCGCTGAATTGCTGAGCCGCCCCGAGGAAAAGCCATGCCCGTGGGCGCTTGGCGTCCGCCCGCACCACTTCCGAGAGAAGCGTCGTCGCCTCGGTATAGCTGCCCGCCGTCCCGCTGGAGTTGACGATGGCGCCGCCCAGCCCCTCCTTGGCTTCCAAGGAGGAGGGCCGGATGGCCAGCGCCTGGCGGTACTGCACCGCCGCCGCGGTGAAGTCCCCGCGTTCCGTGGCGCTCGCCCCCTCCTCCAAGCAGTGGCGGAACAGGGCCTCCGGAGAGTCCGCGGGCGCCGCGCTGTCCTGTGGGGGCCCGGGCTGCGTGGGCGAGGCCCCGGCCAGCGCGGAGGCGAGCGCGCTGGTGGCCGCGGCTGCCTCCGGCAGGGGGGCCTGCTCCGCGCTGGCGACGGGCCGCGGCCCGGCGGCGGTGCGCAGTCGCCACAGGCCGAAGCCCAGGGCGGCGAGACCCAGCACCACCAGGGCCAGCAGCGCCACGCCAAGGCGACGCCCGGGCCGCGCCGACAGCCCGGCGGCTGCCAGGACCTCGCCCGTCGGCGAGGACGGCGAGGGCTCTGCGCCCGGACTCGGCACGCCGTCGGACGCCAAGGGGAGCAGCACCGGCGGCGCGGCCGACGGGACAGGGGCGGCGACGCCCGTCCTGGGGGGCACCGGCACGGCGGCCGTGTCGGCGCCCGCTTCGGTGACGTCAAAGCGCGCTGGTGGAGGCGAGCCTGGAGGCGGGGGCGCGGCGGCCCCGCCAAAACGCGCCGCCGTGGGGGCCGCGCTAGCCCCGCCGGACGCCACCGGCCGCGGCTGCGCAGGGACCAGGTTGGGGGGCGCGACGGGTTTGGGCGCCCGCGCCACCGACGCCGGGCCCCAGCTGGCCGTGGCCTCCGCTGCCCCGGTGTCGCCCGGGGCGGCCTCCAGCAGCTTCTGTTTCGCCTGGTCCAAGGCACTCGGCCCGGGCGGCGGCGAAGGAGGGGCCGGCGGGTCGCGCCCGGCGAAGCGCAGCACCCGGGCGCCGGACTCCCCGGTGGCGGGCGGGGAACCAGCCGGGGCGGCACCGGCCGCAGGCCGGGGCAGCAGCGGGAGCTCCGGCTCGGCGTTGGCCAATTCGGCCGCCACCGCCTCCAGCTCCGCCCGGGCCAGGCCCACCGGCAGCGGCGCCGGTGCGGAGACGGGCTTGGCCAGCCACTCCTCGAAGGCCGGGCGGCGTGCATCCCGCTCGCCGGAAGGGGGCGAGCTGCCCAGCTCGCGGATGAGTCCCTCGAAGTACAGCTTGCTGATGATGCCGAGCGCCGCCAGGTCCTCGAAGTTGGAGTCCTCCACCACGCGGGTGAGCGAGCGCCGTCCATCGAAGAGACGCAAGAGCGCGTTCACCTCGTCCGGGATTTCACTCAACCGCTCGGCCAGCTGTCGGTAGTCAATCTCGAAGACGGTTTCCAGGGCGGGCAGCTGCTCCAGCATCCGCCCCCACTCGTCCAGCCGACGCATGCCCTCGAGCAGCAGCCCCTGGGTGGAGACTTCAATGCGGTCGGCCTGCTCCACCGGCTCGAAATGGACGTCGAACTTCCCCTCGAAGGTGTTGAGAATCCGGTAGAAGGCATTTTCGCCCACCAGCTTGCCGAGCTCGGCGTCCACCACCCGCCCGTCGCGGAAGTAAATGGCGCCGGTGTGCTCGCCTTCAATATTCACTTTGCCCGTCTTGCGGCCGACCTCGAAGGTCTGCACCAGGTCCACCACGCCCATGTCCGAGAGGTCCCCGGCGAAGCCGCCCTTCGACTCGCGCCGTTCGAAGCGTTCGTCGGCCTTCTGCAGAATCATCTTCATCCGCATCACAATCTCCCGGATGTAGATGGGCTTGGTGAGGTAGTCCTCGCCCCCCAGCTCCAGCCCCCGCACCTTGTCCTCCAGGGCCTTCTGGCTGGTGAGGAAGACGAAGGGGATTTCCTCGAAGCGGGGGTCGGCCTTCATCCGCCGGCACAATTCGAAGCCGTCGAGTTCCGCCAGCCGGGTGTCGGAGAGCACCAGGTCCGGCGAGCTAATTTGCACCTTCTCCAGGGCGTCCCGGCCGTTGACGGCCGTGGTGACCTGGAAGCCGGCCTTCTTCAGGCTGACCTCCATCACCCGCAAGTTTTTTGCGTCCCCGTCGACGAGGAGCAGGTGCTGCTTGGCCACGCGTGCACCCAATCTTCACATAGACCCTACGGGCGACGACGTCCCGGGGGCGGTGAACTGGGATGATTGTGGGCGTGCGCACCGCCCGTCAACGCTGCCACCGGGGCCGGAGTGCCCAGGGACCCGCCGCCGGGGCCCGGCGCACGAGCACCTTGACACCTTGCCGGCCGGCTGGTTGAGGGGAAGCTTGTGAGTGGAGCCGAGCAGCGCCGGCACGTCCGCCGCGCCGTGAGCGTGGAGTTTCGAGGCAAAGACGCCGGCGGCGAGGGCGAGCTCACCCTCGTCGGGGCGGACCTTTCCGCCGGGGGCACCTTCCTGCGCTCCGACGTGCTGCTCGAACCCGGCGAGACGCTGGCGCTGGAGTTTCACCCGCCCGGTGCCACCGGCCCGCTCACCGCCCAGGCGCGCGTGGCCTGGGTCCGGCGCTTCCCGGACGCCGGGGCACCGGCGGGCATGGGCATCGAGTTTCTGGCCATGCCCGAGGCGGACCGGCGCCGGCTGGACCGGGCGCTCGGGGCAGCCTGAACGCCCCCAGTCGGCCCGCGCCGCTAGCGGGGCTTGCGCGCCGGCCCGCCGCGCTTTCGCATCTCAATCAACCGCAGCTCCTGGCTCGCCTCCAAGTGGCGCGGGTTGGACCGGAGCGCTTCGCGGAAGTGCCGCTCGGCGCGCTCCACGTCGCCTTCCACCCGCGCGATGACGCCCAGCTGGTAGTGGGCGCGGTCACACGCCGGGTCCTCCTTTAGGGCGTCCACCATCATCGCCCGGGCCGTGGCGGCGTCCACCTTGCGGTTGGGGTCCATGTAGATGGCCCAGGCGCGGGCGGCCAGCACATGAGCGCGTGGATAGAGCCGGTAGGACTCGGCGAAGGCGGCCTCGGCCGCCGCGTGGTCCCTGCGCCGCAGCGCCGCCTCGCCCGCCCGGTAGACCTCGGCGGCCTCGGCCTGGTCGCGCACCGGTGGCCCGCTGGCCGCCGCCGCCATCTCCCGGGCGTGCAGGGCGCGGCGCTCATCGTCCAGCAGGTACTCCTGCGCCTCACGCAGCGAGTCGAAGATGGCGGTGGCTTGGGAGAGCAGGTCCGCCAGGTTGGGCGGGAGCCGGTCAGGGTGAAACACCTTCACCAAGTCCAAGAAGGCCACCTTCACCTGCTCGCGGGTCGCCTCGAGATGCAGGCCGAGGATGTCGAAGCGGTTGCGCGTTCCAGACAGGCCGGCGAAGCGCTCCTCTATCTGCCGCGCCAGGCCCTGCTCAGCAGGCGTCCTCGGCCCCAGCGGGATGGGCACCGGCGCCGGCGTCGGTTCCAGCGGGGTGGCCGACCCCATGGTGCGCGGAGCACGCGAGACCAGCGACCCGAGGTTCTGGATGGCGCGCCGGAGCAGCCGCTGGCGGCGCTCCCGTGCCGCCTCCCCAGGGACGCCGCCCGAGGGGGTGAGGGCCGGGGTGGCCTCGAAGGGAGGCGGGGCGGGCAACGGCGACTCCTCCACCGGCGGCAGCGTCTCCATCTGCCAAGCCCCGGCGTCCGCCGAGGCCTGGAGGATGGCGTCGACGGGCAAGTCGCTGTGGGTGACGGGCTCCTGCGGAAGCCCCACCAGCGAGGACAGGTGCGCATCGACGTTGGCCAGCGCCTCCTCAAAAGAGGCCGCCGGCGCCACGGGGGCTGCGCTGGGCTCCTGGACGAGGCGCCACAAGTCCTGTTCGGACTTGCCCGCGTCCGGCCCGAGGTGCAGCGGCGGGCGGGATGCCTCCGGGGCCCGCACCTCCTGCGGCGTCACCGGGGACACGACGCCCTCGGTGGCCTGCAGCCAGCTGTCCGCGGGGCCCGCCGCCCCGGCGCGGCGCAGCGCCTCCGTCATCTCCTCCACCAGCTCTGCTGGGCTGCGCGGGGCCGGAGGGACTTCGGCGTCGGCGAAGAGGAGGATGGGCTCGCCCTGCGCACTCCCCTCCGCGGGGCCGGGCATGGGGATGACTTCCACCGACTCGGCGGCCTGCAGCAACGTCTCGGACGCCGCGCGGTCATCCCCGTCGGACCCCCAGACGGGCGTGGACCCCTGGGGACGGTTGGCGGTCTCCGCCAGCACGGGCGCCTCGGACAGTACCGGCGGGGCGGCAAAGGGGCGAAGGGTGTCCCGCGGCTTGGGGACGACTTCGGCCAAGGCCGGGATGATGGCGGGCTCCTGCGTCTTGGTCCGGGAGGGAAGCGTCGGCTCGTCGGGCAGGCCCTGGAAAGTCTTCTGCGTGTTGGTGCGCACGATGACTGGACGCAGTGAGTCCGGCTCGAACACGGGGCCGACCGAAATGGCCTCCGCGGCAGTGAGGCGCGGCACCTCCTCCGCAGGTGGCTGGGGGAAGGCCGGGTCGGTGGATTCGAGGGGCGCCATGGCGGTCTCGGTGACGCTGGCCGGACTGGTCCGCACCAGCGTGTCCGCCAGGGCCTCCTCGACGGGCGTCTCCCGGCGCGGCACGCTGGCCTGGGCCTCGCGCCAGGCGGCCTCCGCGGCCCGGGCCGCTTCCAGCGCACGGCGCGCCTGCTCGGCGCGCTGCCGTTGCTCGGCGCGGCGCGACTGCTCTGCATTGCGCGCGGACTCGATGGCGGCCCGCGCCACGTTGCGCCGGGCCTCCTCCTCCGCGCGGCGCGCTTCCGCCTCCTTCTCCATGGCGACGCGCGCTTCCCACCCGGCGGCGTCGAGGATTTCCACCCGCCCGTCGTGCAGCAGAAGCCGCAGCAGCGCCGCCTCGCCCGGCTGCAACTGTCCCGCCGGACGGAAGGTGGCAAAGCGGCCGAGGAGCGCCCGCTCGTCCTCCGCCAGCAGCCACCCGGCGCACTCCTCCACGTCCCGGCAGAACACCAGGGCGTCGGCCGGCAGCGGCCCGAGCGCCTCGAAGGCCACCCGGACAGCCCGCGCCCCGGCCACCCGCATCGACGGTGCGTCCACCAGGGCGGGCATGAAGGCGGCCTCGCCCCCGAAGCTCACCAGCCGCCGTACCGAGGCCAGCGTCTGGAACTCCTCCGCCGCCGCGGCGTCCCCGCCGCAGGCCGCCAGCAGCGCGGGCGAGCCGGGCCCGGCGGCGCCCTCCGCCCAGAGAGTGTCCAGTGTCGGCAAGTCCAGCGCGCCGCTGCTGAGCAGCGCCTGTGCCAGCGTCTGGTAGCCGAAGCCGAGTCGCGCGCCGACGACGTCACCGGCTTGCAGGTAGAGCCGGGCTTCCGCGCCCTGAGAGGCGAAGGTCAGCCAGCCGGTGGCGTGCTCCCGTGCCGCGCGGAACAGCGCGTCCGCGGCCGGGGGGGGGAGGGAGGTACGGGACTCCATGCAGGGTCTTCCTGGGCCCCTAGTCTAGCCCAAGCTGGCGCAGCGCCTCGTAAGTGCCCACGCCGGCCGCGGTGGAGAGGTTGAGGCTGCGCCGTCCGGGCAGCATGGGGATGCACACCGGGACCCCTTGACCACCCTGTAGCACCGCCTCGGGAAGCCCGTCCGCCTCGGAGCCGAAGACGAGGTGGTCGCCCGGGCGGAAGCCCACGTCCCACAGGGCCGTCGAGGCGCGCCCGCTGAAGAGAAACCGACGGGCCTTCGGGTGTGAGGCGACGTAGGTATCCCAGCTGGGGTAGAGCGCCAAGAAGACGTGCTCCCAGTAGTCCAGCCCGGCACGCTTCAGCTCCCGGTCGGCAATGGAAAACCCCAGCGGCTCCACCAACACGAGACGGCAGCCCGTCACCGCGCACAGCCGAGCGATGTTGCCGGTGTTGGGCGGAATCTGCGGGGCCACCAACACCAGGTGCAGGGGTGGCTCGACGGGGCGAAGCATGGTCCGGTCCGGTGGAGCAAGCCCGACTCTTGAACCGGGCGCCAGTTTCTGGCCACCGGACGTTCCCTCACACCGGCGCTTTGCCCCCCCGCTCTTGCTTGGTAGCGTGGTTTGACGCTCATGCGGATTGAGGTCGCCGGCCGCAGTCACGTTGGGATGAAGCGAAACCACAACGAGGACGCCTTCCTCGTCTTGGCGGACGAGCAGCTGTACTGCGTCGCCGACGGGATGGGCGGGCACGCCTCGGGTGAAATTGCCTCGCGCATCGCCATCGAGGAGCTGGAGGACTTCTACCGGCGCACCTCCAAGGACGCGGACCTCACCTGGCCCTTCAAGATGGACCGCGCGCTCAACTACGAGGAGAACCGGCTGGCCACCGGCATCAAGCTGGCCAATGCCCGGATTTTCGAGGCCGCCGGCACCGACCTCAGCTACCGGGGCATGGGCACCACCATCGTCTCGCTGCATTTTGCCCAGGACGGCGTGTACGTCGGCCACGTCGGCGACAGCCGCGCCTACTGCCTGCGCGATGGGCAGCTGCGGCAGATGACCGAGGACCACTCCCTCCTCAACGACTACCTCAAGGCGAAGAAGCTGACGGCCGAGGAGATTGACGCCTTCCCCCACAAGAACGTCATCGTCCGCGCGCTCGGCATGAAGGACACGGTGCAGGTGGACGTCGAACGCTTCGACGTCACCGACGGTGACCTCTTCCTTTTGTGTTCAGACGGCCTGTCAGGGATGGTGCACGACGAGGCCCTGGGGGAGGCGGTCAAGGCATCGGGAGACCTCGAGGCCGCCTGCGAGAAGCTGATTGAGCTGGCCAATGAGGCAGGCGGCAACGACAACATCACCTGCATCCTGTTGCGCTATAGCGCTGACTGACGGCTGCGGGGCGTCCCGGCCCCGCCCGCGTTGGCAGTGGCCTGGGCCGGCCCCACTCTCGACAGAGGCCTTTCACGGGCCGGGACGACGTGGGGCCCCAGGACGGCACGCGGCCCGTGCCCTGGGGCGCCTCAGGCTTCTTGCGCCAGCAGGCGCCCGCCCGGCCAGAGAAGCACGCCTTCCAGGGTGCCGGCGGGCACGCTGCCTTCGAGGAGGGTGGCCTGCGCCACGCGGCTTCCCGCCGGCACGCGGACCCCCGGGCCAAGGTAGACGTTGGGGCCCACCTCGGCCCCCTTCTCCACCACCGCCCCCCGGTCCAGGTACACCGGCGGATGAAGCGTCCCCGGGGCCCTTGCTTCCGGTGCCTTGCACACAGGGGGCCAGCTTGCGGCCCGGACGAAGGGCGAGGCGTCGCCAAAGACGTCAGGGACGTCCCCGGACAACAGCGCCGATTGGGCGTCCAGGTAGCCCGCTGCCGTTCCGACATCCTTCCATGCGGCTTGCACCACCGCCCCGCGGATGAGTTCGCCCTGCGCCAGCAGCCGCGGGTAGACGTCGCGGTTGATGTCCTCCGGGCCGGCCTCGGACATGGCCGAAAAAATACGCGGGGACAGCAGGTGCACCCCGGTGAAGTGCCACGGGCGAAGCGCCGGCCCACCCGGGCCCCGCCCGGCAATCCGGCGCACGCGGCCGCCGGCGTCCGTCTCCACCGAGGCGTAGCGCGCACCGGCGGGCATCGGCATCAGCAGCAGGGTGGCGATGGCGCCCAGGGCGCGGTGCTCGGCCAGCAGCGGCCCCAACTCCGGCGTAAACAGCGCATCGCCATTCCACACGACAAAAGTGTCGGTGTCCTCCACCACCCCGCGCAGTCCGCGGATGCCGCCGGCGGTGCCTTGGATGACGCGCTCGTGCGACAGGGTCAGCGCGAGGCCGGCCCGGGCCACCTCAGCCTGCGCCACTTGCGCCATGACGTCGGCCAGGTGGTGCGTGTTGAGGCCCACCTGCGTCACGCCGGCGCGCGCCAGCACCGAAAGCGTGTAGCGAAGCAACGGCTGACCGAGGAGCGGGACGGCCGGCTTAGGCCAGGTGTCGGTGAGCGGCCGGAGCCGCGTCCCGAGGCCCGCTGCAAGCACCAGGGCCTTCACCGGAGTTCCGGGATGTAGCCCGACACCACAAGGCGCAGCGCCTGGACTGCCTCGTCGCCGGAGAGCCGCTCGAAGGCCCTTCGCACGTACGCCAGCGACTGGGGGATGTGGGGCAGGAACCCGGGGTTGTGCTTCACCCGGTGGATGTACTCGAAGCGGGCAGCGTCCTTCAGCTTGCGCTGCACGGTGAGCAGGTCGAAGAAGCGACGGAAGGCCTCGGGCTGAGCGCGCTCGCCGGTGGCCCGGGCGAGCCTCTCCTGGTAGCGCCGCAACATCGCGTCCACCAACTCCTCGTCGAGTGCCACGTAGCTGTCGCGCAGCAGCGCCACCAAGTCATACGCCCGCGGGCCCTGCAGCGCGTCCTGGAAATCAATCACCACCACCTCGCCGTCCTTCACCATCAGGTTCCGGCTCTGATAGTCGCGGTGCGTGAAGCCGCGCGGAGCGGCGGCGAGGCGCCGGGCGATGTCGCGGAAGGACGCCTCCAGGACGGCGCGCTCCGCCTCGGTGGGTACCTTGCCACCCCACGCCTCCAGCCCCCACTCCCGGAAGTGGTGGAGCTCCCACAGGTACAGTTCCTCGTCGAAGGCACGGCGAAAGGCGATGCTGCCCGGCTCTGGCTTCGCCTCGGCGGCGATGCGCAGCCCCGCCAAGAGGTCCACTGCGGTGGCGTACAGCGTCTCGACGGCCGTCCCAGCGAGCGCCTTCTCCAGCGTCACGTCGCCGAGGTCCTCGAGCACCATCATCCCCGCCGGCTCGTCGTAGCGGAGGATGGACGGGACGCGGACGCCCAGGCCGGCCAGGTAGCGCTGCACGTCCAGAAAGGGCAGCTCCTCCGGCAGGGTGCTGCCGGAGGCTTCCTCACTGGCGTGCGCCTGCGACGGCATCACCATCACCACCAGGCTGTCCGGCCAGGTGCCGACCCGAAGGTAGCTGCGGTTGCTGGCGTCGCCTTTCAACCGCTGAACCGGCGCGGCGTCCTGCGACCGGCCGGTGGCCTTGGCAACCTGGTCGCGCAAGGCGGCCTCGAGAGTCATCCTGCGCACGGACGCTACACGGCCTGGCGGCGCTGGGGCCACCTTTGGAAGGCTGTCGCCGGGGCGGCGAGGCGTCTTCTGCAGACACCCGGACGGTGGGGAAAGCTGACAGCCCGGGCCCCTCGCGGAGCGGGGGGGGCGGGGTGCTAGCTTGCGGTCCAGCCATGAATGTCCTACCGAACATCCTCGCCGCCATTGGCCGAACTCCCCTGGTCCGCCTCAACAAGGCGGTCGGCCCGGAGGACGCCGCCGTCTACCTCAAGTGTGAGTTCATGAATCCGGGCGGCTCCATCAAGGACCGGATGGCGCTGCACATCCTTGAGAAGGCCGAGCGCGAGGGCAAGCTCAAGCCCGGGGGCACCATCGTCGAGAACACCTCAGGTAACACCGGGATGGGCATCGCCATCGCCGCGGCGGTGAAGGGCTACCGCTGCATCTTCACCATGCCGGACAAGATGTCGACGGAGAAAATCAACCGCCTGAAGGCCCTTGGGGCCCAGGTGGTGGTCACCCCAACCAACGTCCCCGCCGACAGTCCGCAGAGTTACTACGAGACAGCCAAGCGCATCGCCCGCGAGACGCCGGGCAGCTTCTACCTGAACCAGTACCACAGCCCCGACAACATCGAAGCACACTACGTCACCACCGGCCCCGAAATCTGGGAGCAGATGGGCGGCGCCATCGACGTCTTCGTCGCCGGGCTCGGCACCGGCGGCACGATGAGTGGCGCCGGGAAGTTCCTCAAGGAGAAGAAGCCCGGCGTGCGCAACGTCGGCGTCGACCCAGTGGGCAGCGTGTACCAGGGCTACTTCCAAACCGGAAAACTGCCGGAGCCGCACGTCTACAAGGTGGAAGGCATTGGCGAGGACATGCTGTGCAAGGCGCTCGACTTCTCCGTCCTCGATGAGGTCCGACAGGTCGACGACCAACAGTGCTTCGGCGCGGCCCGACGGCTGGCGCGAGACGAGGGAATCTTCGCCGGTGGGAGCTCGGGCGGTGCCGTCCACGTCGCGGTGGAGCTGGCCAAGGAACTCGGCCGTGGGAAGAACATCGTGGTGGTGCTGACCGACACCGGCAACAGCTACATCAGCAAGTTCTATTCAGACGAGTGGATGCGCGACAACGGCTTCGTCGTCGACGACAAGGGCACAGGACGGGTGGGAGACCTCCTGCGGGACCGGTCCATCCCGGTGCACTTCGCCCGCTCCGGCCAGCACATCGACGAGGTGGTCGACGCCATGCGACGGCACGGCATCAGCCAAATGCCAGTGAAGGACGCCGCAGGTCGCGCGGTGGGGATGATTCACGAGTACGACCTGCTCAACGCTCTGGTGGCCAAGACGCAGCGCTTCTCGGACGCCATCGACCCGCTGGTGGCACCGCTGCAGGGGGTGGTGAGCCCAGAGGCCAGCCTGTCAGCACTGCGCGACGTCTTCGCGCAGGACAACGTGGCGGTGGTGAAAGAGCGCGAGCAGGTGGTGGCCATCATCACCAAAATCGACCTCATCGAGTTCCTCGCGGCACGGATGTAGCCAGCCTAGCGACTGGGACAAGAAGCGGCCCGTCGCTCACTGCCTCATCGCGGTGGGGCGCCTTCGACCAGCAGCCGGCGGACGGCGTCCGCCAGGGCGCTGTTGGTAGCGATGGTGTCACCGCCGAAGGCCGTCCGACGGCCCTTCCAGTCCGTGAACACGCCGCCCGCCTCCTCGACAATGGGCTTCAGCGCGGCGGCGTCCCAGGGCGCCATGACGCCGTCCACCATCACCTCGGCCCGGCCGGTGGCCAGCAGCAGGTAGCCGTAGCAATCTCCCCAGCTGCGCGACTGCGCCGCCCCATCCACCAGACGGTTCCAGCGCGTCCGCTGGTGTACGTTTCCGGCAAAGCGCTCATCCGTCGCCAGGACGGTCGCCTCGGACAGACGCGCCACCTGGGAGACTCGGGCCGGCACGCCGTTCCACAGGCACCCCGCCCCGCGCGCGGCCACCACCAACTCCTCGACGGCCGGGAAAAACGCCGCGCCGGCCAGCACCTCGTCCCCCTCGACCAGCGCCACCAGCGTGCCCCACAGCGGTACGCGGCGGATGAATGTCTTCGTCCCGTCGATGGGGTCGACCAGCCACCGCCGTTGCGCCTCGGGGCGCGCGACGCCGAGTTCCTCGCCGACAATCCCGTCCCCGGGGAAGCGTGCTTCGAGCCAGCTGCGCACGGCCGCCTCCGCTTGCCGGTCCGCCACCGAGACGGGTGTCCCGTCGCCCTTCGTCTCCGCCACCACGCCCCGCCGGTAGTGGGCCAGCGCCACCGCGCCGGCCACCCGGGCCGCCGCCTCCGCTGCCTCCATCCACTCGGACTGCTCGCTCATGGCTTCTCGGGTTCCCGCGGCTACCCAACCCCACGGTGAAGGGCTGGCTCGCGCCCCTCGCTTCAGGCCTGCGCGAGCGCCGCCTTCAAGTCCTCGGTCAAGTCGGCGGCGTCCTCAATCCCCACCGACAGGCGGATGAAGCCGTCGGTGATGCCCAGCTTGGCGCGGTTCTCCGGCGGCACCGAGGCATGCGTCATGATGGCAGGGTGTTCTATGAGACTCTCCACGCCACCGAGCGACTCAGCACAGGAGAACACCTTGCAGGCGCCGAGGAAGGCCCGGGCGGCACTGAGGCCCCCTTGAATCTCGAAGGTGAGCATTCCCCCGAAACCCTTCATCTGCCGCTTGGCGAGCGCGTGGTGGGGGTGGCTGGCGAGCCCGGGGTAGACGACGTTGCGAGCTTTGGGGTGGGCCGACAAGACCTCAGCCACCTTGAAGGCATTCTCCTGGTGGCGGGACATGCGGACACCCAGTGTCTTCACCCCGCGCAGCACGAGGAAGCTGTCCATCGGGGAGGGAACACCGCCCACCGCGTTCTGGAGAAACCCAATTCGCTGCGCGAGGTCAGGGCTGCTCGTCCCGACGAAGCCCCCCACCACGTCGCTGTGCCCGTTCAAGTACTTGGTGGTGGAGTGCAGGACAACATCGATTCCGTGCTCGAGAGGTCGCTGGAAGTAGGGCGACATGAAGGTGTTGTCGCAGACGCTCACCAAGCCGTGCTTGCGCGACAACTCCGCCACCCGGGCCAGGTCCACCAGTTTGAGCATCGGGTTGGTGGGCGTCTCCACCCAGACCAGCTTCGTCTTCGGCGTCAGTGCAGCCTCCAGGGTCCCCGGGCGGGACAGGTCCACGAAGCTGAAGCTCAGCCCGAGTCGTTTGAAGACCTTGTCGAAGAGACGGAAGGTGCCCCCGTAAACGTCGTCGCTGCAGATGACGTGGTCGCCACCGTCGAGCAGGTGCATCAGACAGTCCGTGGCCGCGCAACCGGAGGCGAAGGCGAAGCCGTGCTTGGCTCCCTCGAGGGCGGCGAGGCAGGCCTCCAGCGCGGTGCGGGTGGGGTTCCGGGTCCGGCTGTACTCGTACCCCTTGTGTTCTCCCGGCCCGGCCTGGACGTAGGTGGAGGAGAGGAAGACCGGCGTCATGATGGCGCCGGTGGTGGGGTCCGGCTGCTGGCCGGCGTGGATGGCGAGGGTGTCGAAGCGCATGGCGGGCGCCAACACACCAGAAAGGCCCCTCCCTGTCAGCTGTCGCCCTTGACGATGGGCCACGGAGGGTCCGCCCTCAAGCGTCCCCATGCAGGCCGGCCAGGGACTCGCTACAAGGCACGCCACCGACCTCTCCTTCCCTCGGAGCTGCCCCATGCCCTCTCTGCCCGCCGCGGCCAGCGGAACCTTTCTCCTCGGAGGCGACCTCGGCGTCGCCCGGATGGGCTTCGGTGCCATGCGCATCACCGGACAGGGCATCTGGGGGGACCCCCCGGACCGCGACAAGGCCAAGGCCGTGCTACGCCGCGCCGTGGACCTCGGCGTCACGCTCATCGACACCGCGGATGCCTACGGGCCCGAGGTGAGCGAGCGCCTCATCGCCGAAGCGCTGTTCCCCTACCCCCCCGGACTCGTCATCGCCACCAAGGGCGGCCTGACACGTTCGGGGCCGGGAAGCTGGGAGCGCAATGGCAAGCCGGCCCACCTCGTCGCCGCCTGCGAGGCAAGCCTGCAGCGGCTGCGCCTGCCACACCTTGACGTCTACCAACTGCACGCGGTGGACCCGGCCGTCCCCTTCCTGGACTCGCTCGGGGCGCTGGTGCGGCTGAAGGAGCAGGGCAAGGTGCGCCACATTGGGCTCTCCAACGTCAGCGTCGAGCAGCTGGAACAGGCACGGAAGCTGGTGACAATCGTCTCCGTGCAAAACCGCTACAGCCTGAGCGACCGCAGCGCCGAAGCGGTGCTGGACGCTTGCACGCACGCTGGCATCGGCTTTCTGCCCTGGTACCCGCTGGCTGCCGGCGCACTCAACCAGCCGGGCGGCCCGCTGGACACCATCGCCCGGCGCCATCACGCCACTCCTGGGCAGGTGGCGCTCGCCTGGTTGCTGCGCCGCTCGCCCGTCATGCTGCCGATTCCGGGGACGTCCTCCATCGCGCACCTCGAGGAGAATGTCGCCGCCGCGGCACTCACGCTGAGTGAGGAGGACTTCCAGACGCTGGCGCGCGTCTGACAGCATCACGCCGGGCAGGGGCCGTCACCCGTTCGTCACCGGGCGCAAACTTGCGACGCAGGCCTCCTCCCGGCAACGCTGCGCCGCAGGCATGGCCGCTCCCCGTCCCGTGCGAGGCCTTCGGGCCTCCACTCGCCTTCTCGACGCGGCGCCCGTCTTCCTGGCCGCGCGCCAATCCGACGTGGCCCGCCACTGCGCGGCGGTTTCCCAACGACTTGCGCCCGAGCGGGTGCACGACTTGCGTGTCGCCATCCGCCGGCTTCGAGGGGCGGTGCGCCTGTTTGGAAAGGGCAAGCCCGTGCGCCGCGCGGACGGGGAGCTGAAGGGATTCCAGTCCGCGCTCGGCACCCTGCGCGACCTGCAGGTGCAGCTGGCCCGCCTGTCCCGGCTGGGCCGGAAGCTGCCGCCGGAGGAGGCGGCCGTCTTGCAGCACGTTCGGGACACCCTCAACAAGACCCGCGCCCAAAGCCTCGACTCCGCGCGCTCCGCCCTTAGCCGCTGGGCCAAGCGCGGCCCGCAGGCCCTCGCCCAGCTGGAGGGGCTGCAGCCCAAGGGGAAGTTGGGGGGTCACCGCCTGCGGAAGGGGCTGGTGCGCCAGCTGGAGGAGTTGGAGGAGCGCGCCCAGGCAGCCCTGGCGGACCCGGGGCCTGTACCGATGCACCAGCTGCGCATTGCCGTGAAGCGCTTCCGCTACGCGCTTGAGTTCCTCGAGCCGGCTATGCCGGATGAGACGGCGGAGATTCGGGGCGAAATGGTGCCTTTACAGACGGCCCTCGGGGAGTTGCATGACTTGGACGTGCAAATCGCCCTCATCGACCAGCACGCCTCCCCACAGTCGCTGCCGGCGGCGGCCGAGTTGCTCCGCAGGCTACGGGCGGAACGCGAGCGACTCGGGGCGGACCTCCTCGCCGTCCTCATGCACTGGGAGGAAGAGGCGAGCGCCCTCCGGGCGCAGGTGCTGCTCGGCTCGAGCCCGGTACGCATCCACCAGCGACTGCGCCGTTAGGCCAGGACTGGCCAACTGCGCGCTGGGCGCTGACTAAGTACACGTGTGCTCCGGTTCCCCCGGTGGCGACGCACCGCTTCCAGGTTCCGAGCGTCCACGGTGTGGGACGGTTGCTTGCGGAGAAGCGAAAAATATTCTCGCGCACTCGGTCGGCGCAGAACTACCGCGTCGTCTCCAATCCTACCGCGGCACGCTGAGTTTCCGAACGTTCCCACGCTCGTCCTCTCGGGCGACATGGACCCGCGGGTGCCGAACGAAATCACCAGCGAAGTCGCCGAGCTGTATCCCCGTGGCACTTTCGTTCGCGTGGCGGAGGCGATTCACGGCGCGTTCATCTGGTCAACCTGCGCCGCGAACCTCGCCACCAACTTCATCGAGTTCTTGAGCGTCGACACGACTTGCGCTGCGACACCCGACGTGGTGTGGCCAGCGGTGGGTCGCTTCCCACTGCTGGCTCGGGACGCCCGTGCGGCCGTGGTTGACCCCGCCGGGAACAACACCGCGTCGGCTGAGGAGCGCAAACTGGCCACCGTGGCGGTCGCTACCGCACTGGATGCGATGCAGCGCGCCATCATCGGTGGGGGCGACGGGGTCGGGCTGCGCGGAGGCAGCTTCTCGACGGACTATGGTGACTCCACAACTTGGACGGTCACCCTCACCAACGCAGCCTTCACCAACGACGTCACCGTGAGCGGGACCGCGACTTGGAGTCCGAGCTCGCCGGGATTTCTCGGGAATCCCGGCGACGGCACCTTCACCGCGGACCTGACCATCGCTAGACCGGGAGCGCAGAGCGGGCACCTGAATGTCCGAGGAAAGTGGCAGGCACAGGGGCCGGTGGGCAGCTTCAAGGTCACTGGGACCATCGGGAGCGACACGGTCGCCGTCCTCATCCCGGAAGCCTGACCCACCCATCCGAGCAGGTGACGGCGGCGGCCCTGCCGAGAGGGCTGCCCGCTGAGGGGGGTTGTACCTTGGCCAGGCCGACGCAACGCTGCGAGGATGAGGTCATCCAGGCAAAGATGGCCTGCCCGGTTGGGGGGGGGTGCCAGGCCAACGTCGACAGTTGAAGTTAGGCCGCTTTCGGCCGACGCGACGCCACCCAGAACAACAGCCCGGCCAGGCCCACCAGCGGCAGGATGGACCAGTTGGCGGAAGCCTCGATGGCGCCCCCGCGCGCCTCGCCAAACAGCCTGTAGGAAAGCTCAAGGCCCCAATGCTTGAGCAGCGTCACCTGCCGCGGAAGCCCGTCCGGACCGGGCACCGTCGTCTCGACGCCCTCCAGTGCGGCGGAGAGGAGGCCAATGAGGGCACCCCCGGCGATGAGGCCCGAGGCGAAGAGAACGCCCGGGGAGGACTCGGACTCCTCAGCCGAAACCTTGGACCGCTTGTCGGCGAGCCAGCGGGCGATGCCGCCGAGCCAGATAGTCGATGAGGTGGACAGCGGCAAATAGGCGCCGACCGCGAAGGGCAGCACGGAGACGCCGCACAAGTCCAGCAGCAGCGCGAGGAACACGCCGATGAGGACCAGACTCCAAGGCAGGTTCCGCTCCAGCACCCCGTCAATAATCAACTGGAAGAGGCGGGCCTTGGGGGCGTCGAACTTGGACACCACCTTTTCCACCGAGCCGTCCTCCCGGCGTTGCACGGGTTCCACCCCGGAGACGCCTGGGTCGGCAAGGAAAGCAATGCGGTTGTCGCGGCCCACGAGGTACTTTCCGCGCGGCACGCCGGCCACCTCGTTGCGCACGTAAAGCACACGGTAGTCGGTGCCCCGGAAGGTGTAGGGCTCGGGGCCGAAGGCGAGCAGGTCCCCGCCCGTGGCCGTGGCAGTAGCCTCGTTGGCGACGAAGCCAGGGTAATTCCTTGGGACGTAGGTGGTCGCGGCCCGGTTGAGTGCCACCAGGGTGAAGCCGATGACGAGGGCACTGGTGAGGACACCCACCATGATGGCGATTTGCTGGTTGCGCGGCGTCGCCCCCACCAGAAAGCCCGTCTTCAGGTCCTGCGACGTTGTGCCGCCGTTGCTGGCCGCCACGCACACCAACGCGGCCGTGCAGAGGGCCATCTCCTTGTAGGGGACGCCCGTCCAGCCCACCGCCAGGAAGAGGAGACAGGTGATGAGAAGGGTCGCCACCGTCATCCCTGAAATAGGGTTACTGGAGCTGCCGATTTCGCCCGTAATCCGACTGGAAACGGTGACGAAGAAGAAGCCGAAGAGGATGATGAGCACCGCGGAGAAGGCGTTGATGCCCAGCGAGGGGGCAATGGCGATGGCCACCACCAGCGCCAGCGTGCCGCCCAGCACCACCCGCATCGACAAGTCCTGCTCGGTGCGTGGGACGGCGGCCGGCTTCTCCCCACCGAAGCTGACGTTGCCGAGCCCCCGCTTGAACGCGGAGATGATGGTGGGCAACGAGCGGATGAGCGTCAGGACGCCGCCTGTGGCGACCGCCCCGGCGCCAATGTAGAGGACGAAGGCGTTGCGGATTTGCCCCGTACTCATCGCGCTGACGGGCGTCCCTGCTCCGTAAAGCGCCGACGTCATGCCCGGGCCGAACAGCGTAATGAGCGGGATGAGGACGAGGAAGGACAGTACGCCTCCGGCCATCATGATGTTGGAGGTGCGCGTACCGATGATGTAGCCGACCCCCACCAGCGCCGGGTTGGACTCGAAGGACAGTGAGCCACCCTTGAACCACTTGTTGAAGCTCCAGGTGGGGTACTCGCCCCAGAACTTGAAGACCTTGCCGAGCGTGTAGAAGAGCGCGCCGGCCCCGAGGCCACCGAAAACGGTCCGGGCGCTCATTCCGCCCTTCTCGCCGACAATCAGCACCTCGGCGCAGGCGGTGCCCTCGGGGTAGGTGAGCGTGCCGTGCTCCTTGACGATGAGCCCATGGCGCAGCGGAATCATCATCAGCACGCCCAGCGCGCCGCCGAGCAGCGCCACCAACGTCGCCCGAAGGGCATTCATCTCGAAGCCCATGAGAAGCAACGACGGCAGCGTGAATGCGACTCCCGCAGCCAGCGACTCGCCGGCCGAGCCGGTGGTTTGGACGATGTTGTTCTCGAGGATGGTGGCCTTGCCGAAGGCGCGGAAGATGGTGATGGAAAGCACGGCGATGGGGATGCTCGCCGAGACGGTGAGCCCCACCTTGAGGCCGAGGTAGACGCTCGAGGCGGCGAAGACGATGCCGAGCAGCGAGCCGACAATCAGGCCCCGCACCGTGAGCTCGGTCATCTGCGTTTCGGCGGGGACGTACGGACGGTGCACGACGGCCGCTGCGGCTTCCCGGTTGTCCATGTGGCCCCCAGGCTCAAGGATGGCGGCGGGAGTGTCAACGAATGGATGCACACGCCCCCGGCGCTTTCCCTTCCCCTCGGGGCGCACGGGCCGGGCAGCCCCTGGCGTAGAGGGCCCGTCCGTGCGAGGAGCTTTCCTGTTGCCCACTGCCTTCCGGAACCGCCTCTCGAAGAATGCCCGGCATTTTCGCCGGTGGGCGGAGCGCCAGGGCCTCAGCGCGTACCGGGTATACGACCGGGACGTCCCGGACTTCCCCTACGTGGTCGAGCGCTACGCAAGCCGCGTCCACTTGGTGGAGTACCCCCGTCGCGCCGAGCGAGGCGAAGGTGGCGACAGCGAGCGCGAGGCCGTCCTCCAGGACGTGGTGGAAGTGCTGGAGGTGCCCCCGGAGGACGTCTTCACCAAAACGCATCTGCCGCAGCCCTGGGGGCGCGTCCAGTACCCACGGCTCGCCACCTCCGGCGAGGAGTTCGTCGTGGAGGAGCAGGGCTTGCAGTTCTGGGTGAATCTCGCCGACCGGCTGGACACGGGCCTCTTCCTCGACCACCGCTTCACCCGCGCCCGGGTGCCGGGGGAGGCGCGCGGCAAGCGCGTCCTCAACCTTTTCTCCTACACTGGGGCCTTCACCGTGTACGCCGCCGCCGGGGGAGCCGAGAGCACCACCAGCGTCGACCTCTCCAATACTTACCTCGAGTGGACGGCGCGCAACTTGGCGGTGAATTCACTGGAGGGACGCAGGCACGTCCGGGTCCGCGCCGATGTCCTGCGCTGGCTCGCGGACGCCGCCACCCAAAAGGCGCGCTGGGACGTGGTGGTGCTCGACCCACCGCCCTTCTCCACCAGCAATGCCATGCGCGGAACCTTTGACGTCCAGCGCGACCACCTGCGGATGCTGCGGCATGCGCTCACCCTGCTGGCGCCCTCCGGGAAGCTGTACTTCTCCACCAACTACCGACGCTTCGCGCTGGATGAGCGCGCCACAGCACTGGGGACTTTCGAGGAGTTGACGCCGGGGATTCTCCCCCCGGACGTCCAGCGCAAGGACGTACTGCGGTGCTGGGAAGTGCGGCCCGGCCCGACTGGTGTAAGGGAGAGGGATGGCTCCACGAAACCCGCCCCCGCCCGCCGGCGGCCCACGCAGGGCCCCGCCGAGTAGCCCCCGTCGCCCCGGGCCCGGCGCGCGGCTGAACATGGACCCGAGGGACTCGCGCTTCGCCGCCCAACGCCAGGCGTCCGCCCCGCCGGGCGGGGGGCTGCCCGGCCTGGAGCGGCGCGGTCCGCGGACGCAGCGGCCGGCGGACCGGCGCAGCCCGACTGCCCGGGAGTCCCACCGGGCGCTTCCCCCGGCGGGCGCCGACGGGCTGCCCAACGTCGTCATCAGCCGCCGCGGCACCGAGCGGTGGCAAGCGGGACACCCGTGGATTTACCGCGCGGACCTGGCCGCCGAGCCTGCTTTGCAGGGTGGCGAGGTGGTCCGCGTCCTGGACGCCCGCGGCTGGTTTTTGGGCAAGGCCTTCTATTCGAAGGCCTCCAAGATTGCGCTTCGCTGCCTGACGCTCGAGGACGAGCCGGTGGACCGCGCGTTTTTCGCCCGGCGCATCGCCCAGGCGGATGCGCTTCGCCGGCGCATCGACGCTAGCCAGACCACCTACCGCGCGGTGCACGCCGACGCGGACCTGTTGCCCGGGCTGGTGGTGGACCGCTTCGGGGATGTGCTGTCGGCCCAGTTTCTGGTGAAGGCCACCGACGACCGCCGCGAGCTGTTCGCCGACCTCCTCATGGAGCACTTCGGCGCACGGGGGCTGATGGACCGCAGCGACGTGGGGGTTCGTGCGCTCGAGGGGCTGGAGCCGCGGCGCGAGGTGCTCCGCGGCGAGGTGCCGCACACGGTCCCTTATGCCGAGGGCACGGTGGCGCTGCTCGCCGACGTCCGGTCGGGGCAGAAGACGGGCGCCTTCCTCGACCAGCGCGAGAACCACCTGCTGGCGGCCACCTACGCCACCGGCCAGGCACTCGACTGCTTCGCTTACCAAGGAGGCTTCGCCTTGCAGCTGGCGCGCGGGGCAGCCCACGTCACGGCGGTGGAGATTTCCGGGCCGGCCTGCGAAACGCTGCGGGAGAACGCGCGCAACAACGGCCTGCCCAACGTGGAGGCGGTGGAGGCCAACGCCTTCGACTTCCTGCGGGACGCCGTGGACGAGGGCCGCCGTTTCGACACCATCGTCCTCGACCCGCCGTCCTTCGCAAAAAACAAGGACGCCCTGGACGCGGCGCTCCGCGGCTACAAGGAGATTAACCTCCGCGCCCTGCAGCTGCTCGCCCCGGGCGGAGTGCTCATGACGGGCAGTTGCACCTACCACGTGGACGAGGAGCGCTTTGAGGCCATGCTGGCCTCGGCCTCCGCGGACGCCAGGCGGCGGGTACAGATTGTCGAGCGGCGTGGAGCGCCCCGAGACCACCCGGTGCTGGTGCACCTGCGAGAGACCCGCTACCTGAAGTTTTATGTCCTGCGCGTGCTGGCGTGAGCGCGCGCGGCCTGGGAGACCTGCGGCTTGCGCCGGCCGCCCCGGGAGTGCCAGCCTGAACGCTACCCCATGACACGGCCGGCGGAGTGGGACACGCAACGCAGGCAGCGCGCCCGCGCCAGGCGGGCCGCGCTGCAGGAACTGGCGGCCGTCTACCAGCAGGCCGACGCGGCTTACCGGGCCTATGGCTGCCCGGCGACCGCCGAGTGCTGTCAGCTGGCCACCACGCAGCGCGAGCCCTGGTTGTGGCCCGTCGAATGGGAGCTGCTGCTGCAGGCCAAGGGCGGACAGGTGCCGGCGGCCCGAACCGACGGCGGCTGTCCCTTCCTCGAGGCAGCTGGCAAGCGCTGCAGCGTCTATTCGGCGCGGCCATTCGGTTGCCGTACCTACTTCTGTCACCGGGTGCAGGGCCCGGCGCGCGAGCCCATCGAGGCCGTCGCCGCCCTGTCCGCGCGTCTGGAGCGGGTGTCGCAGACGCTGGACGCGGACTGCGCCGGCCCGCGGCCGCTGCTGGCCTGGGCCCGGGAGGCACTCCAAGGCGACGCGCCTCACCCCGCCCGGCTTCCGGAGGCCTCGCCGTGACGCGCTACCTGTTGGCCCCGCTGGAATTCAAAGGAAGCATGACGGCGGCCGAGGCGGCTGAGGCCATGCGCCAGGGCCTGGAGCGCGCCGGGGCCGGGAACCAGGTGGACCTGCTGCCCCTGGCCGACGGCGGGACGGGAACCGCCGAGGTGCTGGTGGCCGCGCTGGATGGCCGCTGGCACAGCACCCCGGTGCATGACCCGCTGGGGCGAACGGTGGAGGCCAGTTTCGGCACCTGGGCCGGTGGCGCCGAGGGCGTCGTGGAGATGGCGCGGGCCTCTGGCCTGTTGCTGCTGGCCCCGGGCGAGCGCAACCCACGGCGGGCCACCAGCTTCGGGACGGGCGAGCTCATCCGCACGGCCGTCATGGGTGGCGTGCGTTCACTGATGGTGGGCCTGGGCGGGAGCGCCACCAACGACGGTGGAGCCGGGGCACTGCAGGCGCTGGGGGTGCGATTGCGCGACGTTCAGGGCCGGGAGCTGCCCCCCGGCGCCACGGCCCTGCGCGACCTCGCCCGCATCGAGGTCGATGGCGCCCTCCGCTCCCTGCACGAGGTCGAGCTCACCTGCGTGACGGACGTCACCAATCCCCTCACCGGCCCCTCCGGCGCCTCGGCCATCTACGGCCCCCAGAAAGGGGCCACCCACGCCGACGTGGCCGTGCTGGACGCCGCGCTCGCCCACTTCGCCGAGGTGGTGCGCCGCCAGCTTGGTCTCGACGTCTCGCGCGAGCCTGGGATGGGCGCTGCCGGAGGCCTCGGCTTCGGACTGCGAGCCGTCTTCGGCGCAAGGCTGGTGCGCGGCTTTGCCTACGTCGCCGAGCGCGTACGCCTGGAGGAACGGCTGGCCAGCTGCGACGTGGTGCTGACCGGGGAGGGCCGCCTCGACGCCCAGTCGCGTCAGGGCAAGGGTCCGGTGGCCCTGGCCGAGCGAGCACGGGCCGCCGGGAAGCGCGTGGTGGCCTTCGCTGGCAGCATTGAGGGCGTGTGGCCGCCCGGCGACTCGCCCTTCGACGAGGTGAAGTTGGCCGGCGCGCCGGGCTGGGATGAGAGGCTGCCGCAGGCCAGGGCGCTGGCTGCCGACGCGCTCGCCCAGGCGGTGGCCGGGTGGGCCGCCGCTACCTCACCCTGACCCCTTCTGCAGCAAGGTCCGCAGCTGGGAGAGCCGGGACGCGGGCTCTCCGAAGTGGGTGTGGTAGTCGGCCTGACTGAGGCGGATGACGTCGCACGCCTCCTCGCGCCCGTAGATTTCCGGGATGCTCACCTTTCTCGGGACGTCCCCGGGAATCTGCTTGTAGGTGAGGAAGTAGTGGCGCAGCCGCTCAATGAGGGGGCGGGGGACGTCGCCGAGTTCGCGCATCGCGCCGTAGGCGAGGTCCCCCTCCAGGACCGCCACAATCTTGTCGTCGGCCTGGTTCCCGTCCACCATGCGCAGTCCTCCGACGGGGTGCGCGCGAGCGAGAAACGAAGCGCGGGTGAAGCCGCGCTCGCTCAGCACGCAGATGTCCATCGGGTCGCCGTCACCCTCGATTCCCTGAAGCCCGGTGCACTCGGCACAGCGCGCCCCCACCCGCTCGCCGCAGTAAGCTGCGGGATGAAGCCGTACAGGGACGGGCAAAGGCTCGAATAGCGCTGTGGCCGGTCGAGCTTCAACTCGCCGCTGTGCTTGTCCAATTCGTATTTGACGGTGTCTGCCGGGACAATCTCGATGTAGGCGACCACCTGGTCAGGCGCGTCGGGACCCGCCGAGATGCCGTGCCAGGGATGGGCCTTGAAGAGGAGGCTGAGAAGCGTTTCCAGCGCCGCGTCGTCTCGGTCAGCCATGGGCCTGCATCTCCTCCACCCAGGCACTGGCCGAGGCGAGCAGCTGCGCCACGACGGCGTGCGCTTGGTCGGTGAGGCGGTCGCGGTCCTGGAGCGTCATCCCGGCGGTGGAGATGGGCTCGCCCACCACCAGCACCGCCGGGCGACCGCCGTGGACGAGGATGCTCTGCTTGTGCAGGACGTCCTTGGTACCCGCCACGCAGAGCGGGACGAGCGGGACCTGTGCCTGGATGGCCAGCACCGCAGCGCCCTTCTTGAAGGGGCGCAGGCGGCCCTCCGGGTCACGTGTGCCTTCGGCGAAGAAGAGGATGCTGACCCGGGTGCGCACGGCATCGACGGCCTTGGCAATGGCTTGCTTGTCCCGGTCGCTTCCCGTGCGGTCGACCGGAATCATCCCCGTCGCCCGAAGGGCCGCGCCGAAGATGGGAATTTTGAAGAGCTCGCGCTTGGCGATGAAGCGCAGGTGCTTGCGGAGGCTGGCGTACACCAGCACTGGGTCGAAATTGGACTGGTGGTTGCAGACATACACTGCATGGCCTGCCGGAAGCCGCTCGCGCCCCTGCACTTCTATCCGCATGCCCGAGGCACGGAGCAGGTTGTTGCACCACAGCCGCAACAGCGGATCCGGCGCGGTTTCATTGACGAACGACAGCGCCACCACCAAAGGCGCCACCACGGCGGTGCTGGCAGCGGCGGCCATGGCTGCTGCGGTGTGAAGAATGTTCCTCATAGGAACGCGCGCGCCGGAAAGAGGAGTACGTCGGCAATGTCCTCTGTCCCGAGGAGGAGCATGAGCAGCCGGTCGAGCCCCACCGCCACACCCCCGGAGGGAGGCAGGCGGCCGACCGCCTCGAGGAACGCCTCGTCCAGGGGGTAGACGGCGCGCCCGGCCGCACGCCGCTGCGCCTGCTCCGCCAGGAGCCGGCGCCGCTGCTCGTGGGCATCGGTGAGCTCGGAGAATCCGTTGGCGAGCTCGAGCCCGTGCGCGTACAGCTCGAAGCGCTCCGCCACCGACGGGTTGTTCGGTTTCAATCTGGCCAGGGAGGCCATCGCCGCGGGGTACTCGGTGAGGTAGGTGGGCCGGTCTCTGCCCAGACCCGCCTCCACCCGCTCGAGGAAGAGGCGGAAGAAGACGTCCTCAAAGCGCTCGCCCTCGGGGGCGTCCAGTCCGACGCGTCGGACGGCCGCGCGCAGGCTACTGGCATCGGGACACACCGCCAGGTCCACGCCCGCCGCGCGACGCACCGCCTCCCGCACCGTCAGCCTTTCATAGGGCGTCCGGGCGAAGAAGCCACTTGCCCCCAGAGCCACGTCCGCTGCGGAGAGCGCGGCTTCGAGGTCCACCATGACGGCCGCCTGGTCGGCCTGCGGCCGGTAGAACTCGAGCATCGTGAATTCGGGGTTGTGGGTGCGGCTCACCTCGCCGTTGCGGAACACCTTGCAAACTTGAAAGACGGGGCCGGCGCCCTCGGCGAGCAAGCGCTTCATCGCGTACTCGGGGCTGGTGTGCAGGTACAGCGTCCGCCGCTGGCCGACCTCCGTCTCCGGGACGAAGGGAACTTCAAAGGCCGAGATGTGGGGCTCCATGCCCGGTGCGGGGACGAGGCAAGGCGTCTCCACCTCCAGGTAGCCCAAGCGGCCAAGGGAGGCCCGGAGCGAGGCGTAGAAGCTCTGGCGGGCGCGCGCCGCGTCCCACCGACTGGGAATGGGCATGGACAGCGCTCGACGCTACATTGCGCGGCCCCCATGCGTCCAAGCGCACCACTGTGCACCGCCCTGCTGCTCTTCGTGGGCTGCTCCACGACCCCGCGGCCCGCCGCCCCGCCTCCCACCGCGGCCGAGACCGCCCGCGCGGCGCTCGCCGCGGAGGTGGCGGCCCTGTCCTCGAAGGCCGAGGCCCTGCTGCGCACCCAGGACGAACTGGTCTGGAAGAGCTGGACCGAGGGGACGCCGGCGGACCTGGCCAAGACGTACGCCGGCTCCGACGCCTGGCTGACGCCGGCCGCCATCGCACAGGTGCAGCGGCTGCGGGAGATGACGTCTGCACCGACCGAGCAACTCACGCTCAGCCACCTGCACGCCTACCTCGTCACCGAGTGGCTGGCCCAGAAGACAGCGCCCATCTCGGAGGAAGCAGCCAAACTCGAGCAGACATTGACCTTTGGCCCGGCTGGGGCCGAGCGCCCGTACCGGAACCTCGAGTCGCTGCTCGCCTCGGAGCGCAGCGCGCTCCTCCGCAAGACGCTGTACGAGAGTGCCACCCCGGCGGTGGCCAAGCTTTCGGAAGTCCTCACCCGTCGGCGGGAGCGCACCGAGGCGCTGCTCGCTGAGTTGGGCATCTCCTCGGGCACCCTCCTCGTCGAGCTTCGTGAGAGCGAGCTCGAGCCACTGGTGGCCCTGGCCAATGCGGTGCTGACACGGACCGATGGGGCCTTCACCACCGCCCTGGGCCGCCTCTCCTGGACGGAGCTGCAGCTCCCCGTGGAGCGTGTGAGCCGGGCGGACATCCCCCGACTGTTCCGGCTCCCCGCGCTGGACGCCGCCTTCCCGAAGGCGGACATTTTTCGCCGGGCAGCCGCCACGCTACAGGGCCTTGGCATCGACGTCGCGGCGATGCCCAACGTCACCCTGGACCTCAAGGAGACGGCCGGGAAAAACCCGCGGGGCCTGGTGCTGGGCGTCGTCGTCCCGAGCGACGTGCGCGTGTCGCTGCTGCCGGTGGGCGGGGCGCGGGACGAGCGGGAGACGCTGCACCAGATGGGGCACCTCCTCTGTGACGCCCTCAGCCAGCAGAAGGCGTGGGCGCTGGCCAAGCTCGGAAATCGCACGGTGGGAGAGGCCTGGGCTTTCTTGCTGGAGGACCTCACCGTCGACCCGGTTTGGCTCGAGCGGGTCTCGGGCCTCACCGGCGACGCCCAGGTGACCTGGCGAACCTCGGCCGATGCACAGCGCCTGTTTCTGCTGCGCCGCGCCGCTGGCAAGGTGCTCTTCAACGCGGGCGCCCGGGCGCCCGGGGCGAATGTGCCGGCGCTGTACCGCGACGTCATGAAGCGCACCTACGGCTTTCCCATGACGGCTGCGGATGAGGCGCGTGCAGAGCTGGACCGCGAGGAGTTTCTCGCCTCGGCGGACTACCTGCAGGCCTTCGTCCTAGCGGCGCAACTCGAGCAGCAGCTGCGCGGACGCTTCGGCAGTGCCTGGTGGCAAGAGAAGACTGCCGGGGACTGGGTGCGCGCACTGCTGGCGCCCGGAAACTCCCGGACGGCCAGCGGCCTGGCCCACGCCCTGGGCCTGGAAGGGCTGGACGTGGAGGCCTTTGTCAGCCGCCTCCCCGCCACGCTGGTTGGGAAGCCGCCGGCGGTGCCTCCCACGCCGGGTCCGGCGCTGGACGCGGGCCCATCCAGTCCTGTCCCCTCCGCACCAGATGCCGGCGAGCCGCCAGCCGTCCCGCCCGATGCGAACGCGCCCCTCGCCACGCCGGCCGCGGCGCCGGCCACCCGGCCCACCGCCCCGCTGTAGAGGGTCCGCCGACTCTTGGGGGGCGGCGGATGCCCAAGGTGCGCCGCGAGCGTCCCCTGTGGTGCAAGTCGGCACTGGGCGACCCACCGGCGATGGGGTACGACAACAGGCTGTTCACGGACTCGACCCAGTGCCCGACTCCACAAGCGTCCGCCGGTTTCTGGCGCCCCTGGTCCTGCTGTGCGCCCTCGCCTGCTCGCGAAGCGGAGTCACGCCGGGACAGGACGCCGGGGGGGTGTGCACGAACCTCTTCGGACGGCCGAATGTGCAGACGGGACTAAGCGCCGCCCAGTGCGGGCCCATGTGCGGCTGCGGCGCCACCCTGTACGTCGCTCCGGACTACAGCGACAGTTTCATCAATTCACTCCTCACCAACTGGACGCTCCAGACGCCGTACCCTCCACTCACCACGGACCCCTACTCCTTGCCCGCGCCGCCAGTCGACCCTCCCGACGCAGTGTGCGGCGTGCTTCCGCTAAGTGCTGGGGACAGCGGGCCGCGGCCCTATGCCCTGGTCAGCTATGCCTCCGCGACGGAGGCTTACACGGCCGGTGCCATCCCCACGAATTTCGGCCACTGCGGCCTGTGTTCGACGCTGGTGAACCTCGCCGTCTACATGCGCGTAAATGACCTGACCGCGCCGGTGCGCGCCTGCGGCTTCAACAGCAGCACGGCGGAGGAAAACATCGCTTGCCTTGAAGCCCTCGGCTTCGACCTGCCCTGCGCGCAGATTTACTACTTCAACACCGTTCACACCCGCTCGGTCTGCCTCTCCCCCTGTCTCGCCGCACTCACGCAGCCCTACAACCTCCCCGACGGCGGGCTGAACGACTGCTTGCAGTGTGACGAGGACCAGAGTGGCCCCGTCTTCGCAGGCGTGGCTGGTCGCACCCGGCGGAATTCGGGGCTGGCCAACGCCATCTGCAGGCCGTGCAGCGAGGTCCGCCCGCTGCTGCACGATTATTGAAACACCACGGGTTGTTTTGCACCCCGTTCGGAGGTGAGGCAGTGGACCCCCGTGTCGAGCACCCAGGTGGGCCGGCCCGGCCAATGTTCGCCGTCGGGGGGCAGGCCGTCGACCCCGTCTGCAACATGGTGGTGCAGCCTGGCGCCGCCCGGGGCGGCAGCCACGTGCACGCGGGCGAGACGGTGTGGTTCTGTGGCCCGAAATGCCGGGAGAGCTTCGCCAGAGAGGCGGCGAACTACTTCCAGGCTACCGATGTCGTCTGCGGGACGGCCGTCGACAAGCACGCGCCTGCTACCTTTCAGGCCCACGCCGGCCGGATGTGGTTCTTCTGTAGCGACGGCTGTCGTGACCGCTTCGCTGCTGAGCCCGGCAAGTACCTGCCCGCCGCAGGGAAGCCCCGCCCGACACCCGCCGTCGGTGTCGTGTGGACCTGCCCGATGCACCCAGAGGTGCGCAAGCCCAGGCCCGGGCCGTGCCCCATTTGCGGAATGGCGCTCGAGCCGGAGAACCCTGCCGCGCTCGGGGATGCGCCAAACCCCGAGCTGCTCGACATGCAGCGACGCTTCCTGGTGGGCCTGGGCTTCAGCCTTCCCCTGTTCGCGCTCGCCATGGGCGAGATGGTGCCCGGCATCGGCCATCTGCTGCAGGGGGCCTGGCTGCCGTGGGCGGAGTTCGCGCTCTCGCTGCCAGTCGTTCTGTGGGTCGGCTTCCCGTTCTTCGAGCGGGGCTGGCGGTCGATTCTGTCGCTGAATTTTAACATGTTCACGCTCATCGCCCTGGGCACCGGCGCGGCGTTTCTCTTCAGCGTGGTTGCAACGCTGGCGCCCTCCTTGATTCCCCAGGCGTTCGCCGGGCATGGCGGCCGCGCTCCCCTGTACTTCGACTCGGCGGCGATGATTGTCACGCTGGTTGCCATGGGGCAGGTGTTGGAGCTCCGGGCCCGAGCCCAGACCTCCGACGCCATTCGCGGGCTCCTCGACCTCGCGCCGAAGCGGGCAATTCGGGTGCGCCCGGACGGGGCGGACGAGGAGGTGTCGCTCGAGCTGCTCGCCGTGGGGGACCAGGTCCGCGTCCGCCCGGGCGACCACGTGCCGGTCGACGGGGTGGTGCTCTCGGGCACGAGCACCATCAACGAGGCCATGGTGACCGGCGAGTCGATGCCGGTGGAGAAGAGCGCGGGCGCCCGAGTCGTCGGGGGCACCGCCAATGGTTCCGGTAGCTTCGTGATGCGCGCCGAGCGCGTCGGCCGGGACACCGTGCTGGCTCAGATTGTCGAGCGAGTGGCGGAGGCACAGCGTAGCCGCGCGCCGCTCCAGAAGCTGGCCGACCGGGTCGCCACGTACTTCGTTCCGGCGGTGGTGACGGCGGCCGTGCTGTCGGCAGTCGCCTGGGGGCTGTGGGGGCCCGAGCCGCGACTGGCCTATGCGCTGGTGAACGCGGTGGCAGTGCTCATCATTGCCTGTCCCTGCGCGCTGGGGCTTGCAACTCCCATCTCCGTCGTCATCGGCCTGGGGCGCGGTGCACAGACGGGCGTCCTCATCCGCAACGCGGAGGCGCTGGAGCTGCTCGCCAAGATTGACACGCTCCTGGTGGACAAGACGGGCACGCTGACCGAGGGTCAGCCCAGCGTCGTGGCGATTCATGTCTTCGGTGATGAGTCCGAGGACCAGCTGCTTCGGCTGGCTGCGGCGGTCGAGCGAGGCAGCGAGCACCCCATGTCCTCGGCCATCGTCGACGCCGCCCGCGTTCGACACGTCCCCGTACCCGAGGCGGATGCCTTCGCGTCTTCGGCGGGCAAGGGCGTGACCGCGACGGTGGACGGGCACCGCGTCGCGGTCGGCAACGCCGCGTTGCTGGACGCCCTGCAGATCGCCACCGCCTCGGCCCGCGACGCCGCCGAGTCGCTTCGTGCCCAGGCCATGACGGCCATCTTCGTCGCCGTCGACGGCCACGTCGCCGGTGTCCTGGGGGTGGAGGACCCGGTCAAGTCGACAACGCCCGAGGCGCTCGCCGCGCTGAAGGCCGACGGGGTACGGGTGGTGATGGTGACGGGCGACCAGCGCAGCACCGCCCAGGCCGTCGCTCGACGCCTCGGCATCGAGGAGGTGCACGCGGAGGTGCTCCCCGACCAGAAAATCGCTCTGGTCAGGCAGCTCCAGGCGCAGGGGCGGCGGGTGGCGATGGCAGGGGATGGCGTGAACGACGCGCCCGCGTTGGCGGCGGCGACGGTGGGCATCGCCATGGGCAATGGGACCGACATCGCGAAGGAGAGCGCCTCCGTGACGCTGGTGAAGGGCGACCTCCGCGGCATCGTCCGTGCGCGAGCGCTGAGCCGCGCGACGGTGCGCAACATTCGCCAAAATCTCTGGTGGGCCTTCGCCTACAACAGCCTTGGCGTGCCGATTGCCGCCGGCATTCTCTTCCCGTTGTTTGGCCTACTCCTGAGTCCAATGTTTGCGGCCGCCGCGATGAGCCTGTCCTCGGTGTCCGTCATCTTAAACGCCCTGCGTCTACGGACCGTTCCCCTCTGACGCCGAAGCGTTCGCCACCAGCCCCAGGACTGGACAGGACTCGTGAGCCGTCGGCCGGTCCTGCGGGCCCTCTCCTGTGGTAGCAGGGTACCGCTCGCCCGTTCCCCACTGGCATTCCGGGACACTCGTCCCTAGCTCCATGTCGTGGGCTCTTCCCTCACATGCGTCCAGGCCGAAGGCTCACAAGGTCGATAGCCCGGTCGTCAAGCGCCCCATCGACTGGAACCTTGAACCTGCACCCGCTCAAGCGTTGGTTTGAGAAACGAGTTCCCGAGGGAGCAGAGCGCCCGCTGCGAGACGAGTTGCTCAGCATCGAACGACTGGACGAACGCGCCCGGGCGCTCGCTGCCCGGTTCACCATCGACTCGAACGCGCGACGCCGGGCCCGAAATCTCTTCCCCCGCTTCGAAGATAATGCCCGGGTCTTGGCTCATGCCTACCGGACGCTCTCGGAGGCGGTCCATCGAGGCGAATTCATCACCCCCGCGGCCGAGTGGCTCCTCGACAACTTTCACCTCGTTGCCGCGGAGATCAGCAGCGTCCGTGAGAGCTTGCCGCGAAGCTATTACCGCGAACTCCCAAAGCTGGCTCTGCGGGAGCTCGCAGGACATGCACGCGTCTACGCGCTGGCGATCGAGATTGTCCGCCACAGCGACAGTCGGCTCGAGCAGACGCAATTGGTCCGGTTCGTGAACAGCTTCCAGACGGTGGCTCCACTCACCATCGGAGAACTCTGGGCTTGGCCAAGCATGTTGAAGGTCGCTCTGATTGAGAACCTTCGGCGCCTCGCGGTTGGAACCTTGGCGGCACGCGATGCCCGGCGGGCTGCGGAGGCGTACCTCGAGCGAGTGGAAGCGACGGGCGCAGTGGAACTCCCCCTCTCGTCCGCACAAGGACTGCATCCCGCGTTCACGGCCCAGGTGCTGCAGCGCGTTCATTCCTACGGAAGCAGGCTCTCCAACGTGGCCGTGCTGCTGGAGAAACACCTTGCTGCCCACGGCCGGACGGCGGAGGAGGCCATCAGAGACGAACATCAACGGCAGGCCGCCACTCAGCTTTCGGTCGGAAACGTCATCACCAGCCTCCGCCTTTGCTCAACGCTCGACTGGAGCCAGTACGTCGAATCGGTGAGTCTCGTCGAGCAGGTCCTAAAGCGAGACCCGGCCAACGTCCACTCGAGGATGGATTTTCTGAGCCGCGACCGCTACCGGCAGGCAGTCGAGGAGTTGGCGGATCCATCGGGGGAAAGCCAAATCCGAGTCGCACTGCGCGCTGTCGAAAGCGCTCGACAAGCCGCCGAGGCTGCCTCTCCGGCGACTCGCGCGGCGCACGTCGGCTACCACCTGATTGGGAAGGGCCGCCGGGATCTCGAAGTCGACCTCGCCTACCGCCCTCCCTGGGCAAAGCGCCTCCGCCGGTTCTGCTTCGCCCACGTGACTGCACTCTATCTCGGGACAATCGGGGCCCTCGTTGCGCTGCTCCTTTGCGCGGGCGCCGTGTACAGCTGGTGGGCCGGCGGTAGCGTTGGGGTGCAGGTGGGAGTCTCCCTGGTCCTGCTCATTCCAGCGAGCGAACTTGCCATCGCGGTCGTCCAGCGCCTGACCGCGCGCTTGGTGCCCCCGCGGCGGCTGCCGCGGTTGGACTTGTCAGGAGGCATTCCGGAGGCCGCCCGAACGATGGTGGTCGTCCCGACACTGCTCACGGACGTGGCCGAGGTCAACCGTCTGCTCGAGCACATGGAAGTCCTGGCGCTGGGCAACGCGGACCCATTCATCCACTTCGCCCTTCTCGGCGACTTCACGGACGCATTGTCAGCCGAGATGCCCGAGGACGATGCGATTCTGTCCGCCGCGCGGCAGGGCGTCGAGGCCCTCAACGGACGGTACGGCCAAGGCCGTCACGACCGGTTTTACCTGTTTCACCGCTGTCGAAAGTGGAACCCGGCCGAGGGCGTGTGGATGGGCTGGGAGCGTAAGCGGGGCAAACTCGAGGAATTCAACCGCCTGCTGCGGGGAGCGACGGACACGAGCTTCACCGTTCAGTTGGGAAACCTCGGGGTACTGCCCACCGTCCGCTACTGTCTGACGCTGGATTCCGACACGCGACTCCCCCGCGATGTTGCCAAGAAACTGGTTGGCATCATTGCCCACCCGCTGAATCGCCCGTCGTTCGATGCAGTTTCTCGGCGGGTGACTGAGGGGTACGGCGTGCTTCAGCCTCGGGTCAGCGTCACTCTGGCGAGTGCCGCTGGGTCTCTCTTTGCGCGCCTCTATTCCGGCCACACGGGGGTCGACCCGTACACGACCGCGGTGTCGGATACCTACCAGGACCTTTTCGCCGAAGGCATCTTTACCGGGAAAGGCCTTTACGACGTCGATGCATTCTCCGCCGCCCTCGAGGGCCGCGTTCCGGAGAACGCCCTGCTCTCGCACGACCTCTTCGAAGGTCTCTACGGGCGAACAGCGCTCGTCACCGACGTCGAGGTGGTGGACGACTACCCGTCGAGCGTGCTGGCCCACGCCCGGCGTCAGCACCGTTGGGCGCGGGGCGATTGGCAGATTCTTTGGTGGTTGTTCCCAATTGTGCCCACCCGCTCTGGCTTCGAACGCAACCGCCTTCCGCTGATTTCTCGATGGAAGATTCTCGATAACCTGAGGAGAACACAGGTCCCGCTGGCAACCGTGGTTCTGCTGTTAATGGGCTGGACCGTGCTCCCGGGCAGTCCTCTGGTCTGGACGCTCGGAGTTCTCGCGGCATTGGCGTTCCCCGTGTATCCACTGCTGTTCGGCGCGCTCGCCCGTCTGCCTCCTAACCGACCTCTGACGGTCAGCATGGGAGCGCTTGCAGAGGATGTCGGGGCGGCGCTGGCACAGGCCACGCTCCAACTCACCTTCGCCGCCAGTCAAGCCTACGGGATGGCGCATGCCACCGTCACGACGCTTGTCCGTCTGGCGGTGACGCAACGGCGCCTGCTCCAGTGGGAAACCGCCGCGGCGAGCGCGGGCCGAGCGGCTGGCTTGCAGCTGAAGTCCGGCGCACGCGCCTTCGTCCAGGAGATGGTGGCGAGCCCAGCGGGCGCAGTCCTCCTGACCTTCATGGTGGCCAGCGCTCGACCACGCGCGCTACCAGTCGCAGCTCCCATCCTCATCCTGTGGGCTCTCGCGCCGCTCATCGCGTACGCGTTGAGTCGGCCGAGGCTCGACGGCCGCGAGGAACTCGGCGCCGAGGACCGGCGACTCCTCCGACAGGTCGCGCGTCGCACCTGGCGGTATTTCGAGGAGTTCGAGACGTCGGTGCATCACGGCCTTCCGCCTGACAACTTCCAAGAAATCCCTGAAGCCAGGGTGGCGTCTCGGACCTCACCAACAAACATTGGCATGGGTTTGCTCGGTTGCCTGGCGGCCCACGACCTCGGGTTCATCAGAACACCCGAGCTGGTCAAACGTCTCGAAGCCACACTGGAAACGGTCGCCGGCCTTGAGCAGTGCGAAGGCCATCTTCTCAATTGGTATGACACGCAGACCCTCGCGCCGCTTTCCCCCGCCTACGTCTCGACCGTCGACAGCGGAAACCTGGCCGGAGCGCTCATCACGGTAGCGCAAGGCCTTCGTGAGCTTGAAGCCAGGCCGCAGTCTGCTTCGAGCCGTTGCTCCGGGATTGCCGACGTCGCGGCGCTGCTCCGCTTGTCGTTGGAAGAGCCAGCGGCCCCCGGCCCGGCTCGAGATTCCGTTTGGCGGTTGGCCGCTGCGGCTGGGGGAGTCGAGCAGTGGCTATTCGCCGAGGAACTGGGAGCAGACGCCCGGTTGGAGCACCTGCGGTCCGAGCTCCCGCGATTGGAGTCGGCGGCGCGCGGCGTCGAGTCGAGCAAGGGAGGACCTCTGGCCGAAGCGGCGTACTGGGGCCATCGCTTGATTTCGGACATCTCGGCGGCGCTCGAGCCCCCTCAGGAGCTGTCAGGCCGCCTCGAGCGTCTGGCCGGGCAATGTCTTGCCTTGGCAGACGGAATGAATTTTCGCTTCCTGTACAACCCGTTGCTGCATCTCTTCGCGATTGGCTACCGGCTGCCAGACAGCGAGGGCCCAGGGCGGCTCGACTCCTCGCACTACGATTTGCTGGCCTCGGAAGCTCGGCTGGCCAGCTTCATCGCCATCGCCAAGGGCGACGTTCCGGAGACGCATTGGTTCCATCTCGGGCGGCTCCTGACCAGCGTGGATGGACGGCCGACCTTGCTCTCTTGGAGCGCAACGCTCTTCGAGTATTTGCTCCCTTTGCTGATGATGCGGAGCTATCGCGAGACGCTCCTCGACCAGAGCTGTCGCATGGCGGTCCGTCGCCAGATGGAATTCGGGCGGGAGTGTGGAGTGCCCTGGGGTTTCTCCGAGTCCGCCTACAACGTCGTCGACCGGAATGACAATTACCAGTACAAGGCTTTCGGCGTTCCAGGTCTCGGTCTCAAACGGGGACTGGGAGAAGAGGTGGTGGTCGCCCCCTATGCGACCGCTCTCGCGGCGCTGCTCGAGCCGACCCAGGCTGCAAAGAACCTGCGACGGTTGGCAAAAGAAGGACTGGTCGGCCGTCATGGCTTCTACGAAGCCATCGACTACACGCACACCGGCTTGGAATTCGCCGTCGACGAGTCGAAGCCGCCGAGTGTGCGACGTGGGGTCGTCGTCCGCGCCTACCTGGCGCACCACCAAGGAATGACGCTGGTCGCGCTTTCGAACGCAATCCTTGGTGACCTGATGGTCAAGCGGTTTCACGCAGACCCTCGAAACGAGGCCACGGAGTTGCTCCTTCAGGAGCGGGTCCCCCGACGCGCCCCAATTGCTCCTCCGAGGCCGGCCCAGGAAACCCCGAAGGCAGTGATTCCCGCGGTCTCCATTCGGCGATTCAGGTCGCCCCACACGCGCTTCCCACACGCCCAGTTCCTCTCCAACGGGCGATACGCAGTCGTGCTCACCAACTCCGGCGGCGGCGCCAGCCTTTGGCGAGGCATCGCCGTCACACGTCAGCGACTGGACGCGACGGAGGACCCCGGGAGCCAGTTCACCTATTTGCGCGATGTCCGGAGCGGAGCGGTGTGGAGCGCAGCCCACCAACCGGTTGGCCAGGAGTCGGACGATTACGACGTGACCTTTGTCGCTGAGAAGGTGACCTACCGGCGTCGTGACGACGACATCACCACCCAATTGGACATTGCTGTCTCGACCGAGGACGACGTCGAGGTTCGCCGGCTGTCGCTGAACAACCACGCTAGCCGTCAGCGAGAGATTGAAGTCACGAGCTATGTCGAGGTGGTCCTCGCGCCGTTGGCGGATGACGTGGCGCATCCAGCATTCGCGAAGCTGTTCGTCGAGACGGAGTACCTTCCGGAGAGCAACGCGCTCATCTGTCGGCGGAGACCGCGGTCAGCGGAGGATGCCGAGCTGTGGGCAGTCCATGTGCTGAGCCAGGAGAGCCGCGCGCAAGGACCGGTCGAATGGGAAACTGACCGCTCACGATTCCTGGGCCGGGGGCGAAGCCTGAAGAGGCCCCAGGCGATGGACGGCCGCGCTCTCTCTGGAACGACGGGCGTCACCCTCGACCCGATTCTCTGCCTACGACAACGCGTTCGACTGGCACCGGGCGCCTTCGTCCGTCTGTCCTTCTTTACCGGGGTCGCTCCGAGCCGAGAAGCTGCCCGCGCCCTTGCGCAGAAGTACCATGACCCGAGCGCCGCGAGCCGAACGTTCGCCATGGCCTCCGCCCGCGCGCAGAGCAGCCTCCGCCACCTCAACATTTCAGAAGAAGAGGCGGCATTGTTTGAACGGCTCGCCTCGAGAGTGCTTTACCTGGATGGTTCCTTGCGCGCGAGTCCGGACGTCTTGGCGCAAGTCAGACTGGGCCAGGCGGGTCTGTGGCGTCACGGCATCTCGGGCGACCACCCAGTGGTGTTGGTTCGACTCGTCAAGGCCGAGGACCTCGCTCTGGTGCGCGAGGTCCTGGTCGCGCAGGAGTATTGGCGTCTCAAGGGGCTGACCGCGGACTTGGTCATCCTGAACGAGCAGCCGGTCGGCTACCTCGACGAAGTGCAGGCACAACTCGTCTCCCTGTTGGAGGAGGGGAGTTGGCGCAGCTGGAAGGACCGACCGGGTGGGGCCTATCTCCTGCGGTCAGACTGGATGGCCGAGGACGAGCGAATCCTCATCGCCAGCGTGGCCCGCGCCGTGCTGGGCGGGGAACGCGGGACGCTGGCCGCTCAGCTGAACCGCCCAAAGCGGGGCTTGGACCAGCGGTCGGCATTTGTCCCTTCGCGTCCGCACCGGGCAGCACCACTCGCCGCAGGCGAAGAGACGACTCCGGTGCCCCCCCTGTTGCTCGGCAATGGCATCGGAGGCTTCAGCGATGAAGGCGGTGCGTACGTCGTGGTGCTGGACGGGGACCGTGAAACGCCGCTTCCCTGGGCGAACGTTCTTGCCAACCCTTCCTTTGGAACCATCGTTACAACGTCAGGAGCTGCGTTCACCTGGTCTGAGAACAGCCGTCAGAACCGGCTGACGCCCTTTGCAAACGACCCGGTCGTCGACCCGACGGGAGAGGCCCTTTTGGTTCGGGATGAAGCCGGCAGGGACGTCTGGTCGGTGACTCCGGGACCGATGCCCCGAACACAGGCCAGCGGTCGCCAGGTCATTCGCCACGCGCCGGGATTGACCAGCTTTGCTGGAATTCACAGTGGAATCCGGCACGAGTTGGACGTCTTCGTCGCCCGGCGAGATCCGGTCAAGTTCTCTGTCCTGACCCTGGCCAACGAGAGCGAGGAGACGCGGCGCCTCAGCCTTTTCTATTACAGCGCGTGGGTCCTCGGGCCGCCTCAGGCTGGAACGCAGCTCAACGTGGTGACCGAATTCGACGATGCTTCCCAGGCCGTGCTCGCACGAAACCCCTACAACGGCGATTTCCCGGACCGAGTGGCCTTTGCTGCCTCGAGCGAGGAAGTTCTTTCCGCAACCGGCGATCGTTCGACGTTCATCGGGCGAAATGGTGACATCGCCGACCCGGCGGCGTTGAGGGAACGCAGGCTCGCGGGTGGGTTCGGGGCCGGATTCGATCCATGCGCAGCACTTCAGGTGTCGGTTGAACTGGCACCTGGCGAAAGACGGCGGATGGTCTTCGTCCTCGGCCAGGGAGGCGACCTCGAGGCGGCACGGGCGCTGGTGCGACGGCACGCCACACTGCCTGCCGCAGACTCCGAGTTGGCCGCCGTCCGGTCCGCCTGGGAGGCCAACCTACGGACGATCCAGGTGCACACCCCGGACGATTCCTTCGACCTCCTCCTCAATCAGTGGCTTCTCTACCAAGCCATCAGCTGTCGAATGTGGGCGCGCTCGGGCTACTACCAACCGGGTGGTGCCTTTGGCTTCCGCGACCAGCTTCAGGATGCGATGGCGCTCGCGCTGGCACGGCCCGACTTGCTTCGGGAGCATGTGCTGCGCGCGGCGGCCCGACAGTTCTCAGAGGGCGACGTGCAACATTGGTGGCACGAAACGAGCGGCGCAGGAATCCGGACGCGCTGCTCCGACGACTTGCTCTGGCTCCCCAAAGCCGTGGCCCACTACGTTGACATCACGGGAGATACCGAGGTCCTGGACGAGCCGGTCAAATTCCTGGAAGCCCCACCGCTGGCCGCCGACGCCCAGGAGGCGTACGGGACGCCGCAGGTCTCGTCCCAGTCCGCTCCCTTGCTGGAGCACTGCCTCCGGGCCATCGACCGGGCCATCACCGTCGGAGCGCACGGGCTGCCGCTCATCGGCAGTGGCGACTGGAATGACGGATTCAATCGTGTGGGGAGAGCGGGGCGCGGTGAGAGCACGTGGCTCGGCTTCTTTCTCCATGGCGTGCTCACCGAGTTCGCTGCGCTGTGCGAGGGGCGCGGCGACCGCTCCCATGCCGAACGCTACCGTCAGGAAGCCGGACGGCTGGCGACGGCCTTACAACTGACCTGGGACGGCGAATGGTACCGGCGTGGCTATTACGACGATGGCTCACCCCTCGGGTCTGCGCAGAGTGACGAGTGCAAAATCGACTCGGTCGCCCAGACCTGGGCCGTCCTTTCCGGCGCCGTTCCGAGACGTTTCGCGGAACAGGCGATGGACGCAGTGCGGACACATCTCCTGCGGCGCGCGTCCGGGATTCTCACTTTGCTGACGCCACCGTTTGACCACAGCGTTCAGGACCCCGGCTACATCAAGGGCTACCCACCGGGCGTGCGCGAGAACGGTGGCCAATACACACATGCGGCCGTGTGGACAGTGATGGCGCTCGCCGACCTCGGGAATGGCGACGAAGCAGCCGAGCTGTTCCACATGCTGAATCCAATCAATCGCTCACGCTCGCCGGCAGATGTCGAACGCTACCAGGGCGAGCCGTTTGTCATCGCAGGCGACGTCTGTGCTCACCCGAATCATCTCGGACGGTCCGGCTGGACCTGGTACACGGGCTCGGCCGGTTGGATGTACCGCGCTGGCCTGGAGAGCATGCTCGGCCTTCGGCGCCACGGGTCGTCCTTCGAGGTCAGTCCATGCATTCCCTCGTCGTGGCCCAGCTTCACCATCGACTGGCGATTCGGAGGGAGCCACTACGAAATCGTGGTGTCGAATCCAGAACGGCGCTGTCAGGGAGTGCTCGAGGCCAGGTTGGACGGTGCACCGGTCAATCACCTGGCCATCCCCTTGGTCGATGACGGGGCTCGCCATGCCGTTCGGGTGACGCTGGGGAACCTCGCCGCCCACTCTGGCGACCATGGCCCGGGCCAGGGGCCATCCACCGGAGCCACCGCCCGCGCGGACGACCAGGCTGCTTCGGGGACGCGCCGCCCCGGGCCCCCAGTGGAAGCCTCCACGGGGGGCCTCCGCCGGCCGCCACACCCCCCGAGCCTGAGGCCTACCTAGGGCCGTCGGCTTGCGAATGGCGGGCGCACCGAATCGACGGAAGGAGGCACGTCGAAACCCTCCGCGCCGTTCTCGTCACGTTCTGTGGAAAACCGACGCCGGACTTCGCTCCGCAGTTCCTGTCCTGACCGTGGGGTCAGCAGGAGCGCGCACGCGGCTCCCACCAGGAGGCCAACAGCGGCGCCGGCGACCGCGGGAGCAACCCAATCCCTCGTTCCGCGCCGCTGGAGACCGACTGTCTCAAGCAGCGCGTCACCGTCGAGATTCTTCAGGTCTTTCAACGTCAGCATGATTGTCTCTCCATTCTAGGGATTGCGCAGTGCGTGCTGAACCGTCCTGTTGCGATCGAGCAACCCGACGAGCGAAGGCACCATCGCCAGGCCAGCAAGCACCTCCAGCAGACGGCCAACCCGTACGACGCGAAGCCCCAGGGCGACGGAGAAGCCGAGGCCAGCGCCGGCGGCGACCGAAAGGTAAGGGTATTGGTGAATCTTCTTCGTCAGGACCGCCGGAAGTCGGCGCGCCCGGGATGATGGCCGAACGAGTGCTGTACTGCCAGTGCGTGAGCGCATTTCTTCTCCAAATTGCAAGAGCTGAAGCTCGCGCCGCAACCGCGGCGGTCCAACACCCAGTGAGAGGTAGAGCTGACGGGAGAACTCGGCAAGCCCCTCGTCTCTTCGGCGAGGCCGCCAGAGCGAAGGAAATGCGTCTGTCTACAACCTGTCGCGCCGCGCGAGCTTGTGCCGCGCCGACGAAGACGACCGTGCCTGACGGAGCAGCGCGCTCGCAAGGACGATGCCGCCAAGAAATGCACCCGATGGTGCCAAGCCCAATGCTGAATGCCGAGGCAGCCGGCTTGTGGATAGGGAACAAGGCAGAATGCTCCCTCCCCAGGTTTTCGAGAGTCCCTTCTCGAGGGTTGACGCAAAGGTTGCCAAGTCCCCGCCGGAACCTCATCGAGGAGCAGGACACAGGGGGGGCGTGTCGCAAACTGCCCCACTCCGTCGCGTGGTGCGGTGATTTGGCCTCGGCGCGGCGGGACGCCGGCGCTGGGCCTGACCAGGGACGCCAGCCTCGAACTGCGCAAGCACCTCTGCTGTCGTCCTGTGAACGCCGAGTTCGGCTGGTCGCCCCTGCCCCTGCGCGCGGCAGGCACCGATGCCTATGTCCTTTCCTTCGAGGAGGCGGACCGTGGAGCCAGCAGAGCCAAAGCAAGACACGCGGCTGGATGAGAGCCTGTTGGTTGCTCTCGGGCTGAACGAAGACTGGTGTGAGCCGGAGTTCGTCCTCGAGTTCAGCGAGTGTGAACCCAAGCCTCGAGCAGAAGCGTCATGCCCGAAGCCGCTACCCGTCACCGCGCAACGCGGGCCAAACAGCGTCGAGACAAACCGTCAACCCAGGCCGGCGCCGTTGTTCGCGAAGAAATGCATCACCAGCGCCCCAAGAAGCACGGTCGAAATGACGCGAAAAGAGGCCATCGCGATTGGCCTGGCGAAGGCTCGAGAGGCGGGAATGAACGTCCGTCTCAAGCGGCGCTCGCAGCGGTGAGCCATCCTCGGGGCCCTGGACGGCCGATGCTGGAAGCAGGTGGCACCAGACTCAAGCTGACGTGGCCTGCCCACAGTTCCCGCAGAATTTGGAGCCCGGGGCGAGCTGGCCGCCGCACTTGCTGCACGCCAGGGCCACTGCCAACGGCGCCCCGCAGCTGCTGCAGAATTTCCCGGTGCCGGGCGTTCCGCACTTTGGGCAGGGGGGCGCTGCCGGACTGCTGGCGGCCGGCCGGGGTGCCCCTTGGGCCTGCTGAAGCATCTGCGCCATGCCCATCCCGACGCCGAGACCGGCGCCCTGGAGCATCGCGCCGCCCCCGTCGCCTCCCTTGGCCATCCCCTCAGCCGCGCCGAGCATGGCCTGCCCGGCCGCGTACTGCTGAAACCCGCCGGCCATCTTCGAATAGGCCTGGTCCTTGGTGAGGCGTTTCAGCGTGGCCTCATCCTCGGGCTTGATGCCGATGGTGAAGTTGCCCATTCGCACCACGGTCAGGCCATAGCCGTCGACGTGAGGCTTCACCCCGGCCAGCACTTCCTGCTCAATCTCCTCGGTGTAGGCGCCCGAAGTGACGTCCAGCAGCGCCCACTTCTTCTTCACCAGGAGCTCCGCCACGCGGTCACGGACGACTTTGAGAACCTGGCTCTTGAACCAGGCGAGGAATTCCTCGTTGCTGGTGCGCCGCAGGCCCACCAGCCCCACCACCAGCTTCTCGGGGTCCATCACCCGCACCGAGAAGTCGCCGTACACCATGGTGCCGATGCCCAGGCCCGTCTCCGGGTCGCGCACGTCCCCGATGGGCCCGCCGAACTTCACGCCTGGAAATTCGCGGGTGCTGACGAAGTACAGCTCGGCAACGAAGAGGTTGCCGCCGGTGAAGCTCTCCAGGAAGCGTGAGAGGAAGGGGATGCTGTCGGCGTCGAGTTGGTGCTTCCCCGGCCCCAGCTTTCCTTGCACGGTGCCGTCCTTGACGAAGAGGGCCACCTCGTCGGCGCCCACCGTGAGCTGGGTCAGCATCCGGATGTTGCGCTCCGGCCAGGCGTAGAGAATGTCGTTCTTCGCCTCGTCCGAGCGGGCGATGAAGTTGCGCTGGGCTTCCTGCTTCAGCGAGTCGAAGAGACCCATCCGGTGTACCTCCAGCGAGGGGCTGCGCGGGGGAACGGCGGCGAGAGGCCTTGGTCCCCTTTTCTCCCCGCCACAAAGGATGGCACAGGCACGCGCGCTCTGCCAAAGCGGGGCAAGCCACGGCCCACGAGGCCCGCCTTCTGGCTAGCTCCAGCGGCTGATGAGGCGTTCCCGGTCAAATAGACGGATGCTGGCCACCACCAGCCCGACGTCGAGCAGCAGGACCACCACCCCCTGCAGGGCGTAGTAGCCGGTCCCGGCGCGCAGCCAGCCGGCCAGCTGGCCGGCCACCAGGCCCATGAGAGGCAGCACCACCAACGCCGACAGCTGCTGCGCCAGCCGCGCCTCCCCCACCCGCGCGGAGACGAGCACGGCGATGCCGTTGCCGAGAAAGGCGTAGAGGGGCGCCACCACGCCGACGCCGAACAGCCAGACGCCGTTGGGCAACACGGGCCCATGCACCAGTGGCCAGGCCACTGCGTCGACCGCGATGCAGAAGGCAATGAAGGCCACCCAGGAGATGACGACTGCAGGAAGCACCGCCGCCAGACTTTTCCCGGCCACCAACTCGGCGGACGTCACCGGCGAGGCGAGCAGCGGCTCGAGAGTGCGTCGTTCCTTTTCCCCGGCCACGCTCTGCGAAGCGATGAGGATGGGGGTGAAGAGGGGCATCAACAGGAAGAGGCCGAACCAGTCGGTGAGGACCTTATCCACGAGGAAGCGCAAGGGGCTCGCTCCAGAGGGGAATTTCGGGTCGTAGTACAGGGCCATCGCCCGGAAAGTCGTGTCGTCGGGCGAGTGGACCCACGCCCACACCATTAACGTCGGCACCACCACCAGCACCGCCGGCAGGGCGAACATGCTCCACACCAGGCCTGGATTCTTCGCCAGGTCGAGCCCGTCCTTCCAGGCAACGGCCTGCACCCGCCGCCAGTGAAATCTCACGTCTCTTCCTCAGCGGCTGCATCACGCACCAGCTCGAGGTAAACGTCCTCCAGGGAGCGGGAGGTGGGTGTGGCGCTGCGCACCCGCACTCCGGCATGCACCAGCGCCGCCACGACGTCCGGCCCTTGCTGCTCGTGTTGCAGCGTCACTCGCACCAGCGCGCCCTGGGTCGTCCAGTCCAGGCCAAGGGGCTCCAGCGAGGCGGCGGCGCCGGCGCCCGACCCCTCCACCCGGACTTCCAGGACGCTGCCGCGGTGGCGCAGCACGCTAATGGGGCCCTCGGCCAGCAGCCGGGTGCGCACCACCGCCACCCGGCCACAGAGGCGTTCCACCTCGGCCAGGTTGTGCGAGCAGAGGATGATGGTGCGCCCGTCGGCGGCAAGTTCGGCCACCGCATCGCGCACCGTCCGAGCCGCCTCCGGGTCCAGCCCGCTGGTGGGCTCATCGAGGAAGAGCACCTCCGGCTCGTGTACCAGGGCGCGGACGATGGCCAGCTTCTGCCGCATGCCCTTGCTGTAGCTGCCGCAGGGCTCGTCCTCGCGGCCAAGCAGGTCAAACCGTCGCAGGTAGCCCTCGGCCCGCTTCCAGGCCGGTCCCTCGTCGAGCTCATTGAGGCGGATGAAGAAGCGCAGGTTCTCCCGTCCAGTCAGTCGGTCGTAGAGGCCGGGTTGCTCGGTGAGAAGGCCGACGCTGCGCCTGAGCGCCTCGCCGTCGCCCAGGCCATGGTCGCACACCCGGGCGGTACCGGTGGTGGGGCGAAGCAGCCCGGCGAGGATGCGCACGGTGGTGGTCTTCCCGGCGCCGTTCGGTCCGAGGAGCCCGTACACCTCGCCGGACTGGACGGCGAAAGAGAGCCCCTCCACCGCTGTGCGACCGCCGAACTGCTTGCCGAGGCCTTGGACCTCGATGCGGGCGGTCACTCGATGGTCACCAGCACGAACTTGACGTTGAGGTTCCGGTCGATGGGGTTGACCGGCTTGTCCGGGCCGATGGCCTGCCGCAGCAGCCCGAGGCGGGCCTGCTCCACCAGCGCCCACTTGCGGCCGGGAAGCTGCCCGTAGAGGGTGAGGCGTGGGGCGCTGTCCTTAATCTGTCGCACCGTGTTCCGGCTGTAGAAGGTCTCGCCCTTCCAGTCCATCATGTACGCGGTGATGGGCTCATACGGACGGCGCTGGTCGTAGTAGCGCCAGAAGAGGTCGCGCTGCGTCCAGTGGTGGGAGAGGTCCACCCAGTGGCTCCAGCTGAACCAGAGCGCGAAGCCCAGCGACAGCGCGCAGAAGGTGGTGAACAGCTCGGCCCGCGCACCACGCACCGCCGCCACCACCAGGGCCACGCCGGCCATCGCGAAGCACCACCCCATGGCGGTCTTGACGTTGAGCGGCTGTCGCAGCAGCAGCAGGAGCGGGTCATTGAGGCCGGCGCGCAGCCCGGCGAAAAGCAACGCCGCCGCGACGGCCGCGACGAACCACGCCATTCCCATCGCCGAGCGGCGCTCCTGGCCTTTGAGACGCATGGCGACGACCAGCGCAAAAGCCGCGGCGGCGGCGACGCAGATGGCCCACATCAAGAGCGGCGAGACGCCGGCAACCTTCGCCGACAGCAGCGCGGCCAAGCCCGTGGCACCGAGGACGGCGGCCGAGACGCGCGAGGACCAGCCGTCCTCCCGGTCCTTCGAGCCGTCGACGAAGAAGTACGCCGCGGCCGCCAGCAGGACCGCCGCCACGACGTCGCCGATGGCCAGGACGTGGTCAGCAAAGCGGATGGCGCGGGTGTCGAGCTCGACCGGGTAGGGCCGGTCGTAGTTGTAGACGAAGAGGTCGGTGAAGTCCTTGGGGTTACTGGCGAGGTCCTTGCCCACCAGGATGAAGAAGACGAGACCGAGCAGCAGGCTGACGCCGTGCGCGGCAATCCCGTCCTCCCACAACTCGTCCACGAAGAGCGCCACCAGAATGGCCACCCCGGGCAGCACCGGCAGCACATAGTGGTGAAACTTGGTGGCCGAGATGTCCATCACGAAGAAGGCCACCACAGTCCAGGCAAGCGCGATAAAGGCCAGTCGGGTGCGGGTGTCCTGCGCGCCTAGGCGCAGACGCGCCACGCCGGCCAGGGCTCCGGGGACGAGCGCCACCCAGGGGAACATGGCGAAGCCGCCCTGCTCGATGAAGTAGATGAAGGTCCCTCCGGGCGTCGTGGTGTGCACCCCCTCGAAGAGACGGTTCACGTGGTCGTGGATGAAGAAGCGGTAGAAGAAGGTCTTGTTCTCGAGGTCCACCGCCGGAAACAGAGACAGCGTGAGGTACCAGGGCAGCGCCACGGCGAGAAAGACCGCCACGCCCGAGAAAAAGTGCATCCGCCCGAGCTCGGCGAAGAGCACCGGCGTGGGCGTTCCGGGCGCCTGGCGCGAGGCGCGGGCCGAGGGCCACAGATGTCGGCCCCGCTCGACCAGCCACCGGCCGTGGGCCTGCAGGCTGTCCCAGCTCCACGGGAAGACGAAGAAGGCTGCGTAGAGGAACAGGACCGCCGCTGGCAGCGCGACCCCGAGGATGCCCTTGGCCAGCGTGGACAGCCCAAGCAGGACGTAGAAGGCGTACCACCATGCGGCGCGGTGGCGGGTCTTCGTGTCGAACAGGCCCACCATGGCGCAGGCCATGGCGGCAATGAGGGTGGCGACGAAGGGCGTGTCGGTGACGGCCTGACGGCTGATGAGGAAGTACAGCGGCATGGTGGCAAGCACGAAGGCGGCCGCCAGGCCCACCCGTCGGTTCACCGTCCGGGCCAGCGCCCAGGCCAGGGTGGCCAGCGCACCGACGGACATCAATGCGAAGGGCAGCCGCATCGCCCACTCGGTGTAGAGCGGAAGCTTGCCGGTGCCATGGTTGATGCCGACCAGCAGCATCCCGAGCACGTCAATCCACATGGTGAGGGGCGGCTTGCTGAAGAACCAGCCGCTTTCCCAGTAGGGGTACACGTAGTCGGCCCGGGCAATCATCTCCCGACCGACTTCGCCGTAGTGGGTTTCCCAGGGGTCCCACAGGCCCACCGCGCCGACGTAGGGCACGAAGACCAGCGCGGCCAGAAGGCCCGCGCCACCGGCGATGCGCCAGCCCTCGGGGAGCGCCCGGAGCCGTTGCACCCAGGCGTGGTTCCACACCCACGCGCCCAGAAGCGTCTCCAGGACGCCCGAACGCGACACGCTCGCCTCTGCGGAGGGCTTCGTCACGGGGCGGCCTTCTACCACGGAGCCCCCGGCCGAACGGTTTCTCAAGCGACGAGATGGAGGGCTGCCTGCCGGCTCACCCCGTCGAGGAAGCCCCACAGCGCCTGTGCCGCCAGCCGGGTCGCGCGTTCGGCGCGCTCAGGCTCGACATGGGCATCCACCAGCGCCGCCACCGCCCGGGAGTGTTCGACGTCGTACGTCAGGTGCGCCTGAAAGAAGCTGAGCGCCTGCTCGTCGGTGAGTCCGTAGAAGCGCCGGAGCCCATCCATCTTCGTCCGGGCCACCTCGGGCACCTGCGCCTCGTAAGCGAAAAGGGCGCACAGCCCATCCCGCCAGTCGCCCGAGGCGAGCTGGAAAAGGGTGTCGACGGTGGCGCGCGTCTCCGGAAGCAGCTCCGCCTGGCGAACGGCCTCCGGGCTGGCCCCCAGCGCCTGGGCAAACCGCAGCCAGAGCTCGGGATGGTCTGTCCCGTGGAGCTCCTCGTCCATGAGGTTCTGCAGAAGCACCTTGCGCACCCGGATGTCCGGACACTGGCTGTGGACGGTGGAGACGAAGCGCGGGAAGGCATCCACCTGCGCGAAATACTGCACCGCGTAATCCCTCAGTGTTTCCCGCGAGAGGGCCCCACGGTTCCACGCCTGGTAGTAGGGGTGGGACAGGAGGCTGTAATCGGCCATCACTTCGCGGAGGCGCGTGGACAGTTGCATGGCGGGGTGGTGTCCTTTCAGGTGGGGGGGTGATGTCCGCCTCTGGTATACCCCGCCGAACCGGCGAAACCTGCCCCCACCCTCTGGATGAAGCTGGTCATCGAAGACGACGAGGGGAAGCGCCAGGAGATTCCCGTCGACGGGCTGGAGGAGGTCACGCTCGGACGGGCGCCAGGCAACACCATTCAGCTGCCGGAACGCAATATCTCCCGGAGGCACGCGCGCTTCTATTCCCAGGGGGGCACGCTGGTGGTGGAGGACCTGCACTCCGCCAACGGCATCCTGCTCAATGGGAAGAAGGTGACGACCCCCCGGGCGCTCCAGGACGGAGACCTCCTGCGCATCGGCGACTACGGCATCGTCCTTCAGCATGACACGGACATCCACCGCATCCAGGTGGTGGAGGCGGACACCGTCGAGTCACCGGTGTCGGCCATGCACGACACCGCGCCCCACCCGGTGGCAGCCCTGGTGGCGGAGGCCCAGCCCCGGCTGCTGGCGCTCAACGGGCGGCTGCGGGGGACGCTGTGGACGGCGGGACGCTCGGAGGTTCGCATCGGGAAGGACGCCCAGGCCGAGCTGTCCATCCCCCACCGCTCGCTGGCCGACCTTCACGGCAAGCTGGTGCAGACGGCCACCAATGACTGGCACGTGCAGGAGGTGGGCGGGGCGGTGCGGGTGAATGGCGTCCCTGCCACCCACACCCCCCTCCAGGACGGGGATATCCTCGCGCTCGGGGCACTGCGGCTGCGCTTCGTCGGCCCGGGCGCCTCGGTGCCGCAGCTGCCCGCGCGCGCGCGGGCGCGTCTTCCCTTGGCCCTTTTGGGGCTTCTGGCCGTCGCCGTGCTGGCGGTACTCGGCGTCCGGCAACTGACCTCCCCGCCGCCCCCCGCTGGGCCCCAGCCGCCCACGCCCCACGGGCCCCCCGCGGGCCATGAGGAGCCGGTCTTGGAGGTCTCCCCTTCCACCGTCGCCCCGGGCCCGGTCGCCGCACCGCCCGCGGTTTCCGGGGACGCCCTGGCCCAGGCCCGCGCGGCCATGCAGGCCCGCGACTTCGCCCATGCGCTGCAGCTCCTCAACACCGTGAAGGACCCGCACCGGGCGGCGGAGGTTGCCTCGCTGCGTAAGACGGCCCGGGCCGAGGCCGCCGCCGGCCGCGCGGTGGCGGCGGCACAGCGGGAAATGGACGCAGGCCGCCCGGGTGCCGCGCTGCGGCAGCTGAAGGGCGCCCACGGGACGCACGCCTGGGCGCTGGAGGCAGAGGTGCTGAAGGCCCGGGCCACCGAGGCCCTGCGGCCCAAGCCGAAGAAGGGCGCCCCGGCGGCCGGTACCCCGAGTGAGGCGCTGGCCAGTTACCAGGAGGGTCGCCGCCTGTACGACGCGGGGCAAGTCCCGGCCGCCGTCACCTCCTTCTCTCATTGCTTGGAGAAGGACGCGGATTTCGCCCGATGCCACCTGATGCTGGGCTCGAGCTATGAGAAGCTAGGTCAGATGGACGACGCCGCGCGGCACTACCGACGTTTCCTCGCCCTGGCCGCCGCCGATGACCCAGAAGTGCCCCGTGTGAAGAAGATTCTTGAGGATTGGGAAAACCAGAAGAAAGCTACGGGGCAGGCCCCCCCGCGCTAGGAGACGCGATGCAAATACGCATCCTGGTCGTCGATGACGAGAAGGAGACCGGCGACTACCTCCAACTGCTCCTGAGCAAGGCGGGCTACGAAGTGGTGGCCCTCACCGACCCGACACAAGTCCTCGACCGCCTGCGGGCCGAGGACTTTCACCTGGTCATCCTGGACATGATGATGCCGCAGATGTCCGGGACCGAGGTGCTGGAGAAGATTCGCTCCTTCGACTCGGACATCGCCGTCATCGTCGCCACCGCCCACCCGGCAGTCGACACGGCGGTGGCCTCCCTCAAGGCCCAGGCCTCCGACTACGTGAAGAAGCCCGTCGAGCCCGAGGAGCTGCTGGCCGCGGTGGAGGCAGCCCTGGCCAAGAAGGGCCTCAGCAAGGACCCGGAGGCCGAGCTGCACCGGGCCATCGGGCGCACCATCCGCGAGGCGCGCAAGGGGCAGGAGCTCACCTTGAAGCAGCTCGCTCGCCGCACCGGGCTCTCCGTCTCGCTTCTCAGCCAAATCGAGCGCGCCGAGTCCTCCGCCTCCATCAGCTCGCTGTACAAGATTGCGTCCGCCCTCCGGCTCCGGATGGCGGAGCTGTTCGGCGGCGCCTGAGGGGCCCTAGTGGCCCCGGAAACGGCCCGGTCGTCGCTCCCGGACGGCCGCGCGGCCCTCTGCCGCGTCGGCCGAGGCGAAGGCCCGCGCCCGCACCGCTTCCAGCTCGAGCCGTTCGGCCTCCGAGAGGGGCGCGCGGCCGAGGCGCCGCAGGAGCAGCCGGGTGCCGGCCATGGCCAGGGGGGCTGCCGCGGCCAGTTCCCCCGCCAGGATGCGCCCGGCGGCCGCCGCATCTGCCTCCAGCCAGTCGAGCAGCCCCCAGCTTAGCGCCGCCTCCGTGCTCACCGTCCGCCCGGTGAGCAACATTTGCCGCGCCCGCTGCAGGCCCACCAGCCGCGCCAGCCTCCACACCCCGTCCGGGGCGTAGACAATCCCCAGCTTCAAGGGCGGGAGGCAGAAGACGGCGTCCGGGCTGCCGAGGCGAAAGTCACACGCACACGCCAGCTCGCACCCGGCGCCGAAGGCCGCGCCGTGCACCAGCGCTACCGACGGGACTGACGCCTCCTCCAGGAGCCGAAAAACGCGCTGCAGGTGGGCATCCGGAGCACGCCCGGCCAGCGCGTCCGCCTCCAGACAGTCCAAGTCGTAGCCCGCGCAGAAGGCGGTCCCCTCCCCTTCCACCACCAGCGCCTTGACGCTGGGGAGCGGCGCGAACGCCTGCTCCAGTCCGCCCAGCATGGCTGGGGTGAGGGCATTGCGGCTGGTCGGACGCGCCAGCGTCACCACCCGGACGCCGCTGGGCAGGTCCTCGCAACGGACCGCTCCGTCGACCCCCGTCACGGGTCGAGCACCACCAGCACGTCGCCCTCGTTCACCGCCTGCGCTGGCTGACAGCGCACTTCCTTCACCGTCCCAGCCTCGGGCGCTTCGATGGGCATCTCCATCTTCATCGACTCGAGGATGACCAGCACCTCGCCGGCGGCGACCTTCTGCCCGACCGACACCTCCACCTTCCAGACTGTCCCGGTGATGTGCGCCGCCACGTCCGACATGGTGTGCTCCCCTTCCTTCGCTGTCTTGCAGCCAACCCCTCAACCCTTCGCGTGCTTTTCCAGAAAGTGGGTGTCCAGCGCCCCCTCCTGGAATGCCCGGTCGCGCACGATTCGCAGGTGCAAGGGCAGGTTGGTCTTGATGCCCTCCACGTGGAAGTCCATCAGCGCCCGCTCGGCTCGCTCGATGGCCTCGACACGGTCGCGGCCAGAGACAATCAGCTTGGCCACCATCGGGTCATAGTGGGGTGTCACGACGTCCCCTTCGCCATAGCCTGCGTCTACCCGGACGCCATCGCCCTCGGGAGGCCGGAAAATGGTGAGTCGCCCCGGGCTGGGAAAGAAGCGGACCGGGTCCTCGGCGTAGATGCGGAACTCGAGCGCGTGCCCCAGCCGGTGCACCTCCTGTTGCCGGACACTGAGGGACTCCCCGGCGGCGATGCGCAGCTGCCAGCCGATGAGGTCCAGCCCGGTGGTCGCCTCTGTGACGGGATGCTCCACCTGCAGACGGGCATTCATTTCGATGAAGTAGAAGCCCCCCTCGCTCACCAGGAACTCCACCGTCCCGGCGTTGGCGTACCCGAAGGCCCGGGCCGCAGCGAGAGCGGAACGCCCCATGGCCTCCAGCAGCCCTGCATTCTGCCCGCCGAGGAAGAGCGGGCTGCCGGCCTCCTCCACCACCTTTTGGTGGCGCCGCTGGATGCTGCACTCGCGCTCCAGCACGTGGATGAGGTGCCCCTGGCCGTCGCCCAGGACCTGCACCTCGACGTGCCGGGGCACCGGGAAATAGGACTCCAGGTAGACGCCTTCCCGTCCAAAGGCTGCCTTGGCGCGGTCCACCGACTGCCGGAAGGCCTTCTCCAACTCGGCCGCCGTGTGGGCCACCGACATACCGATGCCGCCTCCGCCACCGGCCGCCTTCACCAGGATGGGGTAGCCGATGCGCTCCGCCTCCACCGCTGCCATGGCCACGTCCTGCACCAGACCGGCGCTGCCCGGGACCAGGGGGACGCCGGCGGCACCGGCCAGCTCGCGCGCCCGGGCCTTGTCCTTCATCCGCACCATCGCCTCGGGGGGCGGGCCGACGAAGACGAGGCCCGCCTCGGTGCAGGCCCGCGCGAAGTCCGCGTTCTCGGACAGAAAGCCGTAGCCCGGATGGACGGCGTCGGCCCCCGTCTGTCGCGCGGCGTCCAGCACCGCCTCTGTGTTGAGGTAGCTCTCGCGCGAGGGCGCTGGACCGAGCCGCACCGCCCGGTTGGCTTCGCGCACGTGCGGCAGGCCGGCGTCCGCGTCCGAGTAGACGGCGACTGTCTCCAGTCCCATCCCCTGTGCCACGCGGTTGATGCGCCGGGCGATTTCCCCCCGGTTGGCGATGAGCAGCCGGCGGAGCATTGGGCGGCGGACCCTAGCACGCGTCCCGCCCGCAGCGTTTGCGCCTTTAGATCTCGCTCGGCTACCCTCTCGTCACTCCCTGTGTCCCTGCCTTCGAAGACGCGAGCCCGAAGCACGAACGCCAGACCCCGGGTGGTGCACCTGTCGGCGGTGCGGGCACGGGGCCGCCTCGCCAGCTACCAGCAGGCGATTGGCGCGGTCCTGGCCGCAAACCGAGCGACCTTTGCCCGCCTGCACGCCTCGGGGACGCTCTTCAGTCCGGAAGGCGTGCGCGCGGGTCGCGACCTGCTGCTCGCCCACCAGCACCTGCTGCGCGTGGTGGCCCTGCTGCAACGGCTCTCGGCGCGAACCCACCTGCGGGGCCCGACCGCTCTGGCGCGCCTGGAAGGCGTCTGCCGAGAGCTCGACCGGCTGCTCGAGCGGAGCTCGGCGCTCGCCGAGCGCACCGGGACCCACCTCGGCCGCATGGCTGGGCACTGAGTCCTCAGGCGGGGCGTCTGGTAGAACCAGGGAACACCAGGCATGAACGTCCTCTCCATCTACACGCGCCTGTACCTGGACTGCTCGCGACGGGCGTTGGCCAGCATCGCCAAGAGCGCCTGGACGCTGCTGTTGCCGATGGGACTCTTCTTAGCCCTGCAGCTGGCCGGCATGCTGGCCGCAATTCTGGGCGTCCTGGCCGGCTTCGTCCTCGGCCTGGTCCTCGCAGCGCTCGGTAGCTGCTACCTCTATTTCCTGGGAGAGGTCGTGGCAAACGCCAAGGTGCAGCTGTCCGAGTTCCGGAAGAGCATCGGCGCGTATTTCTGGTCGGTGGCCAACGTGCTCTTCGTCTACTGGGTGGCCTCGCTCATCCTCGGCATGGTGCTGAGTCATTCCCCGCAAACCCGGGGCGCCGAAGTTGCCCTGCAACTGGTGGCGCTGGTGCTTCTGAATGCAGTGCCGGAAGTCATCTACCAGCGGCACACCTACGGGGGTCTGGCCACCATCCAGCGCGCCGTGCAGTTCTTGCAGGGGAACTGGCTGGAGTGGGGCGTCCCCAACCTGCTCCTGCTCGCAGTGCTGTGGCTGGCCTTCAGCGACGGGCTCGGGCTGTTGATTCAGCTGGGCACCGCGGGCCGGGTGCTGTGGAGCATCCTCTTCGGCAGCCTGCTTCACGTGGTGATGGTCTTCCGTGGCCACCTGTTTGCAGCCCTGGACGGCAGCAGCCATCGCCAGCGGATGTTCCGCTACCGGACCGCCGCCTAGCGCTCAGAGGAGCCGCTGCTGGAAACAACACCCGCTGCTTCGCGCGTCGCGGCGCTCTTCCTTCTCGCCCAGGCGGCCTGCACCGTGGGGCTACTTGCCACCACCAGGCGCTCGGACAACGAGCGTCTGCTGGTGGCCACCTTCGCCGCCGTCGACGTCCTCCTCGCCTTGGCGCTTGCCCTGCGCTGGCGTTGGGCCCTCCGGGCCATCGCGCTCCGCAGCCTGCTCGGGCTGGTCGTCTTCGGGGGCCTGGCGCTGCTCCGCCATGAACCGGTGGGCGCCGGGCTGGCCCTGGCCGTGGCCGCCGGACTGCTGCTACTCACCCTGGGCAGCGCGGGCGGGCCGCGGACGGCGGCAGCGGCCGCGGTGCTGTGCGCCGTCCTCACCGTCGAGGTCTGCGGCCTCTACGCCGTCGTCACCGGGGACGCCATCCTCGCCCTCCCCATCTACCGGTCGCTGGGCTGGGTGGAGGGCCAGCCGGTGGAACTGGTGACCGGCCGGCGGCTTCCGTACCAGCTCCGACTCGAGCCCGGACATTGGGTGTACGCCACCGCCGCCCTGCATGCCGACGAGGACGCCGACGTCCACCTGGTGTGGCCGCGCCGGAGCGCCCACTTGGTGGTGCGCGCCTTCGACGCGCCGGGAGCAGGGGGCTTCGACCTCTCTGAACTCCAGCACCGGCTGGAGGGCCTGCTCGCCGACACTGAGTTTCTGGAGGCGGTCGACCTCGGGGGAGATTTCGAGGGGAGCCGCCTCATCCGGGTCCACAGCCGGACGCCCGACTTCGACGAGGACGGCTGGCTCGGCCTTTTCACTCGCGGCGACCACGGTTTTCTGGTGAGCGCCGCCACGCCCAGCCGCAACTTTCCTCTCTTGTCGGCGACGCTTCGGGCTGCGGTCACCTCCTTCACCTTCGACCTGCCGCCCCCCCCCACCATCCCCCAGGATGTGGTGGAGCGGGTGAAGCGGGCCGTGGTGCTGGTGAAGACGGCTTCGGGGTCCGGCTCGGGATTCGTCGTGGATGTGGTGGGCGGCATGGCGCGCGTGCTCACCAACGCCCACGTGGTGCAGCGGCCGGCGGATGCCGGACGGGACGAACTGGGGGTGGTCTTCACCGACGGTGCCGTCCGCACGCTGCAGCCGGCGCAGGTGGTGCACCGCGACACCGAGGCAGACCTCGCGCTGCTGGAGGCGCCGGTCGGGACGGCTCGGCCCCCCCGGTTATTGCTGCACACGGTGAGGATGGCCTCCGCGGGGCTGCCGCTCTTCGTGGTGGGCTTCCCGCTAGGCCTGGGCGCCAGCGCCACCGCCGCCTTCCCGCCGCCGACGGTGAACGCGGGCCGGCTGGCGGGGGAGCCCGAGGCCACCGGCCCCATTCGGGTGGACGTGGCCATCAACCCCGGCAACAGCGGGGGCCCCGTGGTGGACGTCACCGGCGCCGTCCGCGGCGTGGCCATGGCGCACATCCGCGGCAGCGACACGAGTTTCCTCGTCCCGGCCGAGGAGGTGGGCCGCTTCCTCGGGCACCCGGCCTGGCTGGGCTGGAGCACCGTCGAGTCGCCGGAGCCGCTCCCCGTCCTCCCCGTGGTGGCCGGCCAGCGCGACTGGGCCCTGCAGGCGACGGTGCTGGTGGAGGCGGGCGGGAAGCTCGCCCCCGGGGTCCTGGTGCCGTCGGCGGGCGCGGCCCTCGTCCTCACCAGCGCCGAGGCGGTGCACGCCGTCGACGGGGGCACCCGGGTGCGGCTACGTCCCGGCTTCGACGACGAGCGGGCGGTGTCCGCCACGCTTCTCACCCGCGAGCTGACGACGGATTTGGCTCTGCTGAGTTTGGCGCCCGACGCCGGGGCGCCGACGCCGCTTCTCGTCGGTGCTGCGGGACCGCTGGCGGAGACGGCGCCGTTGGACCTCGCCGGCTTCCTCCTCACCGCGCCGGGCGGCCGAGCGCCGGGCCACGCCCGTGCCGTCGTGCGGCCGGCGGCACTTTCGGCGCGCAAGCGAGACCGGACCGGCCGCCTGGTGGCGCTCTCGGTGGAGGCCGGCGCGCTGCCGGACTTCACCGCCGGGCCGGTTCTCGCGCCGGACGGCAAGCTGGTGGGGTTTGCGCGGCCCCACCGGGACGCCAGTTCGTCGCTTTTCGAGGTGACGGCGGCCGAGCGCATCGCCGACTTCCTCGACGGCTCACCGCGCAGTCGTCGTCTTGCAGGCCGTGACGGATGGGGTGGGCCATTGCGTCTTCCGCGTGGACGTGGAACTCGAGGACCCCCTGGCACGCATCGAGCGGGTGGGCATTCAATTCCAGGACCCGCACCTGCCGGCGCGGCGCGAGGCCCTGGCCCTCGTTTTCCTGCCGCCGGCGGCCATCCAGCCGGCTGCCCATGGCCGGGCCTCCCTCTCCTTCCAGCCCCGCCGATGCCCGCAGGACCGACGGCTTTCCGCCTCTTCACCGAGACAGCCCGCGGCCGCCACACCGACATCATCTACCCGTTCCACCTGTCGGCGGGCCCCGGGGTGACGGAGTCTCTGGCCTTTGGGGACCCTCCCAGTGCGCAGCCGGAGCCGCTGCTGCTGCCGCCGGGGTGGGCCGGTCCGGACTGCACGCCGGGAGACGTGGCCACCTGCAGTCGGGCCTGCAAGCGCAAGCGGGGGGCGGCCTGCTACCTGCTTGGCGCCGCGTACGACGCCCGGGGGACTCCGGAGCTCGCCGAGCGGCCGTACCGTCAGGCCTGCGAACGGGGCGTGGGACTGGCGTGCGTCACGCTGGCGCCCCGCCTGCCGACGACGGTACAGCTTCTGGAACGGGCGTGCTGGCTTGGCCAGGCCGAGGCCTGTACCCGCGCGGCGTCCTTCGCCGAGCGGCCGGGTGGCGTGTACCCAGCCCACCTGTCGGCGCTCTTCCGCCGCGGCTGTTCCCTGGGAGACCCCCGGGCCTGTCTCGAGCTGGCGCAGAACCAGCTCGCCTCCCCCGCCCCGGCGGAGGCGGAGGCGGCTGGCGGCTTCCTGCTGCAGGCCTGCGAGCGCTGGGAGGCCGACGGCTGTCTGCGATTGGCGCAACTGCTCCAGTCCGGCAGCCTTCCCACGCGCGGCCCCCTCACTGCGCTGGCTCTCTTCGACCGCTCCTGCGCGATGGGAGAAGCCCACGGCTGCGCCGCCCTCCAGCAGATGGGGCTTCCGGCCGGGGGCCCGCTCCGCTGAGGGGCAACGCGCGGCGGGTGCCGCCAGGCGCCCCACCGCAGGTCGCGCGTTCGCCCTATGGCGGGTCGTTCTGGCCCTGGCGTCGCAGGAAGGTGGGGATGTCGAATTGGTCCTCGTCCACGGGCAGGGACGGGTCCCGGGCTGGACGGGCGGCCGGTCGGGGCTCGGCCCGCGACCGGACCGGGGCTGGCTGCAACTCCGGGGCGGGACGCAAGACGCCGGTGGGCGCGGCCGGCATCGGCCGGCGCGCGTCCTTGGCCAGAAAGCCGGTGGCGATGATGGTGATTTTCACCTCTTCGTGCACTTCGTCATCGATGAGGCTTCCGAAAATAATCTCCGCTTCGGCGTCGGCGGCGTCGTGCACGAGGGTGAGCGCTTCGTTGACTTCCTGAAGCGTGAGGTCGCGGCCACCGGTGATGTTGATGAGGAGGCCGGTGGCACCGTCGATGGTGACGTCCTCGAGCAGGGGCGAGGCGATGGCTTGCTGCATGGCGGTGACCGCGCGCTTCTCGCCCGCGGCCCGACCGGTGCCCATGAGCGCCAGGCCCTTGTCCGACATGATGGTCTTCACGTCGGCGAAGTCGACGTTGATGTAGCCGTGGTACTGGATGAGGTCCGAGATGCCCTGAACGGCGTTGAGGAGGACCTCGTCGGCGCGCTTGAAGGTGTCGAGGAGCGGCATGGTCTGACCGCCCAGCGTCAGGAGCCGCTGGTTGGGAATGGTGATGAGCGTGTCCACCGCCGTCTTCAGCTCCACCAGGCCGGCGTCGGCCTGCTTGCGGCGCTTGTTGCCCTCGAAGTGAAACGGCTTGGTGACCACCGCGACGGTGAGCGCCCCGAGCGACTTGGCGATGTCGGCGATGATGGGAGCCGCACCCGTTCCGGTCCCGCCCCCCATGCCGGCGGTGACGAAGACCATGTCGGCGCCTTCCAGCGCCTGGGCGATGAGCTCCCTGCTCTCCAGGGCCGCCTCTCGACCAATGTCCGGGTTGGCGCCTGCACCGAGGCCCTTGGTGAGTCCAGAGCCAATCTGCACTTTCACCTGAGCATTGCTGGCAGCCAGCGCCTGAATGTCGGTGTTGGCGGCGATGAATTGCACCCGGTCGAGGCCGGCCGCAATCATCGTGTTGATGGCGTTGCAGCCTGCGCCGCCGACGCCCACCACACGGATTCTTGCGCCTTGCTTGTTTTGTTCCACGCCGTCCATCAGAAAATCTCCTCCAGCCACTCCCGCATCCGACCCTTCACCTTCCGGTAGACGTTTTCCTCGCGGATGCGGAAAAGACGCCGGTCCTGGTGGCGCGCTCCGTAGATGACGAGTCCCACGCCGGTTGCGTACATCGGGCTCTTCACCACGTCGACCAGCCCGCCGATGCCGCGCGGCATGCCGCGACGTACGGGAAGGCCGAGCACTTCCTCGGCCAGCTCGGCCATGCCCCCGAGCAGCGTCGAGCCGCCGGTGATGACCACGCCGCTGGCGAGCAGGTCCTCGTAGCCGCACTTCTGGATTTCGCGGTGAACGAGCTGAAAAATCTCCTCCACCCGCGGCTCGAGAATCTCGCAGAGAATCTGTCGTCCGAGGACACGGGGCTGTCGCCCCCCGACGGAGGGGACCTCGATGGTCTCCTCCTTGTCCACCATGGAGGCCAGAGCGCAGCCGAACTTCTGCTTGATGCGTTCCGCCTCGTGCGCCGGCGTCCGCAGCCCGATGGCGATGTCGCTGGTCAGGTTGTTGCCGCCCAGGGCAATGACCGCGGTGTGGACGATGCTGCCACCGGAAAAGATGGCGATGTCCGTCGTGCCGCCGCCGATATCCACCAGGCAGACGCCGAGCTCCTTCTCGTCCTCACCCAGCACCGCCTCGCTGGAGGCCAGCGGCTGAAGGACGATGTCGGCGACGTTGAGGCCGGTCCGGTTGGCGCACTTCACGATGTTCTGCGCGCTGGAGACGGCGCCGGTCACGATGTGCACCTTGGCTTCCAGGCGCACCCCGGCCATCCCGAGCGGCTCCTTGATGCCCCCCTGGTCGTCGATGATGAATTCCTGCGGCAGCACGTGGATGACTTCCCGGTCCATCGGGATGGCCACCGCCTTGGCCGCGTCGATGACCCGGGCCACGTCGGCGTCCCGGACCTCCTTGTCCTTCACCGCCACAATCCCCTGGCTGTTGAAGCCCTTGATGTGGCCGCCAGCGATGCCCGTGTAGACGGTCGTGATTTCACACCCAGCCATCAGCTCCGCTTCCTCCACCGCGCGGCGGATGGAGGAGACGGTGGACTCGATGTTCACCACCACGCCCTTGCGCAGCCCCTTGGAGGGGTGGGTGCCGATACCGATGATGTCGATGCCGTTGTCGGTCAGCTCCCCGACGATGGCGCAGATCTTCGTGGTGCCGATGTCCAGGCCGACGACGATCTCCCCGCCCTTCTGCTTCGCCATGTGGTTTCCCCGTGCTCTCACTTCGCCCCGTGGTCCCGCGCCGGCGCACCGGCGAGTTGGACGGCGACCCAGGTGGGTCGCACCCGGTTTTCCAAGTGAACGGTGGCGGCGGTCAGCCCGCGCTGGCGGAGCTCGGCGCGCACACGCACCAGGCGAGCCAGGGCATCGTCCGGCGCTCCAGCGGCCAGGGCGACCACTTGCCCTTCGGTGTCGATGGCGCGCAGCCCCCCCTCCTCCAGATGGACCTCGGACACGCCGGGACGGCCCACGGTGCGCGCCCAGGCGGCCATCAGGCTGAGCGCCGCGCGAAACCGCGCGGCCGTCTCCTCCGGGGCCCGCGCCGCCTCCTCCCGGGTGACCCCGGTGATGAGGGGCAGGTCGAGGGCGTCGGCACCGGAGACCTTCTTGAAGGGCACGCCATCGGCGTCGACGACGTAGAGGTCCCCCATCACGGCCAAGGCCGCCGGGACGTGCTCCTCCACCCGGACCTGCAAGGCGTCGGGCAGCGCCCGCCGGACGTCGACCGTCTTCACCCAGGGGTGCGCGGCCATGGCCCGGGCCACCTCGGCCGCGTCCAGGGACCAGAGGTTGGCGCCTGGCTGCACACCGCCGAGCGCCAGCAGCTCCGCCTCCTTGGCACGCTCGGCTCCCGCCAGTTGCACCGCCCGAAGGGCAAAGCGTGGGGACTGGCGCGCCCAGGCATCAACCCGCAGTCCACCCAGCCCTAGGCCAGCCAGGGTGGCGACGGCGAGCAGCAGCCGGGGGCCGTGCGTCAACGCCAAGCCAGGCAGGCGGGCGGGACGCTCGGGCATACGGCGACGATTCCTGGGCGGGCCGGGGGGCATTGTCTGATCCACCTATGCTCAGGCTGGAATTGGACCGACGCCAGTTTTTCGCCACAGCTACGTTGCGCCGCGCGCCTGTAGGCCGCCCGCTGCCAGAGGCGCGCCTGTGCGTTGGACGGCGACAGCAATTCTCGCCAGGGGCGGAAAATGGCACGCGCAGGACGTCCCTTCCGCTTGCGGAAGACGGCGGCCAGCGCCCCCGAAGGTGTGGGCGCCTGGCCGCGGGACCAGCGACGCAGCGCTCAGGCTTTGAGGGAGGCCCCCAGCAGCAGACGCTCGCACAGGCCCGGAAAGTCGATGCCGCGGCCGGCTGCGATTTTCGGCAGCAAGCTGGTGGCCGTCATGCCGGGCAGCGTATTCAACTCAAGCAGCTGCACCTCGCCATCGGCGGTGACGATGCAGTCACTGCGTGTGGCCCCGGCGCAGCCGAGGGCCCGGTGGGCGGCCAGGCACACGGCGTTCACCCGCGCGTACTGCTCGGGCGGCAGGGGCGCGGGGAAGAGGTACTTGGTGCCACTGTCGGCCGAGTACTTGGCCTCGTAGTCATAGAATTCGCGCGCAGGAACAATCTCGATGGCGCCCAGGGAGACGTGGTCCAGCACCGCCCCCTGCACCTCGCGCCCGGCGATGAATGCTTCCACCAAGAGCGAGCCGGCGTAGCCGGCCGCCTTTCGCACTGCCTCGGCGTAGCCATCGCGCGTCTGGCAGATGAAGACGCCCACGCTGCTTCCCTCCCGGGAGGGCTTCACCACCACCGGCAGGGGAAAGGGCAACGCGTCGAGCCCGGCCAGCGCCGCCTCGGCGGTGTCGAACGAGCGGAAGTCCGGCGTGGGGATGCCTCGCGCGAGGAAGACCTGCTTGCTGAACACCTTTTCCATGCCGACCGCCGACGCGAGCACGCCCGACCCGGTGTAGGGGATGTGCATCGATTCGAGCAGTCCCTGGATGCAGCCGTCCTCGCCATACCGGCCGTGCAGGGCGATGAAGGCGACGTCGATGCTTCCGTCGAGCAGCCGCTGGGCCACGTCCCGCTGCACGTCGACATCGACGACCCGGTAGCCGAGGGACTTCAACGCCTGGGAGATGGCCGCGCCGCTCCTTTGGCTCACCTCCCGCTCGACACTCAGGCCGCCGCTGAGGACGCCGACCCGCTTGTGGGCCAGCTCTTCCCTGCTGAAGCGCTTCACGTGAATACCCCCACCCGTTGGACTTCCGGGACGAGTCTGATGCCGCTGGCCTGATGGACACGGGCCTGGGCCAGGGCGATGAGTCCGGCCACGTCGCGGGCGGCCGCATCGCCCAGGTTGACAATCCAGTTGGCGTGCAGCTCGCTGATGCGCGCGCCCCCCAGCGTGTGGCCCTTCAACCCGACGCTCTCGATGAGGCGGCCGGCGAAGTCCCCGGGCGGGTTTCGGAAGACGCTGCCGCAGTTGGGCTGATTCAACGGCTGGGTGCGCTTGCGGTAGGCCAGGTCGGCGTCCATCGCCACGCGCGAGGCCTCGGCGTCCCCCTGGCGAAGCCGGAAGCGGACGCGCATCGCCACGGCGTGGGGCGGGAGCGCGGTGTGCCGGTAGCTGATGGCCAAATCGGACCGCGCCACCCAGCCCACGCCGTCCCGCGTGGCCAGCTCCACGGCGTCCAGCACCTGCACGCACTCGCCCTGCTTCGTCCCGGCATTCATCGCCAGCGCCCCACCCAGCGTTCCGGGGATGCCGGCGAGAAACTCCGCACCCACCAGGCCGCGGACGCGCATCTGGTTCACCAGCCGGACGATGGCCGCGCCGGCGCCCAAGGTGACCAGCCCTCCGTCCGCCAGGCCCTGGTGCTCTTCAGCGAAGAGGTCCGCCGCTAGCTTCAAGGTGAGCCCGGGAATGCCCCCGTCCCCCACCAGGGTATTGGCCCCGCCCCCCAGCACGTGCACCGGTTGCCCCGCCTCCCCGGCCCGCCGCAACAGGGCCACCACCGCGTCGGGAGTGCGGGGGCGGACGAAGAGCTCCGCGGCACCGCCGACGCGCAGACTCGTCTTGGGTGCAAGCGGCTCCTGCGCGCTCGCCTCCACGGCGAGGCCGACGGCCAGTCGCGAGAGACTCCGAGAGGCGAGGGCGGGACCCGTCACGTTGACTCCCTTGTGAGCGAACTCCGCGGATGGAGCAAGTCCCCTGCCAAAACAAATCCCAGGGCGCCGGAGCTGCCCCGGGGGGCTGGCTGGTCGGGGCCCGCAGCGGCGCGCGGCCACGGACCCACCCCCCACCGGCCACGGACGTGGTTGGATGCGCGAAGGCCCGGCTCATGTCCCCCGCGGGCCCGGAGGGCCTCTGCCGTGAAGCTGCTCGCCCAAACGCTGGTGCTCCTCGTCGCCGCCGAGCACCTGTGGTTTCTCGTGCTGGAGATGTTTCTTTTCACCAAGCCCATTGGTCTGAAGACGTTTCACGTCTCCGAGGCCTACGCGCGCGCAGCGGCGCCTGCGATGGCCAACCAGGGCCTGTACAACGGCTTCCTCGCGGCCGGGCTGCTGTGGAGCGTTCTGGCCCCGCCGGCCTTGGCCTTCCCCCTGCAGCTCTTCTTCCTCTTTTGCGTGGTGGTGGCCGGCGTCTTCGGCGCCGCCACAGTCTCACGGGCCATCCTCTGGGCCCAGGCCCTCCCGGCGGCGGTGGCAGTGGCCCTGGTGGTGCTGACCCGCGAAGGCTGAGGGCTAGAGTCCCTCGGTGACGCCGTCGAAGGCCTGCTCGACGTGGGCTCCAAAGGCCACGTCCTCCCAGGAGCCATCCAGGCACGGCGGCGCGGCCCACGGCTGACAGGAGTGGGTGCCCGCGTCCGGCGGCGCGCCCCGCTGTCCCCACCCGAGGTGCTGCTGGTTGGCATCGTCGCTGACACCGCGCTCCTCGTCCAGCCGGTGCATCAACTCATGGGTGAAGGAGGCGCCGTGGTCGGCGAGGTACACGGTGGCCTCGCCAAACAGCAGACAGCCGGTGGCGTCGTCGCACACGGACTCCGGGATGCTGACGTCGTCCGGCCACAGCCACACCGTGAGGCCCAAGACGGTGCCGTCGAAGTCGGCTTGGCTGAAGAGGGCGTGCCCCAACAGCGCCAGCTGGCTGCGCTGCACCATCGTGTCGACGCCGGTGCAGCGGACACTCCGGGAGGCGTTCAGCGACATTCCGGCAGCAGCGCAGCTGTTGGCGGGCTGGAAGGGGGGGCCGGCGCACGCGACCAGCAGGCAGCAGCCCAACAGGAGGGGAAACGGTCGAGTCACGGCCAGGACAGGGTCGAAGCGTCCCTCGGCCCCAACCTGGCACGCAATGGCGGGTGTTCTCCTACCCCCTCGGCTGGGGGTCAGGCCATGGCGCCGCTTGGCCGCCCAGCCAAGTGCTGTGAGAGAGTCCGCCGCTTGGCCCCGCTGGCCGGAGGTGTCGGTGACGCAGGACAGCGCGCTCGCGCGAGAATCTCGGCTTTTGCCCATCGACTGGCTGCGTGGGCTGGTGATGGTGCTCATGACGCTGGACCACGCGAGCGACGCCTTCAACGCGGGGCGCCTCTTCACGGATTCGGTGAGATTGGACCGGCCGGTGCTTCCGGTGGCCGACTTCTTCACCCGCTGGGTCACGCATCTGTGTGCCCCCACCTTCGTCTTCCTCGCCGGCGCCTCCGTCGCGCTCACCATCGCCCGGCGCACCCGTGAGGGGGACCGCCCCTCTGCCATCGACCGCCACCTGGTGCTGCGCGGCCTCCTCATCACCGCGCTGGAGGGCTGGATGTCCCTCGTCTTCGGGACCCACGGCCCGCGCCCGGTGCTCGTCCTGCAGGTGCTCTATGCCATCGGCATGGGCATGGTGTGCATGGCCGCCCTACGCCGGCTTCCGGCCCGCTGGCTTCTCGTCTTCAGCCTTCTGGGTTGGGTCCTCTCGGAACCGCTGGCGGGTTGGGCTCTCTCCCAGCAAGGACTCCTGGCCGCTGCTGGGAAGCTCTTCCTCCTCGGCGGCAACGTCGGCCCCTCGGTGCTGGTGGGTTACCCGCTCTTCCCCTGGCTGTGCACCCTGGTGCTCGGCTTCTGCTTCGGGACGTGGCTTGTGGCCCAGGCCGCTGAGGGCCGGGCCCAGCGCACGGCGCGCCTGCTGGTGGCCTGGGGCGTGGGGTTGCTTGGGCTGTACCTCCTCGTGCGCGGCCTAAACGGCGTCGGCAACATGGCCCTGTACCGTCACGGCGGCTCGCTGGTGCAGTGGCTGCACGTCAGCAAGTACCCGCCCAGCCTCGCCTTCTGGGGGTTGGAAATGGGGCTGGCGGCCCTGCTTCTGGCGCTCGCCTTCTGGGCCCACCTGGAGGCTTGGCCACTGGTGCTGCTGGGACAGACGGCCCTCTTCTACTACCTCTTGCACGCCCACCTGTTGGCCCTTCTGTCCTACGCCCTTGGCCTGCACCGGACGGCGGGCCTTCGGGCCACCTACCTGGCAGCACTGGCGGTGGTGCTGGTGCTGCTTCCGTGGTGCCAGTGGTACCGCGGCTACAAGCGCGCGCACCCGCGAGGCTGGCCCCAGTACATTTGACAACAACCAGGCCGGCCCCGCCCGGGAAACCCCGGGGTGGACACGGCCCGAGGGCCTACCTGCGTGCCGAGAGGAGTTCGAGCAGCTCCGGGCCCACCTGGGTGATGTCGCCTGCGCCAAGGGTGAGCACCAAGTCGCCCGGCTCAAGGCGCGGCAACAGGGCGCCGGCGACGTCGGCGCGCTTTTCGACGTACGTCACGTCGCGGTGCCCGTGCGCCCGCACGGCGTCCGCCAGGGCGGCGCCCGTCACGCCGGCGATGGGTTCCTCGCTGGCGGCGTAGATTCCCGTCACCACCACCACGTCGGCGTCGTTGAAGGCCCGTGCAAAGTCCTGCAGCAAGTCCCGCGTGCGCGTGTAGCGGTGCGGCTGGAAGGCCACCACCAGCCGGCGGCCGAAGGCGGCGCGTGCCCCGGCCAGGGTGGCCATCACCTCGGCTGGGTGGTGCCCGTAGTCGTCCACCACGGTGATGCCATGCGCCTCCCCCCGGACGGTGAAGCGCCGCTGCACGCCCTCGAAGCCGGCCAGCGCCTTGCGCACGACGCTCAGGGGCACCTCCATCTCGTCGGCGACGGCGATGACGGCCAGAGCGTTAAGCGCGTTGTGCGCGCCCACCATCCGTACCGCGAATTCGCCCAAGGGCTCGGTGCGACGGAAGGCGGAGAAGCGGGTGGTGAACCCGTCGAGCGCCACCCCCTCCAGCCGGTAGTCGGCGGCGTGGGTGGTGCCGTAGGTGACGAAGCGCTTCTCCACGCCGGGAAGCAGCGCCTGCACGTTGGGGTGGTCCAGGCAGAGGATGTTGAGCCCGTAGAAGGGCACCCGGTTGCAGAACTCGACGAAGGCCTGCCGCAGGGCCTCCACCGTTCCGAAGTGGTCCAGGTGCTCAGGGTCGACGTTGGTCACCACGGCGATGGAAGGGTGCAGCTTCAGGAAGCTTCCGTCCGACTCATCGGCCTCCACCACCATCAGGTCGCTCTTGCCGAGCTTGGCGTTGCTGCCGAGGACGTTCACCTTGCCGCCCACCACCGCGGTGGGGTCCAGCCCGGCCGCATTGAGGACGGTGGCCACCATGGACGTGGTGGTGGTCTTCCCGTGGCTCCCGGCCACCGCCACCGAGTACTTGAGCCGCATCAGCTCGGCCAGCATCTCCGCTCGCGGGATGACGGGAATTTTGCGCACCTGGGCGGCGAGAATCTCCGGGTTGTCCCGGCGGACGGCCGAGGACGTCACCACCACGTCGGCCTCCCCGAGGTTCTCCCCCCGGTGGCCATAGGCCACGCTGGCGCCCAGCTTGGACAACCGTCGGGTGGTGTCCGACTCCTTGAGGTCACTGCCGCTCACCCGGTAGCCGAGGTTGAGCAGCACCTCGGCGATGCCACTCATCCCGATGCCCCCGATGCCCACGAAGTGCACCCGGGCGGCGTGGCGCGTCTTGAAGAGGCTGGGCCGGGGACGGGCAGTCACCGGCCGGTCGCCTCCGAGGGGCCTGGCGCGGTTCGACCGCGGGCCCGCTCCACCAGCTCCACGCACACGTCGGCCAGCTCCCGGGCCGCCTCCGGACGGCCCAGAAGTCCGGCTTCCCGCGCCATCCGCTGCAGCCGCTCCGGGTGCAAGTAGAGTTGGCGGACGGTGCCAGCCAGCGCCTGGCCGGTGAGCTCGGCCTCCCGGAACATGACCGCCGCGCCGGCGGCCACCAGGGCACGCGCGTTGACGGCCTGGTGGTCATCGGTGGCGCCGGGGAAGGGCACCAGCACCGAGGCCTTCTTACAGATGGCGAGCTCGGCCACGGTGGTGGCCCCCGCCCGGCAGGTCACCAGCGAGGCCCGGGCGTAGGCAGCTGACATGTCCTCGATGAAGGCCACCACCTCGGCGCGGAAGCCCCAGGAGGCGTACGCCGTCCGGACCGCCTCCAGGTCAAGCGTCCCCGTCTGGTGGACGAAGTCGATGGCGTCACGCAAGTCGGTGAGAAAGGGCAGGGCCTCCAGCACCCGGGAGTTGAGCCCGTGCGCCCCCAGTGAGCCGCCGAGCACCAGCACCTCGAAGCGGTCATGGGGCGTCTTGCTGCGCAGGTAGTTGTCCAAAAGCTTCCGCCGCACCGGATTTCCCACCAGGTGCGTCTTGTGCGGCGGAAACGCAGCGCGGGCCTCCTCGAAGGCGATGAAGACGGCCTGGACGAAGTGCGCCAGCACACGGTTGGTGAAGCCGGGCAGCGCATTCTGCTCCTGGACCGCGGTGGGGATGCGCCGCAGCCACGCCGTCAGCACCACCGGGCCACTGGCGTAGCCACCGACGCCTACCACCACGTCGGGGCGGAAGCGGCTGAGGATGCGCCAGGACTCGACGAAGGACCGGGGCAGGGCCAGCAGCCCGAGGAGGAAGCCTCCCAGGCGCTTCCCCTTCAGGCCGCGGGCGGAGATGGTTTCCAGCTGAAAGCCCGCCCCCGGGACCACCCGGGCTTCGAGTCCGCGGCGCGTCCCGACGAAGAGGACGGCGTTGCTGGGGTGGCGGGTGGTGAATTCCTCCGCCAGGGCGATGCCGGGGAAGAGGTGACCTCCCGTGCCGCCACCGGCGATGAGCAACCTCATGCCAGCGCTTCCGTCGGCGCGCGCCGCCGGGTTACGGCGGCCCGCATCGGCGCGGTGGAGGCGCTCAAGGACAGAAGCGCACCGGCGGCCGTCATGGACACCACCAGCGAGCAGCCCCCGTAGGACACGAAGGGCAGCGTCAGCCCCTTGGTAGGAAGCATGCCCATGGCCACGCTCATATTCACCACGGCCTGCACCCCCAAGAGCGCGGTGAGGCCGAGGCCCAGGTAGGTGCCGAAGGTTTCCCCGGCACGGAGGGCGGCGCGGGTCCCGCGCCAGACGATGATGGCATACAGCAGCACCGTGGCGGCCGCGCCGAAGAGGCCCAGCTCCTCACCGACAATGCTGAAGATGAAGTCGGTGTGCGCCTCGGGCAGGAAGAATAGCTTCTGCCGGCTCTCGCCCAGGCCCAGTCCCCAGAAGCCGCCCGACCCGACCGAGATGAGGGACTGCGCCACCTGGTAGCCGACGTCGTGGCGGTGCGCCCACGGGTCGAGGAAGGCGGTGATGCGCTTGAGACGGTACGGGGAGTGGGCGACGGCGTGGTAGGCGAGCGGCAGTGCCAGCAGCACCGAGCCGACCAGGTAGGACAGCTTGGTGCCGGCGGCGAAGAGCAACACGAAGAGAAGCACCAGCAACTCCACCGCGCTGCCGAAATCCGGTTGGGCCATGCACAGCACCACCAGCATGCCTCCCAGCAGCAGGTGGGGCAGAAAGCCGATGCTGAAGGACGCCACCTTCTCGCGCTTCTTGGCCAGGCTGTAGGCCAGGTACACCACCCAGGTGAACTTGGCGATTTCGGCCGGCTGGATGCTGACGCCCGGGAAGCGAATCCACCGGCGGGCCCCACCCACCAGCGTCCCCACCCCCGGCACCAGCACCAGCACCAACAGCAGCACCGTCACCACCAAGAGTGGGTAGGCCAGCCGGGCCAGGCGGCGGTAGCCCAGCTTGAGTGCGGTGGCCATGGCCAGAAGGCCCACCATCGCCGCCACCAGCTGCCGCTGCAGGAAGTAGAAGCCGTTGCCCGTCTTTTCCAGCGCCGTCACCGCGCTGGCCGAGTACACCATCACCAAACCCAAGGAGAGCAGCCCCAGCACGGCGGACAAGAGGATGGGGTCCACCGACAGCCGCACCGTCTCGGTCCGTCCGTCAGGAAGTGCATGCGAGGGCTGGGGGCGCTTGCGCCAACTCATGACAGCGCCTGCACCAGACGGCGGAAGGTGTCCCCGCGGTCCTCGAAGTTGCGGAACTGGTCGAAGGAGGCACAGGCTGGCGACAGCAGCACCACGTCCCCGGGGCGGGCGAGCTCCCGAGCGCGGGCCACCGCCCGTTCCAGCGTGCCGCAAGCGTGGACGGTGTAATGCGTGGCAAACTCCTTTTGAATGAGGGGGCCATCCTGCCCAAGGGTGAGGACGGCGGCGACTTTTCCACCCGCCGCCTCCCGCAGGGGGGCATAGGGCGCGCCCTTCCCCTTCCCGCCGGCCAGAAGCCACAGCCGGCTTCCCGGGGGGAAGGCCCTCAGCGCCACCACCGCCGCGTCCACGTTGGTGGCCTTGCTGTCATTCACCCACTCCACCCCGTCCAGGGTGCGGATGCTTTCCAGCCGGTGGGGAAGCCCGGGGAAGTCGTCCAGCCCCTGCTGCACGTCGGCCGGCGGGATGCCCACGTGCAGCGCCAGCAGGGTGGCCGCCATGGCGTTCTGCAGGTTGTGCGCCCCGCGCAGGGCGCGGTTGTCCACCCGGTAGGACGCCTCCTGCCCCGTCACCCGGAAGCCCCCAGGCGAGGCCACTGCCGCCCCGGTGAAGCCACCTGGCAGGGTGGTGCGCTCATCCAGGGTGAAGCCCGTGGCCGGGGCCCGCAGGTGCGGCACAAAGCGAGGCGTCCAGGGGTCGTCCAGGTTGAGGACGGCGAGGTCCTCCGGCCCCTGACTCTGGAAAATGCGGGCCTTCGCCTCGGCGTACGCTGGCAGCGACGCGTAGCGGTCCAGATGGTCCGGGGTGAGGTTGAGCACGGCGGCGGCATTCACCCGTAGCGTCTGCAGCCCCTCCAACTGGTAGCTGGACAGTTCCACGACGTAGGCCCCCGGCCGGGGCCCCTCCGCGGCGTCCGAGAGCGGCGTCCCGAGGTTGCCGCCGACGAACGGCCGAAGCCCCCCGGCACCCAAAAGCGCCCCGGCCAGCGCGGTGGTGGTGCTTTTCCCGTTGGTGCCGGTGATGCCCACCACCGGCACCCCGGGGGCAAGGACTCGTCCGGCCAGTTCCACCTCCCCCCACACCGGGACGCCCCGGTCCTTGGCCTGTTGCAGGGACGGCAGCGCCAGCGGTACCCCGGGACTCACCACCACCAGGGCCGGCGTCCCGACGTCCACCTTGGCAAGGGGCTGGCCGGCCACCAGCGTCGCGCCCTGGGCGGACAACGCCGCTGCCGCCGGGCCCAGGCTTTCACGCGGCTGCTCGTCGTACACGCTGACACGGGCCCCAGCGCGGACGAGCAGGCGCGCGGCGGACAGCCCACTCTTGCCGGCGCCCAACACCACAACGGCCCGGCCCGACAGTGCTGGCAGCAAGCTCACGGCACGCCTCTCAGCGCAGCTTGAGCGTGAGCAGGGCCACGCCGCAGCACAGGATGGAGACAATCCAGAAGCGAACGATGATTTTCGGCTCGCTCAAGCCCTTCAACTCGAAGTGGTGGTGCACCGGCGCCATGCGGAAGACGCGCCGGCCGGTCAGCCGGAAGCTGGCCACCTGAATCATCACCGACAGCAACTCGGCCAGGAAGACGCCGAGGATGAAAGCTGACGTCACCTCCTGCTTGCTAAGGACGGCCAGGCCGCCCAGGGCTCCGCCGAGGGCGAGGGACCCAACGTCCCCCATGAACACGGACGCCGGGTAGGCGTTGAACCAGAGGAACGCGATTCCGGCCCCGACAATGCTGGCGCAGAAGACGGCCAGCTCCGCGCCGCCCACCACCTGCGGGACCCCCAAATAGCGCCAGAGTGGGACGCTCACCAGCTTCTGCCCGCCCCCGGCGGCGGCCACCAGGTCCGCCAGGTACAGCCCGCTGCCAGCGACGTAGCAGAAGATGGCGAAGGTGAGCGCCGCGACGATGGTGGGGACGATGGCCAGCCCGTCCAGCCCGTCGGTGAGGTTGACAGCGTTGGAGGCGCCCACCACCACCACCCAGGCGAAGAGGAGGTACCCCCAGCCAAGCTCCAGATTGAAGTGGCGGGTGGGGACGAAGGGCAACGTGAGCCGGGTGTCCACCAGCAGGTGCGGCGAGCCGCCGTGCCAGGTGCAGAGGATTCCAAACACCCCCCCCACGAAGAACAGCGTCTGCAGCAGCAGCTTCTTGCGCGGGGCGAGGCCCTTGGAGTTCCGCTTAGACAGCTTGAGCCAGTCGTCCAGAAAGCCGATGAAGCCGAAGCCCAGCGTCCACAGCAGGGCCAGCCAGATGACGCGTTCGCGCAAGTCGGCAAACAGCAGCGTGGCCAGCGCGACACAGAGCAGGATGAGCGCCCCGCCCATGGTGGGGGTGCCCTTCTTCGTCTGGTGCCGGTCCGGGGTGTCCTCCCGAACGTTGTTGGCCTCCCCTTGGGTGGCGCGCAGCTGGGCGATGAAGCGGCGCCCGAAGAGCAGGCCAATCAGCAGCGCCGCCACCCCCGCGGCCACCAGCCGGAAGGTGGGGTAGCGCAGGAAGTTGAGGAAGCGCCCGGCATGGGTGTCCTTGAAGGTCTCGTAGAGGAGAAAGAGCATTCAGTGCCCGGCGGCCGCAGCCGCCCCCGTCAGTCGCTCCACCAGCCGCTCCATGTGCATGCCCCTGCTTCCCTTCACCAAGATGACGTCCCCTGGCCGCAGGCGCGGCCGGAGCCAGTCCCACAGTGGCTCCACCTCCATGAAGCATGCCGACCCCTCCACCCCACCGGCCGGCAGGGCGGCCGAGCTGCGCGGTCCGAGGAAGGCCCGGAGGGTGGCCAGCTTGGAGGCCACATCCACCATCTGCCGGTGCTCCTCGGCCTCCCCCGGGCCGAGTTCCAGCATGTCCCCCAGGACGGCCACCACCCGCCCGGAGCCGGCCAGCTCTCGGGCCGTTTGCAGCGCGGCCCGCACCGAGGCCGGGTTGGCATTGTAGCAGTCGTCCAGCACCGTCAGACCGCCCGGGGCTTCGACGATGGTGAGGCGGCGGGCGGTGGGCCGGGCCCGGGCCAGTCCTACGGCGCACGCGTCCGCCGAGAGGCCCAGGGCCCGGGCCAGGGCGAAGGCCGCGGCGGCGTTCAGGGCGTTGTGCGCCCCCAGAAAACCCAGGGCCACGGCGAAGGTGCGGCCGTCCGACCGCAGGACGAGTTCCTGACCGGCGCGGCCCAGGGGCCGCGTCTCCTCCAGACGGACGTCGGCGCGGCCGTCCCGCCCGAAGGTGAGCCAGCGCGCCCGCGACGCCTTCGCCTGCTGCACCACCAGCGCCTCATCCAGGTTCACCACCGCAGTGGCGGTGGGGGCCAGGCCGGAAAACAGCTCTCCTTCCGCCGCAGCCACCCCGGCCAGGCTGCCGAGGCCCTCCAGGTGCTCCGGCTGGATGGTGGTCAGGACGGCAGCGTCTGGCTCGGCCAGGGCCACCAGCCGCCCCATCTCGCCCGGCGCATTCATTCCCAGCTCCACCACAGCGGCGCGGTGCTGGGCGGTGAGACGCAGCAGCGTCAGCGGGACACCCACCTCGTTGTTGAGGTTGCCCTCCGTCTTGAGGGCTGGGCCCACGGCGCTGAGAATGCTGCCCACCATCTCCTTGGTGGTGGTTTTCCCGTTGCTGCCGCCGACCGCGCCCAGCGGCAGCCGGAAGCGCCGGCGGTGAAAGCGCGCCAGCGCGCCGAGGCCGCGCAGCGTGTCGGCCACGGCGAAGAGGCCGAAACCCGCCGGGACGGCCGGAAGGGGCTTGCCCCGGCGCACCAGGGCTCCGGCGGCCCCGCGGGCAGCCGCCTCGCCCAGGAAGCCGTGCGCGTCGAAGCGCGCGCCTTCCAGCGCCACGAAGAGGGCGCCCGGGGTCAGAGAGCGCGAGTCCGTCGAGACGCAGGGGAAGACGTCCGCCGAGGGCGGGGCAAGCACCTCGGCCGAGGTCGCCTCGAGGATGTCAGCCGGGGTGAACGACGCCACCGAGCGGTCCACCGCCCTAGGCCGGTCCCGGTTTCCCGAGGGCGGAGCGGGTCTCGGCGACGTCGTCGAAAGGCAGTTTTTCCGCGCCGACTTCCTGGTACGCCTCGTGCCCCTTGCCGGCGACGAGGATGATGTCCTCCGGCCGGGCCAGCGACGCGGCCGTCTCCAGCGCCGCCCGCCGGTCTGCCTCCACCAGGTAGCCACGTTCGCCACTGCGCGCCTTGCCCGGCACTGATGCGCCGCAGGCCACCCTTCTCCAGGCCCGGGGTGATTTGGGAAATAATCTCGCTCGGGTCCTCGGTGCGTGGGTTGTCGCTCGTCACCACCGCCAGGTCGGCCCCCTCGCCCACCACCTGGCCCATGAGGGGCCGCTTGCCCTTGTCCCGGTCGCCACCGCAGCCGAAGACGGTGATGACGCGTCCCTTGGCCATGGCCCGCGCCGCTTCCAGCGCGCGCCGGAGCGCGTCGTCGGTGTGGGCGTAGTCCACCAGGGCGACGCGGCCATTCGCCTCCACCCGCTCCATGCGTCCGGGGACCCGCTTGACGCGCTCAATGCCCTCCTGCACATCCCGGCGGCCAAAGCCCGCCCCCAGGGCCATGCCGGCCGCCGCCAGAATGTTCTCTAGGTTGTGCGGACCGAGCAGGGACGACTGCACCTGGATGTCCCCGGCCGGCGTCTTCAGCGTGGCCTTGATGCCGGTGAGGCCGAGCTCGACGCCGGCGGCAGAGATTTCCCCGGTCCCGGTGCGGCTGAATTTCCACGCCATGCGCCGGGCGTTTCTGACCTCGTTGTACAGGCGCGCGGCGTAGGTGTCGTCCCCATTTACTACCGCCACCCCGCCCGGGGAGAGGTTGTCGCTGAAGAGCTTCCGCTTCGCCTGGAAGTACGCCTCCATGTCCGCGTGGTAGTCGAGATGGTCGCGCGACAGGTTGGTGAAGCCGGCTGCCCGGAAGGTGAGGCCATGCACGCGCTCCTGGTCCAGCGCGTGGCTGGAGACTTCCATCACCACCGTGTCGGTGCCCGCATCCAGCATCTCCCGGAACAGGCCATGCAGCGCCAGGGCGTCGGGGGTGGTGTGCGGCGACTGCTGGGTGCGGCCCGCGAAGCGCACCTCGATGGTGCCGATGCGGCCCACCGCGGCACCACCGGCCGAGCAGATGGATTCGAGCAGGTAGGCCGTGGTGGTCTTCCCGTTGGTGCCGGTGACGCCGAGCAGCATCAGCTCGTTGGCCGGTCGCCGGAAGAAGTTGGCCGCGACCTCCGCCAGCGCCCGCCGTGCGGAGGGCACTTTGAGAACGGGCAGGTCGGCGACCACCACGCGCTCGGCCAGCACCGCCACCGCGCCATTGGCCTTGGCCTGGGCGACGAAGGCCGTCCCGTCATGGGTGGCCCCGGACAACGCAACGAAGAGGTCCCCCGGGCGGACTTTCCGACTGTCGTGCGCGACCCCGGTGACGTCCAGCGCGGCCCGCGAGCCGGAAAGCTGCTCTGCCCCCACACCTGCCAACACATCTGTCAACTTCATCAGGGATTCCTAGTCTCCGGCGGCGGTGGACATCTCGAGAGTCACCCGCGCACCCTTGGCCACCCGGGCCCCGGGCGCCGGGCTTTGCGCCACCACGCGCCCACTTCCTAACAGCCGCGGCTCGAGGGCCAACGACAGAAGGCGCGCCACCGCCTCCCGGCCCACCCGTCCCTGGACGTCGGGAACGGCGACGGCCCCGGGCTGGAGGCGCTCGGTGAGCGTCTCTCCCAGAGTCCCCCCCCCCTTTACCTGCACTGGAGGCGGGATGGGGAGGGTTTTTGGAGGCTCCGGGGCCCGGGCCACCAGGTGGACCCCCCGCGAGGGTGGCACCCCCAGGGCCGGCAGGGCCGCCGCGGCAATCGCCTTGAAGGCTGGCGCCGCCACCAGGCCGCCGAAGACGTCCGTTTTCGGCTCGTCGATGACCACCAGCACCACCAGGCGCGGGCTCTCCGCCGGCACCATCCCAACGAAGCTGGCGATGCGCCGCTCGGAGTAGCCGCCCGTCAGGGGGTCCGGCTTCTGCGCCGTGCCCGTCTTGCCGGCCACGCGGTAGTCGTCCATGTGCGCGCGCGTGCCCGTCCCCTCCTTCTCCACCACGCCCTCCAGCATCGACACCACCGCGCGGGCCACCTTTTCCGACACCACCCGGCGCACTTCGGTGGGCTGGTTTTCCAGGAGCACGACCCCGTCCGGGTCCGTCACCCGCGCCACCAGGTAGGGCCGCATCAGGACGCCGCCGTTGGCCAGCGCCCCGAAGGCGGCGGCCACCTGGACCGCGGTGGCGCTCACCCCCTGGCCGAAGGACTGGGTGGCCAGGGTCACCTCGGCCCGCGGGTAGGGGACGCTGCCCCGCCCCTCGCCGGGAAGCGCCAGGCCGGAGCGGTCCCCGAAGCCGAACTGCCGCAGGGTGCGCACCATGCCGTCGCGGCCTAGCTTCTGCGCCACCTTGCCCATGCAGATGTTGGAGGAGACCTGAAGAATTTTGGGCAGGGCCAGCCAGCCGTGCGGGTGGGTGTCGTGGATGACGTGCTTGCCCACCTCCCAGGCGCCGTTCTCGCAGAAGAAGGCCTCATCGGCCTGCACCGCGCCGGACTCCAGGGCGCCGGCGGCGACGAAGGCCTTGAAGGTGCTGCCCGGCTCGAAAACGTCCAGCGCGGCGCGGTCCCGCAGAATGGGCGCCGGCACGGCCGTCGGAGAGTTGGGATTGAAGCGCGGGGCGTGCGCGACGGCCAGCAGCTCGCCGGTGCGGGGGTCCAGCGCCACCACCATCCCGTTTTGGGCCTCGCTTTCCGCCACCGCCTGGTCCAGCACCTTCTCCGCCGTGTACTGCAGCGTGCGGTCCAGGGTCAGGGTGACGTTGGCCCCCTCGCGGGCCCGCGTCGCCGGTGCCCCGTCCAGAAGGACATTGCGCCCGCGCGCATCGCGGATGCCCTCCACCTTGCTGCCGGTGCCGGTCAACTCCTCGTCGAAGGCCAGCTCCAGCCCCTCCAGCCCCAATCCGTCCTTGCCCACCACGCCCAGCACCTGCGCGGCGAGGTCCTTCTGGGGGTAGAAGCGCTTGGGCTCCTTGGTGACGCCGAGGCCCGGCACGCCCAGGGCCCGGGCAGCGGCCAATTCCGGGGGCGTCACCTGGCGCTTCACCCAGGCGAAGCGGCGGGCCCGCGACAGCCGCTGGGTGAGTTCCGCCGCGTCCAGGTGCAACACCCGGGCGAGGTCCACCGCGGCGCGCCCCGGGTCCCCCAGCTGCGAGGGGTCCACCCACAGCGAGTCCACCTCGACGCTGGAGGCGAGACTGACGCCGCGCCGGTCGAGAATCTCTCCACGGCGGGCGGGGACGTCCATCTCCCGCGAGGACTGGTCGGTGGCCATCAGCCCCAGCTGCGCCGACTGGATGACTTGCAGCTGCACCGCCCGGCCCAGCGCCAAGGCCAGGCCGATGAAGAGGAGCCCGCCCATCATCGCCACGCGCAGCCGCACCCAGCGGGTGGCGGCTTCACCGCTGGGGCGCGCGGGGCTGTAGCTGTCTGCGGCCATGGGTGTCAGGGACGCCCGGCCACGGCCACCGGATGGGGGAGGGCCGCGCGCTGCGCCGGCCGGGACAGCACGGTGACCGAGCCCGGCGCCGGGGGTGCCATGCCCAGGCTGTCCTTGGCCAGCTTCTCCAGGCGCGCCGAGCGCTTCAGCGTGGCCAGCTCCAGCCGCAGCCTGTCGTTCTCCAGGGTGAGGGAGCGGTTCTCCGCCTCCAAGTGGCTCAGCGCGTAGCCGGTGTCCACCACCTCAGTCCGGGCGGCGACGTGCAGAATCCCCACCGCGGCGAGCAGCGCCGCCACCACCGCACCAGGCAGCAGCTGGCGAAGCACGACACCCAGGCTGGGCCGGCGACTCTGGGGCCGCCTCACGAGAGTCGCTCCACCGCGCGCAACCGCGCGCTGCGGGACCGCGGGTTTCGCTCCAACTCGGCGGCGGAGGCCTTCACCGCCTTGCGGGTGAGGGGCCGGAAGCTGCCCCCGGCGCCGCAAACGCAAACCGGAAGCCCTGGCGGACAGGTGCACCGGCCTTCCAGGGCCCGGAAGGCCTGCTTCACCCGCCGGTCCTCCAGGCTGTGGAAGCTGATGATGGCGGCCCGTCCCCCCAGCCGGAGCAGCCGCGGCAGGGAGTCCAGGAGGCGCTCGAGCGCCCCCAGTTCGTCGTTCACCCAGATGCGCAGCGCCTGGAAGGTGCGGGTGGCGACGTGCAGGCGCTCGGGCCAGGCGCGCCGCGGGACGGCGCGCTTCACCGCCTCCACCGCAGCGGCCGTGGTCATGGGCTGGGCGGCCTTGAGAGCGCGGGCAATGGGCCCGGCAAAGGGTTCCTCGCCAAGCTCTCGCAGCACGCGGGCGAGGGTGGCCTGGTCCGCGGCGGCGATGGCCCCGGCGGCGGTTTGGCCCTCTTGCCCCATGCGCATGTCCAAGGGGCCGTCTACCTGGAAGGAGAAGCCGCGGTCCGGGTCGTCGAGCTGCGGGCTGCTCACCCCGAGGTCCGCCAGCACGCCATCCACCGGTAGCAGGCCCAAAGGGGCGAGCAGCGCCTCCAGGTCGCCGGCGTTGCCGCGCAGCGCCCGGAAGGTGGCCCGGCCGCCGAGCCGCGCGGTGGCCGCCACCACCGCCGAGGGGTCCCGGTCCACGCCGATGACGGTCGCGCCGCGGTCGAGCAACGCCTCGGCATGCCCGCCCCCGCCGAGCGTGGCGTCGACAATGGTCCGTCCGGCTGTCGGTGCAAGCACGTCCACCACCTCGTCGCGAAGCACCGTCTGGTGCGCGTACTGCACGCCGCCTGGGCCCAAGCGCGCTATGGGCCCTCGAAAGGGCTGGTCATCGCGGCGCGCGCATCGGCCGCATCGCGAAACACCTCGAAGGCCCCGTGCGCCCCCCCGGCGCGGAGTACCGCCTGCAGGTAGGGCGACAGGCCGCACACCTTGAGGTCACCGCCGGCGCGCCGGAAAGCGTCGGCACGGGCCGCCAGGGCAGACACGCCGCGGTAGTCCAGGTGCTCCACCGCCGTGAAGTCGAGCAGCACCCAGACGCAGCTCTGGTCGAGCAGCCGGATGAGACGGTCGCCGAGCTCGGTGAGGGCGGCCTGGTCCAGCTCCCCGCGCAGCCCGAGGGTGGTGTGGCGCAGCCGAAGCCGCGACCTGGACCGCAGACTATGCGCTGCCTTTCGGGCGACCTCGTTCACGTCTGCTCCTTGCTGTGGCGCAACTCTGTAAGGACTCGCATCACGTCCTGGGATTCCGCCCCCGCCCGGGCCTCGGCCTGGGCCTGGGCCCAGCCGTCGTGGCTCCACAACTCGATGACGCGCACCATGCCGGCCCACACCACGTCCTTCTCCAGCTGCGCGTGCATGCGCAGCGACGGGGGGATGAGCAGCCGGCCCAGCCGGTCCAGCGGGCACTCCTGCGCCGGCGCCACGTACAGGCGCATCAACGTCTTCACCCCTGGCTCCATGGGGTTTCTGTCCGCCAGCGACGCCTCCAGCCGCTCCCACTCCCGCACCGGGTAGGCGTGCAGGCACGGGTCCAGGGCCGTGGTCAGGATGAGCCGGTCGTCGTAGCTGCCGAGCAGCGTCTCCCGCAGGCGCGCCGGAAGGCTGGTCCGCCCCTTCGCGTCGATTTGATGTTCGAAGACGCCCCGAAACACGGTGCACGGCCCGTCCTGGGATGGGGGTGTACGGCTGATCCGCTGCTTACCACTTCTTACCACTCCCGGCCAAAACCAAAAAATCCGTCCCCAACACCGGACCTTGTCTTTCGCCCGCAATCACGCGAGCTTGAAAAGTTATGGAACCCGTGCGGCTCCGCGTTTCCTACCGGAGCCCCACCTCTCTGTTGCAGGCCTTCACCCGGAGCGTCGGGAAGGGGGGCGTCTCCTTGCCCAGCAAGAAGCCCCTCGAGCGGGGGACGCGGTTCATCTTCGAGTTGGTGGCCCCGGACGTGGCCGAACCCGTGGAGGTGACCGGGGAGGTGGTGGAGGTGCGGGCCGCGGCCAACGGCGAGTATGTGCTGGGCATCCGCTATCTGCCCGGGCGAAGCCGGCGCGGGCTGGACGCGGTCCTGAGCCGCCTCTTCGAGCTGCACCGCGATGAACAGGTGCGCCGCTACCCACGCGTGCCGGTGCACCTGCGGGCCCAGGAGAATTCCGGGCTGGTGACGGTGTGGAGCGTCCGGGACCTTTCCCGCGGCGGGGCCGGGGTGGAGCTGGAGGCCGGGGACTTGCCGGCCCGGGCGCAGATGGGTTCACCGGTGCTGCTCGAAGTCTGGCTCGACTCGGGCAGCATCCTTCTGCATGGCGAGGTGGTGTGGATGACGGCCGGCAGCGCCCGGCCCCGCACCCCGCCGGCGCTCGGGGTCAGCTTCGGACGTCTTTTGCCGGACACGCTGCGCGCCCTGGACCGGGTGCTGGTCCTAGACGGCTTTCCCTCCGGGCCCTGGAAGGCTGAGCTGCGCTTCGGTCTGCACGCCGTCGAGCGCATGCCGTAGGCCCCACGGGCCACCGGGGGGGGCACGACGCCCGCCTGCGCGGCCCCCCGCGGACCCGTCCAAAGGCCGACTGTCGAAATCCGGCCCCCAGCTACGTCGTGGGGGCAATCTCGGATGGACCGAGAGCACAAGAAGGAGTCAGCCCACATGCAATACATGCTTCTCATCTACGGCGACGAGCGGGTGTGGACGAAGCTGCCCCCAGGCCAACTCAACTCCATGTACGCGGACTACATGAAGTACAGCCAGGCGCTGGTCGACGCCGGTGTCATGCGCGCCGGCTCGGAGCTCAAGCCGACGTCGGCAGCCACCACCGTCCGGGTTCGCAACGGGAAGGTGACGACGGTGGACGGGCCCTTCGCCGAGACCAAGGAGCAGCTCGGCGGCTACTACGTCATTGAAGTCCCCAACCTCGAGAAGGCGCTCGAGTGGGCCGCCAAGTGCCCGGGGGCACTCACCGGCTCGATGGAGGTGCGGCCCCTCCCGGACCGGACCAAGAGCTAGGGCACCGAGGGCTTGCGGAGTGCTCGACCGTCTCATCGACCAAGTCTTCCGGCGGGAGAGCGGTCGGGTGCTGGCCGCGCTCATCCGAACCTGCGGCGACTTCGAATTGGCCGAGGATGCCCTGCAGGAGGCCTGCGCCCGCGCCTCCTCCCGCTGGCCCAAGGACGGGCTGCCGGAACGTCCCGGGGCCTGGCTCACCACCGTCGCCCGCCGGTGCGCGGTGGACCTCGTGCGCAGGCGGCGGTCGAGCACCTTGGCGGTGTCGGCGCTGGCGTCGGAGACGGCGGTGGCGGCCGAGCCCGAGGAGGACCCGGCCGCCATCTCCGGCGTCGAGGATGACCGGCTGCGCCTCCTCTTCACCTGCTGCCACCCGGCGCTGGCGCCACCGGCCCAGGTGGCCCTGGCCCTGCGGACCTTGTGCGGGCTGTCTACCCGCGAGATTGCCCGCGCCTTTGTCGAGCCCGAGTCGACCGCTGCACAGCGACTGGTGCGGGCCAAGCGGAAGATTCGCGACGCGGCCATCCCCTACGAAATTCCCCGACCCGAGGTCTTCCCGGAGCGGCTGGAGGCCGTCCTTTCGGTGGTGTACCTGGTCTTCAACGAGGGGTACGCCTCCACCGAACAGCAGGGACTGTTGCGCCCGGACCTCTGCGCCGAGGCCATCCGGCTGGGGCGCCTCCTTGTGGAGTTGCTGCCTGGGGAGCCCGAGGCCCGCGGCCTCCTCGCCCTCATGCTGCTGCACGACGCGCGGCGCGAGGCACGTCTCGGGCCGGACGGTGTGCTGGTGCCGCTGGAGGAGCAGGACCGGACGCGCTGGGAGGCCGCGGCCATCGGCGAGGGGACGGCGCTGCTCGACGAGGCCGTCGCCAGCAGACGGCCCGGGCCTTACCAGCTGCAGGCCGCCATCGCCGCACTGCACGCCGGTGCCCCGCGGGCCGAGGACACGGACTGGCAGCAGATTGCCGTCCTCTACAGCGTGCTCCTTCGCCATCTGCCGACGCCGGTGGTGGAGTTGAATGCCGCCGTCGCCCTGGCCATGGCCGAGGGCCCGGAGCAAGGGCTGGCCTGGATGGACCGCCTCAGCACCCGCGAGGAACTCTCGGGCTACCACCTGCTACCGGCGGCGCGCGCCGACTTGCTGCGTCGCGCGGGACGGCTGTCCGAGGCGCGAGTCGCCTATGCCGCCGCGCTGGCGCTGGTGCGAAACCCGGCCGAGCGCCGCTACCTGGAACGCCGCCTCCTGTCCCTCGGCTGAAACGCGCGGCCGGCCCCGGGACGGGAGTAGCCTTCAGTTGGCCCATGTCCCCCGACACCCCACCGCCCCTGCCCGGCGCCCCCGCGGCGCCCCGACGTCCGTGGTTTGTCCGCGGCCTGGTGTGGTGGGTGCTGTTTGTGGCCGTCCTGGTGGTGGCCGTGCACGAGTGCAGCTGACGGGACCCGCGCAGAGCAGCACTGGCGGCGCTCGTCAGGGCGCATCGGGGAGCGTGTACTCGAAGTCGTAGAAGTGCTGTCCGTCGACAATCTTCCCTGACAGCTTTCCCACAATTGCGCGCAGCTGCCCCGCACCGGAATCGGGCACCACAGTGATGCTGAGCTGCTGGCCGCCCACCGGACTCATCGTCCCCGAATGCTGCAGGACGAAGCTGCCGGCCCGACCGTCCAGGGTGCCCGTGACGCGCTCGAGGGCGACGTACCCGGCCGACCCCTTCACGTCCGTCACCGCGGTGAGCATCTGGCCCTCCCCGGTTGCTTCCAGCGCCCCGTGGTAGTGCTTGTCGATGGTGAGCCGGCCGAGCGTTGCCCCCGCCGCCTTGTCGTCCGCCCCTTGGGGCACCAGCTTCACATCGAACGTCCCGTTGACATGCTTTGCCATGCTGCTCCTCGCCTTGACCGTCTGCTGGTCGGACGCGTTGGCGCGCGCCGCAAAGAGGGGGCCGAGTCCCGACGCCAACCGGCTACCGCGACTGCCTTGTGCCCCGTCACGGTGCCCCTCTTTACGTGGCGACGGCGATTGCCGGGCATCCCCCCGAGGCCGCTCCGTGGTTCTCACCACTGCCGACTGAAGGCCAGCACGGCCAAGACTAAACGAGTCGCGCTCCCGTCGGTGCGTCCGAAGGCGCGAGGGTTTCTCTGGCGGCTCGCCCGCCCGGCTGGCTCAGGTCACTGCCGCCGGGTAACCGCCGGCGGTCTCGATGGCAGCCACCACCGTCTCCCGCAGCGTCGCGGGGGCATACGGGCGGAACTGGATGAGGGGGGCGATGCGGGCCAGTTGCTGCTCGAGCGCTGCCCCCTCGGCACAGGCGCACAGCGCGCGCCGGGCGCGGTCGGTGCCACGGGCGTGCGCCTCGACGGCATAGGCCGTCGTCATCGCCACCCGCACCGGGTCGGGCCCACCAGCACCAGCCGCCTGGCGGGTGCGCGTCACCATGGAGTCCACCGCGTAGGCGTCGATGACGATGTCGGAGACGGTGCCCAGCACCTCCTGATGCTTCTCCTGGTCCGTCCCGAAGGCTTCCACGGCGGCCTTCAGGGCCACCACCGCCAGCCACTTGAGGGTGTCGGCGGTCTGCGCCGCGGTCGCCAGCGCATCCCGGCCCACCGGCACGGGTCCGCTCTTGGCCGCCAGGGCGCGTTCCACCGCCTCGGCATGCGCAAACAGCGGCAGGACCCCCTTGGCGGCGCGCTTGAGCAGCATGCCCGTCACCAGCATGCGGTTGATTTCGTTGGTGCCCTCGAAAATGCGGTTGATGCGCGCGTCGCGGTAGGCCCGCTCCACCGGGTAGTCCTCGATGAAGCCCGCGCCACCGTGGATTTGCACAGCGTCGTCCACCACCAGCCCGAGGGCCTCGCTGCCGGCCACCTTGAGGATGGAGGCCTCCACCGCAAACTCCTCGATGGCGGCGATGGTCATCGCGTCGTAGTCGGCCGCGCTCCGGTCGTGGTTGGCCAGGGCCGCGTCAATGAGGCCGGACGTCCGGTAGCACATTGACTCCACCGCATAGATGGCGCCGGCCATGCGCGCGAACTTCTCGCGCAAAAGGGGGAACTTGCCAATCGGCGTGTTGAACTGCTTGCGCTCGGCCCCGAAGCGCACGGCGCTCTCCAGCTGGTGCTTCATCCCGCCGAGAACGGCGGCTCCTAGCTTGAGGCGGCCGAGGTTGAGGATGTTGAAGGCAATCTTGTGCCCCTTGCCAATCTCGCCGAGGACGTTCTCCACTGGGATGCGCGCATCCTCGAAGTAGAGCGGGCAGGTGGAGGAGCCGCGGATGCCCATCTTGTGTTCCTCCGGGCCCACACTGAATCCCGGCGCGCCCCGTTCCACGACGAAGCCGGTGAATTTATCGCCGTCCACCTTGGCGAAGACGATGAAGACATCGGCGAAGGCAGCATTGGTGATGTACAGCTTGCTGCCGTTGAGGACCCACCACTTCCCATCGGCCGACTTCACCGCCTTGGTCTTCGCCCCCAGCGCGTCCGAGCCACTGCCCTGCTCGGTCAGGGCGTAGGCGGCCACCATCTCGCCGGTGGCCAGCCCGGGCAGCCACTTGCGCTTCTGCTCGGCCGTGCCGAACCAGGCGATGGGAAGCGTCCCAATCCCGGTGTGGGCACTGAAGGTGACGCTCCAGCTGCCATTCAGCCCATTGGCGTCGGCCACCAGCATGGACGTCGTCTTCTCCGCCTGAAGGCCGCCGTAGGCCTCGGGCAGGTCGAGGCCGAGCAGCCCGAGTTCCCCGGCCTGGCGCACCAGGGACTTCAACAGAGTGTTGTCCTTCGCCTCGATGGCAGCGGCCTTGGGCAGCACCTGTTCGCGGCAGAATTGCAGCGCTGTCTTGAAGTACAGCCGCTGCTCCTCGCTCAGCGACTCGGGCGTGGTGATGCGGCGGCGACCAACCTCCTCCAGGAGGAAGCCGCCTCCCTGAGCGGGGGCCAGCGACGCGGTGGGCTCGAGCACGGCAGCCATGGGGGCACCTCCTGCGGGGACTGACTTGGATGTCAACGCTGGCTCTTAACGCGGGCCCGGGGCCGCACGCCAGCCCGGCGGGCGTGGGTAGACGAGACAGAGCGAGCCGAAGAGGGGCCGGTCCGGGGCCGCCCAGGCGGCGGTGAGGAGCGCGGCCGTCTCGCGCAGTTCCGTCGCGAACGAGGGCACCACGCACAGGCCTTCTGCCTCCGGAAAGCGGCTCTTCATCCGCTGCAGCCCCTCGCGGGCCAGGGCCACGTCCAGCTGTCCGCCCCGCCGCGGCACGGTGGGCCCGTTGGCGTCCCCACCGGGCAGCTTGCCGACGTTGCTCACCAGTTCCAGTCCGTCCTGCCGCTGGATGATGCGCAGCGCCCCGGGCGCAGGAAGGTGAAGCCAGACGTCGAAGGCTGCTGCGTCCCGCAGCGTCAGCGGGAAGGCCACCTGGCCGCTCGGGTGGACCAGCCACGTCGGGACCGCCCCATCGTCCAGCGCCGCCAGCAGTGGGGCCACCTGGGCCAGGTAGGTGGAGGCGTCAGGGACGAGAAGCACCGGCCGCTGGCCCACTTTGGCCAGCAGGTGGGCGCGCCCCTCGGCACTCTCGACGTCGACACGGCCGTCCGCTAGCTGCGCCGCCGCGCCCTGCAGCAGAAGCCGCACGGCACCGGCCGGGAGCGCGGGTCCCCACACCGCCGCTGGCTCCACCCGGTAGACGGCCTCCCGTCCAGCGTCTGACGCCGCATTCGGCTGCAGCGGCAACAGCGGCGCCGGGGCCAGCGTCTTGAGCGGCGGCGCCTTCGGCTGCTGGCAGCCGAGGAGTCCCGCCACGCAGAGGAGACAGCGAAGACCCATGCCTTAGCAGTGTAGGCGGTTGCCGCCGTTCCACCGCAAGTGGAACCCGTGCAACGGCGCGCACGGAATTCCGGGTGCTTGCCGGGGACGAAACGCGGCGCGCGTCGGCACTCACGCACCGGCGGGCCGGGCCCCCCGTGCCCTGCGTGTTACGCTTGGACGCCATGCAGGAAACGCCGGTCCCGTTTGGTCGCTACCAACTGCTGGAGCGCCTCGCCGTGGGCGGAATGGCGGAGCTTTACCGGGCGCGCAAGGTGGCCGCGGCAGGCGTCACCAAGGCGGTGGTGGTGAAGAAGATTCTTCCCGCCTTCGCTGGCCAGCGCGACTTCGTCCGGATGTTCATCAACGAGGCCGCGCATCGCCGTCACGCTCAGCCACGGCAACATCGCCCAGGTGTTCGACTTCGGCGAGGTCGACGGCGAGTACTACCTGGCCATGGAGTACGTGCGGGGCCAGCCCCTGTCCAAGGTCATCCGCCGCGCCCACGCCCTGGGGCTGCCCTGGCTGCCGGAGGAGTACGCCGTCTTCATCGCGCAGGAGATGAGCAAGGGGCTGCAGTACGCGCACACCCGGACGGATGAGCTGCACCATCCGTTGAACATCATCCACCGCGACGTCTCCCCGCAAAACGTCATCATCGGCTACGAGGGGGAGGTGAAGTTGGTCGATTTCGGCATCGCCCGGGCGCGGGGGGCCACCGACTCGGAGCTGCGCGAAGGCGCGGTGAAGGGCAAGTACCCCTACTTCTCGCCGGAGCAGGCACGGGGGGACGACGTCGACCTCCGCACCGACATCTACGCCACCGGCGTCGTGCTGTACCAGATGTGCTGCGGGCGCCTGCCCCACGAGGGGAAGATGGTGCAGACCATGCAAAGCATTCTGCGCGGCGACTTCCCCGCGCCGCGCACCCTCAACCCCGGCCTCTCCGAGGAGCTCGAGCGGATTGTGCTGACCGCCATGGCCCCCACGGCCGACGGCCGCTACGCCAGCGCCGAGGCCATCGGCCACGCGCTGGGCGAGCACCTACACCATGGCGGCGTCCGCGTCAGCAGCCGTACACTGGGAGAGTTGATGGCGTTCCTCTTCGAGCCGGAGTTGCTCGCCGCCGGCGTCCAGTTGCGCCAGGCGCGCCGCGTCCTGGAACAGGTCCCTACCTGGCGGCGCGGTGGGCGCCCTCCGGCGCCTGACACCGATGCCGGGCACACCCTGTCTGCCCCCACCGCGCCGGCAGTGAACGCCGCCACCCTGGAGGCGCTGTCGCAGGCCCCTGCCGGCCCGGGGGCGGCGACGCCCGCGCCCCGGTCCAAGCGTCGACCGGGCCCCTCTTAAGGGGCGCTTGCCCGTCCGCCCTTCGGGGGTCCCCGCCGCCTCAGGCAGGGCCGACTGACTGCAGGGTCGTCGGCGTAACCCATCGGAATTCGGTTGCTTGGGGCTCTGGCCTCGCCTTCGCAAGACAGGGAAGCGCATGGGTTTGGACGACGGCGCGCACGCACTGCTAGACATTTCTGCCCCTCGGCAGCGTGGGGTGGCCCGCCGGCGCGGCTACGTCCTGGTGGTGGACGACGAGCCGCTCATCGGGGCCTCCGCGCGCCGGCTGCTCAGCCGCGAGCACGACGTGGTGGTGGTGCACAGCGGCGAGGCGGCGCTCAGCGCGCTGGATTCCCCGCGCCTCTTCGACGTCGTCCTCTGCGACTTGATGATGCCGGGCATGACGGGCATGGAGTTGCACCAGACCCTGGTCCGGACCAGGCCCGAGCTGGCCAGCCGGATGGTCTTCATCACCGGTGGCGCCTTCACCGAGGCGGCCGAAAGCTTCCTGGAACACGTCGCCCGCCACCGGATGGACAAGCCCTTCGACCCGCGCGCCCTGCAGACCGTCGTCCGGGAGCTGGTCGGCGACTGACACCAGCGCTAGGCATGGCGGGGCCCGAAGGGATGGTGTAGGAACCCGGCCCCGGCATGTCAGACCAAGCGCCGCCCCTCAAGCTCGCCGTGGGCGATCGCGTGGTCTACCCGAACCAGGGCGTCTGCCGCGTCACCAGCGTCGAGGCGAAGGAAGTGGCCGGGCAGCGGCTCACCTTCGTCACCCTGCGCCGCGAGGAGGATGGCGCGGTGGTGATGGTGCCCGAGGCCAAGGTGCAGGCGATTGGCGTGCGCAAGGTGGCGGGACAGCAGGAGGTGGAGCAGGTGGTGGCCTTTCTGCGCTCCGACAGCGACCGGGCCACGCTCGACTGGAAGCAGCGCGCACGCACCAACGTCGAGCGGATGAGCCAGGGCGGAGTGCTGGGCCTGGCCGAGGTGGTGAAGGGGCTGGCGGTGCTGAGCGAGCTGCGCCCGTTGCCCACCAAGGAGCGCGAGCTCTACGACAACGCGCGCCACCTGTTGGTGGCCGAGCTGGCGGCCGCCCTGGATGCACCAAGCTGCGATGCCGAGGACACCTTCGACCTGGTGCTGTTTCCGCCCGGCCGCGAGCGTCCCAAGCGCACCGTGGAGGAGTTCGCCCGACCGCCAGAGGAGGGCGACCTCGAGACCCTGGGCGACGATTTGCTGGAGCTGGACGCGGACCTCGAGATTGTGCCGGAGGAAGGCGCGGACGAGGCAGAAGCCCCCGAGGAGGAGGCCGAGGCGGCCGCGCCCGCCGTCGCGGCGCCAGCCAAGGCCAAGTCCAAGTCCAAGAAGCCGGCGCCCAAAGCGAAGAGCGCGCCTGCCAAGTCCAAACCGGTCGCCAAGAAGAAGCCGGCGGCCAAGGTCAAGGCCAAGCCGGCCGCCAAGGCGAAGAAGCCCACGGCGAAGGGAGGGAAGAGGCGGTGATTCGCGTCGTCACCCTCGACCCGCACGAGCCGGTGGCCGTCCAGCGGCTGTGCCGGCTTCTGTACCAGGCCTTCGGCGTGGGCTGCGATAGCGCCGGGGACATGGAGCTGCCAGCGGGGCTGACGGCACCCTTCGACGCCGCGGCCCTCGTCCGCGCCGCCCCGGCGCCCAAGCTGTACGCCGACGACCGGGTGCTCTACCTCACGGCGCGCCCGCTGCAGGAACGTACCCTCGTCTCCGGGACGGCGCCGACGCACGGCTTCGCGCAGTATGGCGGCCAGCGCGCGCTCATCACCACGGTGTCCATCAAAGACCTCGAGGCCTCGCTGAAGCTGGTGGCTCGCCACGCCATGCACCAGCTCGGCCACTGCTGGGACTTGCACCACTGCCTGGACCCGCGCTGCGCCATGTACCCGCCCTGGACTCCGTCGTTCGGTGCCGGGGACGCCATCTTCGACACGTTCTGCCGCGAGAAAAGCGAGCAGAAAATCCGCCTTGCCAAGTCCTGAGTCTGCTGCGCCGCGCCTGGCCGCCGCCGAAGGCGCGGGCTTCCTGGTGGTGGCACTTTTGGCCCTGGGGTTTCAGGCCTGGCTGCCGAGCGTGCTGCCCCAGGACGCCGACGAGCGCGCGGTGGCAGAGGTGCTTGCCCGAGAGGCCCAAGCCGGCGACGTGGTGCTGCTGCACCCCTGGTGGACGGAACGCGCGCGCCTTTTCCTCCCGGAGGGGCTGACCGTCACCGGCTACCTCGGCGACGAGGGCGACGCGCTGGTGGAACATCCCCGCATCTGGGTGCTGTCGCAGCCGGCGCTGCCGCGCACCCGCGCCGACGCCTTCGCCACGGGCTTCCTCCCGGGCCGCACCCCCCTCGGCCCGGACCGCCGCTTCGGGCCCCTGGTGCTGACGCTGTACCAGAATGGGCGAGCCCGTCCGGTACGCTTTGTGGCCAGCGAGGCGCTGCCAACGGCCTCGGCGGCGGTGGAGCTTCCCGGTGGAGGACGGGTGGAGTGCCTGCGCGAGGGGGCAGGCTTTCGCTGTCCGGGCGGTGCCCGCGTCGAGGCCAGCTGGCACGAGGTGCTGTACCGCCCGAGCCGCTGCCTTTTCGTGATTCCGCCGGGCGGGCCCGGTGCGGTCGACGTCACCTTCGAGGCCGTGCCGTCATCGGCCGCGGTGCGCCTGGAGGCAGCCATTGTCTGGGAACATGCCTGGAAGCACGGAAGCCACTTGACGCCGCTCCATGCCGAAGTGGCCGATGCGGACACCGGCGCCGGGCTGGCGTCGGTGACGGTGCCGCCGGGACGGGAGGGCTTCGTCGCCGCCGAGGCACCGGGGGGTACGCGGCGCCTGCGGCTGCGGGTCCAATCGGACAATGCCCACGAGCGGGAGGCCTGCATTGTGCTTCGCGCCTTGGACGCCGAGAAGGCGGCGGCGCCGTGAGCCGGGCCCCGAGCCGCACGGACCGGCGTCTGGCCTTCGGCCTGTTTCTCGGCAGCTTCGCCCTGCTGTGGGCCACCGAGGCGGCGGTGGGCTTCGTCCGGGACGAGAGCGTCTACTTCGCTGCCGGGGAGCAGGCGGTGCGCTGGCTCCATTACCTCTTGGTGGCGCCCGGACGGGCAGTGACGGACGCCATCACCACCCAGGCCTTCGACTTCAACCACGAGCACCCGGCCGGCATGAAGCTGTTGTTCGGCCTCTCCTTCCAACTCTTTCACCAGGGCTTGGGCTTGGTGCGGCCAGCCGCCGGCTTCCGCCTGCCGGCCTTCGCCCTGGCGGCCTGCATTCCCGCCGTCCTGCACGCCTGGGGGGCCGTCCTGTACGGCCGCCGGGCCGGGCTGTTCGCCGCCTTGTGCTTCCTAGCCATCCCGCGCCACTTCTTTCATGCCCACCTCGCCTGCTTCGACATGCCGGTGGCGGCGCTCTGGCTTTTGGTGGTGTACGCCTTCTGGCGCGCCGAGACGGACGCCGGGTGGTGGCTGTGGACGGGCCTCCTCTTCGGCGCGGCGCTGGCCACCAAGCACAACGCGCTGTTTCTGCCGCCGGTGTTGCTGCCCTTCGTCGTGGCGCGCGCGCTGCGTGCCAGCCGGGGGAAGCCCGCAGCGCAGGCGCTGCTGCAGCAGGGGCTCCTCGTCGTCTGCGCGGCCGCCGCCCTCCTCGGCCTGTTGGTGCTGGTGCTCACCCCCGAAGGGTTTGTGCGCAGCTGGAATCTCCTCAGCCCGGCCACCGCGGTGGTGGCCCTGCTGGCCGCCGCCCTGTGCACCCTGGGTCTGCGCCTGTCCCGCGCCGACGCCGCCACCTTTCGCGCCGTGGCGCCGCTCGGCGCCATGGCGCTGCTGGGCCCGGCCGTCCTGTACGCGGTGTGGCCGTGGCTCTGGTACCACCCGGTGGACCGCTTCGCCGCCTACCTCGCCTTTCACGCCACCCACGTGCACTACGCCTGGACGTACCTCGGCACAGTGCTGCGCGAGCCGCCCTTTCCCCTCAGCTACGTGCTGGTGGTGACGGCCCTGACCCTCCCCGTCTCCCTGTTGGCGCCGATGGGCGTCGGGCTGCTGTCCCTCGGGGCGCGTGCCCTGGCCGGCCTGCGCTCGGCCTCCCGGTCGCGCCTGGGCGCGCCGGCCAGCGCCTCCGAGGTGCTGGTGGGCTTCAACGCCCTGGCCTCCATCGTCCTCATCTCCTTCCCGGACGTGCCGCACTTCGGTGGCGTGAAGCACTGGCTGCCCTCCATGCCATTTCTGGCCCTGCTGGCCGGGCGCCAGGTGCAGCTGGCAGGCGACGCGCTCGCCGCTTTCCTCGCCCAACGGTTGCCGCAGCTGCCCCGGGCGGCCGTGACGCCCGTCCTCGGGGCGCTGCTGCTGCTGCCGGCGGCGACGCTGACCGCCCACCTGCATCCCTACGGGACGAGTGCGTATGGGGAGCTGGCGGGCGGAGTTCCCGGCGCGGCCTCCTTGGGCATGCAGCGGCAGTACTGGAGTAACAACGTCACCGGTGTGCTGGGGTGGGTGAATGCCCACGCGCCGCAAGGCGCCGCGCATCTGGCTGCCACGAGGTGGTGTCCTTCCGGGACTACCAGCGCAACGGGATGCTTCGCGCGGACTTGCAGCCCGCGGGCGGCCCGGCGGATGCGGACGTCGCCGTGGTGCAGTACCATCAGGAATTCCGCGAGCAGGAGGTGGCCGTCTGGCAAGCCTTCGGCACGAATCGCCCGGTGACGGGTCTCTACATTGACGAGACGCCGCAGGTGGTCGTCTACCAACGCCGTTGACCCCCTGCCCCCGCGAGCCCTGGCATCGCACAAAGGGGAGAATCCCATGTCGAGAACTCTGGTGGTGGCCGTCGGGGCTGGTGTCCTTCTCGGGGGATGCAGCAAGCCGACGCTGGCGGCGCCGCACCGCATGGAAGTCCGCACGGTGACGGGCAACACCGTGCAGTTCATCCCCGCCCCGGACCAGCTGCCGTACTGCCTCATCTACACCCAGTCGGAGAAGGGCGTGACGCGGCAGATGACGATGACCCAGAGCAACCACTCCGTGCCCTGCCCGGCCGGAGAGCCCGTCCTCGGCCGCCGCTTCCGCATCCCCGCCGACGAGGGCAAAGTGCAGGTACGTGTCCTCTTCTCCGACCAGCGTCTGGACGCGTCCACCGTCGCTTCGCAGGTGGTGGACATGGCCAAGCCGGCCTTCGACCCGATAGAACTCCGGCTGCCGGGCCGCGCCCTGCTGGACTCCCAGGAATTCCTCCCCACCGAGGAGCTTCCTCCCGTCGTCGGTGAAGTCGTCAAGCCGCCGCCCGGCGACGGAGGCCCCTTCACCGCGCCCCGCTGAAGCGCGCCCCCCCCACAGGGGTCAGGACGCCGGAAGCTTCGTCCACACCGTCTTCATCGCCAGGTAGTTGTCCAGGGCGTGGTGCGACAAATCGCGCCCCCAGCCGGATTCCTTGACGCCGCCAAAGGGTGCCGCGTCGTCGAATTCGTTGAAGCAGTTAATCCACACCACGCCCGCCCTCAGCTGCCGCGCCAGCGCGTGCCCCCGCGCCACATCCTTTGTCCACAGGCTGGCCCCGAGGCCGTAGCGCGTGGCATTCGCCACCCGGACAGCCTCGCCGACGTCCGCGACGCGCATGCAGGCCAGCACCGGGCCGAAAATCTCCTCCTCCGCGATGCGCATCCCGGCCCGCACTTCGCCGAAGACGGTGGGCTGGAGGAAATTGCCGTTGGCCTTCGTCCCCTCCACGTCCCGCGCGCCGCCGGCCAGAAGGCGTGCCCCCTGCGCCTGTCCCGAGGCGATGTAGCCAAGGATGGTGTCCAACTGGCGCGCGGAGATTTGGGCCCCCATCTCCGTCTCCGGGTGGAGCGGGTCGCCGACCCGCAGGCCGCGGGCCCGTTCTGCCAGCCGGGCCACGAAGCCTTCGTAGGCCTCGGCCACCACCAGCACCCGGCTGCCTGCGCTGCAGACCTCGCCCTTGCAGCCGAAAATCCCCCAGAAGCATGCGTCGGCAGCTGCTGCGAAGTCCGCGTCCCGGCAAACAATCTGCGGACTCTTTCCGCCGAGTTCCAGGGACAGCCGCTTGAGGTTGGTGTCGGCCGAGGCGTGCAGCAGCCGTCGCGCGGTGCCGACGGAGCCGGTGAAGGCCACCTTGTCCACGCCGGGGTGGCGGGCCAGCGCCTCGCCCGCCGGCTCCCCCTCGCCGGGCACCACGTTCAGGACGCCGTCCGGAATCCCCACCTCCCGCGCCAGCTCGCCCAGCTTCATGGCCGTGTAGGGCGTCAGCTCCGAGGGTTTGAGGACCACCGTGCACCCGGTGGCGAGCGCCGGCCCAAGTTTCCAGCAGGCCAGGCTGGTGGGGTAGTTCCACGGGACGATGGCGGCGACGACGCCCACCGGCTCATGCACCACGTAGGTGAGGAAGGGCCCATCCACCGGCACCACCTCCCCAAGAAACTTGTTGGCCCATTCGGCCGCGTAGGCCAGCGTCGCCGCGCCGGGGGCCACGTCGCCGCTGACCGCCTCGCGGAACGTTTTCCCATTGTTGAGCGACTCCACCAGGGCAAATTCCTCGCGGCGCTCCCACAGCGCGTCCGCCAGCTTCCGCAGGAGCCGGCCGCGGGCAGAGGCATTCATCCTTGGCCAGGGCCCCGCGTCGAAGGCCTCCCGCGCCGCCCGCACCGCCGCCTCCACGTCCGCTGGGCCCGCGGCGGGCGCGTCGGGGAGCCGCACGCCGGTCGCGGGATTCGTCAGCTGGAGGCGTCCGCCCTCGCGCGGAGGCACCGAGGCGCCGCCGATGAGCAGCTGAGGGACGGGCCAACGCGGTGTCATTGTGCGCGGGTCGGTCATTGCTGACTCTCCGGGGCCGTCCGGCTGCTCCCCTTTGGGCGACATCAGGGGCCGTCGGTGGCCCGAAACCCCTCAGACGGGATGCAACGCTGCACCCAAGGTGCGCGTCAAGACGGACCTGCCGTCCGGGACCGGCCGGCGGCGCTTCTTGCAAGCACTGTCCTGCACGGTGGGCAGGTGGGCCAGCAGGGTAGCGAAGTGGCGGCGGCAGGCGCGGTACCTGCGCGGCTACCTGCGCTTCGACCGAGGCGGCAACCACATCCGCCGGCGCACAGACTTCTCCGACTGCCCGCGACCGGTACTGCTGCTCTATGGGTTGCTCAGCACCCGGCGTAGCTGCGAGGTGCTCGAGCGCCGGCTGCGGCGGGACGGCTACGGGGTGTTCTCCATCGACCTCGGGGGACTGGCGGGCGTCTTCAACACCCGGGGCATCGACGAGAGCGCGGAGTTGGTGCGGGACAAGGTGGAGCGGCTCTACGCCCGCTACCCGCTTGGGCCGCTGAGCATTATTGGCCACAGCAAGGGCGGCCTCATCGGCCGCTACTACGTGGAGCGCCTCGGCGGGGATGCGCGGGTGCGCACGCTGGTGACGCTGGGGACGCCCCACCAGGGGACGCCGCGCGCTTATTTCGGCTGCGCCACGGTGGGCTGGTTTGCCCCCAGCGTCTGGCAGATGACCCCGCGCTCGGCCTTCCTGCGGCGCCTCAACCTCGGCCCCTGGCCGGACGGGGTGCGCCTCGTCTCCGTCTACTCCCCGGCCGACGGCTGCACGCCGTTTCCGTCGGGCCGCCTGGGCCTGCACGGGACGCAGGCCGGGGAAAACGTCGAGCTTCCCGGGCTGCGCCACCGGGACTTCCTGGTCGCACGCTCGGCCTACCAGGTGGTGCTGCGCGCACTCGCCGCGCCTGGGCCCGGGCGTCTTGAGGCACGGGCCGCGGCGACCGCCCAAGCCTAGCCCTTTACGCCGGCAGCTTCGCCGCCAGCACGTCCACCTCCTCGATGGTGGGGTCGACGGCCAGGAGGTCAGCTGCCTTGGCCATGAGAGCGGCCGCCAGCCGGCCCGCCAGGTGGGCCTTGCGGCCGGCGGCGTCCGGGAAGGCGTCGAAGATGCCGAAGGTGGTGGGCCCGATGCGGATGGCAAACCAGGCCGTCGTGGCAGGCTCGGCCTGCACCAAGGCGAGGCCGGATGCGAGCAACTTGGCGACGTCTGCTTGCTTGCCCGGCTTGGCCTCGAGACGAACCAACAGCGCGACAGAAACCATGGGTGCGGCCTCCTGTGGACGGGAATGTTCTGGTGTTTACGCACCAGGGAGGAGCGCGGCCACTCGGCTTTTGGGGTCCCCCCTCAATAGGGGAGCCGGGAGACTCCCCTCGGGGTGGGGTGCTGGCGCGCGGGCGGCCAGCGTGCTTTGGCTGACCCCGGGCACGCCATGACTCGCCGCTGGGAGCGCCTCCTCGAAACGAAGCCCATCCCGCTGCTGGAGCACCTCCTCGAGGAGGTGGCCCGGCTGCTAGCGGCCGAACTCCGCGCCTGGCCGCTCAGCGTCCAGGAGGTCGACCTGGCCACCGGCCAACCCTTCGCGGAGTTGCTTTCTGGGCAGGGGCCACGTCCGTCCGAGGCCGTCTTCACCGAGGCGCTGCAGCTGGCCCGCTGGGACGTGGAGCGGGCCACCCACGCCGTGGATGACTACTTTCGCAACCGCCGCTACCAGCAGGCGGGGCTGACGGAGGCGGACCGCCCGGCCCTCCTCCTCGTCAGCCGCTGGCTAGTGGAGCAGCTGCTCAGCCTCGGCGAGGCCACACCGGACCGGGTGCGGCGCCCGGAGATGGCCAGCGTCCTGCGTCGGCTGGAGCGCGCCTTCAGCGCACCCGGGTGACCAGCAGCCGCTCCTCGGTGAATTCCTCCATCGCCGAGCGCACCCCCTCCCGGCCCAGCCCGGAGGCCTTCACCCCACCGTAGGGGGCATTGTCGCTGCGGTAGTTGGGCGCCTCGTTGATGAGGACGCCGCCCACTTCCAGCTGGTGGAAGGCAGCGCGGACGTGGCCGAGGCTGCGGGTGAAGACGCCGGCCTGAAGCCCGTACGCCGAAGTGTTGATGGCAGAGAGTCCCGCCTCGAAGCTCTCCACTGGCCACACCGCCACCACGGGGCCGAACACCTCCTCCCGGGCCACCCGGGCCTGTGCCGGGACGTCGGCCAGCACCGTCGGGGCGAGTAGCCGCCCACGCCGCGGCCCGCCGAGCAGCACTTTGGCGCCGAGGCCCACCGCCTCGTCCACCCAGGTACAGATGCGCTCGGCGCTGCGGTCGTCGATGACGGGTCCACACACGGTGGTCTCCAGCGCAGGGTCTCCGGTGGGGATGGCGCGGGCGCCGGCGAGGAAACGCTGAAGGAAGTCTGCATAGACGGGGCGCTCGACGTAGATGCGCTGCACCTTGATGCACACCTGGCCGGCGTAGCCGAAGCCCGCTGTGGCGCAGCGCTGGGCGGCCCAGTCGAGGTCCGCGTCGGCGGCGACGAGGGCGGCGGCGTTTCCACCGAGTTCGAGCAGTACCCGTGCCGCGGCCTTCTGCTTGAGGGCCCACCCCACCGCCGCGCTCCCGGTGAAGGACAGCACCCGCACCTTGGGGGAGGTGGCCAGCTGCTCGGCCACCGCGTTGCCGCAGGGGAGGACCTGCAGGGCGGCCGCGTCGGCTCCGGCAGCGTGGGCGAGTTCCGCCAGTAGCAGCTGCGGCCCGGGGGCCTGGGGCGGCGGCTTCACCACGATGGGGGCCCCCACCGCCAGCGCCGGGGCCACCTTGTGCGCGCCCAGGTTGAGCGGGAAGTTGAAGGGGACAATCCCCACCACCACGCCCGCCGGGAAGCGGCGGACCTCGCATTCCACGCCCGCCGAGGCTGGCTCCAGGTCCACCGGCACGACGCTTCCCCCGAAGCGCGAGAGTTCCGCGGCGGCCAGGCGGAACACCTCGGTGGCGCGGCGGACTTCCACGCGGGCCAGCGTGCGCGGCTTTCCCGCCTGCTGGCAGATGAGCTCCTCGAATTCAGAGGCGCGGGCCGCCAGCCCGGCGGCGATGTCTTCCAGGACGGCGCGCCGGCAGAAGGCACTCTGCGCCTGCAGGCGAGCGCGGGCCTCGACGGCGAAGTCCAGGGCGGCTTGCACCTGGGCTGGGCTGGCCTGCGCCACCCGGCCGAGAGGCCGTCCGTCCCATGGCGCATGCAGCTGAGCCGTCTCGGGGGTTTCCACCCAGTCGCCCTGAAGCCACAGCCGGCCGTCGTCCATTGGCTCTCCTCCTTCCGAAAGAAGCGCCTGTTGGCGTCGGGCGCGCCGCCCAAGCGCGAACGCCATCCGGCCGTTGTACGTGAGGCCGTGCCTCTGCTTTAAGCACCGGCGCCCGGCCGGGCGCCATGGAGACCTCCGCCCCACCGCCCACCACCCGAAGCCTCCGCCGACGCGCGTGGCTGCTTGGCTCGCTGTGGCTGTCGTTGCTGGTGCTGGGACTGCTCTTCCGCTCGGCGCTTCTTCCGCTGGTGGGAGCAGCCCTCATCGCCTACCTGGTGGCCCCGCTGGTGCGGCGACTGGAGCGCGTGACGGTGGCCCGACGGCGGCCGCCGCGCGCGGTGGCCATCCTCCTCATCTACACGGCCTTTTTCGGCGCCGTGTACCTCTTCGCGGTGGCGATTGTGCCGCAGCTGTACCGAGAGCTCACCCGCATCAGCGGCAACGCCGTAACCTTCGCGCAGTCGCTCACCCCGGACCGCATCCAGCAGATGGCCCAGGACACCGAGGAGTGGTTCGCCCAGCGCGGCATTCCGGTGGCCCTCTCCGAACGCGCCCTGGAGGGCACCGACGCGGACTCGGAGAACACCCGGCCGTCCTGGAGCGTGCAATTCGACCTGGAACGCCTCATCCGCCATCTCGCCGGACGCTTCTCCGGCATCGTCCGCGACAACGTCGGCAACCTGGTGGACGTCACGCGTTCGGTGGTGGCGGGCGTCTTCACCGGCGTCTTCACCTTCTTCATGATGCTGTTTGTCGCGGCCTTCCTCTCTATCGACGCCACGGCCATCAAGGCCTACGTCTGGACGCTGGTCCCGCCGGAGTGGACCTCCGACGTTGCGGGTCTGGTGGAGCGCATCGACCGCTCCCTGGCCGGTGTGGTGCGGGGGCAGGTCACCATCTGCTTCGTCAATGGCACCCTCACCTTCATTGGCCTCGTCCTCTTCGGCGTGAAGTTCGCCTTCCTGCTGGCCACCATCGCCACCGCCTTCAGCCTCATCCCCATCTTCGGCACCATCCTCAGCTCGGTTCCCATCGTCGTGGTGGGGCTGTCGCAAAGTTGGCGCACCGGGCTGGCGATGCTGCTGTGGATTGTGGGCATCCACGCGCTGGAGGCCTACTTCCTCAACCCCAGAATCATGGGCAGCGCCGCGCGCATTCACCCCATCGTGGTGGTGGTGGCGCTGGTGACCGGAGAGCGCAGCTACGGGCTGGTGGGGGCACTGGTGGCGGTGCCGGTGGCGGCCATTTTGGTGGCCTGTTTCGACTTCGTCCGCCAGCGCGCCCAGCCAAGTTCTGGGGCCGCGCTCTAACAAGGCGGACGCGCGAGTCCCTTAATTTGAGGGACGAGGCGCCTCTTAGACTACTGAGAATGCCCGGAGGTCAGCATGGTGCGCCTGACAAGCTTTCTCGTGCTGGCGGGGGTGGTGGCCCTTCTAGCCGGCTGCTCGACGCCCCAAGCCATTGCGCTGCAGATGTCGGCCGAGTACGGCTGTCCGGCGGACTCCGTCCGGGTGACCAACGTCTCCGGAAACAACTACCGGGGCGAGGGCTGCGGCCACACGGACACCTTCGTGTGCAACGCTCCGAGCGGCACCGTCGGCCCCGACCCCACCCAGCAATGCTTCAGGGTCGGCCGGCCCGACGCCGGACCCAGGTGACATCCGGCTAACGGCCCGGGTCCTGGTACAGGCCGAGGACGTTGCCAGCCGGGTCGCGCACCCGCGCCGTCACTTCGGGCGCATCCGCGCCGATGGGCTGCACCAGACCGCCACCATGGGCGCGGACAGAATCGATGGTCGCGGCCACACTGTCCTGCGCCGACGGGGGCCGGCCCACCACCCAGGTCCCACTGACTTCGCCGGCGGTGTCGTCGAAGGCCAGATGGCCGTCGCCGCGCCGCCTCAGCCGCCAGCCGAACACCTGGGCGTAGAAGTCCGCCGACTGCTGGATGTCGATGGCAGGGATTTCGACGTAACACACCTTGCCGTTGGCAAGCGTGGGGGCCATTTCGAACTCCTGAGCGAAGTCGGGGGCCCGGGCCTGGGCGAGCCTCTCGAGCCTCTAACGATTCATGGAGCCCAGGAACTCCGCGTTCGACTTGGTGGGGCGCATGTGCTTCAGCACGAATTCCATGGCGTCGATGGGCGTGAAGGGGTGCAGCACCTGCCGCAGCGCTGTCACGCGCACCAAGTCCTCCGGCTTGAGGAGCAGCTCCTCTTTCCGCGTCCCGGACTTGTTGATGTCGAGGCAGGGGAAGATGCGCTTCTCCATCAGCTTGCGGTCCAGGACAATCTCCGAGTTACCGGTGCCCTTGAACTCCTCGAAGATGACTTCGTCCATGCGGCTGCCGGTGTCGATGAGGGCAGTGCCGATGATGGTGAGGCTGCCGCCCTCCTCGATGTTGCGGGCCGCGCCGAAGAAACGCTTCGGCTTGTGCAGGGCGTTGGCGTCGACGCCGCCGGAGAGGATTTTCCCCGAGGGCGGGACGACGGTGTTGTAGGCGCGCGCCAGCCGGGTGATGGAGTCGAGCAGGATGCAGACGTCGTGCCCCTGCTCCACCAGGCGCTTCGCCTTGTCGATGACCATCTCGGCCACCTGGACATGGCGCGTCGCCGGCTCGTCGAAGGTGGAGGAGACCACCTCGCCGCGCACATTGCGTTCCATGTCTGTCACTTCCTCGGGCCGCTCGTCGACGAGGAGGACGATGAGGATGATTTCCGGATGATTCTTCGCCACGGCGTGCGCGATGTTCTGCAGCAGCACCGTCTTGCCCGCCTTGGGGGGCGCGACGATGAGGCAGCGCTGGCCGAGGCCGATGGGGTCGAACAGGTCGATGATGCGCGTCGTCATCTCGGAGCCGTCGTGCTCGAGCATGAGCTTGCGCGTGGGGTAGAGCGGCGTGAGGTTGTCGAAAAGAATCCGCTCGCGCGCCTCGGTACTGGTCGGGTCGACGAAGTTGACCCGCTCCACCTTCTGCAGGGCGAAGAAGCGCTCCCCCTCCCGCGGCTGACGGATGGAGCCGGTGATGGTGTCTCCGGGCCGGAGCGCGAAGCGGCGCACCTGGCTCGGGCTAACGTAGATGTCGTCCGGGCTGGGCTGGTAGTCGCTGTCGGCGCTCCGCAGAAAGCCGAAGCCGTCGGAGAGAAGCTCGAGGACGCCCTCGGCGTGGACCTCGAACTTCTTGTCGGTGATGCCGGAGAGGAGCGCAAAAATCAGCTCCTGCTTCTTGAGTCCCTGGGTGCCGTCGATGCCAGCGTCGTGGGCCATCTTCGCCAGCTCGGCAATCTTCATCCGCTTCAAGTCATTGAGGCGGAGCACCTGCATCGGTGTGCCGTCCGGCCCAAGCACGGTGGCTGGCGGTGGCCGCTCCTCCAGCAGCGGGGCGGCGGCCGGGCGGAGCGCCGCCAAGGCGGGGGAGTCCTCGGCGTCGGGCCCGTGCAAGTCATCGTCCCGCACCGGACGGCTGATGGCGGTGAGGACTGGCCGCAAGGGGGCCGCTGGCTCCTCGGCCAGCGGGGTGTCCGCGTCGGCAGCGGTGGACCGAGGCTCCTCGTCTGGGGTGCGGGTGCGCCGGCGGCGCGGGCGCGGCTCCGCGCTGGCCTCCGCGACGAGGTCAGACTCGATGGGGGTTTTTTCTTTGCTGATGCGGGCTTTGGGCATGACAGGCGTTCGCCAGAAGGGCCAACCCCGACATCAAAGGGCGTGACCTGCTGCGTGGCGAGCAGTAGAAGAACAGCGGAACGGGTTTGGAAACCGGAGCCCCTGGAACGCAGCACAGCGCTCCGTACCCCGGTGACCAAGAACGTTATTGACGCCCCGTCGCCGTGTCAAGGCACTCTCGGGGTCGAAAGCGCATGACACCCACCCACGCCCAGGCGGCCACAGCAGCCAAGCGGGTGGCCGAACTGCGCACACAAATCGCCCATCACGACCAGCGGTATTACGTCCTCGACGACCCGGAAATCTCCGACGCCGACTACGACGCCCTGGTGCGCGAGCTGCAGCACCTGGAGGCCGAGTACCCGGCTCTGCTTTCCGCCGACTCGCCCACCCAGCGCGTGGCCGGCGCGCCGGCCGAGCACTTCCGCACCGTGGAGCACCGCGCCCCCATGCTGAGCCTGGCCAACTGCTTCGACCAGGCCGGGCTGGCGGAATTCGACGAGCGGGTGCGCAAGCTGTTGGGCACGGCCGAGGTGCCGTACGACTGCGAGCCGAAGCTGGACGGGCTGGCGGTGGAACTGGTCTACCTGGACGGCAAGCTGGCCGAAGGCTCCACCCGAGGCGATGGCAGTTTCGGCGAGGACGTGACAGCCAATCTGCGCACCCAGCGGAGCGTCCCGCTGGTGCTCTCGGCGCCGGCCCCACCGAGGCGCCTGGAAGTGCGCGGGGAAGTCTTCCTGCGCAAGGCCGACTTCGCCCGCCTCAACGCGGGGCGCGAGGCCGAGGGGGAGCCCACCTTCGCCAACCCCCGGCAACGCTGCGGCAGGCTCCTTGCGCCAGCTGGACCCCAAGGTGACGGCCGGCCGGCGACTTTCCCTGTACGTCTATGAAGTGGGGGCATGGGACGGCCCCCCCTTTGAGGGTCACCGGGCGAAGCTGGCCTGGCTTGCCTCCCTCGGCCTGCCCGTCAACCCGGAGAACCGCCTGGCCAGTGGCCTGCAGGACGTGCTGGCGGCCTACCGCGACCTGCTGGAACGGCGCCACGCCCTTCCCTACGAAGTGGACGGGCTGGTGGTGAAGGTGGATGGGGAGGATGCGCGGCGGCGGCTGGGCACCGTATCGCGCAGCCCGCGCTGGGCGGTGGCGTACAAGTTTCCTGCCGAGGAGGCCCGCACCCGGGTGCTGTCCATCGACGTCAACGTCGGACGCACCGGCGCCCTCACGCCGGTGGCCTTTCTCGAGCCGGTGCAGGTGGGCGGGGTGACGGTGTCGCGCGCCACGCTGCACAACCCCGGAGAGCTGGCGCGCAAGGACGTCCGGGTGGGCGACGCCGTCTTCGTCCGGCGGGCCGGGGACGTCATCCCGGAGATTACGAAGGTGGTGACGTCGGTGCGCACCGGGGAGGAGCGGGCCTACGTCTTTCCCGAACGCTGTCCGGTGTGCGGCTCGGCCACGCTGATGGACGAGGACGGCGCCATCCTGCGCTGCACCGGGCTGGCCTGCCCGGCGCAGCTTTTGGGCCACCTCCGCCACTTCGCCAGCCGCGGGGGGCTGGACGTCGAGGGGCTGGGGGAGAAGCTGTGTGCGCAGCTGGTCGGTTCCGGCCTGGTGCGCCGGCAGGCGGACCTTTACCGCCTCAGCGCGGAGAGCCTCGCCGGGCTCGACCGGATGGGGGAAAAGAGCGCCCAAAACCTGGTGTCCGCCCTTCAGAAGAGTCGCCGGCCGCCGCTGAGGCGCTTCCTGTATGCCCTCGGCATCCGCCATGTCGGGGAGGCGACGGCTCGCACCCTGGCCGAGGCCTTCCCGGACGTGCGCCGTTTGTACGACGCCGGCGAGGAGGACCTCACCCGCGTCAAGGACGTCGGCCCGGAGATGGCCCGCGCCATCTCCGCCTTCTTCCACGACGGGAAGAACCGGGAAAACATCGAAGCCCTCCTCGAGGCGGGGGTGCAGCCGGAGCCGCCGGGCGCCCCCACCGGAGGTCCCTTCGGCGGAAAGACAGTGGTCCTGACCGGGACCCTTTCAGCGATGACGCGAGAGCAAGCCAAGGAGGAGGTGGAACGGCGCGGGGGCAAGGTGTCCGGCAGCGTCTCGCGGAAGACGGACTGGGTGGTGGCCGGGGCGGACGCGGGAAGCAAGCTGAAAAAGGCCCAGCAGTACGGGGTCAAGGTGGTGGACGAGGCGGGCTTCCTGGACCTGCTGTCTGAAACCGCGTAGGTCCTCGCTTCGGACATGTCGCGCCGGCGCATTCACGTACTGCTCGCTGGACGGGTCCAGGGCGTCTTCTTCCGGCGGAGCGCGGCCGAGGAGGCTGCCCGACTCGGCATTTCTGGCTGGGTCAAGAACCGCCCCGACGGCCGGGTGGAACTGGAGGCCGAGGGCCCCCCCGAGGCGGTGGAGGCCTTCCTGGCCTTCTGCCGCCGCGGCCCGGAGCGCGCCCGGGTGGAGGAAATCCTGGTGGTGGACCGGCCAGCCAGCACGGACGTCGGCTTCCGGGTGGAGGACGGCGGATGAGTGGGCTGCCGGAGACGCTGGGCATCCGCCCCGGGGCGCGCCTCGCCGTGGTGGAGCCGCCGCCCGGCCTGGCCGAAGCGCTCGCGCCACTGCCCGAGCAGGTGGCCCTGCTGCCCCTGACAGAGCCGGCCCTCGACGTCATCCTCTTCTTCACCAAGGACGCCAAGCACCTCGTCTCACGTATGCCCGCGCTGGTGCGTTCCATGGCGCTGGCCGGCCGGCTGTGGGTGGTGTGGCGGCCGGTGGCCACCCCGGCGCTGGATGAGGTGCTGGTGCGCCAGGTGGGCCTGGAAGTGGGGCTGGTGGACGACCGGCGAGCAGACGTTCTGCCGGAATGGACGGGGCTTCGGCTGCGCTGGCGCTCGCGGCCCAGGCTGGAGCGCCCCTCACCGCGGGCATGAGGTGGGCTTTACAGACGCCCCCGGCTGTACAATGGTGGGCTTGAAAGGACTGCCCCCCATTGGAGGGTTTACCCGGCTCTGGGCCGGGGCACCCTGGAAGGGCACGGACGTCCAAATTTTTCTGACGGGTCGTTTTTCCCCAGGGCCCGGTCTTCCCCAGCTCGGCAGTCGCCCTGACGGTAGGGCCAGAGGTTGGGCGGGAAGGCTGCCAGGGGAGCCAAAAACCGCAATCCGGGAGTTCCGAGCAGTCGGCCTTCCCGGCAATTGCCTTCGGGAGTTGACGCGCGCGTGACCACCCTGCCCCCAGGTACCCAGGCCAAACAGGCCGCAGGTCCCCTCGGCGCGGTTGGCACGCCCACTCCCCTCGCGCAGACGCGAGCGCCGTCCACCGTTTCCCGTCCGGTGGGTGCCGCCCCGCGCCGTGTGCAGGCAGGGTCATCGCATGAGCAGCATTCTGGTCATCAACGCGGCTGGCCGCGAGACGCGGGTCGCGCTCGTGGAAAACGGCGACATCGCGGAGTTCTATCTCGAGCGTAAGAAGGACAAGGGGATTGTCGGCAACATCTACAAGGGGCGCGTGGTTCGCGTGCTCCCGGGGATGCAGGCCGCCTTCCTCGACATCGGCCTCGACAAAGCCGCCTTCCTGTACGTCAGCGACGTCGTCTACGACCCGGACTTCGCCCGGGCCGCCTTCGAGCTGACGGAGGGCGAGCACGACGAGGATGTGCCGGAGGTCCCCGAGGCCGGAGATCTCGCCAACGGCGCGCCCGTCGAGGGCAATGCCAGCGCGTCCGACGAGGGGCCGGAGTTCGCCCCGGACCCGACGCACGAGGCAACGGCCGATTCGCCCGGTGAGGGGCACGCCGAGGAGGCCCACTTCGAAGGCCAGCGCCGAGGAGACGCAGGGCGAGGGGCACGCCGAGGAGGCCCACTTCGAAGGCCACGCCGAGGAGACGCATGGCGAGGGGCACGCCGAGGAGGCGGCCCACTTCGAAGGCCACGGCGAGGAGACGCACGGCGAGGACCACGCCGAGGAGGCCCACTTCGAAGGCCAGCCCGAGGAGAGGCTTGCCGAGGGCCATGCCGAGCAGACCCACGGCGAGGCGCCGCCCGAGACAGTGGCCACGCTGGCCGTGAACAGGCTGGCCACGGCCGAGGCCACCGACAGCGTGGCCGACTCGGCTGCCGTGCCCACCCAGTCCCCGCCGCCACCCGGGCAGGGCGCCCTGCTGCCGGAGGGCGGCAGCGCCGCACCGGCCGGCCCGGCCGTGGCCGCAGAGCCCGTCGCCAGCGGCGAGCGCCGCGCCCCACGCGAGGAGCGCGGCCGCCACCGCGGCGAGCGCGGCGGCGGCGGGCGGCACCGGGACGAGCGCTCACGCGAGGACGAGAAGGCGCGGGGGCCGCGCAAGTCCTCCCGCATCGAGGACCTCCTCAAGCTGGGCCAGGAAGTGGTGGTGCAGGTGTCCAAGGACCCGATTGGGACCAAGGGGGCACGCCTCACCTCGCACATCAGCATCCCGGGCCGGCACCTGGTCTTCATGCCCACCGTCGACCACGTCGGCATCAGCCGGCGCATCTCCAATGAGAAGGAGCGCCGTCGGCTCCGCGAGACGGTGGACCGGCTGCGCCCGCCGGGCACCGGCTTCATCGTCCGCACGGTGGCGGAGAACGTCCCCCAGGCAAAGCTCGAGAGCGACATCCGCTTCTTGATTGAAATCTGGAACCAGGTGGTGCGGCGCAATGAGCGGCGCAGCGGACCCGGCCTGATGCATCCGGACCTGGACCTCATCCTCCGGGCCACCCGGGACCTCTTCGCCAACGACGTCGAGCAGTTGGTGGTGGACGACCGCGAGGAGTACCAGCGCATCCTCTCCTTCGTCACCGCGCAGGACCCGGCGCTGGCCAGCCGGGTGGTGCTGCACGACAGCGAGGAACCGGTCTTTGACGCCTACGGCATCGAGCAGGAGCTGCAGCGGGCCGCCCAGCGCAAGGTGTGGCTGAAGAGCGGCGGCTACCTCGTCTTCGACCAGGCCGAGGCCCTCACCGCCATCGATGTCAACTCCGGGCGGTACGTGGGCAAGAAGAGCCTCGAGGAGACCATCACCAAAATCAACGTCGAGGCCGCCAAGGAGATTGTCTACCAGCTCCGGCTGCGCAACATCGGCGGCATCATCATCTGCGACTTCATCGACATGGAGAAGCCGCAGAATCGCGACAAGGTCTTCAAGACGCTGCAGGAGGCCCTGGGCCGCGACAAGGCGAAGACCAACGTGCTGCGCATCAGCGAGCTCGGCCTGGTGGAGATGACACGCAAGCGGGTCCGCGAGTCGCTCGGGCGCATCCTCCACGAGGATTGCAGCTACTGCGGCGGCGAGGGCTTCGTGAAGACGGTCACCACCGTCGTCTACGACATCTTCCAGGAGCTCCGCCGGGAAGCGCCCAACCTCCGCGAACCGACGCTGGTGGTGAACTGCAACGTCGAGGTGGCCCGGGTACTGCAGGGCGAGGAGCGCGAGGAGCTCCGCCACCTGATGGACCGCTTCAACAAGTCCATCCAGGTGCGTCCGCAGAACAACTACCACCGCGAGCAATTCGACCTGTACGCGCGGACGGCGAGCGGGGAGGACCACCGCATCGCGACCTCCAAGACGGCCCTGCGCCAGCAGGAGGGGCTGGGTGCCCCCCCCGAGCGCAGCGAGCCGGGCCAGCGCGAAAGTGGGGGCGGCGGGGGTGGACGGGGGCGCAGAAGGGACCGAAAGCGCGGGCGCGAAGGCGGTCCGCCGCAAGGCGGCCGGGGGTCAAACCAGGACCGTCCAGGGCCCGCCAAGCCGCCGGCTGGGCCCCCGCCAAATTCCTGAGCAGTTGCAGAGGCTTGTGTCCCAGGCCTGCTTGCAACCCAAGTCCAGCATGCTAGGCTTTGAAGGTTCTGCTCGCCCACGCGTCCGTCGGGGGGCGCCCCTGCGGCCCTCGAATGGGGAGTTCGCCATGCTCAAGAGCGACCTAATCAACATCCTGGTGGCCAAGCGCGGCATCACCCAGAAGCAGGCCGAGGCCACGGTGGAGACCATCTTCGAGGCCATGAAGGAGGCGCTCTGCCGTGGGGAAAACATCGAGATTCGCGGGCTTGGCGCCTTTCACGTCAAGAACTACGACGGCTACCAGGGACGCAACCCGAAGACGGGACAAGTCATCCCGGTGAAGCCCAAGCGGGGCCTCCTCTTCCGGACGGGCAAGGAGTTGCGCGACCGGGTGAACCGCGCCCCTGGGCCCAACCCCTCGGGCTCCGAGGGCGGCGGGACCAGCAGCGCTGCCTAGCCACCCCCGGGCGGCACGGGCCAAACCGCCCGGAGCCGCACACAAAGCCCTCGCCGTGTGGTAGCTGGCCCGCCCGGGGCGCCTTGTCGGCCACGGGGTCCCTCCCCGCCCCACGGGGAAAAATTGCTCGGCCGGCCGAGCGGACCGACACTGCCTCGCCCGAGAGCCATGAATGCGCGTCCCCTCCATTCACGTCCCTGACGTCCCCCAGCGCACGCACCCGCGCGTTCCGGCCGGCTTCGCCGTGGAAGTCCGCACGAAGGAGGGCGCCTGGGTGGCGCAGGCCCGGGACCTGTCCATGGCCGGGCTGCTCTTGGTGGGGTTGGCCGCCGAGACGGGCGAGGTGCTGCAGCTGTCCATCGCGCTGCCGTCGGACCACGTCCGCGCCTTCCGGGGCCGCGTGACGCGCGTCCACAGCGAAGGGGTGGCCGTGGAATTCGAGCGCCTGGACTGGGACGACCTCTTCGCCCTGGCCCGGTTTCTCCACCCCCGACTCCCCTAAAGGGCGCCCCCCCTCCGCCGGCGGCCGTCAGCCGCGGCGCAGGCGGTGCCTGTCCACCAGTTCCATCAGCTCCGCGGCCCGGAAGGGCTTGTGGATGTAGCCGTTGGCTCCGGCCGCCAGGGCGGCCTCCACGTCCGCCTTCTTCACCTTGGCGGTCAGCATGTAGAGGGGGATGCCGGCCGTCGCCGGGTCCGCCTTCAGCATGCGGCACACGGTGACGCCGTCCATGAGGGGCAGCACAACGTCCAGGAGGATGAGGTCAAACGTCTGGGTGCGGGCGCGCTTCAGCCCGTCGACGCCGTTGGCGGCCGTCTCCACCTCCACCGGCCCGTCGTGCAGCATGCTCCGCACCAGCTCACGGATGACGGGCTCGTCCTCCACCACGAGAATCCGGAACGCCGCGGGTTCGCTCATCGAATCTCTCCCGTCTAGCCCGGGGCGCCCCTGGGCCGCCAGTGACTAGGAAGCCGTCCCCTGCCCTGCCCCGCGGAGGGGCGAGTGCGGGCGGCCTGCTCCCCCCAGGGGCCGGGCGGACCTCCGCGTGCCCTCTGGCTAGGGCATCGCCGTGTCGTCGACGCGGGCCAGCTCCCTCTGCTCGGCCCAGCCTTCGAGGCCGTTGGGCAGGCGCAGGCGGACGAAGGGCCCGGAGGCGGCCAGCAGGCGCACGCTGCTGCCGGCGTGTAATTCGAAGGCCACCTTGCTGGAGGCGTCCGGGGTTTCCCGGACCGGCAGCGTCCTGGCCAGCACCACCGCCTCGTGCACCGTCTCGCTCACCACGACATGCGCCAGAAGCAGGCTCGCGCCGGGAAGGGACAACAACAGCAGCCCCACGGCCAGGGGGACCGTGGCCCGGCCGGGGCGGAAGCGCCCCAGGACGAGGACGAGGAAGCCCAAGGCCCATGGCATGACGAAGGCGAGCGCCGCGCCGGTAGCGCTGGTGGCGGCCACCACGCGCGCCAGCACGCCTTCTTCGGCGGTAGCGCCCACCACCTGGTCGACCACCCGGCCGCGGGCCAGGGTGAGGTTGGCCTCGACGTCCGCGCCGCCGCCCTGGCGGCGCGCCCGTTCCAGGAAGAGGACGGCTTCGCCGAGCTTACCCTGGGCGAGCTCGGCCGTGCCCAGGTTGTATTCCACGTCGGGGCCGCCCATGCCGTGTTCGAGGAGCTTGCGGAAGGCCGCCTCCGCCGCTGGGGCGTCCTCCCGCCCATAGGCCTCCACCCCTTCGGCGAAAATGCCGCGGGCCTCGGCCGGCGAATAGCTCACCTGGGCAAGCAGCAGCGGGAGGAGCAGGGCATTCATGGCCAGCCCTCCAGCACGCGCTCGGCCTCGCTGAGCAGCGCGCCCCGGGCAACGCGGACCGCGCCAGGGGCGAAGCGCACGGCATCGCAACTGTCGAGCACGTGGGCGGCGCCCTGCACCACGGCCTCCGGGGCGCCAGCCTCCATCAGCTTCTGCCCGAGGGCCTGGCGCGTCAGCCCGGAAAGGCCCACGCCGAGACGCGCCTCAAGGAAGGCCATCACCGCCCGTTCCACCTCCTCGGAGAAGGCCCCGTCGGTGCCCGAGGCGAGCAGCCGGGCGGCCGCGGCAAGGCGGCCGCGGGCAGCGCGCGTGCCGCGCCGCTGTTCCGTGGCCGGGTCACGGCGTCCGCGGTGCGCCTGCACCAGGCCCACCAGCGACAGCAGCATCCACGCCACCGGCGGCACCACGGCCGCAGCCAGGAAGACGGGACGGCGCCAGGTCGGGGTGGGCGTCTCGAAGCGCGCTTCGAGACGCAGCGGACGCAGGCCGCCCGCGGGGAGCACGTTGCGGACGGCGTCCGGGACGGCCGCCGCCGGGCCGGCGGCGCGCAGCGCGCCCGCCTCCCCCGGCCGCACGGTGAGGGTCAGGGCTTGCGTGCGTAGCGTCTCGTAGCGGCGGCTCTCCGGGTCGAAGTAGGAAAAGGCCAGCGGTGGAATCTGGAAGGTGCCCGTCTGCTGCGCCATCACCAGGTACTCCTGGCTGCGCTTGCCCTGGATGCGCTCGCGCACCGCGGAGATGCGGTCCTGGGAGGTCGGCTCATACAGCTTGAGGGCGGCCGGCGCGCTGGCGCGTGGCAGCTGCACCTCCTTCAGGTTGCCCTGGCCTTCCAGGGTGACGCGCAGGGTGACCGGCGAGCCCAGCTCGGCGCTCGACGCCGACAACTCGGCCGACAGCTGGAAGTTGCCGACGTTGGCCGGCTGGAACCCGGGCGGGGCGCCCGGCGGCAGGGGCTTCACCTTCAGGGTGAGGGCGTTGCCCACGCGGTGGTCGCGGTGGCCAGCGAAGAGAAACCCGGTGGTGGCGTCCGCTTCCACCGGGCCGAGCTCGCGCGTCCCCGGCTTCACCGCAAAGAGGGCTTCGCGCCGCAGCAGGTAGGCCCGGTAGGGGACCCCGTCCACGGTGCGTGGCTCGAACGAGAGGTTGGTGGGACTGTCGATGTCCTCCGTCCAGAAGCCGTCCAGCTTGGGGTAGGTGACGTTGTCCACCCTGGACAAGTCCACCCGGCTGTAAATCCAGAAGGAGAGCGTCACCTGCTCGCCGAGGTAGACCTCTTTGCGGTCCACCTCGCTGCGCAGAAACAGGTCGCTCTCGGCATGGGGCCGCGACGCCTCGCGCTCGCGTTCCCGCAGCGCGGCGAAGGGGTCCTCCGTGTCGCTGAAGGGCGAGGGAAAGCCCGGCATCATGTTGGGGCGCTGGGCGGCCGAGGGCGGGGGCCCGGCCACGTGCCCCTTGCGCACCAGGATGGTGACGCTGTTGCTGCGCACGACGCCATCGGGCGTCCGCAGCTGCGCCGGGGGCAGCGTCAGCTTGCCGACCTGCGTCGGGCGGAGGATGAGGGTGACGGTGAGCTCCTGACGGATGACGGGACCGCCGGACCCGAGCTGGATGGTGCTCGACATGCCCCGCTGGGTACTCAGCACTTCGACGCCGTCGAAGGCGGGCAGCTGCAGGTCGGCGCCGCGCGGGGCGTTGGTGGCGCGCAGGGTGAGGACGAAGGTGTCCGACAGGCCGACCTCGCTGCGGTCGACCTCGGCCTGGACGTCCACCGCGGCCCAGGCGGCCGTCGCGGCGAGCACACCCCACAGTGCGCCCCAGGCGCTACCAGTCCTTCTCATTCGGCTTCCTCGGCGGCTTCTTCTGCTGAAAGCGCCACAATTGTAGGTTCTTTTCGCTCTGTCGCATCGCATCCAGCAGTCGCTCGGTGTCCCGGCGGTCGAGCTTTCCCGCCTCCCCCACCCCGGCGTCGCGCAGCGGCTCGGGCAAATCCGGGCCAGCGTCGGCGTCCCGCGCAGCCGGCCCGCCGTCCGGCCCTTCGTTGCCGGACTCGCCGGCCTCCGCCCCGCGCTGCTTCTGGCTCTGTCCGGCGTCGGAGCCTCCCCGGCCGCGGCCGGTGCCCGCGTCTCCGGGACCGCCATCGCCCCCCGTCCCGCCGTCTCCCTGCCCCGCGTCCCCACTGCCACCGTCGCCCCGGCCGGCGTCGCCCGGCCCGGCGTCGGGCCGTCCGGCGTCGGGCGACCCGGCGTCCTGCCCGCCATCGGGCGTCCCTCCGTCCCCACCGGACTTGGGTGGCGGAAGCCGCCGCAACAGCACCTCCAGGTTGTGCCGAGCCGCCTCGTCGGCTGGCTCCAGCAACAGGGCGCGGCGGTAGACGGAGATGGCCTCCTTCGTGCGGCCGAGTTCCGCCAGGGCGTTGCCCAGGTTGTAAAGGTCATGCTCGCTGAGCTCGCCCGGCTTCATCTCCGCGGCGCGCTGGTAGGCCTGGCGGGCCTCGTCGTGCCGGTTCAAGCGGTACAGCGCGTTGCCCTTGTCGTACTCGAGCGCCGCGCTGTCGGGCAGCTGCTGCTGGGCAACCTCGAAGTCGTGCAGCGCGTCCTCGTACCGCCCCTCGTCGTAGGCCCGAAGCCCCTCGGCCACCCGGGGCGGGTTGCGCTCCAGGGGCCCCAGCGCGAGGGCCTCCGGGGCGCCGAGCAGGCAGCTCCCCGGAAGAAGGCCGATGGCCAGGGCGCGCAGGGCAAAACGCCTCATGCCACACCTCGGCGGCGGCCGGGGAGGAGGAGTCCCACCACCAGCAAGAGCAGCCCCGGGGCGAGGAAGGACTGGAAGCGCTCGTCCCAGCGGACGGTGAGGCGACTTTCGAGCTCACTCTTCTGTAGCCGGTCGATGCGCGCGGCCACCTCCGGTACCGCCACCCCGTGCGGTTGGTGGAAGAATTCGCCGCCCGTCAGCTGGGCCACCGCCTCCAGCCCGGCCCGGTCCAGACGGGTGAGGACGGTGTTGCCCGAGCCGTCTTTCTTGTACCCGACCACCTCACCGGTCTTGCCGAACTCGGGGATGGGCTCCCCCGACTCGCTGCCGATGCCGACGGCGTACACCTTGATGCCGGAGGCGCGCAGCGACTCCGCCGCCTCCATCTCCTCCCCCGACAAGTCCTCGCCGTCGGACAACAGCACCACCACACGGTCCTTGGCGCCCCGGTCCACACCCTCCAGCATGTTTTGCGCGAGCAGCAGCGCGGCGCCGATGTTGGTGCCGCCCTGTTGCATCTGTTCGGGGTCCACCGCGCGCAGGAACAGCTTCGCCGCGGCGTAGTCGCTGGTGAGGGGGGACTGGATGTAGGCGTCCCCGGCGAAGGCCACAATCCCCACCCGGTCCCCTTTGAGGGAGTCGAGCAGGGTGTTGAGCTCGAGCTTCGCGCGGTCGAGGCGGCTGGGCGCCACGTCCCGGGCAAGCATGGACTTGCTCGCGTCCAGGGCCACCACCAGGTCAATCCCGCGGCGGCGGGCGAGCTCGGTGCGGCTGCCGCACTGGGGCTGGGCCAGGGCGACGGCGAAGAGGGCCAGCGCGGAGGCCCGCAGCGCAGCCTGCAGCGCACTGAGCAGGGTACTGGCGCCAGGGGCCAGCGCTTGGCCCAGCCGGCTGCCGAGGAGGGCCTGGACCCGGGCGCCCCGGCGCAGCGCCACCAACAGGGCGAGGAAGCCGAGGAGCAGCGCCACCAGGATGAGCAGCAGGTAAGCCGGATGGGCCAGCGCGAGTGGGTAGCCGAGGAAGCCGAAGCGGAGTGGGTTCTCGCTCACGGGAACACCCGCAAGAGGGTGAAGCGGAGCAGCAACTCGAGCGCGGCGAGCAGAAAGGCGGCGAACAAAAAGGGCGGGTACTCCTCGCGCATGTTGGCCATCGCCCCGCCCTCCAGCAGCTTGCTCTTGTCCAGCTTGTCCAGCACCGACCGAAGGCCAGTCTGCAGCGACTCCCGGTCGGTGGCGCGGTAGTAGGTGCCGCCCGTCTCGGCGGAGATGGCCTTGAGCAGCTCCGGGTTGACGGCGATGTCCATCTCCCGGTAGGTGGGGTTTCCGAAGAGGTCCGTCCCGTCTGGGAAGGGGACCCTGTCCGCCCTTGCCGACGAGGATGGTGTAGATCGGGATGTGCAGCGACTTGGCCATGCCCGCTGCGTCCAGGGGCGAGATTCTTGCCGGCGTTGTTGTCGCCGTCGGTGATGAGCATGATCACCTTGCTCTTGGCGTCCGAGTCGCGCAGCCGGTTGAGCGCGACGGCGAGGGCGTTGCCGATGGCGGTGCCGTCCTCGATGACGCCGGTGCGCAGCTGCTTCAGGATCTTCGCAGGACGCCGTAGTCGAGCGTGAGCGGCGCCTGCGTGTAGGCCTCGCCGGCGAAGACCACCAGGCCGATGCGGTCGTTGGCGCGACGGAGATGAAGTCGGTCAGCACCTCCTTGGCCACGGTGATGCGGTCCTTGGCGGCGGCGGAAGTCGCCCGCCTCCATCGAGGTGGAGATGTCGAAGGCGATGACGATGTCGATGCCCTCGACCGAGAGGTCCCGCGTTCTGGCCCCGGACGTCTGCGGACGGGCCAGGGCGATGATGGCCAGGGCCAGCGCGGCCATGCTGAGCAACGGCAGCAGCCCCGCGGCGCGCGCGCGCCAGCCCTTGGGGCCTAGCGCCAGCAGGTGGGTGGCCGAGAAACGCAAGGCCGCGCGACGGCGCTGCTCAGAAAAGCCCACCACCCCGACGAGGGGAACCAGAAGGAGCAGCCACAGCAGGCGGCCGTCGTGCCAGAGCAGGTCAGACGGCATCGGCGGGCACCCCGGACGGCGGGGAGGGGACGGGGGACGGCAGGGGGGCGGTGGCCTCCACCAGCAGAAAGGCGTACCCCAGCGCCCAATCGCAGGCCGCTCGGGCGATGTCGGCCCGGGCGAACTTCGCCACGTCGCACTGGTCGACGAAGCGGTGGAGGTCCGCCGGGGCGACCCCGGGCGGGTCGAGGCGCTCCACCTCCCGCACCAGCTCGCCGCTCGTGCACTCCAGCGCCTCGAAGCCGAAGCGCTCGCCCAGGTAGCCGCGGACAATCTCCGACAGCCGGAAGTGGTACTCGCGCACCAGCCCCTTGCCGAGCAGGTCCTCGGCGCGCAGGGCCTCCAGCGCCTCCCGGGTGCGCTCCGGCAAGGGACGCGGTGGAACGACAAGGAGGCGCGTGCGCCGCTGGCCGAGGGCGCGCCGGACGTACAGGACGGCAGCCACCAGCGCGGCAAGCCCGAGCAGCAGCCACAGCAGCCGCCAGCTGCGCATCGGCACGTCGGCGTTGGGCTTGATGTCCATCAGCTGGGCGCCATTCTTCGCGGCATCCGGCGGCAGGCTGGACAGCCCTTCCACCGAGGTCCCGGCTACCGAGGCGGTGCGCGCCGTCCCGCCTCCCACCACGTCGAAGACGAGGGTGGGAATGATGTGCTCGCCAAGCTCGAAGAGCGCCAGTTCCAGCCGGAAGGTGGTGGTGCTCTGTCCCGGGCCATCGGTCCGCTGGCGGGCCGTGGACCTGAGGCCGAAGGCGCCGAGGTCCGCCAGGGTGCGCAGCTCCCAGCGCTCGTCCGGGGAATGCACCACCTTCACCGTGTAGGTGAAGGGTTCCCCGAGACGGACCTTCTCGGCGGACACCTGTGGGGAGATGCGCGGGGGCACAGGCCCGGCGTCCGGGGACGCCGGGGCCACCAGCAGCAGGAGGGCGAGCGCGACGGGGGCGAGACTCATGCTGCCAGCCTGCGGGCCCGGAGTCGGAAGAAGCGCACCAGCGCCTCCCCGTGGTCCTCGCCGGCTCGCAGCTCGACCGCGTCCAGTTCCAGGCGGCGAAACACCCGGGTGCGCTCGGCCCGCCGCGCCTGCATGGCCAGCTGGAAGCCGGTGGCGGCGATGGCGCTCGAGGTGTCGACCAGGGTGCGCTGGCCGCTCTCCGGGTCCTCTAGCTCTACCAGCCCCAGCTTCGGGAAGGCGTCCTCGAAGGGGTCGCGCACCACCACCGGGATGACGTCGTGGGTGCGGGCGGCGGCCCGCAGGGGCGTCTCGTAGTCCCGGACGAGGAAGTCGCTGATGACGAAGGCGACGGCGCGCCGCTTGGCGACGCGCAGCAGCCAAGTGAGGCCGGCGGCGAGGTCCGTGCCGCGGCCGACGGCACGGTGCTCGAGAATCTCGGTCACCACGCGCAGCACGTGCTTTCGACCCTTCTTCGGCGGGATGACCAGCTCCACCTGGTCGGTGAAGAGCACCAGGCCCACCCGGTCGTTGTTGGCGATGGCGCTGAAGGCGATCAGCGCGGCGAGCTCGGCCGCCATCTCGCCCTTGGTCTTACCTTGGGAGCCGAAGCCCTGCGAGCCGGAGATGTCGACCAGCAGCATCACCGTCAGCTCGCGCTCCTCGGTGAAGACCTTGACGTAGGCGTCGTTCATGCGCGCGGTGACGTTCCAGTCGATGGCGCGGATCTCGTCGCCCGGCTGGTAGTGGCGCACCTCGGAGAAGGCCATGCCCCGGCCCTTGAAGACGGAGTGGTACTGGCCGGCGAGCAGGCTCGGACACCACCCGGCGGGTGGTGATCTCGAGCCGGCGGATGCGTCGAATGAGCTCCCTGGGCAGCACGGGGCGGCGCCTGGCGGTGGCGGTCGGCTCAGGGCACCTCGACGCGGTCGAAGATCCGCTGCACGATGGCTCCGGGGTGAGCTCCTCGGCCTCGGCTTCGTAGGTGAGGATGACGCGGTGGCGCAGCACGTCGAAGCCCGATCGCCTTGACGTCCTCCGGCGTGACGAAGCCGCGGTGGCGCAGGAAGGCATGCGCGCGCGCCGCCAGGTCCAGGAAGATGGTGGCGCGCGGGCAGGCGCCGTACTCGATGCAGTCGGCGCAGGTCCTTCATGCCCGTGCGCCGCCGGCTCGCGCGTGGCGAAGCACCAGGTTCAGGATGTAGTCCTTGATCTTGTCGTCGACGTAGATCTGGTGGACGACGGACCGCGGCGCGGGCAATCTGCTCGGTGGACACCACCGGGGTGGCGCGGGGCGACGTCCTCGCCGCCCATGCGGTCCATGATGACCCGCTCCTCGTCCCGGCTCGGGTAGCCCACCTTCACCTTGAGCATGAAGCGGTCGACCTGCGCCTCGGGCAGCGGGTAGGTGCCCTCCTGCTCGATGGGGTTCTGCGTGGCCAGCACGAGGAAGGGCTCCGGCAGCGGGTAGGTCTTGTCGCCGATGGTGACCTGCCGCTCCTGCATCGCTTCGAGCAGCGCGCGACTGCACCTTGGCCGGGGCGCGGTTGATTTCGTCGGCGAGGATGACGTTGGCGAAGATCGGTCCCTTCCGGACGGTGAAGCTGCGCGGCCTGCTGGTTGTAGATCATCGTGCCCGACGAGGTCGGCCGGCAGCAGGTCGGGGGTGAACTGGATGCGCTGGAAGCGGGCCGAGATGCCGTCGGCGAGGGTGTGAACGGTGAGCGTCTTGGCGAGGCCGGGCACGCCCTCGAGCAGGACGTGGCCGTTGCTGAGCAGGCCGATGAGGACCCGCTCCAGCATCTGCTGCTGGCCGACGATGACACGCCCGGTTTCCTTCAGCAGGTCGTCGACGAAGCTGCTCTCTTCACGCACACGCTCGGTCAGGGCTCGAATGTCGAAGCTCAGGGTAACCCTCCTGTCACAACGGGCGGCGGACTGTAGGTGCTCTGGCCGAATCCAGACAACAAGAGAGGACTCCCAGGAATTCCGCGCCTGTGCAGGGCCGGGCGAGGAGACGCGTTTGACAGCGTCCGCCCGGGTAGCGTCTGCTTCACCCGAGGGGTGGCGCAAGGCGGCCTCCCTCCTTTGGACGGCACCCCGCGCCCGACAGAGAGAAGGCGAGCAGTTGGTCGGACCGAGGCGCTTTTGATGATGACCTCCTCGCGTGCCGAGGCGTACTTGGGCCTACCGGAGTGGGCGCGGCGGATTACGCGACACGTGGAGGTGTCCTTCCACGAGTCGTTGCTGGGCACCTGGCGGCCCGACGGGACCGAGGCCGACGCGCCGATGGCCCTGGAACTGGACAGCACCGCGCCAAGCGCCCAGGCGCTGCTCGACACCGGCCAGATGCGCTCCGGGGGCACGCTGGTCCTCGGCGGCCTGGTCGCCCAGGGGCAAGTGCAGGGAGAACGGCACGTGGACTGGGACAGCGGGCGCATCGAGCTGCGGCTGCGCTTCACTGGCGACGACGGCCAGCCTTACCTGTTGGTGGGCGGCTGGGCGCCGGACCCGCTCGCCGGCGGCGAGCCTTTCCGCTTCCGGCTGGAAGCCGCTGACGGCGCGGTGACCGGGCACGCGGTGGCACACACGGCGCGGCCCTAGCGCCTCACATCTCCAGGGCCACCGCCACGCCGTGCAGGGTGGCGGCGATTCGCACCGCGTCGTGCACGTGGTCGGTGGACAGCCCCGCGCCGAGGACGACTTCCTCGTGGCTCCGCACGCACATCTCGCAGCCGTTGATCGCGCTCACTGCCATGCAAAACAGTTCGAAGTCGGCCTTGTTGGTCGCCACCTGGGCGAGCCGCTGCATGCGCAGCCGCGCTGGCTTCTGCGGCGTACTCGGCGCTTTCCGACCATGTGCCGGAAGCGGTAGTAGACGTTGTTCATCCCCATCAGCGCCGCGGCCGCCTTGGCGTCGTCGACCACCCGGCCGCTGGCATCGTCACCAGCGCGTCCTCGAGGACGGCTTGGCGCAGGGTGGGGTTGCGCGAGGCGATGGCGCGTGGCCACCGCCACGCCCCACACCTGCTCGAGGCTAGGCGTCGCCCGGCTGCAGGACCGGCGCCGAGGTTGAGCGCGCAAGTCCTTGGCGACCTCGGGGATGGCGCTGCGGAGGGTCTCTAGCGCGTTCATCAGCTGGCCTTCTTCAGCTGGGCGGTGAGGGTCTCCTCGCCCTTCTTCCAGTTGCACGGGCAGAGCTCGTCGGTCTGCAGCCCGTCCAGCACGCGCAGCACCTCGGGCACGTTACGGCCCACCGACAGGTCGTTGACGCTCGCCCAGCGGATGGTGCCCGTCGGGTCGACGATGAAGGTCGCCCGCAGCGGAACGCCGTCCCTTGTGCAGGATGCCGAGCTGGGTCGACAGCTCGCGCTTGGTGTCGGCGAGCATCGGGAAGGGCAAGCGTCTTCAGGTCCGGGTGGTCCTTGCGCCACGCCAGGTGCACGAAGTGCGTGTCGGTGCTCGCGCCGAGGACCTGCGCGTCGCGCTCGATGAAACTTGCCGTTCTGCTTGCCGAACTCCGCGATCTCGGTGGGGCAGATGAAGGTGAAGTCCATCGGCCAGAAGAAGAGGACCTTCCACTTGCCTGGGAAGTCCTGTCGGAAATCTCGCGGAACTCCTTGCCCTTCTCGAGGCTCACCACCGACTGCAGCTTGAACCTGGGAAGCTTGTCTCCAACCGTCAACATGGCAACTCCTTGGAATGGGGAACAGCAACCCTCGTTTACTGGCAACGTCGAACAAATGGCGCAATCAACTCTATAAATTTCAGCTGGATGGAGACTGCTACCACCAATTAGACGTTGCCATGGCAACGTCTGGACGGTGATTATGCAACCGGCATTTCGGTGTCTTCTCGGCTATGGTGCGGGGCCATGGCCGGCCCGTCAGAAACCCCGTTGCCGCTGGACCTGGTGCAGGACGTCACCGCCCTGGCCAGGGGTGGGCCGCCCGAGGCGGGGACGCTCGACGACTTGCTACGGCGGGGGCTGGACTGGCTCGAGCGGGTAGCGCCGTATGAATTGGCCACCATCTTCGTGCTGGACGGTGCGCGCCTGCGGGTGCGGGCGGCGCGGGGACCGCTGGCAGCCCGGGTGAAGGGGCATGAGCTGGCCCTGGAGCGTTACCCCAGCCTGCGCGAGGCGATGCAGACGCGCCGGGCCCGCGTCTTCCGAGAGGAGGACCACCGAGATGGGGACGGAGACCCCTTCCACGGCGTGCTGGAACTGCCCCCCGGGCATGCCTGCCTGGTGGCTCCCCTGTGGGCGGGCGAGCAGACGTACGGCGTCCTCACCCTGGACCGCACGGTGTGCGAGGCCTACCCGCCTTCGACGGTGAGTCTGGTGGAGGTGTACGCGCAGCTACTGGCCATCGCCATCCAGTCCGCCGGGCACACCGCGGCGCTGGAGCGGCTGCACCGCCAGGACCACGTCCACGCCAAGCTGCTGGAGGCGGAGCTGGCCGGCGACGCCGAGGGGCTGGAGATGTCCAAGAGTCCCTCCATGCGGCGGCTGGTGGCCCTGGCCCGGTCGGTGGCGCACTCCAGCAGTCCGGTGCTGCTGCAGGGGGAGACCGGCACCGGCAAGGAGCGGCTGGCCCGGGCGCTGCACCGCTGGAGTTTCCGCGCCGAGCACCCCTTCGTCACCCTGCACTGCATGGCAGTGCCACACAGGGCCCTGGAGGCGGAGCTACTGGGGCAGACCGGCGGGGCGGCGGACCGCCCGGGGCGGCTGCAGCTTGCCAACGGCGGGACGCTGCTCCTCGACAGCGTGGAGGAACTCCCTCTGTCCCTGCAGGGGAAGCTGTTGCGCGTGCTGGAGACGGGGGCCTTCGAGGCCGTCGGCGGCGAGCGCAGCACCCGGGTGGACGTGCGCCTGTTGGCGGCGACGACGGTGGACCTCGAGCAGCAGGTGGCGGCCGGGCACTTTCGCGCCGACCTCTACTTCCGCTTGGCCGCCTTCGCCCTGGAACTGCCGCCCTTGCGCGAGCGCCGGGAGGACCTGGCGCTGCTGTGCCAGTCCCTGCTCGCCGAGTTTGGACGGCGCACCGGCAAGCACGGACGCTTCGTCACGCCGGAGGGGCTGGAGCGCCTGGCAAGCTACGAGTGGCCGGGCAACGTGCGCGAGCTGGCCAACCTGCTGGAGCGCGCTTGTATCCTCAGCCCGGGCCCCGCCCTGGGGCCCGAGGTGCTGGACCTCCCGGGGCGCCGGCGCCGCGCGGCCGGTCCGGCAGCCCTGCCCGACTCGGCCACCCTGGCCGAGGTGCAGCGCGCCCACATCGAGCGCACCCTGGCCGTCGCCGGCGGGCGAATTTACGGCCGGGGCGGCGCCGCCGAGCGCCTGGGCCTTAAACCCTCCACACTGCAGAGCAAGATGGCGAAGCTCGGCCTCGTGCGGCCCCGCTGAAGGGCGGTCCCCCGGGGTTCACGGCGGCGCCTGTTCCGGCTGTGGCCCGTGCTCCAGCCGCTGCGTGGGCAGCCAGTCCGGGTGGGTGCGCAGGAAGACGAGAAATTCCTCGCGGACGAGGCAGCGCAATTCGAAGGCCTCGTCGGAGGTGGCGGCGCTTGCCAGCAGCCGGACGGTGGCCGTCTGCTCGGTCAAGTCGACGACCTGCGCCTTCGCCACGCGCCCGTTCCACAACGACTTCCCCGGGCCGGAGAGAATGCGCTCGAATTCCGCACGCACCTGGGCCATGTCCACGCGGTAGTCCAGCTGCAGCAGCACCACGCCGACCATGTCCGTGTTGCCCCGGCTCCAGTTCTGGAAGGGCTTCTCCAGGAAATAGGTGACCGGCAGCACCATGTGCCGGTGGTCCCACAGCCTCAGCACGACGTTGCTAATCGAAATCTCCACCACCGTCCCGCTCTCGCCCTCCACCACCACCTTGTCGCCGATGCGGATGGGCTGGGCCAGCGACAACTGAATGCCCGAGAACAGCGCCCCGATGGACTTCTGCGCGGCCAGGCCCACCACCAGGCCCAGCACGCCGGCGGAGGCGAGCAGCGACACGCCTACCGAGCGCACGCCCTCGAACTGCATGAGAATGGCCGCCAGACCGAGGCCGTAGACGACGATGGTAAGCACCCGCCAGAGCAGGGCGAACTGGGTCCGCGCCCCGGCGGCGACACCACCGCCGCGGGCGATGAGCGAGCGCTCCACGGCCACGCTCGCCACGTCCAGGACGCGCAGGGCAAACCAGGTGGCGGCGACGATGCCCAGCGACTGGCAGATGAAGCCCACCCCGCGCTGCCAGGCCGGACTCAGGAGGAGCTGGGATGCGACGGCGAGAAAGGTGCCAATCGCCAGCGGCAGCTTCAGCGGGCCGCGCGCGCTCTGCACCAGTTCCACGTCCCACGACAGCGGGGTCAGGCGCGCGAGCCGCCCGAGGACTGCCAGCAGCACCTTCTCGCCAAGCCAGGCCACCACGAGCGAGAGCACCAGGGCCAGCAGCAGGCCCAGCCACTGCCACAGCTCCATCCCGAAGCGGGTGGTGAAGAGAAAGTCCGGCATCCGCTCGCCGAACGGGGGCCCATAGGCCTGGTACAGGGCATCCACCGCGCGCACGGTGTCGCGGCTGAAGAGCCACACCGGCGCTTCGGGCGTCCGCACCCGCACCAGGCGCACCGGCGTCGGCCGTCCGTCCAGCTCGAGGGTGGTCAGCACCACCGACGACGACCCTCCCTCGCCCTCCTTGGAGAGGGCGGAGAGGTCCAGGTGCTGTCGGTCCAGGACGAAGCGCAGCCGGCGGGCAAGGCGCGCTCCCTCCACGGCTTGCTTGTCCGGAGGCACGTCGTCGAGCCACAAGTCCTGGGCCGCCAGGTCGAAGCGGCCCCGGCGCGCCTCGGCGAGGAAGCCCTCCACGGTGGCGTAGGGGCTCGAGCGGTCGAGTTCCCTGGGCGGCTCGCCGAGCCCCTGGTTGAGTGCCCAGCAGGGCGAGGCGACCAGAAGCCCGAGGCACAGCAGTCCAGCCCTTTGCAGCCGCACGGCGCCGACTGGCACAGGGAGGGACACGGGAAAGGCTAGCGACCGGTGGCGCCTGCTTTGCCGCGCACCTTGAGCCGCTTCAATTTGCGGGCGAGGGTGTTGCGGTCGACGCTGAGAAAGGCCGCCGCCGTCGAGAGCTGTCCCTCGTTGCGCTCGAGCGCCTGGCGGAGGACGGCGCGGTCCACCTGGTCGAGCAGGGTGCGGTACAGCTCCGGCACTTTTCGACCATGAAGCTGGTCGAGGAAGTGGCCCAGGCGAAGGTACACCAACTCTTCCAGCGGCAATTTCAGTGGGTCTGCAGCCACGAGCGCCCCACGGTGGAGACGACGAAGGGCCGTCGCTTACAGCACCCTCGAGGGGCGCAGGTCAACGACGGCGCGCACGCCCCGGTTGCTGTGGTAGACGTCCCGGAGTGGAGGTGACGCACGTTCGGCGGAAGTTTCCGCCCCGCCGCTGGCTCGCTCTCGCCCTCGCGGCCCTCCTGCTTGGCTGGGGCGTCCAGAGCGCCCTCGCCCCGCACCCGGCCGTCCCGGCTCCGGACGCTGGGAGCCCCACCCACCTGGCCATCTTCGTCACCGCGGACCTGCAGGGCCAACTGCTTCCCTGCGGGTGCAGCGAGGGCATGCGCGGAGGCCTCGGCCGCGCCGCCGCGCAGCTGGCCCGGGCCCGGGCGGAGGGACTGTCCGTCGTGTACCTGGACGCGGGCGACGCGCTGTTTGCCCACGCCGGGCTGCACCCCGACGAGGCGGTAGAGGACGAACGCAAGGCCAAGGCGGTCGCCCAGGCCATGCGGGCCATGGGCCTTCAAGCGCGCGCCACGGGCCCTTTGGACGACGTGCAGGGCGCAGCCTTCCGCACCTCGCTCGGGCTACCCGAAGTCCCCGACGGCACCGGCCGGGTGCTGGCCGTCGCCGGCCACCGCCTGGGGGTGGTGGCGGCGCACTCCGCCAAAGCACTGGTCGAGGGAGCCGCCCAGGTCCGGGCCGAGGGGGCAGACTTCGTCGTCGCCCTGTACGGCGGCTCGCTCGAGGCCGCGCTGGGCGCGCTGCGGGGCGTCGACGGCGTCGACGTGGTGGTGACGGCGCAGGAGGCCGCCGTGGTCACCGTGGATGACGACAGCCGGCTGGTGAAGGGCGCCGTCCCGGTGGCGCGCGTGCAGAGCCGGGGCCGCGCGCTCTTGCGCCTGGACGTGCGCTTCGACGGCTCGGGCCGCTTCGGGTTCCTCAGCTCCTCGCAGGACGTGGAGCGCGAGGCGGCGACGCAGGACGAGCGGATTGCCCTCTTGAAGAGGGAGCTCGCGCTTCCCGGCCAGAGTGCCGAGCGCAAGCGCGTCCTCACCGAAAGGCTGGCGACTCTCGTCGACAAGCGCGCCGCGCTGGCACCGGCACCGACTGCGTCTGTCACCAACAGCTTCACCGTCCGCTTCATCCCGCTGGAAACGACGCTGCCCAGCGACCCGGCCGTCGACCAGGTGGTGGAAAGCTTCGACGCGGATGTCTCCAAGCTCAACCTGGCCTGGGCCAAGGCCCACGGACAGGATTGCGCCGCACCGAAGCTGGGCGAGGCGGCCTACCTCGGCAACGCCGCCTGCGAGAAATGCCATCCGGCGACCTTCGACGTCTACCTTAAGACGGGCCACGCGCGCGCCTACCGGGAGTTGGAGCACGTGCACAAGCACTACCGGCTGGAGTGCGTGGCCTGCCACGTGGTGGGCTTCCAGCAGCCGGGCGGGGTGTGCCGGGTGGACCGCGTCGCCGGGCGGGATGCGGTGGGGTGCGAGAATTGCCATGGGCCAGGCTCGCTGCACGCCGCCCTGCCCAACGACCAGTCGATGCCCCGCAACGCCCCGACGCGTGCGGTGTGCCTCGGCTGCCACACGCCGGAAAACTCCCCGCACTTCGACTACGCCGTGTACCTGCCCCGGGTGCTGGGGCCCGGGCACAGTGCGAAGCGTTGACGCTCCCGTCATCGGCCTCATACGCTGGTATGTGCCGTTCCCCTGCCGTCGCCCGTCGCGCGACGCCCACGGGCCCGACGCCTGATGACGCCGCTCCCCACCCTGCTGAGCCTCAGCCTGACCCTGGCCACCGGCGCCGCCTCGCCGGCGCCAGAGTCGCCACAGGCCGTGGTTGCCCCGCAGCCCAAGCCCCCCGAGGCGACTCCCGCCGCCGCCGAAGACATGCGGCCGGCGGCGCCGGCGGAGGGCGAGGAAGGCGACGAGGCAGAGAAGGCCAGCCCCGAGCTAGAGGAAATGCGGGCGCTGGAGGACGCCACCATTGAGCCGGCCCATCCAGCCGCAGCCGGGCTGCAGTCCGTCCTCCGGCTCGGCGCCTCGAGCCCGTTGCGCGCCCGCATCGACGACGGCGCCGACGGCTGGGCGGTGGACACAGTGGCCGGCCCGGAGCTGAGCCTGGTGACGGACGTCGCGGCGCTGGACATGTCGCTCCTCACCGGCAGCTACGACATCCCGGTGGAAATGCAGCCGCTGGTGGCCCAGTACATCCGTTTCTTCCAGGGCCCCGGGCGCAAGTGGTTCCGGGTTTGGATGTCGCGCAGCTCGCGCTACATCCCGATGATGGCGCCGGTGTTGGAGGCCTCTGGGCTGCCGCGCGACACCGTCTACCTGGCGATGATTGAGAGCGGTTTCTCTCCTGAGGCCTTCTCCTGGGCGCGCGCCGCCGGGCCCTGGCAATTCATCAGCAGCACGGGCAAGCGCTTCGGCCTGCGCCAGGACTTCTGGGTGGACGAGCGGCGCGACCCCCTGAAGGCCACCCGCGCGGCCAGCCGGTACCTGCGCGAGCTGCACGACGCGCTCGGCACCTGGTACCTGGCCTGGGCCGGCTACAACGCCGGTGGGGAGAAGCTGCGCCGGCTGGTGGAGCGGCGTGGCACGGACGACTTCTGGGAAATCTCCGAGGGCCGAGGACTGGCCAAGGAGACGAAGCACTACGTGCCGAAGCTCATCGCCTGCGCGCTGGTGGCCAAGCACCCCAAGGCCTTCGGCTTCAGCGATGACGAGTTCTCCTGGCAGCAGCCGCTTGTCTTCGACGAGGTGCCGGTGGTGGAGCCCACCGACCTCGAGGTGGCGGCGCGCGCCGCCGGGGTGGGCGTGGAGGAGATTCGCGCCCTCAACCCCGAGCTCCGGCGCTGGTGCACGCCGCCGGCCAGCAAGGAGCAGCCCTACCAGCTGAGGGTGCCCTCCGGGACGCGCGACACCTTTCTCGCCAACATCGGCAAGGTGTCGCCGCGGGACCGCCTCACCTTCCGCATCCACCGGGTGGTGCGCGGCGACACGCTGAGCCGCATCGCTGCCAGCTACCACTCGGCCCCAGAGGCCATCGCCCTCTTCAACCACTTGAAGAACGTCCGGGCGCTGCGCATCAACACCGAATTGGCCATCCCGGTGCCGGCGGCGCGCCTCGGAGGGGCCAAGGACGGCGCCCTGGCGGCCAGCGGTCAGGGCGTGGACGCCGCCGCCGACGCTCTCGAGCGGCAGGTGGCCCGGGCCCGAGCCCACGGAGTGACGGTGGCCAAGCCGGAGGAGGAGGTACCGGCCGGGACACAGACACGCAAGTCCCTGTCGGCGGGCGTGGTGCGCACAGAGACCGTGGACGGCAAGACGCGCGTCAGCTACGGCGTCCAGTCCGGCGACTCCCTATGGACCATCGCCAGCCACTTCGGCGTCTCGGTGGAGGATTTGAAGCGCTGGAACCACTTCGGCTCCCTCGGCCGCCGCTCGCGCGGCCTGCAGATTGGGACCCTCATCGAGGTGTGGCCGGCGCCGGGAGTGACCCTCCCCACGGCGACCGCCGCCAGCCAGCCGCCTGTCATGTCTGCCGGCCAGCCGGTGGCCCTCGCCAGCAGCTCCGGCCTCGCCACGGCCGACGCGGCGCCGACCGCTGCCGCGGCGACCCCGGTGGCTGCAGCCGGGCCGCGCCCCACCAGGCACCAGCTGGCGGCTGGCGAGACGCTGTGGAGCGTGGCCCAGCGCTATGGCGTCTCGGTGGAGGACTTGAAGCGCTGGAACCGCATCACCCAGGCACGCAGCGTCCGGGCTGGGACGCAGCTCAGCCTGGTGGGCCCCTAGGCCTTTCCTCTTCCCGGCTGAATGAAATTGGACGGACACCCGAGCGTCATCCCGTCACGCCTCCCCCTTCCCCCCCCCACCCATGAGCCTCCCCCGCTGCCTTGCTGTGCTGTTGCCGCTCCTCTTGGGCTGCGCGACCCCGCCCGCCGCCCCCGTCGGGCAGCCGGTGCCACCGGCGCCGGGCATCGTCGTCGCCCCCCGGGCTGTGGCGCCCGAGCCGCCCCAGGGCATGCGCCTGCCCGCCACCCAGAAGGCACTGGCAGAGCGGGTGGAGCTGACCATCGACCCAGCGGCGCCCAGCTTTGAGGGCACCGCGGAGCTCGAGATGGAACTCGCCGTGCCGACGGACGTCGTCTGGGTCAACGCCCGCCAGCTGAGTGTGACGCGCGCAGCGGCAAAGCTGGGCGAGGCGGAGGTGGTGGCAGACGTCTACCCCTCCCCGGAACGCGTGGCGCTGCGCTTCCCGCGGCCGCTGCCTGCCGGCCGGCTCCTGCTTCGCCTGGCCTTCTCCGGCGCCATCTCCAGCACCGAGGACTCCGGCGTGTTTCACCAGAAGGAGGGCGGCGACTGGTACGCCATGACGCAGTTCGAGGAGACGGACGCGCGGCGCGCCTTTCCTTGCATGGACGAGCCGACGGCGAAAATCCCCTGGGAGCTGACGCTGCGCGTCCCCAAAACGCTGACCGTCGTCTCCAACACCCCCATTGCCTCCGAGGAGGCCGCGGGCGAGGGCATGAAGCGCGTGCACTTTCTCCGCACCCGGCCGCTCCCCTCCTACCTGGTGGCCTTTGCGGTCGGCCCCTATGACGGGGTGGATGCCCGGCCGGCGGGCCGGAACAAGGTGCCGATGCGGGTCTACGTTCCCCACGGCCGTGCGGGGGAGGCGGCCTATGCGGTGCGCACCTCTCCGGAGCTATTGGAAACGCTGGAGGCGTACTTCGGCATCCCCTACCCCTACGAGAAGCTCGACCTGGTGGCCATCCCCCTCACCGTGCATTTCGGGGCGATGGAGAATGCGGGGCTGGTGACGGTGGCCGCCAACCGGCTGCTGGCGCGCAAGGAGAACGAGTCCCTCGACTTCGAGCGGACGTGGGCGGTCTACGCGGCACACGAATTCGCCCACCAGTGGTTTGGCGACCTGGTGACGATGGCCTGGTGGAACGACATCTGGCTCAACGAGGCCTTCGCGACCTGGATGGAGAACAAGGCCGTGGGCGCCTGGGCGCCGTCTTGGGGCATGCAGGTGGTGGAAGTCACCGACCGGAGCGACGCGGCCACCCGGGACACGCTGGCATCGGCGCGCAGCATTCGCCAACCCATCGAAAGCTACGACGACATCAGCAACGCCTTCGACGGGATTACCTACCAGAAGGGCGCGGCGGTCATCCGGATGTTCGAGACGTACCTCGGCCCGGAGAAGTTTCAACAGGGCGTGCACCGCTACCTGTTGGCCCACGCCGATGGCAATGCCACCGCGGCGGATTTTCTCGCAGCCATCTCCGAGGCCACGGGGCAGGACGTGGCGCCGCCCTTCGGGACGTTCCTCGACCAGTCCGGCGTCCCGGAGCTCACCGTCCAGCTGTCTTGCCCGGCTGGAAAGACGGCTGAGCTGCAGCTGGTCCAGCAGCGACTGCTCCCGGTGGGCACGGCTGCCACGGGGGACCGACGCTGGCAGCTGCCGGTCTGCGCTCGCTGGTCGAGCGCTGGCCAGACGCACCAGGCGTGTACGTTGATGACGTCGGCCACGGCCAGCCTGCCGCTGAGCGGCGGCCCCTGCCCCACCTGGGTGCTGCCCAATGCCGGGTACGCCGGCTACTACCGACTCAACCTGAAGGGCAACCTGCTGCGGCAGCTGGTGACGCAGGGCACGCCCCAGCTCAGCGAGGCAGAGACCGTTGGCCTGCTGGGCGACGTCGCCTCGCTGGTGCGGGCCGGGCGGTACCCGGAGGGCGAGGGGATGGAGCTGTCCACCCATTTCGCCGGTGCCAAGCGGCGGCAGGTGGTGGAGGAGGCCATCAAGCTGGCACGCGTCCGACCGGACTTCCTGGAGGGCCCGGCGGCCAAGTCCTACCCGGCCTGGGTCCGCCGCCACTTTGGCGCGAAGGCACGGGCGCTGGGACTGCGGCCACGGGCCAGCGACGACGAAGACACCCGGCTGCTGCGGCCGCAGCTGGTGCGCTTCGTCGCCGAGCAAGGCGAGGACGCGGTTCTCCTCAGGGATGCGCGCAGTGTGACGGCGCAATGGCTGAAGGACCCGACCTCGGTCGACCCGGAAGTGGTGGACACCGCCCTGGTCGTCTCCGGCACGTTCGGCGACGCCCGGCTGCACACGACGCTGGTGGAGCGCCTGAAGGCCAGCCCGGACCGGGCCACGCGCGCTCACCTCGTCACCGCCCTCGCCGCCTTCCGCGACCCAGCGCTGGTGAAAGCCAATCTGGCCCTGGTGCAGGCCGCGCCCATCGACCCGCGCGAGCTCACCCGCCTCTTCTACGGCGCCTTGGCTTGGCCCTCCAGCCGCGAGCTCGTCTTCCAGGCGGTGAGCGAGCACTTCGACCTCTTCGCCTCCCGGCTTCCGGAACGGAGCGCGGGGTACCTTTTCTACCTGGGGAGCGCCTTCTGTGACAGCGCGCACCGGGCGCAGGTGGAGGCGGCGTTTTCGCCGCGGGCCGAGAAGGTCCTCGGTGGCAAGCGCGAGCTGGCACAGACGCTGGAAACGGTAGACCTCTGCATCGCTGACCGCGCGGTGCAAGTGCCGAGTATCACCGCGTACCTGGGACGCCAGCCGCGCTCGCCGCCGGTTGGCCTCTAGCCTTCCTCGAGCAGCAACTTGAGCTCGCGGATACGCCGGGTAATGACGTCCCGCTCCATCGAGCGGTAGGCCTCCGGCAGTAGCTCCCGGCTGGTGCACTCCTGCACTGCAGCCAGATTCTGCAGCTCGATCTCCAGCGGGTAGGAGGGCGGGACGAAGTCGCTCACCACCGCCCGGACGTCGGCCTCGGTGGGCTGCTCGCGACCCTCATTGAGGGCGGTGAACTTGCTTCGCACCAGGATGGCCTCGATGTCCGCCCCGGACAGCTGCGCGCCTTTGGGCAGCACGGCGGCGAAAGACGGGACGTCGAGATTCATCTTCAGCTTCTTGGCCACCACCTTGTACAGCTCGTCCCGCTCGGCGTCCGACTGCGGGTAGAAGAGCGCCACGTGTTCCTCGGCCCGTCCCTGGCGCTTCAGGTCGATGGGAAGTAGGTCCGGCCGGCAGGTGAGCAGGAACCAGACAATCTTCCCCCGGTACTCGGTGTTCCCCATGAAGGAGGCGATGGAGGCAAACACCCGGGAGGAGGTGCCGGAGTCCCCCGAGGCGTCGCGGTTGCCAAGGAAGGCATCGGCCTCGTCAATCATCACGGCCACCGGCCAGAGGGCCTTCAGCAGATTGAAGATTTTCTCAAGGTTGGCCTCGGTGACGCCCTGCCACTGGCTGCGGAAGTTGAGGAACTTCACGCACGGGATGCCAATCTCCCCGGCGAAGCAGGTGGCAAGAAACGTCTTCCCGGTGCCCACCGGGCCGGCCACCAGGTACCCCATGGGCAGCACCTCCAGACGTCCCTTCCTCAGGGCGCTGGCCGCCTGACGCAGCATCTGCTTGGCCCGCGCATGTCCAGCCACCGCGTCCAGCGCGTGCGCCGGCTCGATGAATTCGAGGAGACCGTGGCACTCCGCCTGGATAATCTCCTTCTTCTTGTCCTTGAGGAGCTCCGGCGTGATGCGGATTTGCCGCTCGGTGGCCTCGGTCAGGACGCGGTCGAGGTTGATGCGGGACAGTCCGGCGGTGGTTTTGGCCAGCGCGGCCAGCCCGACGTCGGACACCGAGGCGAGCTTCCGTCCGTCCAGCTTGGTTTGGACGAAGTCCAGCCGCTCCTCCTCGGTGGGCAGCGGCAATTCGATGCTCGCCACGTACGGGTTGCGCGCCAGCCGGGGGGAGATTTCCGCCAGGTTCTCCACCAGCAGCACCACCGAGAGGTCGCCGGCAAGAAACTGCGGGTCGCTGGCCCACTTCACCAGCGTGGCCAGGCTGAAGCGGTCCTCGCTGGAGAGCGCGCCGATGTCCGCGCCGGGGGCCAGCGTCTCGGCGAAGTCGATGACGAGCGCCAGGGACTGGCCGTCGGCCAAGCGCATCCGCAGGTAGTTCTCGGCAATCTGCAGCGCCCGCCCGGGGTCCCGGGGCATCACCTTGGCGTAGTCCGTGCCGTAGAGCGTGTCGTAGGCGGCCATCGCTCGCGCCAGGTCCTTCTGGGTGTCCGGCGAGGCGGCCCGGATGCCACTCGAGCGGTCGTAGAAGAGGACGTGGTCCCGGCCGCCAAACAACTCCTCGGCGAGGAAAGTCTTCAACGGCCCGAACGTGCGCTGCCCTTGGGCGTCCTGCAACGGTTGGAGGTCCCGCACGCTGCCGTGCAGCAGGAAGGTACTGACGGTCTTGGTGTAGTAGGCCTGCGCCAGCTTGCGGGCCCATGCCGGCAGCCCCTGCAGCGGGTCCGCAGACTCCGACTTCCGTGTCCGGGCCACGTGCCCTCTCCTTCTGCCCGCCCGCGGGGACGGGGGGTAGACTTAGCGACAGTTGGGCGCGCGGCGCAGCACAACCCGCACCGGCGTGGCCGGGCCTGGGTTTTCCGGTAGCTTGAGAGGCACCTGGGCCGTCTCGAAGCAGCGCTTGCGCAGGGTGAGGGCCGAGGCGGTCGCCGGGACGTGGCCGACGACGGGGGTGACGCCCAGCTGTCGCTCGCCGCTGAAGACGGCCGCCCCGGGCGGCTGGGAGGTGACGCGCACGGCGTATTCCAGCGGCTCCAGGACGGCCCGCACTTGCAGGGCGTCCTCCGTGGTGTGCGCCAGCACCGAGGAGACGTACGGCCGGAACCCGCCGCGCCGCACCTCGACTTGCTGGTCCGTCCCCACCGGCACCTCGCCGGCCCAGAAGCCATGCACACCGGCGCGCTTGACCGAGGCCCCGTTGAGGCGCACCTCGGCGTCGTCGGGGTCCGGTAGCACCACCAGCCGGGCCGTCCCGGCGGTGCGCTGCAGCACCACGGAGAAAGGCGTGGCTTCCGTGCCGCGCGCCACCGTCAGCGTCCCCACCGAGGGTTTGAAGCCGTCTGCCGTCACCATCACCACCACCGGCCCCGCGGGCACCCGTTGCAGCAAGGGCCACGTCTGTGGGGTGCCCAACTCGCGCCCATTCACGTTGACCCGGGCATGGGCGCGCACCTCAGGCGGGGACAGTTCCAGGAGCAGCACGCCCTGCGGCTCGCGCAGGGCGAAGAAGGCACCCAGGGCGGCGGCGGCCAACAGGGGCACCCCCCACAGCCAGCCCCCCAGCTTGGACGGGCGCCGGCCGGCACCGAAAAGGGCGGGCAGGGCCTCGGGCGGAGGTGGCGCTTCGGTCGCCGAGGCCGGAGGGCCCGGGCTCTCGGCACGTGGCTCCACCAGGGGCGGGGCAGGTTCCGCGCCGGCAGGCCCGGGCCGGGGGGAAATAAAGGTCGGCGCCGAGCTCGGACTTGGGGGCGGCTCGACCGGGGCGGCGGTCAGCCGGGGCGGGGGCGCGTCCAGCGCCGGGTCGGTGACGGGTTCCGCCTGCAGGCGGGCCGGCGCTGCACTCTGATGTACGGGCGGACCCTCGTGCAGGTACTCGCTGCCGTCCACCAACAGGGTGGCCCCATCCTGGGCGTGCACTTCCTGCTGGGGGGCGGTGGCCGTCAGCTTGGGGATGGGCGCGGCGGCGGGCCGCACCACCACCGCCCCTCCCGAGCCGACGGCGCCGTTGCCCAACGGCCGCATGCCGGGGGCTGGCAGGCTGCCGTGCTGGGCGTCCATGGCCTGCAGCAGGCTTTCTGGCGCCTTCACATCCGCGTACTCAGCCAGGCGTGCCTTCTCGCGGTCCACCTCCTCGGCGAAGGTGGACTTCATGTACTGCATCAAGTCCTTGCGGCTGAAGATGCTGTCCGAGGTGATGAGGAAGCGCTGCAAGCTCGTCCGCCAGCTCGCTCGCGTACTGGTAGCGGGTGTTGACAGTCCTTGGCCAGCGCGCGCAGGGCACATCTTCTCCAGCGCCTCGGGAATGCGTCGGTTGTAGGTGGAGGGGGGCAGGACTTCGGCCTTGCGCACCTTCTCCAGCACCGCGAAGTCCGAGCTCGCCCGACGAAGAGTCGCTCGCCGGTGAGCATCTCGTAGAGGCACACCCCGATGGCGAAGACGTCGCTGCGCCGGTCGAGGGGCAGCCCGCGCATCTGCTCCGGGCTCATGTAGCCGAACTTGCCCTTGAGGATGCCGGCCTGCGTCTTGGTCACCTTGCCGGCCGCCTTGGCGATGCCGAAGTCGATGACCTTCACCTCGCCCTCGAAGGAGATGAGGACGTTCTGCGGCGAGACGTCGCGGTGGACGATGTTCAGGTCGCGCCCGTGCTGTCCTTCTTGCGGTGGGCGTAGTCGAGGCCCTCGCACAGCTTGCAGACGACGTAGCAGACCAGCGGGACCGGCGGCGGTTCCCCCTTCTTGCGGGCCCGGTCGAAGATGGAGCGCAGGTCCTTGCCGGGGACGTACTCCATCGCGATGAAGTAGGCTCTGCCCGATGCGGTTCAGCTCGAAGATCTGGCCGATGTTGGCGTGGGTGAGCTGGACCGCGATCTTCGCCTCGTCGAGGAACATCGCGATGAACTCTTCGTCCTCGGCGATGTTGGGCAGGATGCGCTTGATGGCCACGAGCCGCTCGAAGCCGCCCGCGCCGAAGGCCTTTCCACGCCACACCTCGGCCATGCCGCCGATGTTGATGCGGTCGAGCAGCAGGTAGCGCCCAAAAGGAATCGGCTGCTTCTTCGGAGCCGGGGCGGTCAACGCAGGAGAGCTGGGAGTGGGCAAAGGACCCGCAATGCGTAGCGACGCGCCGCCGACTCGGGTCAACGCGCGATGGCGGTGCACATCCTACTCTCCCGTGAAGCCGGGGGGCGCTTTTCCAGGAAGGCGGCCACCCCTTCCAGGAAGTCCTTGGAGCCGAGCAGTTTCAGCTGCCCGTGGACCTCGGCCTCGAGCGCGGCGTCGAAGGAGCTGGCGAGCGCGCCTAGACGCTCTTCTTCACCGCCCGGTGCACCAGCGGCGGCCCGGCCGCCAGAGTGCGGAGAAAGTCCGACGCGCTGGCTTCCAGCTGCGCCGCGGGAAACACCCGGTTGGCCAGGCCGATGGACTTCGCCTCGGCCGCGTCCACCATGTCCCCGGTGAACATCAGCTCCAGCGCCCGGCCAAGGCCCACCAGCCGCGGCAGCGTCCAGCTCCCACCGCCGTCGGGCATCAGCCCGCGCTTGACGAAGATTTCGCCGAAGCGGGCCCGGTCCGAACAGAGCCGAAGGTCGCAGGCCAGCGCCAGGTCGCAGCCGAAGCCGGCGGCCACCCCATCCACCACCGCCACCGTGGGCAGCGGGCTGTCGCGCAGGGCACGGATGAGGCCGTGAAAGTGGGTGCGCATTCGGCCCTCGACGGTACTCGCGTCCAGGCCCTCGGCGGCGGCCCACTTGAGGTCCAGCCCGGAGCAGAAGGCCCCGCCCGCGCCGCCGAGCGCCACCACCCGGGCTCCCGCTTCCGGGGCGGCCTGCACGGCCTCGCGCACGGCCTGGTTGACGGGCACGGTGAGCGCGTTCTTCGTCTCCGGGCGGTTCAGCGTAATCCAGCGGATGGTGCCGTCGTCACGGACGAGGACTTCGGTGGAACCCATAGGGGCCGCAGTTTGGATGCGCGGGGCGAGCGGGCGCAAGCGCCTCGACGCTCCCTTGGGGAGGGCCCGGCGTGCCGCTCAGCGCACGCGCACCCCGTGCGGCAGCGGGGCGGCGGTCTCGTCGGCGAAGTCCATGAATTTTTCCATCTCGCGCACGGTGTCCTCGGTGGCCTGCACTTCCACCGAGAGCGCGTCCAGCTGCCGGGTGATGTGCTCCGGGTCGCGGATGGCGATGGACTGCTCGTGCGTCAGCCGGAGGAGGTCCTCGATGCTGGCCAACTGGTGGCTCACCACCGCGCGGCTCTCCTCGGCCTGCGTGAAACGCTGCAGCCGCTTGCTGAGAATCTCCACCCGCTTCTGCTTCACCTCGCGAAGGCGCGCGCTGGTCTCGTTGCCCGCATCCGTCCGGAGCTCCCTTAACTCCGCCTCCAGCGCCTGGCGGTCGGCCACACTCAGGTAGCGCCGGTAGCCGTTCAGCGTACTGAGCAGCCGCAGGAAGGAGGTGAGCAGCGCGTCGACCCGGCTCTCGCTGGAGGCCGCCAACACGCGGCCGCCGGGAAGCCGGCGGTAGTTGGCCTCAATCTTCTCCTTGAGGTCGCGCAGCCGGTGGTAGTGCTCGCGCTGGCTGGGCGCCAGCTCGGCCAAGAGACTCTCCACCTCCGCCTCTCCGCCGGCCGGGGCAGCCCTGGCACGCGCCGCTCGCCGGAAGCGAGGGTCGATGCCCACCACCAGCAGGTAGAAGCCTTCCAGGGCGGCGGCCACCATCACCGGAAGCGTCTGGCCGGTGACCAGGGTGGCCCCCACCGCGCCGGACAGGCCGATGAGGTTGGCCGGCGCCAGCAGGGCGGTCTTCAGCCAGGCCAGGGAAGAAGGGGCTGTGTCACTCAAGGTCCGCGTGCCTCCGCCAGGCCGCGCAGCGCCGAGAGGTCCAGCGTCTCTCCCGCTCCGTGCAGCGGCTCCGTCCGACGCTCCAGCTTGGCAAACAGCTGAAGCGCACTCTGGTACAGCTCCTCGTACGTGACTGGCGCCTCGCCCGCCAGTCCGAAGAAGGCCAGGTTGTCCTTCAGGGTGGCTGGAGCGCTGGTCCGCACCGCCTCCGAGGGGTCCCCCAGCTGGGGGGCCACATCGCCCAGCAGGCGGGCTCCCGGGGCGGGGTCCTTCAGCTGGGCCGTGTCCGCGTCCAGCAGCCCCCGGACGATGCGCCGGACGGCGTCCGGGTAGCGGGCGGCGAATTCCCCGCGCGCCACGAGGACGGTGGCCACCAGGTGGGGGGCATCCGCCGAGGTGGCCAGCACCGTGCCACCTCGCTCCCGGGCGGCCGCCTCCACGTCCGCCGCCATCCCCACCACGGCGTCCGCCCGCCCCTCGCGTAGGGCACGCCCGGCGTCGAAGGCGGAGGCCAGGTCCACCCAGCGCACTTCCGAGGGCGCCAGGCCGGCCCGCATCAGCAGCCACAGCGCGAAATACTGGCCCGCGGACTGGGGCGCCGTCCCCAGTCGCTTGCCCTTCAGCCCGCCCAGGCTGGACACCCCCACCGCGGCGAGGGCGTCCTCCCCCCGGCTGCGTCCCAGCAGCATCTCCACCCGCGGGGCCGCATCCCGAAGGGCGACTGCCCAGGCGGCAAGCCGGTCCACGGTGACGGCCGCCAGGTCCACCCCACCGTGCTCGCCACCTGCGGCCAGGGCGGCGCGCAACTCCTCCTCGCGCGCAAAGGGAATGGCCCGGGCGTCAATGGCGTAGGCGGACTTGAGGAGCCCCGGCCGCGGGTCGGGCCCGGTGTCCCCGGTGGCCAACAGCAGCGGCGCGGCGCTGCCCCGGGGGACGAATCCGATGGCGGTGGGCCGGAGCGGGATGGAGGCCACCTCGTCCCCAGGGGCGGTCACCCCGGCCGGAAAATCTCCCGCGGACAGGGGGGCCCGCTGGCGCAGCGAGGGGAACACCCGGCCCTGCAGCACCTCCAGCCACCCGGTGGCGGAGGCCAGGGCCCACAGGCCGATGAGCAGCACAAGGGCCAGGAAGAGGTACAGCCCGCCTTTGCGTCGCCAGGCCACGGACGTCGCGCCTCCCCGAAAGGTGGGCGGCGCTACTTGACCTCGACCTTCTTGCCGATGGTCTTCTCCGCCGCCTCGCCCGTCTCGGAGACCGGGAGCGGGGCTGGAGATGCCCATCTCCATCTTGAACTGCTTCACCAGCTCCATCGCCTGCAGCTTCTCGGCCTCTTCCTCAATCTGCAGCGACTGGTGGTCGACGCCCTCCAGCGCCATCTGCATGCGCGCCTCGTTGATGGCCGCCGACTCCTGCACCTTGCGCAGCATCTCGTCGTGGGTGGCGTCGATGCCGGCCACCTGGAAGGACTCCATGGCGTCGGCAACCTTCGCCTGCCACTTGGCGCGCCGCGCGTCGCGGATGGCACCCATCGCCTCCTGGGTCTTCTTGTCCTTCTCCCGCATGAACATCTTCTTGACGTTCAGCGCCTTGTCGTAGGCGGACCGGGCGGTGGTCAGCTGCTCCTCGTTGCGGGCGAGCGCCGACTTCTCCATCTGCAGCCGGGTGGCGTACTGGGCGGCGAGGTCGTCGCGGCTGGCCTGGATGGAAGCCTTCACCTTGGCGGTGAGGTCATTCACCTCGGTGCGGTACTTGAGGTTCTCCTTCTCGAGGAGGGTGACGTTGGCCCGCACCATGGCGATGGACTCGTTCATCCGCGGAACCTGGTCGTTCAGGTCGCGGATGTTCTGTTCGAGGATGAGCTCCGGGTCTTCGATGCTGCTCACGAAGAAGCCGAAGAAGCTGCGCATCGCACGTCGGAAGCGGTTCCACATGGGGTTCTCGTTCCTAAGGCCGGTCTGACGCCTGGTGGATTTAGCACGTTCCCGCCCGAAGACGACGTCCGGCGGGGCGCTCCATTGCCTTTGTGACGCCCGTGGGGCGCCTCACCGCTTCGGAAGCCATTGTGGGCCAAAGGCCTCCGGAAGCAGGGCCCCGAGCGTGGACGTCAACACTGCACCCGCCACGGTGCGGCTGTGGATGGGCAACGCTGCATCGGCGAATTCCGCCAGCACCTGCCGGCAGGCTCCGCAGGGAGGCACGGGCTGCGGTCCGTCGGCCAGCACCAACAGCGCGCGCAGCCGGCCATGTCCACCCACGACGCCCGCCGCCACCGCGTGGCGCTCGGCACACACGGTGAGGCCGTAAGAGGCATTTTCGAGGTTGGCGCCCACGCTAACGCTGCCGTCTTGGAAGAGGGCTGCGGCGCCGACGGCGAAGCATGAGTACGGCGCGTAGGCACGGGCGCGGGCCGCGGCGGCGGCGCTCGCGAGTGCCTCCCAGTCGATGGAGGTGTCGGCCATGGCATGCCCTTTCTAACAGTCCCGGTGGGGGCTGCAGGCGGCGAGCGCAGCGGTTGCTACAGTGGCGCGCTCCTCGATGACTCCCTCCTCGGCGTCCGGCAGGCTTCCTGGGGCAGCGCTCCTGTTGGGGCTTTTGCTCCTCGCCCTCCTCAACGCACTGGCGCTGCGCACCAACGACTTTCAAGTCTTCCACACCGCCGGGGCCCGGGCGCTTCGCGGCGAGCCCGTGTACCGGGCCGAAGACGGGCGCTTTCCCTTCAAGTACGCCCCGGTGGTGGCCCTGCTGCTGGCGCCCGTGGGGGCCCTGCCCCTCCGCCCGGCGAAGGCGGTGTGGGTGCTGGCCTCGGCGCTGGCCGTCTTTGCCTTCTTGCGCGAGGCGGCGCGCCTCGCCAGCCCGCCCCCATCCCGGGCGCTGCACCCCCTCGTCCTGTTGCTGCTGTTGCCCTACCTCTGGCACCTCTTCTCGCTGGGCCAAATCGACGGCTTTCTCCTGGCCGCCATGGCGCTGAGCGAGCGCTGGGCCGCGCGCCGCCCCCTGCTGTCCGGCCTGCTGTGGGCGCTGGTGGTGCTCACCAAGCCGCCCTACCTCGTCTTCCTCGCCGTGGCCGTGCCGGCCCGGCAGTGGCCACGGCTGCTGGCGCTTTTGGGGGGGCTGGCGGCCCTCAGCGCCCTGGCACTGCCGGTGTGGGGGGTACAGGCGCTGCAGGCCTGGGTGGCCGTCCTCGGGCAAAGCACCCCGGAACTGCTCTGCTCGCCCCAAAACCAGTCGCTGTGGGCACTGGGCTGCCGCTACGGGCCACCGGGGGCGCTGGGCATTGCCGCCACCGTCGCCCTCGGCACGCTGGCCCTGGCCGCGGTGGCCGTGTCGGCGGCCCGGGCCGCGCCGGCAGACGCAACTGCCACCGGCACCTCGGCCGCGCTTGCCGCCACGGCTCTGGTTTCGCCCTTGGGGTGGTGGACGAACTTCATCGCCCTGGCGCCACTGGTGTACGGACTTCTCGCCCGTGCCCTGGGCAGCCCGCACCGCTGGCGGCTGGCCGCTGCGGTGGCCCTTCTCGGCCTTGGCGCCGTGGCCGTCCTGACGGCCGAATTCATCTCCCCCGACGCCTTCGTCTTCTGGCTGCGCCAAAGGCACTACGGGCTGGCCGGGTTGGGGTGTGCCCTGGTGGGGCTGGCCAGTCGCCCGGCCGGCTACTCCCAGCCGATGACGACTTCGTCGATGTAGCGCGCGATGGCCAGTTCGCCTTCGGTGCTGAGCTCGACGAAGCGCACGTGAAAGCCGAGTGCACCTTGGCGCTCTCGGCTTCCCACAATCTCGCCCCGGGCCGCGATTTCCTCTTCCTGCCCCGGCAGCGTCACGCGGACCTCGACGTCCCGGCAGGCCACCGGGTGGCCAGCCGCCCAGAAGACGCCCCCGGTACTCAAATCCCCGGAGCTTTGCTCGAATTGTTCCGCCTCCCGGGCACAGCGGACCCGGAAGGTAAAGGGCACGCGCGGGGAGTCCCGGCGGTCATGGACGCCTGAGGGAGCGATGGACATGGAAGCCGACCCCACTGCCGTCATCATAGGTTGAATTCTACATGCTTGCTGCATCTGGAAGAAAGCCCGTCAAGAGGCGCAGCAGGGTCGCCGCCGCCCCACCAGCCGCCCTCTGGACGTCCTCATGCTGCAGCGGGCCGTTCCCCAGGCCTGCCGCGGGGTTGGCGATGCAGCTAAGGGCGAGGAGAGGCACGCCCTGGTGCACTGCGGCGATGACTTCGGGAACGGTGCTCATCCCGACGCAGTCCGCCCCCAGCTGCCGAAGCATCCGCACCTCGGCCGGGGTTTCATAGGACGGGCCGGCCACCATGGCGTAGACGCCCTCAGCAAGGGGGATGTGAAGGCCTGCGGCGGTGGCCTTCAGCGACGCGCGAAGCGCGGGGGAGTAGGCCGCCGTCAAATCCGGAAAGCGGGGGCCGACCGCCTCGTCGTTGGGCCCGTGGAGGGGATTACTGCCTGAGAGGTTGAGGTGGTCCGTCACCAGCAGCAGGTCCCCGGGCTGTAGCCCCTGCCGGATGCCGCCCGAGGCGTTGGTGAGGACCACAGCCCGGATGCCGAGCCAGCACAACAGGCGCACCGGGAAAGCGGCCTCCGCGGCGCTGTAGCCTTCATAGGGGTGAAGCCTTCCCTGCAGCACCGCCAGCGGGACGCCAGCCAGCGTCCCCAGCACCAGCCGCCCGGGATGTCCCTGGACGGAGGCGTGCCCCAGGTGGGGGATGTCGCCGAAGGGGATGGCCACCGCGCCGGCGCAGCCGTCCGCCACGGCGTGCAGGCCACTGCCCAGCACCAGTCCCACCTTGGGGGAGAAGCCGGGGGCGCGTGCGCGCACCACCGCCGCCGCCGCGTCGAGCTGTTCCTCCAGCTTCATGGCCGGGCCTCCAGCCGCTCCAGCAGCAGCGGGACGGCCGGGGGGGCCACGTCGGCGAGGTGGTAGGCACCGGCCGCCCGGGCCAGCACCTCCGACAGCACCGGCCCCGGCGCGTGGTGGTGCACCCGCAGCAGGGCGTCACCCTTTTGCACGCGGTCCCCTTGGGTGCGCAGCACGGTGAGGCCGACGGCTGGGTCGATGCTGTCCTCCGCCCGGAGGCGCCCGGCCCCCAGCAGCACCGCGGCGCGGCCCAGCGCCTCGGTGTCGATGCGGGCCACGACGCCGTCGGCCGTCGCCCGGACGTCGGTGTGCAGCGGGGCACACGGAAGGCCTCCCAGTAGCGCCTCCGGGTCGCCTCCCTGCCGCTTCACCACGGCGCGCAGGCGCTCGAGGCCGCGCCCCTCGGCCAGGGCCCGGACCAGCACCCCCTTGGCCTGCTCCGGCCCAGCGCTGACGCCGCCCAGGCACAGCATCTCCGCCCCCAAGGCGAGGGTGAGTTCCCGGACGTCCTCCGGTCCGCGGCCGGACAGCACCTCGACCGCCTCGACCACTTCCAGCGCGTTGCCCACCGCCTGGCCCAGCGGCTTGTCCATGTTGGTGAGCCAGGCCACGGCTGGACACCCCATGGCCGCGGCGAGGTCCACCAGCGTGCGGGCCAGCGCCCTCGCGTCTTCGGGCCGCTTCATGAAGGCGCCCGAGCCCACCTTCACGTCCAGCACCAGGCCGTCGAGGTCCTCCGCCAGCTTCTTGCTGAGAATGCTGGAGGCGATGAGGGGCACCGAGGCGACGGTGGCGGTGACGTCCCGCAGCGCGTACAGGCGGCGGTCCAGCGGGGCGAGGGCCTCGGTTTGTGCGGCGAAGCACATCCCTAAGTCCTCCACCATGGCCTCGGCCTCGCGCAGGGGCAGCGAACTGGAGAAGCCGGGAATGGAGGCCAGCTTGTCCAGCGTGCCCCCGGTGTGTCCCAGGCCCCGGCCGGACACCATCGGCACCCGGACGCCGCACGCCGCCACCAGGGGCGCCAGCACCAGCGACACCTTGTCCCCGACGCCGCCGGTGCTGTGCTTGTCCACCTTCTTCCCGGGCACCCGGCGCAAGTCGAGCGAGGCGCCCGAGGCCAGCATGGCCTCCGTCCAGGCGCGTAACTCGGCGGCCGTGAGCCCCCGGAAGTAGATGGCCATGCACAGCGCGGCCATCTGGTAGTCGGGCACCTGGCCCTCGGCATACTCCCGCAGCACTGCCGCGATGGCCGCTGCCGGAAGCTCGCCCCCGTCCCGCTTCGCCTGGATGAGCTCGGCAGGCGTCACGGAGTGGCCTCCACCGGACGCCCCTTCGGCGCGCCGCCACCCCCGGGCTTTCGGGGGTGGAAGCGCGTCGAGGGGTGCAACAACAGAGACGCCCGGCCGCCGACTAGAACTTGTAGGCGACGCCGGCCAGGGCTTCGAGCGCGAACGACGTCGCGGTGTTGGCGTGGGTGGGGATGCTCGGGCCCATCGCCAGCTTGAAGGTGACGAGCAGATTCGGCATCACCATGTACTCCACCCCGCCGCCGAAGAGGAGGGGGATGGTGAAGTTGGTGACTCCGTTTCCGAACGCCAGGTACATGGGCAGCTCGAACGACGCGTTGAAGATGAGCTTGTCGTTGAACGGAATGCCCAGCTGCGCGCCCAACGGCAAGTTGATGCCCGTGACGCCACCGCTCGTGTAGACGATGACGCCGGGGTTGAAGGTGAGGGCCAGCTTGAGACCGGAGATTTCGGCAATCTGCTTGCGCAGCAACAGCTGGAAGTCGAAGTTGAAGGTGCTTCCGCCGCAGGCGCTGACAAACCCGTTGCTGACGCAGTAGTTGAGCTCGCCGGCCGGGCCGCCCCAGTTCATGGCGACGCGGCCGCCGATGTCGAAGTCCCCGCTGAGGCCGTGGATGAAGTCGAGCCACAGGCCCGGGTAGGCCACCTGGGCGCGGACGACGTTGGCGCCATCGCCCACTGTCTGGCCCGAATCCACCGTCCAGCGCTGCCCCGCTGGCGTCGTCTGGGTTTGAGCGCTGGCCGCCCCAGCCACCAATGCCACGCAGAGCACTGCACCTCGAATCACACTGTTGTTACGCATTCTCCCTCCCTTTCCGTTGAGCGCGTAGGTCTCGGTCAGAACTTGTACGCCGCGCCCATCAGTGCGTACAGCGAAAATTGAGCGTTCCCGGCGATGTAGCCTCCGCCGGTAAAGACGGTCGGTCCGAGCTTCAATTTGAAGGTCAGGGCGAAATCCTTTCGCAGCAGGTACTCGACGCCGCCACCAAACAGAATCGGGATGGCAAAGGTGGTGGCGTGGCCCCCGCCGGCAAACAGGACGTACATCGGCAAGTCGAACGAGGCATTCAGCGACAGAAGGCGGCTCACCGGGAAGCCGAACTCGATACCCACCGGGAAGGTGATGCCAAACAGCGTGAATCCCGAGGGGAAGTACAGCAGAAACCCAGGGTCGAAGCGGGCCGCGATGCGCACCCGGCCGTTGTCGAAAAAAGACGTCCGGGCGAGAAACTGAAAATCCATCCCGGGAATGCAACACGCCTCCACCACGCCCTCCGGCGCGTAGTTGAAAGCGAACTTGCCGCCAATTTCCGTTGTCGGGTCGGTGCCGTGGATGAGTTCTGCCCAGACGCCCGGGAAGCCGACCTGGCCCCAGAAGACGGTGTTGCCGCTTCCCACCATCTTCCCGGACTCGACACTCCACGACGGCTCCTCGGCGGCCTGAAGCGGGAGCGCTAGGAGCAAGACTCCCAGCGTCGCGCCCCGCACCCCCGCACGCCCGCTCCACGCTCGCGCTCGCACGTTCAGCCACAGTCCTTCTCGAGGCCGCGCGTGCGCGCCAGGGCCAACAGACTGTCTGCGAGCCCCACCACCGTGGCCGAGAGGCGCACCCGGACGTCCTCAAGCGCCTCACCCGCCTCTGGCGCGCCTTGCGCCTCCAGGTACAGCTTGAGCTTCGGCTCGGTGCCCGAGGGGCGCAGCATCACCCGGGCGCTGCCCGCCAACTCAAAGGCGAGCAGGTCGGACTTGGGAAACTCGAGCGCCCGGCTCTCCCCCAAGGCGGTGCGGCACCCCGTCGCGTAGTCCCGCAGGGCAAGCACCGGTCGCTCGGCAATGGCCTCCGGCGGGTCCTGGCGGAAGCCCTCCATCACCCGGGCAATGGTGGTCACGCCGGAGGCCCCGGGCAAGGTGACGCTGCGCTGCAGCGAGGCATAAACGCCGTACTTCTGCGAGATTTCATCGAGGACGTCGGCCACCGTCTGCCCGCGCGCACGCGCCCACCCCGCCAGGTCCGCCATGGCCACGGCGGCTCCCATCCCGTCCTTGTCGTGGACGGCTGGCCCCACGGCGTAACCCAGCGCTTCCTCGTACCCGAAGACGAGGTGCGCACCGGACGCCTCGCGTGCAAGCGCCGCGTTGGCAATCCACTTGAAGCCGGTCAGCGTCTCGGCGTACTCGGCGCCCAGGTGCTGGGCGATGTGCCCCAGCTGCGGCGAGGACACCACTGTCGCCAGCACCAGCGGCCTCGGCTTCCGCGGCCCTTGCGTCAACAGGTAGTGCCCGAGCAGGACGCCGACCTCGTTCCCACTGAGTTGCCGCAAGTCTCCTCGGCGCGTGCGGATGGCCACCGCCAGCCGGTCGGCATCCGGGTCATTGGCGAGCAACAGGTCCGCCCCCACCAGGTCTGCCAGGCGCCGGGCCCGGTCCAGGGCCCCGGGTTCCTCCGGATTGGGAAAGTCCACCGTCGGAAAGTCCGGGTCGGGCTCTTGCTGCTCTTTGACGACGTGCACGCGTTCGAAGCCGGCGCGCTGCAAGGCCTCCACGGCGAGGCTACCGCCCACCCCATGCATGGCCGTGTAACAGACGACGACGTCTCTGCCCCGTCCCGGGTGTCGACACTCGGAGAGGATGGCGTCGAGGTAGCGCTGGCGCACGTCTGGCCCCACCTCGCGCAGCAGCCCCTGCGCGCGCGCCTCGTCCGCGGAAAGAACGGGCACGGCAATCGCCGGGCCGGCCCGTGCCATCTCCGCGGCGATGAGGGCCTCCACGGCGGGTAGCACCTGGGCGCCGTTGGGCCCGTACACCTTGTAGCCATTGTAGCCCTTCGGGTTGTGGCTGGCCGTCACCACCACGCCCGCCGCCGCCCCTAGGGCCTCCACGGCGAACGCGGCGAGCGGCGTGGGCGTCCCAGAGGGAAACACCCATGCCGGAATACCGGCCGCGGCCAGCACCCCGGCCGTCTCCGCGGCAAACGCGACGCTGTGGTGGCGGCCGTCGCGTGCCACCACCACGCCGCGCCGGGCCGCCTCCGGGACGCTGCGTAGAAGCCAGCGCACCAGCCCCGCGGTAGCTCGGCGGACCACGGCCCGGTTCATCCGCCCGGGCCCCGCCCCCATCAGCGCCCGCAGGCCCGCCGTACCGAAGGCCACCGGCCGGGCGAAGCGCTCCTCCAACTCGGACAGCTGCTCGGCGCGCACCAGGCCCTCGAGTTCGGCACGCGTCGACGGGTCCGGGTCGCCGGCCAGCCAGCCGTCAATGGCCTCACGCAACTCGGGTTGAGTCATGGTGGGCTTCGGGGCGCATCCGGCCTGCCGGCCACAGGCTCACGGGACGCGGGGGGGGGGTAGCAGTTTCCGGGGCGGACTGTGCCGCGAAGCGCAGGTGGCTGCCCACAGCTTTCGCCTCGGCCTCCGGAGAACTCTCAGGCGCCCCCTCAACTGTCCTTTTGTGAACGTCCTGGGGCACCGGGCCCTCCTCATTCGGTAACCAGGGACACCGAGGCTGAAGTGCCAAGGCGGCTGGCGCCGGCGGCCACCAGGGCCAGCGCCTGCGCGCGCGTGCGGATGCCCCCTGAGGCCTTCACGCCGAGCGCCTCGCCGACGACGGCCCGGAGCAGGGCGACGTCCTCCAGGCGCGCGCCGGGGTGCCCCACGCCGGTGGACGTCTTCACCGCGCCGCACCCGGCGACCAGGGCGAGTCCGGCGCCCAGTGCCACCGCCGGACGGGCGAGGAGGCCCGTCTCCAAAATGAGTTTCACCGGCCAGGGCCCGGCCGCCTCCACCACCGCGCGCATGTCCGCCAGGGCCGCGTCCACGTCGCCCTCCCGCAGGGCCCCCAAGGCGGCCACCGCGTCGAATTCCCGGGCCCCGTCGGCCCGCGCCAGCCGCACCTCCAAGGCCTTCACCTCGGGCCGGTGGGCCCCGTGAGGAAAGCCCACCACACAGATGGGCACCACTGGGGCGCCCCCGAGGGCGTCCACGACGGTACGGACGTGGGCCGGGTGGACGCAGCAACCGGCAAAACCATGGGCTACCGCCTCGGCGGCGAGCTGCCGCACCTGCGCGCCCAGCACATCCGGCTGCAGCAGCGTGTGGTCGAGGTAGGGCGCCAGCGCCGCGGCCGCGGTCAGCGCCGAGGCCGCCGCCGGGCCCGAAGGCAGCTGGGGCACCCCGCCCCCGGGACGCTGCAGGCCGAAGGCCGCGGGCCGCAGCGCGAGCGGAAAGTCGGCCGAGCCAGGCCAGGCCGCCACGGCCGCCACCCAGGCGCGCAACGCAGCCAAGTCGAGAGACGTACTCACAGGCTGGTGGTGAGGACGAGCGGAATCTCCACGTCCACGTCGCCGCCAGTGAAGGCCGCGAACACCATGCGGCGAGCCCGGGCCTTGAGGCAACTGCCGAGGTCCGTCCCGTCGAGGTCCCGGCGGTCCAGCTGCACCTGCTTCACCGTGCCGGAGCTGCCTACGGTGGCCAGCAGGCTGACCTTGCCCCCACGAAAGCCGGGGTTCTTCCGCAGCTGTGCCTCGATGCAGGACTGAAACGCGCTCTGCGTCTGGCCAACGACGCGCGCCACCTCCTGGTCGCTGGGGCCGCCGCCCCCCCGCGCCGGCGTCGAGGTGTCGGCGCGTCGCACCCGAGGGCCGACATCGGGCTTCTGCGCGTCCCCGTAGAGGGCCCGCAGCTCGGCCGTCTTCGGCCCGTCCGGGGCGGGCTTGGCCGGCGCCGCTTTCGCCTCCGGGGTCGGGGCCGGCGCCGGATGTTTGGGCGGCGCGGCGGGGGCCGGCGCAGGCGTCGTTGGCTTGCCGAGCAGCATCTCCCGCAGCTGCTGCACCCGCGGCACCGGCACCGGTGGGGCAGGCGTGGGGGCAGCGGCCGGGTCGGGGGGCTCAGCGTGCGCCTGCACCACCACGGGCTCCTTGCGCAGGGAAACCAGGAGTCCGAGGCCCCCCACCGGCAGCACCAGCGCGGCCGACAGCGCGATGGCCAGCTTCCAGGGGCTGCGGCGCGGCAGCCCCGAGGGGACGACGTCCGACTCCGGCCGGGGCGTCCGTCCCCGTGGCCTCGCGCGGGCCAAGTCCAGCTCCAACTCCTCCTCCACCGGGGCAGCCGGGGCGGCGCCCGTCCGCCGGGGCGGCTTGGCAATTTCCGCCGGCGTGGAGGACCGCGCCGGCGTGCGGGGCCTGGAGGCGGAAATCGCCTCCGCGGGCGTCAGGGGGCCGTGGGCCGGGGTGGCCGGGAAGCCGGCCTCCTCCAGCACGGGAAGCAGTTCCGGCACTTCGAGGGCCCGTCGCCAGCCGTCGAAGCCATCCCGCCAGACGAAGGTGCGCCCGTGCACCTCGCCGCTTCGAACTTTGTCCACCAGGGTCCGGGCGTCCAGGGGGCCCACCTGCTTGGTCTGCACCAGGATGAACCAGTCCGGGTCGGAGGGCATCGGTTCCGGCTCGGCGTCCTCCCAGGAGGCCCGGCCCGCGGAGACACGGACGCGGGCCCCACATTCAGGGCACGTCACCGCCTCGGGCCGGTCCCCCCCTTTGGGCAGGGAGAGGGCGCGTCCACAGCTGTTGCAGGGGATGCTCAAGCGCCTTGCCCCATGGTAACCCGTGTCGGTTGACTTCGGGGGGAAGCGCCACTAAGGACGCCGCCCTTTAGAACAGGTGGGGGCAATGCCCGCGACGGACCTCGGCAACAAGCACGTTTGTTTCAAGTGTGGCACCAAGTTCTACGACCTCAAGAAGCCCGAGGCGCTGTGCCCGAAGTGTGGCGCGGACCAGAAGCAGAGCCCGGCCAACCGCCCGGCGCCCGAGCCCCGCAAGGGCCGACTGGCGGCCGTCCCCAAAGTCATCGAGCCGGTGGTGCCCGCGGAACCTGAGGGCGTCGTCGAGGAGGAGGAGCTCGAGACCTTCGAGGACGAGGCCGAGGTCGAAGAAGACGAAGCCTGAGTCCTTGGCTACCCCCGGGTAGCGAGCCAGTCCGCCACCGCCTGTCCCGTCCCGAAGGGCCACGGGCGAAGGCGTTCGGGGAGAACCTTCCGCAACTCGGCGATTTCCTCGCCCAGCTGGATGGTGCCAGTGGCCCGCACGTGGAAGGCGATGATGACTTCGTTGCGCTCGCTGAAACTGTAGACGCCGAGCAGCCGAACCACCTCGCCGGCCAGGCCCACTTCCTCCTGCAATTCCCGGAGGGCGCCTTCGGCCGGCGTCTCGCCGCGCTCGAGAAACCCGCTGACGAGGCCGAACCACTTCTCCGGCCAGCCGTGGTTGCGCACCAGCAGCACCTGCCCCTCGTGCTCCACCAGCGCCGCCACCACCGGTAGTGGGTTGTCGTAGAAGACGAAGCCGCAGTCCGCGTCCGGGCAGCTGCTGCGCGCACGGCCGCCCTGCTCGCGTGACTCGAGCGCTCGGGCACACCGGGGGCAGTACCTCACGGCTTGCCTCCAAAGCTGAAGTCGATGGGCGCGCCTGCCTGCCCCACCTGCACCCGCTGAGAGGCCTCGCCCAGCCTCGGGTGCCAGGCGTGGATGACGGCCTCCCCCGGTGCCAGGCCGGTCAGCCGAAAATGTCCGTCCAACCCGGTGGTGGTGAAGTGAGAATGCGCGAAGGTGCGGACGACGGCGTGCATCCACGGGTGCACGTCGCAGCGGATGTCCAGCACTTGGGGCTCCGGGGGCAGCGGACGCTGGAGCTGCATGTGCTCGAGCGGCATCGCCACGTTGAAGGCCGTCTGCCCCTGCGTAAAGCCGTGCACGGTGTGGGTGAGGGGGTCCGAGTTACGAATGTGCAAACTGCCGCCCGCCCGGGCCGCCAGGACGGGGGGCCAATACAGGCACCCCCGCTGGTCGAGCACCACGGTGGGCCCGGCGGGAGCCGCCGGGGAAGCCTCGGCGGGCGCGTCCACCCACACCACCACGTCCGCCACCCCGCCCGCCCCGTCCACCCGGAAAGCATTGTCGGTCACCGAGGCGCCGCAGACACTTTGAACCGAGGCGTTGGTGGCGAGCGCCGGCAGCACCGGCCGCGGCCCGCGCCACAGGACGCGGCCGTCGAGGCTTATTGCCTCCGCGGCGGCCGCCGTGGGCGCCGAGCGGCGCTCGAAAGGTCGCTCGGCCGCTTGCGCCGCGCGGGAACCGCCGTCTGAGGCAGTGGGTGGCGGCTGGGGACAGCCGAGCGAGGCGCCAAGGAGCGCCGGAAGGGCAAGTCGGTGGAAGGTGGGCACGGGCCAAACTTGCCATGACGACGTGGGCGTTGGCGCGCAGAGGGGTTGCTGTTAGAAGGCCCCCCGTGCAGGACAAACTGATGGCCCTGGCAGAGCTCCAGAAGCTGGACCTGGAATCCGCCGCACTCCGCAAGGCGGCGGAGGTGTACCCAAGACAGATGGCAGAGCTCGAGCGCGAGCTCGGCGCGGCCCGCGGAGCAGTGGAAGCCGAGCGGGCCCGACTCCTGGACGTCGAGCGACAGCGCCGCACGCTCGAGCAGAACATCGCCGACGAGAAGGAGAAGGTGAAGAAGTGGGAGGGGCGGCTGGCGGAGCAGCGCTCGACCCGCGAGTACGCCGCGCTGGCGCGCGAAATCGACATTGCCAAGAAGGCCAACCTCACCATGGCCGAGGAGCTGGTCGAGCTGGGCAAGGGGATGGCCACCCTGCGCGAAACCGTGAAGCAGAAGGAGCACGACCACCTGGCCCGCGTCGAACAGGTGGCCGGTCGACTCGCCGAGCTGCGCCGCGAGTCGGAGAATTTCGCCGCCCAGGTGAAGGCCCTCGACGGCCGCCGCGCGGCCGCGGCCGCCCAAGTCCACCCGCCGCTGCTGCAGCGGTACGAGACGGTGCGCCGGCGGAGGATGCCGGCGCTGGTGACGGTGGTGGCCGGCACCTGCCAGGGCTGCAACATGAACGTCCCGCCCCAGCTGTACAACACCCTCAAGACGACGCTGGGGACGGACGTCTGCCCGTCCTGCCACCGAATTATTTGCGCGCCCGAGGCCATTGAGCCGGTCGCGCCCGCCCGGGCCCCTGCCGCCAAGGGATGAGCGCAGCGGAGACTTCCCCGGCGCAGCTGCTGCGGGCCATCGCCCGCCTGGAAGCCCTGGAGCGCACCCTGCTGGCCCTCCCCGGCCTGGACGCCGCGCGCGCCCGCGGCCTGTTGCTTTCGGCCGCCGACACGCTGGAGGCCGCCGACGTCCGGCCCCCGGGTGACGGCGCGCAGCGCACGCGTGACGCCCCTCCCGCGGCCTCCTCACACCACCCGCGCCGGCACCTGCGCGTCTTCTCGGACGGGGCGAGCCGCGGTAACCCGGGCCCGGCCGGCGCCGGGGCGGTGCTGGCCCTGCCTTCGGGCGAGGTGGTGGAACGTCTGGGGCTGTACCTGGGCCGGCAAACCAACAACCACGCCGAGTACATGGGCGCCCTTCTCGGACTTCGACGCGCCCAAGCGCTGGGGGCGGAGGAAGTCGACTTGGTGGCCGACAGCCAGCTCCTCATCCGGCAGCTGGGCGGGCGCTACCAGGTGAAGAGTGCCACCCTGCGGCCCCTGTACGAGGAGGCCCGGACACTTCTGGCTTCCTTCCGCCGACACCGGCTGACGCACCTGCCGCGGGAGGAGAACCGCGAGGCCGACGCGATGAGCAACCGGGCCATCGACGAGCGCCTGGACGGCCAGCCGGTGTAACCGCCCCGGGGAAGTTGGGCCCCTCGCTGGCGCGCCGGGCCCGCCTCCTGCTAGAGCCTGCAGTTGCCGGAGTGGCCCGGGTGAACGCTGGCTTCAGGCTGGTACAGCTTGGGGCGGGAGGAAAGTCCGAGCTCCACAGGGCAGGGTGCTGGTTAACGACCAGTCGGCGCGAGTCGCAGGAAAGTGCCACAGAAAAGAAACCGCCCCGGTTCGCCGGGGTAAGGGTGAAACGGTGCGGTAAGAGCGCACCGCGTCCAGGGTGACTCGGACGGCACGGCAAACCCCACCTGGAGCAAGAGCCAATAGGGAGGCGTCCGCCCCGTGAGGGACGGACCGGGGTTGCCCGCCCCGATGCCTCCGGGTCGCTCGCTGAGGAGGCCCCCGGGCAACCGGGGCCCTAGAGGAATGTTCGCCGCGCGGCAGGACGCTCTGCCACGAACAGAACTCGGCTTACAGGGCCACTCCGGCGCTGTTTTTTACGGCTGGGCCAGCACCCGCGCCAGCAGTACGCGGTTGTTGTCCGTGCGCACGCCTTCGGGGGCGGCCCGCACCGGAAGCCGCGCGTCGGTGCGCGGTAGCCAGAAGCCCACCCAGAGGTCCACCGCCCGCTGGGTGCTGCCGGCCGGAAGGCCGATGGCGAAGGTGTCCTCGATGGTTTCCCCGACGCGCCAGCTGCTGGTGGGGCGCTTGCCGCCCCCCGGAACGTGGTCGTAGTTGGTGCGCGCCCCCTTTCCTTCTGGGTCCTCGGCGTGGACGAAGACTTGCCAATCCTCGGGCAGCGGCTGCAGCACCCGGAAGTACAGCTTCACCTCGGTCACGTCCCCGGGGGTCAGCACCGGCGGGTTGAAGGAGGCGGCCAGCAGCTCCACCTTCCCGTCGAAGTTGGCGCCATTGCGCACGCCCGCCGCGCGGCTGCCAGGACGCGCCGCCGTCGCCGAGGACCCGGGGGACTGCTTGTCGCCCCCGGGCGCTTCGACGATGCAGCCGAGGGGGAGGAGGGCGAGGAGAAGACGGAGGTGTCGCATGGAGGTGTGTGCCCTTGCACCCATAGGCGCTCGACGCTGCAACCGCCAGCGTCTTGTTGTATTCGAGGCGCCCCCATGCCGGCCGCCTCCTTCTCCCTGCTTGCCCTCTCCACGCCGCTGGGCCTGGACGCCACCACCCTGGCCGCCCTGGGCGTGCTGTTGGGCGGGGCCGCGCTCGGCTGGCGCCTCTGGCACCAATCCAGAAGGCGCCCCCGTCCCCCGCTGGTCCCGAAGGAACCGCCGCCAGTGCCGCGGCCACCGGCCCCACCGGAGACCCTGCAGCACCGCGCCGAGGCGCACGCGGCCCGCGAGCGCGCGTCAGCCCTGGCCGCGGAACGCAACGAGCGGGCCGCCCTGGCCGCGCGCGCCAGTGACGCCGCCAGCCGGGGAGCTCTGGAGACGGAGGTCCGCCGCCTCAAGGAAGCGGAGGAGGAGGCCAAGCGCGCGGCCTACCGTGCGGAGAAAACCGTGGGGCAGGAGGCACGCGCGGCGCGGGCCGCCGCGGACATGGAGGCCGCCCGGCTGAAGGAGCTGGCCGAGGCGCAGGCGCGCGAGCGGGCCGCCCGGGCCGCCCAGGCCGCGGCGGAGGCCGCCCAGGCGCGCCTTCGGGCCGAGGCCGGACAGACGCTGGCCGCCGGCCTGGAAAAGACGCGCTCCCTGGGCTTCGTGGCGCTTCTCAACGGCGTCCTCGGGGGCCACCGGAAAGTCGACTCGGCGGTGCTGGCCGAGCTTGAGGAGGCCCTCTTCACCGCGGACATCGGCGTGCGCACCGCGGCCCGGCTCGTGGAGACGGCGCGGGAGCAAGCCCGGGGCAGCGAGCTGGCCGATGCCTCCCGGGTGAAGGCGCTCATCGAGGCGGAGGTGGCCCGCATGGTGGAGCTGCCGACGCCACAGTCTCTGCAAGGCGGAGGGCCGCCGCACGTGGTGATGGTGGTGGGCGTCAACGGCGCCGGGAAGACCACCACCATCGGCAAGCTGGCGGCCCGGCTTTCGCGGTCCGGGAAGCAGGTGGTGCTGGCTGCCGGTGACACCTTCCGGGCTGCCGCGACGGAGCAACTCGACGTCTGGGCGGGCCGGGCCGGGGCCCAGCTGGTGAAGGGCGCCGAGGACTCGGACCCAGGCGCCGTCGTCTTCGAGGCGGTGAAGCAGGCGGTGAGCCTCGCACGCCGACGTCGTGCTCGCCGACACCGCCGGACGACTGCACACCAAGGCCCCGCTCATGGAGGAGCTGCAGAAGATCAAGCGCGTGCTGGGCAAGGCCCTCCCCGGGGCTCCCCACGAGGTGCTCCTCGTCCTCGACGCCACGATCGGCCAGAACGCCATCGCCCAGGCGCAGCGCTTTCACGAGGCGGTGGGCGTCACCCGCATCGTCCTCACCAAGCTCGACGGCACGGCCAAGGGCGGCGTCATCATCGGCATCGCCGACGAGTTGAAGCTGCCCGTCTCCTGGGTGGGCGTCGGCGAGAAGGTGGAGGATTTGCGCCCCTTCTCGCCGTCTGAATTCGTCCAGGCGCTCTTCGCGCCCTGACATGCTGAGGGCGCGCGGGTGCCATCTCATCGTCGGAGACAATCGACCCCGCCCCGGGGTTGGCGGGCCCCCCTTCGCCGTGTGTCGAAACACCACGACTCCAATGCAGGCGCTCCCTTCTGTCCGGAAGACCGCCGCCCCGGCACGCCATCTGCCACCTAGCCCGTACCCGCTCTCACTTCCCCGGGTTTCGAGCACTCGCCTAAACGGAGGCGAGGGGTATCCCTCCGAGACGCAAGTCCGACGCGGGGACCCGGGTCATCCACGGCAACAAGGAGCGGCTCGAGAAGCTCGGACGGAACGACCGCTGGCCCGTGCGGCACGGGGCAGCGGTTTCAAGCGTTGCTGCTTGGAAGCCGGAGGGTACGAGGGCAGCGAGCGGAACTCCTACGTCCGGGACCGTTGAGTTGATGCCGCTAATGTTCTATCTGCCGCATCAGCTTTTCCACCTCGGCCTCGGACGGCATGCCCGGGACCTCCGCCACACCGAGGTCCTCGTCGCCGTGTGCCTCGGACCACCAGCGCCGCTGCAGCGCCCGCAGCGTCTCGGCCTGGCCCGGGTGCCGCTGTGACAGCAGGGCGGTGAGGCTGTTCGCATCGGCCCAACCCCAGCGGTGGGCGTCGACGTAGGCACGCAAGTCCCGGACGTAGACGCTATCGCCCAGCAGCGCGCGCTGCCGGGCATGCAGCCCGGGCGCTTTGCCATACACCAGCGCCGCGTACGTCGTTTCGTCGGGGAAGGCCGACGTCGCCCGGTCCGCGGCGGCGTCCTGCCCCCCCAGCATCCGCCACATGCGGTACACCCCGCTCACCTGCTGGGCGTCCACCGCCCGGGCGGCCTCGGTGCCGTGTGTCCACTCGACGGCCAGCAGCGCCACCGCCTGGGCCAGGGCCTCGTCCGCCACCGGTGCGGCGATGGGGTCCGAGCCGACGAGGCCCGGAAACCATTGGTGTGCCAACTCATGAGCGAGGGCGAAGTCCACCAGCGCGCCCAGGGTTTCCGTGGCACCGGCGGGCACGTCGGCCTCGGAGAGGCCGAGGGTGCGCCCGGGATGTTCGGTAAGTTGCACCAGCGGGGTGGACAGCGTCACTAGGCCCGGAAACTCCATCCCGCCCGCACCGCCGGTGAGGGGCGCCGCCACCAGGCGCAGCGTCCGGTAGGGGGTGGGACCCAGCCGGCGCTCCATCGCGGAGAGCAACTCCGCCGCCTCATCCAGCAGCCGCTCGGCGGAACGGGCGAGGTCGCCCGGGAAGAGGCTTTCCACCGTGACGTCCGCCACCTGGCGTCGTGCGCTTCGGTAGTCGCGCGTCACCAGCAGGGCCACGTCGCGGGTTGCGGCGATGCCGAAGCGAAAGCGGGTTCCCCCTTGGGCCGTCGCCGTCTCGCCGAGCGCCGCTCCGGCCGACACCGCAGCCCAGCCGCGTGGGACGGTGACGGAGAGCAGGACGTTGGCCGCGTCGTACAGGGCCAGGTCGCCAATTCCGGTGGGACCGGCGCCCCGGCTCCCGTCGGGCAAGGTGACGGGGGGCCTCGGCAGAATGCCCACCAGGCTCAGCGCCTCCGGGTAGGCCGCGAAGGCCCCGTGGTCCGCCCGGCCGCCGGCGCCGCTCGGCGCGAACGCCGAGAGCGGCGAGCTGCCCGTCTCGCCGCGCGGGACCCGGGCCAGCAGCTGCAGCTCCACCCGCACGCGCTCGCCGGCTGGAAGGGTCCTCGGGAACTCCACCCGCACCACGTCATCGGCCACGGGCACCAGTGTGGCCGGCTCCCCGTTCACCAGCGGCTGGTGCAGCCGTACCAGGGCGCTGCCGAAGGCGTTCGGCGTGAGGCGCAGCTGCAGCGAGCGACTCGCCGCCTTGGGCGTCCAGGCAAGCGACACCCGGCCCGCCACGCTGCGCTCGGCCGGCTCCACGACGAGGTCCGCCTCGAGAAAGGGCAGCGCCTGCAAGGGGCCGAGCACGGCCTCGGCACGGACGCGCTCGCCCTCGCGCAGCGACGTGAGGCACGCCTGGACCTCCGGCGAGGCCAGTTCCGCCGCCCCCGCCGGCGCCGGCAGGGCAAGCCAGAGCGCGAGGAGGGGCATGGTGGAGCGCATGTTGATTCGACGCCCATGCTAGCAGCGCGCACGGGGCAGGTACCCCTGCGGTGCGCCCCCCCTGGTAGCGCTTCTGTCGCCGCCTGCAGTAGGCACATGTCGGCAGAAGCCAACCCAGCCTCGGGGGAGTCGCCCGCAAATGTTTCTTGGACATGTCGGCGTGGGACTCGCGCTCAAGCGCGCGGCACCGGCCTGTAACGCGGGCGCCCTGGTGTCGGGCGCGCTGTTGCTGGACTGGCTTCTCGGCCTCTTCGTCCTGGCAGGCCTCGAGGAGGTCCACGTCCCCTCCGACTTCGCGCGGGCACACTTCCTCACCTTCACCTTCCCGTGGTCTCACGGGCTGCTGGCGACCCTCGGCTGGTCGGCACTGGCCGCGGCCTTGGCCGCGGCGCTCTTGCGCGGTCGGGCCCGCGCTGCCGGCGCGTTGGTGGTGGCCGCGGCCGTGACCTCGCACTTCCTCTGTGATGCCATCGAGCACGTGCCGGAGCTCCCCCTGCTGGGCCCCTCCTCGGCCCGGGTTGGCTTGGGCCTGTGGCGCTGGATGCCAGTGGCCCTGGCACTGGAGGTCGCCCTGGCTGCCCTCGGCCTGTGGCTGTACCGCCGCGCGACACCCGGCGGCTTCCCCTGGGGGATGGCCTTTCTGCTGCTGGGCGTGGCGGCGGTGGCCCTTCCCGGCCAGCTGCTGGGCGCCGAGGCCCCGCCGACGCACCTGCTGGCGGCCACCTGGCTGTTGCAGGTGCCCCTGCTCGGGCTTCTCGCCGCCTGGCTGGACGCACGGCGACGGACGCGTGTGCCACCGCCCGGCTGAGGTGGGCTAGCCTGGCTCCCGCGCGTGCGTCCCTGGGTGCTGCTGCTGCTGTGGGCCTGCGGCTGTGCCGCGCCGCCGGCGCCTCCCCCCGAGCCGCCGGCGCGCCCGGCTCCCTCCCCCAGTCCCCTCGCCGGCTGCCCGGCGGACCTCTCCGGGGTTTGGCGTCACAGCGAGGACGACACCTTCCGCTACCTGGCGCGGGATGACGGCGGCGTCCTCCTCCTCGAGGTGCGGCACAGGGCGGCCGACGGGGGCACGGAGACCTCGCAGCTGGTGCTGGTGCGTTCCCCGGGCAGCTTCGTCGGGGCAGTAGGGGTCGCTCGGTTCAACGGCGACGGCGGGTGCGCCGCGCTCTTCCCCGCCGAAGTCGTCAGCTGCGCCGATGCCGGGCTTGTCGTGTCCACCGTCGAGCGCTTGAGGGTGGACGGGGCCTGCCGGCCCGTCGAGCCCGGTGTCCACCGGCTGCACCGCCTGGTCCGCGTGCCCCCAGACGCCGGCTAGGGGTTCGGCCAGGGGGGTGCCGCTGCCAGCGTCGGCCTTCTCCGCCCCGTTTCGGGCGGGGGCGGGAAGTCCTGGCCGGGCTTTACGCTTCGGCTGCCAGGACGACGCGGACCTCGCGCCGGACGGGCATCCGACCCTGGAAGAGGCTCATCAGCCCGACGTAGAGGAAGCCCACCTGGAAGAGCACCAGGAAGGGAACCGACGTCCAGATGCCCGTGTCGACGGCGAACCAGAGCGCGCCGGTGAAGTAGATGCCGAAACACAGCTCGACCACTGGCATGCAGCGTCTTCTTGCCGCGGTAGCTGCGCTTCACCGGGCCGAGGACGTCCTTGCCCTCGCTCCCCGTGCTTCGGCGTGCGGTTGAAGCCGCTCTCCTGGCTGAGCAGCGCCTCGATCACGGCCTGGGCGTTGTTGATGGCGAGGCCGATGCCGAGCGACATCAGGAACGGCAGGTAGCGGAGGCGCTCCCACCAGTTGAGTCCCGACCTCGCGCTGCGCGGCGACGTAGAAGACGCACACCGAGGCGGTGGCGGTGATGAAGAAGGGCAAGTCGAGGAGCAGCGTCGCCGTACCAGCCGTGGTTGAAGCGGACCACCATCGACAGAGGCATCAGCACCGAGAGCAGCACCATCAGCAGGTAGGCCAGGTTGTTGGTGAGGTGGAAGAACGCCTCCTGCTTCAGCGGCAAGGGCAGGTCGCTGCGCAGGATGGTGCGGCAGCAGCTTGCGCGCCGTCTGGATGGAGCCCTTGGCCCAGCGGTGCTGCTGGCTCTTGAAGGCGTTCATGTCGACCGGCACTTCGGCGGGCGAGACGACCTCCGGGCAGGAAGACGAACTGCCAGCCGCGCAGCTGCGCGCGGTAGACGAGGTCGAGGTCCTCGGTGAGCGTGTCGTGCTGCCAGCCGCCGGCGTCGGTGATGCGCTGCGCCGCCAGATGCCGGCCGTGCCGTTGAAGTTGAAGAAGCGGCCGGAGCGGTTGCGCGCGGTGTGCTCGATGACGAAGTGGCCGTCGAGCAAGATGCGACTGCGCCTGGGTGAGGACGGAGTAGTCGCGGTTGAGGTGCCCCCAGCGCACCTGCACCATGCCGACCTTCGGGTCGGCGAAGAAGGGCACCGTGCGCTCGAGGAAGTCCGGGGTCGGGACGAAGTCGGCGTCGAAGACCGCGACGAACTCGCCCTTGGCCAGCGGTCAGGCCATTCTCGAGCGCGCCCGCCTTGAAGCCCTGGCGGTTGGTGCGGTGGACGTAAGAGATGTCGATGCCGTGGGCCCGCGGCGCGCTCCACCGCCGCGCGCGGCGATGCTGCTGGTCTCGTCGGTCGAGTCGTCGAGCACCTGGATCTCGAGCAGGTCGCGCGGGTAGTCGATGCGACAGACCGCCTCGATCAGCCGCTCCACGACGTACATCTCGTTGAAGACGGGCAGCTGGATGGTGACCCGGGGCAGCCGGGCCAGGCGCCCGTTGGGCGTCGGAAGATTGAATTTGTGGCGGTAATACAGAAACGCCATCCGGTAGCGATGTGACCCGTACACGGCCAAAACGCACAGGACGGCGAAGTAGACGCCGAGAAAAACGAATTCGACCGTGGTCATCTTTGGCGCAGGCCCCTCCCGCGAGAACCCGTCCCGCGGTTCGCTTCACGACCGCCGAGGGACGAAATACCCCTCAGGCCCCAGCCCCAGGGCCCAACGGCTGGCGTCTCCGATGTCTGCCGCTCCCCTTCCCTGGACGCGGCGGCGCGGGACAATAGGGATGGGACCCTCCGCTGTCAAACGATTCTAGCGATTCCGGTGGCTTAGCAGCGCTGGCTCTGGAAACTTGACCGTTTGCGTCACACTCCAACGGTCGCGGTGCGGTAGCCCACTTATGGTGCGCCTCCCGCCGCCCGCGGGCTGGCAGGCCCAGCGGGGGGCTCGCCTTGGGCGGCGGGCGGGTTGGCGGTGACACCAGGGCTGGCGGAGGCCGTCGGCCGTCCTGGGGATTCCCCCGACACATCGTGCAGGTAGTTGAGGGCCAGGCGCAGCTGCTCGTCGTTGAGGCTGGCCGTGAGGGGCCAGTCATGCGCCTGCAGCACCCGGGGAACCCGGGCGTCCACGGCACCCGGGTTGCGCAGGTGGTGACGCAGGTCCTTCTCGCGAGCCATGTGCGTGCTGGCGCCGTCGCGGCTGTCGGGGACGACGACGTCGGGCTGGATGCCGGACTCCTGGATGCTGCGGCCCTTGGGGGTGAAGTAGCGCGCGATGGTGAGCTTGAGGCCGCTTCCGTCCTCCAACTCGATGACCGTCTGGACCGAGCCCTTGCCAAAGGTGGCCGTGCCGACGATGAGGGCGCGGGCGTGGTCCTGCAGCGCACCGGCCACAATCTCCGCCGCCGAGGCGCAGCCGCCATTGACCAGGACCACCAGAGGGTAGGGCTTCTCAGTGTCCCGGTCGTGGCTCTTCTCCTCGGTGACGTTGTGCGGCCCTCGCCCACGGGTGGTGACGATGGTGAGCTTCCCCGGAAGAAAGCGGTCGCTCACCGCCACCGCCTGGTCGAGCAAGCCACCCGGGTTGTTGCGCAGGTCGAGCACCAGCCCCCGCAACTCGTGCCCGCCGTTGAGCGTCCGCAGCCGGTCGAGTTCCCGCTTCAGGTAGATGTCGGTGCGCTCCTGGAAGTTCTTCAACCGGACGTAGCCGATGGTTCCGTAGAGCGACCCCTCCGCCGAGACAATCCGCACGTGGTCCCTCAGGATGGTGATGTCCTGCGGTTGGGCGAAGCCAGCGCGCATCAGCGTCAGCGTCACCCGCTTTCCGGCCGGCCCGCGCATCTTCGCGGCCGCGCGGGCCACGTCCATCAGGCGGGTGCTCTCGCCGTCGATGGCGAGAATCTCGTCGCCGGCGTGCACGCCGGCACGCGCCGCGGGCGTGTCGTCCACCGGGGCGACCACCACCAGCAGCTCGCCCTTCTTGGCGATGTCGAGCCCCAGCCCGCCGAACTCGCCGGAGGTGTCAATCTTCATCTCCTTGAAGACGTCGGGCGGCATGAAGACGGTGTGCGGGTCCAGCGTGTCGAGCATCCCCTTGATGGCGCCGTATACGAGCTGCTTGTCTTCCACTTTCTCCACGTAGTTGTTCTGCACGTAGCTGAGAACGCGGGCGAAGAGCTCGAGCTGCTTGTACGTCGTCTCGCCCTGGGCAGGCGGGGGGGCCGTCGCCGGGGCGGCCACCGCGTGCGCGGCGACGAGCACCAGGGCGGCAACGGCACGGCGGAGGAAGGACACCTCGGCAAGCTTAGTCGACCGCCGACGCGCGGGGCGAACCCCCCCCGAGGGGCGACCGGCCACCCTGGGGAGGGCGCCCCGGGCATCTTTCTTCCAAATATTACGTTTACGTACTATACGTTAAAGGATGAAAGCTATCGCCCCCCGCCTCGCGCTCGTCCCGGGCATCCACCGGGCCACCCACCGCATCGGCCTCTGGCTGGAAGCGGCCCAGCCCCGCCTCGAGGTCAGCCAGGGCGAGGCGCACCTGCTCGCACACCTGGCCGAGGCCGGCACCTGCTCCGTCGCGCAGCTGCACCGGGCGTTCGCCCACAAGCGGTCGTCCCTCACCAGCTACCTGGACCGGCTGGAGCGCCGCGCGTACGTCCTGCGCACCGCGCACCCGGAGGACCGCCGCTCCTTCCTCGTCGCGCTAACCCCTGCCGGCAGCGCTGCCGCGAGCCGGGTCCACCGGCGGCTGGCCGCGCTGGAGTTGGCGACCCTGCGGCAGCTCAGCGACCGGGACGTCCTCGCCGTGCGCGCCGCGCTCCAGGCCCTGCAGGACGCGACCGAGCCCAAGCGCCGCCCCGCCCGAAAGAAGGGAGTTTCCCCGTGACCTCTGGACTTGCCCTCCTCGTTGCTGCGGAAGTCCTCGGCACCGCACCCGGCCCCGACGTGCCACTCGAGCGGGCCACGCGCGTGGGCGTCCAGACGTGGGAGGCGCCCCCGGAGCGGGTCCTTCCCCTGCTGACGCCGCTCGGCGAAAAGGCCTGGGCCGCGGACTGGGCGCCCGACATCCGCTGGCAGGCTCCAGGCAACGGCGAAGGCACCCTCTTTGTCACGCGCTCGCACGGCGGGTCCGAGACCCTGTGGGTGCAGCAAACGACCGACGCCGTGAACCTCCGCGTCGCCTACACGCACCTGCGCCTCGGCGTTCTCCTGGTGGAACTCAGCATCACCCTTCTGCCCCTGCCCGAGGAACGGACGCGTGGCGAGGTCCGCTACACCTTCACCGCGCTCTCCGAGCGAGGCAACGCACGCATCGCCGAGATGACCGAGCAGCACTTCGCCGCTGTCATGCGGGACTGGGAGCGCGCGCTGAACCACTTCCTACGGACGGGCCGGAAACTGGACGCACCCCACCCATGAGGCCTTCCTCCTCGGCAAAGTCCCCCAAGCGGCGCACCATCTCGCGAGGCCGTTCCATCTGCGGCACGTGTCCCACCCCCTCCACGACCTCGATGCGGGCGCTCGCCGGCAGGTGCGCCCGGTAGTAGGCCAGCATCTCCGCCGGCAGCAGCTTCTCGCTACCACCCCACAACAGCAGCGTCGGGACGTCGACGCGTGCCAGCGTCTCCGGGGACAGGTGGTCTTCCACCGTCGCCTTCGCGCGGATAGCTCGCACCGCCGGGGTGTTGTGCACCTTGCGCATCTGCGGGGCGAAGAGCAGCGCGGTCACCGGCGCACGGTGGAAGAGGCGCCGGGTGAAGGCCAGTCCGTCTCGCGCGGTGTGGACTTCGAGGCGCCCCATCAACTCCGCGAAGCGTTCCGGCGGCAGCCGGGCCCCCGCCGGAGCCAGCAGTCCGAGCGCGCAGACATCCTCGGGATGGTCGACCGCCAGCGTCAGCGCCAGTGCGCCACCGAGCGAGTTCCCCACCACCAGCGCCGGCTCTTTCACCACCTGCTGGCAGAATTCGTGCAGGACGACCAGGTGCTCATCGAGGGCCAGCGGCCCGGATTCCGGAAGCGGGGAAAACCCATTTCCCGGCAGGTCGATGGCGTAGACGCACGAGAAGCGCGCCGCCAGGCCGAAGAACATGCGCGCAAACCCGTTGGCGTTGCCGCCAAGCCCGTGCAGCAGAAGCACCGGGGCCCCCGTGCCGCGTCCGGCGAGCCGGTAGAAATGGACGGCATGACCGCCGACGCCTTGGGTGGATGACTCGACACCCCGCGCGACCAGCGCCCGGCGCACCACGGTGTGCAGCGTTTCCAGCAGGTCCATCGTCCCGCCTTCCTAGCGCACTTCGCCATGCGCTGCCGTCGCCTCCGCGCCCGCGGCCCGGCTGTACGCGGCTGCTCCGAGCCACGGCGCAGGGTCCACCGCCAGGCCCTGACGGCGAATCTCGAAGTAGAGCAGCGGCCCCTGCAGCGAGCCGGTATCCCCCACCGTACCCAGAACATCGCCTTCGAAGACGTGCGCGCCGAGCGGCCGCATCACCTCGGCCAGGTGGGCCACCACCGAGTGGTAGCCGTCGCCGTGGTCGACAATCACGACGTTGCCGTAACCGCGCATCCACCCGGTCCAGACGACGGTGCCCGGCGCCACGGCGTGCACCGGCGCGCCACTCGGGGCACGGATGTCGATGCCGCGGCGCAACGTCACCGTGTTGAAGCGTGGCTCGAGCACCTTGCCGAAGCCCGCCTCGATGTGGCCGGGAGCCGGAAGCGGCAGGCGTCCGCGCAGGGCGCCGAACCCGCTGGTTTCCGGCCGCGCGTCGAGCTCCGTCACCAGTTGGTCGAGCCGACTCTGGGCCCGGTCCAGTTCAGCGAGAACGCCCCGGCTGGCGCGCGCCTTGGCCTGCAGCAGCAGCAGTGCTTCGGACAGTTCACCCTTTTGCTCGTTGGCCAGCGCGCTTTCCTCCCGGAGTCCGTCCAGGCGCTCCGCGAGCGAGACCTTCAACCCGTCCAGCTCAGCCAGCGAGGCGCGCTGAAATTCCTCCACCGCGCGCATCTCCTCGAGCGCCACCATGTCGCCCTGGACCAAGGTGGACAGGGCCCGCGTCCGCCAGACCAGCGAGGCGAGGTCGCGCGCCGGAAGCATCACTTCCAGGGCACTTCTCCGGGTCAGGCGGGCCAGCGCCCACAGGCGCGGCTCCATCTGGTGCACCCGCGTCTCGAGGACGGCCCGCGCCAGGGCCTCTTGGACCTCGACGGTGGCCAGGCGTCCGCGGAGGGCACGCACCTGGGCGGCCAGCGCTTCGGCCCGCGACGCCGCCCCCCGCGCCAGACGCTCGTACACGTCGAGCACCGCCAGGGTGCCGCCCTGCTGGGCTTGAAGCAGCGCCAAGGCGGAGCGCTGCGCGGCCAGGCGCTGCTCCCCGCGGCTCCGCTCGGCACGGACGTCCTCCGGCCGGGCGCTCTGGAGCGGCAGCACGGCGAGCAGCAACCACGCCCGCCTCATGCGCGCAGGGCCCGGCTGACGGCGAGGAAGCTGCCCAAAAGCCCCAGCACGGCCCCAACACCCAACAGCTCCAGCGTGCTCCGGAGCCCCCACAGCGCGGCGGCCGGACTGGCGACCCCGAGGAACGCGAAGAGCGTCTCGAGCTGTGGCGCCACCCAGTGCAGCACCGCAGCCAGGCCGACCAGCGCCAGCACAGCGCCCGCCACCCCTTGCAACAGGCCCTCGATGAGAAATGGCGCCCGGACGAAGCGGTCCGTGGCGCCAACCAGCTTCTGAATTTCGACTTCCTCCCGGCGCGCATAAATCGCCAGTTGCAACGTCGCGGCCACCACCACCACCGTCGCGCACAAGAGGATGGCGAAGGCGAAGAGGCCCCCCCAGCGCAGCGCGCGGGCCAACGCGCCGAGGCGCTCCACCGCTGCCTCGCCCCAGTCCACCGCGGTCACCGGGGCCTGCCTCTGCAGCTCATCGGCAAGCTGGCGCAGCGCTGCTGGGTCCCGCCAGGCCGGGGGCACTTGCAGCTCGAGCGAGGGTGGCAACGGCTCACTCGCCAGGCCCCGGAGGGCATCCGCCGCCGGTCCGAGCTCGCGGGTCAACCGCTCCACCGCGGCCCGGGGCGTCACCAGCTGCACCCCGAAGCCCCGTCCCCGCAGGGCTGCGGACAACACGTCCACGTCGGCTTGCGGAGCTCCTGGCCGCAGCCACACGGTCACCTGCACCTCGGTCCCTAGGCTCCTCAGCAGGTGCTCGACCGCCAGCGAGCCGGCGCGGCCGAGCCCCAAGGTGAAGAGGGCGATGCCCAGGGTGAGCACCGCCACCACATGCGGAAAGGGCTGGTGGCGAATGCCCTGCAACGCCGAGCGCCAGAAGACTTCCGCCTTCGCGACTCCACCCATCTGGCCTTGGCTTCTCCCCTCGCCTGCTAGCCGGTGCGACGAGCGGCCTCGGCCTGAGCGGTGTCGGAGACCACCCGCCCGCGCTCCAGGCGAATGACGCGCTTCTGGTAGCGCTCGAGCAGCGTCGCGTCGTGGGTGGCGACAACCACCGTCGTCCCACGCACATTCACCTCACAGAGGAGGTCCAGAATCTCGACTGTCAGGCCAGGGTCGAGATTTCCGGTCGGCTCATCCGCGAGGAGGATGGTCGGGTCGTTGACCAGCGCCCTCGCGATGACGACCCGTTGCTGCTCACCACCGGACAATTTCAGCGGCAGCGACTCCGCTTTGTGCTGCAGGCCGACCAGCTTGAGCATGCGGAGCACGCGCTCCCGGGACTCGGAGCGAGGCGTGCCCAAGACGTCGAGCGTGAAGGCCACGTTGTCCAGCACCGTCCGGTGGGGAAGAAGTTTGAAGTCCTGGAAGACGACCCCGATGTTGCGCCGGAGGTACGGCACGGAGGCGGCGCGGATACGCGCCACGTTGCGACCTCCGACCAGAATCTGCCCCCGGGTGGGCTTCTCGTCGCAGAACACCAGCCGCAGCAGCGTCGTCTTCCCGGCCCCCGAGGGGCCGGTCAGGAAGACGAATTCACCCTTGTCGACGGTGAGATTCACGTCAGTCAACACCGGGGGGTCCCCAGGGTAGGACTTGGTGACGTGAAACATTTGAATCATCGGTGCAGATCATCGCACAGGGGGCACCCCGGCCGCGATTTCCACTAGACTCGGCCTTCGACGAGGAGCCCGGATGTCCGACCTACTCGACCTCCCAGGAGGTCCCCCTCAGCTTGAGCCCCCTGAGCTCGGGCCCGAGCCCGACCGTCCTCCGCGAACCGGGGGTTCGCTACTGCCCTGGCTGCTGGCCTTCATGGCGGTAGCCGTGCTGGGGGGCGTCTTCGTCTACGGGAAGAAAGTCGTCGACGACCAAGCGGCGCGCACCCTGAATGCGCAGCGGCTGGCCGAGGAGTACGGCGCCCGCACCGGTCGGCTGGAGCAGGACCGAAAGGACGCCCTCCGCCAGTCGATGGACCTGTCCCAGAAGCTGGAAGAAGTGGACGCCGCCCGCGCTGCTGTGAGCGACCAGCTGAAGGACAAGGAAAGCGCCCTCGCCAACCTCAGCCAGCGGCATGACGCCCTGGTGACCGAGCTTCGTGCCGCGGTCCGGACGGCCAAGAGCAAGGCGGCCCTGCAGAAGCGCATTGCCTTGGCGCTGAGTCATGACGCCTCCGCCGCCGCACCCGATGCGGGCGCGCCCACCGCGGCCCGACCGCATCCGCATTCCCGCAGCCAGTAAGGAGGTGCCGGTCATGAAGTTGCCGCCCCTGCGCTTCGCTCTCGCCGCCCTGCTCGCCGGAGCGCCGGCGTGGGCCGACGACTCGATCAGCGTCGAAGTGGGAAAGACGGTGGTGGTGGATGTCGGCCACGCCAAGGGGCTGAACTGCGACGACCTCTCGGTGGCCCGGGTGGAGATTCGGTCCGCGACGGCCAAGACGAATCAGCTCGTCATCACCGGGCTGAAGCCCGGGCGAACCTACTGCCGCGCCGGGATGCCCGTCCCGGGGCCCACGGTGCTGGTGAACATCGAAGTCGTCCCGAAGAACGATTGACGCCCTGCCCCGGGACAGACGGCGTCCTCAGCCGGCCAGGCGTACCGAGGCAAGCAGCGTTTCGAGGACTGCAGCGTCGTTTGGCTCGTAGCGCAGCTTGAAGAGATGGACGATGGCGCACACGCCGTCGCGCTGCAGGTAGAGCAGGACGTGCTTCTCTCGCGCCGTTTCCCCCGCGCTCGCCGGGACGATGAATTCCACCCGCGCCCGGTCGCCCTGCTGGGAAACGCGGGTGTCCTCCCGCAGCGGCTGGGCGAGCTGCCGGCCAGCCCAGTCGTGGTCGCGGCAGGAGCGTGGGCTCGGGTCGCCTGGGCTGGCTGCCAATGTCAGCGAGACGACGAGGCCGGCGCGCTCGGCAGTGCCGGACACCCGCGCGCCTCCCTTGAGTTGTTGCACCGGGCTCATCTCAAAGCCAGGAAGCTCCACCAGCAGCTTCCACGGCCGGTCCGGAAGCCCGACCGCGACGACGGCGTCCCCGGCGAAGGCGACACTCCCGCCGAGGAGGGCGCACAGCAGGGCGGGGAAGGTCCGGCGGCTCACCGGACGCCTCCCGCGGCGGTGGTGCCCGGACTGCCTCAGGACTTCGGCAGCACTTGCTCGAGCTTCTGCGTCAGCACAGCGCCCGTCGGGTCGGTCTTGCTGTCGAAGTGTTCCACCACGGTGCCATCGGACGCCACCAGGAACTTGTTGAAATTCCATGTGATGGGACCGCCCTGCTTTCCGGGAAGACTGGTGAGGTACTTGTAGAGCGGCGCGGCCGATTCGCCCTTCACGTCGATTTTCTCGAACAGCGGAAACGTCGTCTTGTACTTGAGCTCGCAGAAGTTCTTGATTTCGGCGTTGCTCCCCGGTTCCTGCCCACCGAAATCATTCGACGGGAAGGCCAGCACCACCAGGCCCTTGTCCTTGTACTTCTCGTAGAGGGTCTCGAGCCCGGCGTACTGCGGGGTGTAGCCGCACTGCGATGCGGTGTTGACGATGAGGAGCGCCTTGCCCTTGTACTGCGAGAGCGAGGCGTCCTTGCCGTCGATGGTCTTCACCTTGAAGTCGTAGACGGACATGGGCGTTCCTTGGGAAGCCGCCTCGCCGGCGAGGGTGGCCGAGGCGAGGAGCGGCAGGGCAACAGCGAGAGTACCGAGTAGCTGGCTGCGCATTCTACAGTTCTCCGAGAAGTGGACGAGACAACCCCAACGGGCCCACTGCCTAACCTCAACCCCTCCCCGGTGCCCCTCTTTCGGGCGGAGCGCACCCGGACCAGGCCTTGGCCGCTCACCCTGCTCTGCCTGGGCAGTCTGCTCGCGCTCGCCTTGACTTGGTGGCTGGCACTGACGGGCGGGCCGGCCCGGGCTTTCGGCCCCGGCTACTGGGCCTATCTCGTCGCCACCAGCGGGGCGCTGGCGGGAGCGCTGTGGGGCCTCTGGCGGCTGCGCCGCTGGGCACTGTGGGCCTTCCCGGCCGCCCTGTTGCTGGACGATGGGGTGCTGGCGGCCATGGGGGAGCTTCGTCCGGCGGCCGTCGCCATCGAAGCGGCCCTTGTTCTCCTCGTCCTCGGACACTTCCGGGCCTTCGCTCGGGACGTCGGGGGAAACTCTGGCCCGACAGCCGGCCCGGCGGGGCCCGGCTAACCGTCCTTCTCGGAAGTGAGGTAGCCGAGGATGACCTCATCCAGGGACTTCTCGGACACGAGGTCCTCCCCGAACAGGGTCTCCTCGACGCCTGAGGCCTCCACCGGCGCAAGCTCAAGAAGGGGAATGGGCAACGGGGCTACCGGGGGAGCGGGGGCGCGGGGCGGGGCCTTCGGCTCATCGTCGGCGAGCTGGCCCGGCTGGTAGGCCCGCGCGGCATTGGCCATGTCCGTGCCGTCGTACCGGCCGGCGCGGACGGCGTACAGCATCTCCTTGTGTTGCTCCTCCATGCGCTGACGGACTTGCTCAGCCAGATTGGGCGCGCCGAGCAACTCGGCGTACGACGTCTTCTTCTGGGCCAGGATGTTTCCCCCGACGTACAGCAGCGTCACGATGGTGGGGTTGTTGACCCCCGAGTCCTCCGTCTGCACGTGGTACACCCGCTGACGGTGGGTGATGTTGTGGTTGAAGCCGGAGACGGCTCGGTCGAAGGTTCTGGCCATCCGGACAGCGCACTCGAGCGCTAGACGTCACAGGACGGTAGCAACGCCGTCGCGCCGGGCGCAAGAAACCGGGACGAATTCCTCGTGGGGTACACAGCCTACCGGGCCACGGTGACAGACAAGGCAGCCGCCTCCTCGGGTGTATTCACGCTCAGCAGGGCACGGCCCAGCGGGTCCACCTCGAGCAGCGCCGACTTGCCCAGCCGCCGCGTGCGCACCGTCTGCCACAGCTCGCGTAGCGACGGGCTGCTGGCCAGGGCCTTCTGCCACCCGGGCGCCAGCGCCGAGCGGTAGCACGCCAGCAGGGGCTCGAGCCGCCCGTCCACATCAAAGCCGACGGCGTCCACGCTCTCGGTTCGCTCGGCAAGCAGACCCTCGACCACGGCCGCGGTGACGAAGGGCATGTCAGCCGCCACCACCAGCACCCACACGGTGTGTGCATGGGCGAGAGCGGCCTGCACCCCTCCCGGGGCGCCGCGGTCCGGGACGACGTCGGGCACGGACCGCACCGCGAAGCCGGCGTAGGGGGCTGCGTCGGAAGTCACCAGTAGCGCCTCGGCGAAGCGCGGCGCCAGCATCAGCAGGTCGGCCAGCAGCGGCCGCCCGTCTCGCTGCAACAGGCCCTTGGCCACGCCACCCAGCCGGCGCCCCCGTCCGCCGGCGAGGATGGCCAGCGTGACGTCGCCGTGCGGGCGGGCGGGCGCGGGCCCGGGTGTCAGCGACCGCTCCCGGGGGCGGACCCAGCCGGTAGGCACCTGCCCAAGGGCTTCACCCGCCCACCTTGTTTGCCACCACCTTGGCTAGCTCCAGCACCTCGACTGGCACGGCGATGACGACGGTGTTGGCCACCGAGGAGCCCAGACCGTCGAGCGTCTGCAGGGTACGCAGCTGCATCGCGCCGATGCTGCGCGACATGGTGTCCGCCGCCTGGGCCAGGTTGATGGCCGCGTCGCGGTCGCCCTCGGCCTTGGTGATGGTGGCACGCTTCTCTCGCTCGGCGGAGGCTTGCCGCGACATCATCCGCTTGAGGTCCTCCGGCATGTTGATGTCCAACAGCCGGATGGAGTCGACGTGGATTCCCCAGGCGCTGGCGCGGCTCTCCACCACCTGGGCAATCTTCGACTGAATCTGGTCTCTCTCGCTGAGGAGCTCATCCAGCGTCATGCTGCCGATGACGTCGCGCAGCGAGGCCTGGGCGTACTGGGAGATGGCGTAGCGGTAGTCCTGCACGGTGATGACGGCGCGTTCGGGGTCTTTCACCATGAAGAAGATGACGCCGTCGACTTGGACCGGGACATTGTCGCGGGTGATGACCTGCTGGTGCGGCACGTCCAGGGTGAGCAGCCGCGTGTCGACGAAGCGGACGTTGTCGAACACCGGGAACACCAGCATCAGCCCGGGCCCCTTCAGCCCGTGGTAGCGCCCCAGCCGCAGGACGACGCCGCGCTCCCACTGTGCGGCGATGCGGATGATGCGGCTGACCCAGGTGGCCAGCACCAGCGCGAGGATGCTGCCCAGCGGGAGGACCAGGCCGACGCCGGAAACGCCGCCCGACCCGAGGCCCACCGCCGCCGCAATGGCCGTGCCCGCTGCCCACACCACCAGGAACACCACCGCGCGCAGCGGGCGCCCGAGTGACACGTGCTCGAAGGTGGGACGGGCGTAGGCGCGTTGAGCTTGCGCCTCGCGCGCCTCGCGCGCGCTCGCCCGCGCCTCTTGCATCAGTTCCTTCGCCTCGGACATTCGCGTCGCCATCGCGTGCGCCCCTCCTTGCCCCGCGCGCAGCAGCATCGCATGCGGGCTGAGGAGGGGTTAGCCTGCTCCGCTGCCATGGCAAAGCCGGGAATGTCGGAGCGGCCCGTGCGCCGCGTCCAGGCGGGGAACCTCGCCTCGGTGGTCACCGATGTGGTGGCCATCGAGGAGCCGCTCGAGATTCGCATCGCCGGTGACGCGGTGGCCGTCACCATGCGCACGCCAGGGGCCGACGCCCCGCTGGCCGCCGGTTTCCTGTACGCCGAGGGCATCATCCGCAGCCTGGACGACCTCGGGACGCTGAGCCACTGCGGCCGGGTGGACGAGGAAGGCTACGGCAACGTCCTCGACGTCATCCCAGCACCGGGCGTGCACCTGGACCTGGAGCGCGTTCAAGCCACCCGGCGGGGAAGCCTCACCACCGCCGCCTGTGGTGTGTGCGGGCGGCGCAGCGTCGAGGACCTGCTCGCGCTGGTGGAGGCCCTTCCGGTGGCAGAACGCATCCCGCGCCAGCTGGTTGGGGCCTCGCCGGAGCTGCTGCGGGCTGCCCAGGGCACCTTCAGCCGTACTGGCGGCACGCACGCCGCGGCAATTCTCGCCGCCGATGGCAGCACCCTGGCTATCCATGAGGACGTCGGGCGCCACAACGCGGTGGACAAGGTGGTGGGCACGCTGCTGCTGCAGGCCCGACTGGGCCGCCCTCGCGCTCCGGCCGCCGGACTGCCCCCGGCGATGCTGGTGGTCAGTGGGCGCTCCAGCTTCGAAATGGTACAGAAGGCGGCAATGGCGCGGATTCCCGTCCTGGCCAGTGTCGGCGCCGCGAGCACGCTGGCCATCGACTTGGCGCAGCGGGCCGGCGTCACGCTGGCCGCCTTCGTGCGCAGTGGGACCTTCAACGTCTACACCCACGCCGAACGGCTCGAGTGACGCCTAGCCGACCGCCAGGTCGACTTGCTGGGCGTCCGAGACGGGTGTCCCGAGAAAGCGCGCGCTCACCTCGACGAAGCGGTCCGGGATGTCAGTGACGTAGAAGCGTTCGGTCCGCCCCCCCGGCCCGGCGGGTCCCGCCTTGCCCGCGGCCAGCACCTGCGAAACGGCCTCGGCGGTGGCGTCCCCGGAGTCCACCAGGGCCACGTCCGCACCGAGCACCTCCTGGAGGACACCGCGCAGCAGCGGGTAATGCGTGCAGCCCAGAACGACGGTGTCCATGCCATGACCCAGCAAGGGCTCCAGGTAGCTGCGGGCGATGAGCCGAGGGACGTCTCCTGTCAACCACCCCTCCTCGGCCAGCGGGACGAAGAGAGGGCAGGCCTGGGCATGCACAGTGAGTCCGGGGCGCTCGGCGGCCAGTGCACGCTGGTAGGCGCCCGAACGGATGGTGCCCGGGGTACCGAGGACCCCCACCACCCCGGTGCGAGTCCGCGCCGCGGCCGCCCGCGCCCCCGGCTCGATGACACCCACCACCGGGACGCTCAGCGTCGCACGCAGCGCCGGCAGGGCCACCGCCGAGGCCGTGTTGCAGGCGACGACGAGAAGCTTCACGTCCAGGGAGGTGAGGAAAGCGGCGTTCAGCTGGGCGTAGCGCGTCACCACCCCGGCGCTCTTGGTGCCGTAGGGCACCCGGGCGGTGTCCCCGAGGTAGACGATGGATTCGTCCGGCAGCCGGGCCCGCAGCGAGCGCAGCACCGTCAGTCCCCCGACGCCGGAGTCGAAGACACCCAGCGGGCGGCGGTCGACAGAAGTCATCCGCCTTGCCCTACCACGAAGCGTGCCAGTTCAGTTCAGCGGGACGGTCACCACGGTTGCGGAGGTGCCGTCGTAGAAGTGGCCCGGCTCAATCACCGTCGTCCCGGTGCCGGAGTGAAGGACGGGGGAGGGGGGAGCACCGAGGGCGTTGACGGTGAGCCCGTACGTCGTGCCGGCGGGAAGGGCGGGCAGGTGCTTGAAGGGCGCCACGACCGTGTCGCACGGCCATCCCGCGACGCTGTAGCCCAAGTTGCCGGAGGTCAGAAAACCCACCGTGACCGTGGCCACCTGGCCGGCGCTGCAGGCCGTGGAGCCCGGGTATGTCCAGCCGACCCCCACCCCGCCCACCGTCCAGGCCAAGGTGACGCTCTGGGAGACGGGCGTGCTCGTGAGGGTGACCGGGACGCTCTGGCTCTGTGCGAAGGCGTACGAGAGCCCCGTCTGGTAGGCAACCAGCTGCAGGGTGTGCGGGCCCGCCGACAGGGGGGGCGTGGAGACTTGCCCCGCCCCGGTGCCCTGGCTGCAGTCGTAGGTTTGCGCGGGGGTGTTGGCCCCGTCGACGTAGAGGGCCACGGAGTCCATACGGTCCGGGTCCGAGCTCCCGGAGCCGGTGCAGGGCGGGGCGTAGCTGCCCACAGTGGGAGCGAAGGTCCAGGAGAGGCTGGCGACCGCGGCGCCTCCGCCCCCGGATTGCAGGTCGATGCTGAGGGGGGTCGTGCTGTAGGCGACGACATTGGCCGTCCCGTTTCCCGTCCAAATGGCGTTCCCGCTGACATCCAGGCCGGTGAGATTCACCACGTAGCTGCCCGGGGCGTACCCGTAGACCACCACCTGGCCAGGCGGGTTCCCTACCGAACAAGCAAAGGTGTCCGGGACGATGGGGACCGGGTCGCTGGGGATGCTCACCCGGACTTGCACTACCGCCGGCGTCTGGGCGCAGCTCGCTCCTGCGAACGTCCAGCTGACCGCGATGTTGCCGGTGGCGCCGGGGCCGGGCGGCGGAGGCCCGTAGTAGTAGGTGGGGTAACAGCCCGCGCCGACGGCGCCGAGCACGAGAAAGGCACGAGCAGGTAGGCGCATGCAGCGGGGTCTCCTCTTATTCCCCTAACATACGTGGGGGGGCGCGCTCCTATTCACTCGGGGGGCCACCAGCCGAGCCCCTCGCCGATGGGCGAAAAAGCTGTGGTCGAGCGTTTGACCGTCCCCGGGACTGCTGGTAGCCCCTTGCCAGTGATGACTCAGCCCCCCCCGTTGGTCGCGGCCATCAACTACCTGGACCTCGTCGAGAAGAGCTCGGCGGTCGAGATTTCTGTACTCGTCCTGCTGGTCGTCGTCTCGGTGGTGTCCTGGGCGCTCATCGCCCTGAAGAGCCGGCAGCTGTCCCGAGCCCGTGCCCAGTCGGTGACCTTCCTCGACACCTTCTGGAAGGCGAGCCGTCTGGATGCCATCTACCAGTCCGCCCGCGGCCTGGACTCCTCGCCGCTCTCCAAGGTCTTCTGCGCCGGCTACGAGGAACTTTCCAAGCTCGCCCAGTCCAAGGACCCGGACGCTGGGCCAATGTCCGAGCGCCTGGGAGGCATCGAAAATGTCGAGCGTGCGCTCAACCGCGCCTCCTCCTCGCAGATTAGCGAGCTCGAATCCCGGGTCAGCTTCCTCGGCACGGTGGGAGCCACGGCACCCTTCGTCGGCCTGTTCGGCACGGTGATGGGCATCCTCGGGGCCTTCAATGAAATCGCCGAGAAGGGCAACGCCAGCCTCTCGACAGTGGCTGCGCCCATCGGCAACGCCCTGTTCGCCACGGCGGCCGGCCTGTTCGCCGCCATCCCCGCGGTGGTGGCCTACAACGCCTTCGTCAGCCGAATCCGCGTCTTCGACGTGGAGATGGCAAACTTCTCCTCGGACTTCCTCAACATCGTCAAGCGCCACTTCTTCAAATGACCGGAGTGTCCACCACCCCATGGCGATGAGCGGAGGCCGCGGCGCTCCCGGCCGCACGACGATGAGCGAAATCAACGTCACGCCCATGGTGGACGTGATGCTGGTGCTCCTCGTCATCTTCATGGTCACCGCCCCACTCATCCAGCAAGGGGTGAAGGTGAACTTGCCCGACGCGCGGGCCCAGCCGGTGGAAGCCACCGAGAAGCGCCTGGTGCTGAGCGTCGACCGCCAGGGGAACACCTACATCGGCGAGACGCCCGTGCCCAGCGACCAGTTGGAGGAGAAACTCCGGACCAACGCCAAGGCGCAAGCCGACAAGGAAATCTACCTTCACGCAGACCGGGACGTCCCCTACGGCGCTGTGGTGGAAGTCATGGCCGCTGCCCAGCGGGCGGGAATCCCCGCGGTGGGAATGATTACCGACCCCGCCGGCGCTCCCAGGAAGAAAGACCGGCGGTAAGCGGTTTGTTCGGGAACGGATGACGTGACCGCAACCCCCCCGACCAGTCTCCTCGGCGCCCCACCCCAGCCCCTGGGCCGGTTCCTTGCGCCGTCACTGCTCGTCCACGCCGTCCTGCTCGGGATGGTGCTTGGGTACGGCGCTCTCACCGCTCGACCCATGCTGGACCTCGACCAGAAGCCCATCCGGGCGACCTTGGTGAGGCAGGGCACGCCACGCGACGAGAAGCTGCTCCCGCGCATCGAGGAGGCGCCGCCGCCTCCCAAGGAGCAGGCCCCTCCTCCGGCACCCGCACCAGCGGTCGTCCCCGCCCTACCGACGCCAGCTGCGGCCGCCAAGAGCAAGACGACCGGGCAGAAGACCGGCGATGACCGGCGGAAACTGCTGGGCGCCTTCGACCAGCTCAGCAAGTCGAAGCGGCCCCCGGAGACGTCCGGCGCGCTGGACGGCGACCCATCCGGCGACGCGGCAGAGTCCGAGGGCGAGCGCTACTACGGCCAGCTCAGCGGTCAGGTCAAGCGCTTCTATAACGTCTCGGAGACCATCCCGGACCAGGAGCGGATTCGGCTCGTCGCCCAGGTGGCCCTCTTCATTGACCCGAACGGCCAGCTGGCGCGTAGCCGGCTGGTGAAGTCGAGCGGCAATGACCTCTTCGACACTGCCGTTTTGGAAGCGGTGAAACGGGCGGCACCCTTCGCCCCACCCCCCGGCCACCTTCGCAGTGCGCTGCAGAAGTACGGAATCGTGCTTCAGTTCCGGCCCTGAAGGAGACTCTCTCCCGTGCAGCTGACTCGACTCGCCCGCCTCCTCCTGTTTCCCCTCGTCTTGCTGGCCAGCCGCGGGTACGCCCAGGCGCCCATCCTGGAGATTTCCGGGGCCAACTTCCGACCCCTCCCCATCGCCATCCCCGCCCCGCAGGCGTTGTCCGACGACGCCCGGCCGGCGGCCGCCAGCTTCGATGAGGCGTTGGTCTTCGACGCCACGGCCGCAGCCATTTTCCAGGTGCTCGACCGCAAGAGCTTTCTCGCCGACGCCCGTGAGGGCTTCACGGCCGCCAGCATCACCTTCTCGCGCTGGGCCGACATCGGCGCCGATGCGCTGGTGAAGGTGCAGCTGTCGGTGGACGGCACCAGCCTGCGCGGCGAGATGCGACTCTTCAGCGTGGCTTCGGGGAAGGAAGAGCTTCGCCTGGTGCACGTCGTCCCGCTGAGCGAGCCCCGGAAGCTGGCCCACTTCTTCGCCGACGCGCTCTATCGCCACTACACGCGCGAGCCTGGCCCGTTCCAGACTCACCTGGCCTTCATTCACCGGGTCGGCAAGAACCGCGAAATCTGGCTCTCCGCCTGGGATGGCCGCGACGCAGTCGTCATCGCCAAAGACGGCCATCAACGTGCTTCCCGCCGTCGCGCCGGATGGTAACTCGGTGGCCTTCACCAGCTACCGCAGCGGCAAGCCGGACCTCTACCGGGAGCGCCCTGGCGCGCCACCCGTGCCTGCTCGTCTCCGCCGGGCAGATGGCGACCGGCATCGCCTACGCCCCGGACGGCAAGCACATCGCTTACAGCCTGGCGCAGGGGGATGGCACGCAAGATCTGGATGGCCAACGCCGACGGCACGGATGCACACGCCGTCACGGACACCTCCTACTTCATCAACACGCAGTCCGAGCTGGGCCCCGGACGGCAAGCGGCTGGCCTTGTCAGCACGCGCGCGCGGCAGCCCGCAGCTGTACCTGCTCAACCGTCGACAACCCGAAGGACCCTGCGCCGCCTCACCTTCCAGGGCAACTACAACCAGACGCCCAGCTGGTCGCCCGCGCGGCGATCTCATCGCCTTCACCGCCCGCGACGAGCGCAACGCCTTCGACTTGTTCACGGTCAACGTCGACACGGGCAAGGTCAACCGGCTCACCCAGGACCAGGGGAACAACCAGGAGCCATCGTTCTCGCCCAACGGCCGGTTGATTGTCTTCACCAGCACGCGCAACGGCCTGCCCCAGCTCTTCGTGATGACAGCCGACGGCAAGAACCAGATGGCCCTGCCGATGGAGCGCGGGGAGTTCGACACAGCCGACTGGGGACCCTGACACGCCATGTCCACTGTTCGTCCCATCCACGAGGTTGCCGCACGGCTAGGCCTGCGCTCAGAGCACGTCATTCCCTGGGGCCGACACCGGGCCAAGGTGGAGCTCGCCGCGTTCGAGGGACGCCCGGCACGCGGACGCCTGGTGCTGGTTTCGGCCATCAACCCAACGCCCCCCGGTGAGGGGAAGACCACCACCTCGGTGGCACTGGCGATGGGATTGTGCCGGCGGGGTCGGAACGCCGTCGCCCGCCCTGCGCGAGCCCTCGCTGGGCCCGGTGTTCGGCGTCAAGGGGGGCGGAACGGGCGGCGGGCGAGGCCACGCTCGAGCCGGCCGAGGACATCAACCTGCACTTCACTGGCGACATCCACGCGGTGAGCGCGGCGCACAACCTCCTGGCCGCGTTGGTCGACAACGCGCTGCCACTTTCGCCAGCCGGTGGAGCTCGACCCGCGGAGGTGACGCTGGCGGCGGTGCCTCGACATGAATGACCGGTCGCTGCGCCAGACCGATCATCGGCCTCGGTGGGCGAGCGAACGGGGTGCCGTGCGCGAGACCGGCTTCGACATCACCGCGGCGAGCGAGGTGATGGCCATCCTCGCCCTGGCCGAGGGTCCTAAGGACCTGGAGGCGCGCTGCGCAGAATCGTCGTCGGCCAGAGCTTCGGCGGCGAGCCCGTCACCGCCGGCGACCTCAAGGCGTCGGGCGCGATGGCTGCGCTGCTGCGCGACGCCCTGCTGCCCAACCTGGTGCAGACCGCGCGAAGGTGGGCCTGCCATCGTCCACGCCGGACCCTTCGGCAACATCGCCCACGGCTGCTCTCAGCATCCTCGGCACGCGCCTCGGGCTGGCCTATGCGGACGAGGTCATCACCGAGGCCGGCTTCGGCTTCGAGCTCGGCGAGCGGAGAAGTTCCTCGACATCAAGTGCCGCGCGGCCGGCCTGTGGCCGCGAGGCGTGACACTGGTCGCCACGCTGCGGGCGCTCAAGTTTCACGGCGGCGCGCCCCTCGCACGGGTCGCCGAGCCGGACGCCGATGCGCTGCAGCGCGGATTCCAGAACCTCGAGAAGCACCTGGAGACCCTGGCTGTCTTCGGCCTGCCAGCGGTGGTGGCCGTCAACCGCTTTCCCCAGGACAGCGAGGCAGAGCTTCAGAAGCTGAAGGGCTGGGGCAAATCGGCTGGCGTGGCGGTGGCAGTCTGCGAGGGCTACGCCCATGGCGGAGAGGGAGCCCTGGAACTCGCCGACGCGGTCCTGCACATGCTCGACCGCACCGACGCTGCGCCCGCCACGCCGAAGTTCCTCTATCCACTCGAGGCGCCCCTCAAGGACAAGATTCGCGCCGTGGCGCGCATCGCCTACGGCGCAGGGGACGTCGCCTTCACCGCGGGCGCAGAGCGGGACCTGGCCGCTCTGGAGAAGCTCGGCGCCGGGCGCCTTCCCATCTGCATTGCCAAGACACACCTCTCGCTCTCGGATGACCCGACCCGAAGCGGACGGCCGCGCGACTTCGTCGTCACCGTGCGCGAGCTCCGCCTCTCCGCGGGCGCCGGATTCGTCGTCGCCCTCACCGGGGAAATCCTCACCCTCCCCGGGCTGCCCAAGGAGCCCGCGGCAGCGCGGGTGGTGGTCCATCCGGACGGCCGCGTCACCGGGCTGATGCAAGGGGAGTGAGGGGCGCCTAGACCTTTCCCCGAGGGCTCGACTGTGCCGGTCAGCGTGTGGCATGGGGAAGGCGACCATGAGCCGACCCGAGCCAGTCACCGTCCGCCCGGCTCTGCCCGAGGACGCCGACAGCCTGGCCGGCCTCTTCGGACGCCTGGGCTACGCCACCACTGGCCCGGTCGTCGCCGCGCAGTTTGCCCTCTACCGCCCGGGAGCGTCCTTCCATGCCTTGGCCGCCGAGCACCGCCCGGCTGGCGGAGCACCCCGGCTGGTCGGCGCGGCAACGGTGAGCATTCAGCAGCGGCTGTATGCCGCCCGGCCGGTGGCCCAACTCACCGCCCTGGTGACCGACGCTGAGGCGCGGCAGCTCGGGGTGGGCCGGGCCCTGGTCAGGGCCGCTGCGGAGCTCGCTCGCAACGCCCGCTGCGAGCGCCTCTTCGTACGCAGCGACCGCCGGCGCAGCGAGTCTCATGATTTCTACCGGATGCTGGGCTTCGACGAAGTCAACCTCACCTTCGACTTGCCACTGGACCCATGACTGACGCCCGCCCGACCCTGCCTGCTCCGTCGCCTCTGGCCCATGCCTGGACGCTCGACCCGGGCGTCGTCTACCTCAACCACGGAAGCTTTGGGGCGACCCCGCGCTCCGTCCTTGCGCGGCAAACCGAGCTGCGCACGCAGCTGGAGCGCGAGCCGGTCCGTTTCTTCGACCGCGACCTCGAAGGGTCATTGGACAGCGTCCGGGGCACGTTGGGCGCCTTGCTGGGCGCCCACCCGGATGACTTGGCCGCGGTGCCCAACGCCACCAGTGGCGTCAACACGGTGGTTCGTTCCCTGGACTTCGGCCCGGGGGACGAGTTGCTCACCACCGACCACGCCTACAACGCCTGCGAAAACGCCCTGCGCTATGTCGCGAGCCGGACAGGGGCGCGGGTGGTACGAGCCAAGGTGCCGTTTCCCCTGTCGGGACCGGACGCGGTGGTGGAGGCCGTCCTGGCCGCCGTCACCCCGCGCACCCGCTTCGCCCTCATCGACCACGTCACCAGCCAGACGGGCCTGGTGTTCCCGGTGGAGCGCTTGGTGCCGTTGCTGCAGGGGCGGGGGGTGGACGTGCTGGTGGATGGGGCGCATGCCCCGGGCATGGTTCCGGTGCAGCTCGACGCTCTGGGCGCCGCCTACTACACGGCCAATTGCCACAAGTGGCTGTGCACGCCCAAGGGCGCCGCCTTCCTCCACGTGCGCCGCGACCGCCAGCAGCGCATTCATCCGTTGACCATCAGCCACGGCCTGAACACGACCCGCACCGACCGCACGCATTTTCGCGTCGAGTTCGACTGGTGCGGGACGGACGACCCGACCGCCTGGCTGTGCATCCCGTCGTCGCTCGAGGCGCTCGGTGCGCTCGTTCCAGGGGGCATGCCGCAGGTGATGGCAAAAAACCATTCCCTGGCCCTGTCTGCGCGCCGCACCCTGTGCGAGGCGCTGGACATTCCACCGCCGTGCCCGGAGGACATGCTCGGGTCCCTGGCGGCGGTGCCCTTGCCGCCTGGCGACGGACGGCCGCGCCCTCCGCCCGGACTCGACCCGCTGCAGGACGCCCTCTTCCACCGGAAGTCCATCGAGGTTCCAGTCTTCAACTGGCCCGCGGCCCCGGCCCGGTGTCTACGGGTCTCGGCGCAGCTGTACAACGCGCCCGAGCAGTACGCCTACCTGGCCCAGTGCGTGACGGAATTGCTGGCCGAGGGCGTTTAGCGAAAGACGGCCGCCTCCCGAGGCGCTTTGCCTCGAGCGGCAACGGCTGGAAGTTGACGTTCCATCACCGTAGTCCGCTGCTAGTGTCCCGTGCCGGCATGCCCCGCTACGCCGCCATCGACGTCGGGACGAACACCGTGCTGCTTCTCGTCGCCGAACGCACCCCCTCCGGCTTTCGCCCGGTGGCCGAGCGCGGGGTCATCACCCGGCTCGGGAAGGGCGTCGATGCGAGCCGCCGCCTGGCAGCGGATGCCATGGCGCGCACCCTGGAGGTCATCGGTCGCTTCGCGGATGAAGCACGCTCCTTGGGCGCCGTCGGTCTCGCCATCAGTGCCACCTCCGCCGCGCGGGACGCGGACAACGGGGCTGAGTTTCTCGCCGCCGCCCGCGCGCGGACCGGCGTCGAGGTGGAAATCCTCTCCGGCGACGAGGAAGCGCAGCTCTCCTACCGGGCGGTGTCCGACGACTTCGGCCCCGAGGCGGGTGGGCGGGAGCTGGTCGCCATCGACATCGGCGGCGGCTCCACCGAGTTCATCTTCGGACGCGGCCGGAGCGTGCGCTTTCACACCAGCATCAACATCGGCTCGGTGCGGCTCACCGAGCGGTGCATCCGCTCGGACCCACCCTCGCCGGAGGACTTCGCCCGGCTCCATACCGAACTCGCGCCAGCACTGGCCCCGATTCCGACACCGGAGGCCGGTGCCCTGGTGGTGGGAGTCGCCGGAACCCTGACCACGCTGTACGCCGTTGCCAATGCCATCGCCCCATACGACGCGGCCCGGGTCCACGGGGGCTGGCTGAGCCGCGAAGCGCTGGCGCAGACGCGCGAGAGGCTAGCCGCGGTGCCACTGGCGGAGCGACGAGGTCTCCCAGGGCTACAGCCCGAGCGCGCCGACGTCATCGTCGCCGGGGCCGTGCTGCTGGAGCACGCGCTCGACCACCTGCGCGTCAACGGCACCCGGGTGAGTGACCACGGCCTGCGCTGGGGGCTGCTCGCCGTGCGCTTCGGAGGGACTCCCCCATGAGTGGCGAGCAGCCCGGCATCAGACGCGGTCAGGCGCGCTATGGGCTCGCCATCCTCACCCTCATCAACCTGCTCAACTACCTCGACCGGTACATCGCCGCCGGGATGATGCCCCGCATCATGGAGGCGTTCCGCATCGACAAAGCGGCAGCGGGGTTGCTCGGTTCCGTCTTCATCATCGTTTACATGCTGTTTGCCCCGCTCGCCGGCGTCATTGGAGACAGGTTCCCCAGGCGCCTGGTGCTGGCGGGCGGCGTTTTCCTGTGGAGCCTGGCCACGGTGGGCGGCGGTTTCGCGGGCAGCTTCGCCGCGCTCCTCCTCGCGCGCTCCATCGTCGGCATCGGCGAGGCTGGCTACGGGACGGTGGCGCCCGGTCTCATCGCCGACTTGTTTCCGCGCCAGGAGCGCTCGCGCATGCTCTCCTACTTCTACATCGCCATTCCGGTGGGCTCGGCGATGGGCTTCGCTCTCGGCGGGTGGCTGGGCCACCGCTACAGCTGGCAGCACGCTTTCTGGGTGGCGGGAATCCCGGGCCTGCTGGTGGCAGTGCTGGCGCTGCGGGTGCCAGACCCGCCGCGTGGAGCTACCGACGAGGGGCCCCCCCAGCCGAAGCTGCCCTTCATGCAGGGCCTGCTCCGCCTGCGGAGCAACGCGACGTACTGGGCGGCCGTCGCCGGGCTCACCCTGATGACGTTTTCCATCGGCGGTCTCGCCAACTGGATGCCCGCATTTCTCGAGCTCGAACGCGGCGTCAACCCGGAGATTGCCGGACTCTACTTTGGAGGCATCACCGCGGTCGCTGGCATCGTCGGAACCCTGGTGGGCGGCTGGCTCGGAGACGTCGCCGACCGCAAGTCCACCACGGGAGGCATGTCTCTCTCGGGCTGGGGGCTGCTCCTGGCCGTCCCATTCATGGCCCTGGTCGCCCTGTCCCACTCGCCGCTCGTCATTTTCGCTGCCGTCGCGGCCGCCCAGTTCTGCATCTTCCTCAACAACGGTCCGCTCAACGCCGCCATCGTCAGCGCGGTACCTGGCGATGTCCGAAGCTTCGCCGTCGGCCTCAGCGTCCTCGCCTACCATGCCCTCGGCGACGCCATCTCGCCGCCCATCATCGGTGCGATTGCCGACCGCTCCAGCCTGGGAACGGCCATCCTGCTGAATGCCCTGCCGGTGGGACTGGGCGGGCTGCTCCTCGTGGTCGCCGCCCGGACACTCGGTCGTCCGACCGGGCCAGTCAGGACTCCTGCTGGCTCCCCAAAATAGGGGGGGACGGTTGCTCGGGAGCGCTGACTCGGTTAGCCAGAGACCAGCATGGTGCCTCTGCCCAACCCCTCAATCCGCAGCGTTGGTACCGCCTTGCCGCCGCATTACGCGGACCAGGAAACGCTCATCAACGCGTTTCGGACCCACTGGGCCAAGGAACATTTCAATGTCGAACGCCTCGAGGAGCTGCACCGCGCGGTGCAGGTGGGCGGGCGACACCTGGCCGTTCCGCTCGAGGACTACCCCGGGCTGACCGACCTGCGAGCGCGCAACGACGCGTGGATTCGTGTCGCCACCGACCTGGGAGAGCAGGCGGTCCGTCAGGCGCTGGAGCGCGCCGGACTCTCCGTGAGCGAGGTCGACCACCTCTTCTTCGTCACCGTCACAGGAATTGCCACGCCGTCGGTGGATGCACGGCTGATGAACCGGCTGGGGCTGCGCCCGGACGTCAAGCGAACCCCCATCTTTGGCCTCGGTTGCGTGGCGGGCGCGGCCGGGACGGCACGCGCCAGCGACGTGCTCCGGGCCTTTCCCCATCAGGTGGCGGTGCTGCTGTCGGTCGAGTTGTGCTCGCTGACCCTGCAGCGCGAGGACCTATCTATCGCCAACATCATCGCCAGTGGACTGTTCGGCGACGGCGCGGCGGCCATGGTGCTGTCCGGGGGAGAGCTACCGGCCCCCGGCGCCCCACGCATCCTCGGCACGAGCAGCGTGTTCTACCCAGACACCGAACGGGTGATGGGGTGGGACGTCGTGAATGGGGGCTTCAAGGTGGTGCTGAGCGCCAAGGTGCCCGACGTGGTCCGCGCCCACGTGCGCGAGGACGTCGGCGCCTTCCTGGCGCGCCACGGCCTCCGGACGACGGACATCCGCCACTGGGTGGCACACACCGGCGGACCGAAAGTACTGGAGGCATTCGAGAGCACCCTGGAACTGCCCGCCGGAGCTCTCGAGCGCTCGTGGAAGTCGCTGCGCGAGACCGGCAACCTTTCCTCGGCCTCCGTCCTCTTCGTCCTTGAGTCCATGCTCGCCTGCGGCGAAGCACAGCCCGGAGACTACGGCCTGCTCATGGCCATGGGGCCCGGGTTCTGCTCTGAGGTGGTGCTGCTGCAATGGTGACGTCGCGGGGCCTCTACCTGGGCTTTTTGGCCTTGCTCGGCCTCGAGCGACTGGTGGAACTGCTGCTGTCGCTGCACAACGCACGCCGGGCCCGGGCGGCTGGAGCGCGCGAGGCTGGCCGGGGCCACTACCCGGTGATGGTGGCCTTCCACTCGGCGTTCCTCGTGTCCTGTGCGGTGGAAGTCGTTCTCGTCCCGCGCTCCTTCCCGGGGGCCCTCGGCTGGACCGCCCTCGGCGTGGCGGTGGCAGCCCAGGGGCTGCGGTACTGGGCCGTGGCGTCGCTGGGGGTGCGCTGGAACACCCGGGTGCTGGTGTGGCCCGGGCTTCCGCCAGTGACTTCGGGCCCCTACCGTTTCTTGCGTCACCCAAACTACCTGGCTGTCGTCTTAGAGATGCTTGCCGTTCCACTCGTGTACGGAGCCTGGGTGACCGCTGTGGTGTTCTCGTTGGGCAATCTGCTCCTGTTGCGCGTTCGCATCCGCTCCGAGGAGGCGGCCCTGGGCCCTGCCTGGGCCGAGGCCTTCGGCAGCCGTCCGCATCTGCTTCCGGAATTCCACCGTGGCGAGTGAGACCGACGTCCTGGACGCAATCCGCTCCATTGCTCAAAGCGAGCTCGAGGTGGAGCGCCCCGTGCAGCCAGGGGATGACTTGCTGGCCGACCTCGGGCTGGACAGTCTCGGCCTCACCGTCCTGGCCGTCGGGCTGGAGAACCGCTTTCGGGTGAAGCTGTCCCAGGAGGACGCGGTGGGCGTGCGCACGGTGGAGGACCTCGCGAAGCTGGTGGTACGCCGCAGCGGGGCCTCGGCATGAACCCGCCTTCACGGCTGGTGGGCTCGGCGCAGCCGCCCCCGCGCCACGCCTCTCTCCTCGAGGCGCTGGGTCGGGCAGCCCAGCATCCGTCCGGGCTCACCTTCGTCGACGCCTCCGAGTCCGAGGAGACGCTGTCCTGGTCGGAGGTGCGGGCGCGGGCCCGCGCGACGGCCGGCGCGCTGCGTCGCCTGGGCGTCTTCCCGGGTGACCGCGTGGCCATCGTGCTGCCCACCGCGCCAGACTTCATGGACGCCTTTTTCGGGGTGCTGCTGGCCGGCGCGGTGCCGGTGCCCCTTTACCCGCCTGTGCGGCTGGGACGACTTGAGGAGTACCACCGTGCCACCGCCCGCATGCTGCAGCTGTCGGGCGCCGTGCTGGTTCTCACCGACGGGTTGGTCGGACGGCTGCTCGGACAGGCCGTCGCCGCGGCCCGGCCCCGGCTTGGCTGCCACCGCGTCTCGACGCTGCGGGAGGCGGGCGAGGCGCCGTACGAAGCCTCCGTCGCTCCGGAGGCACTGGCGGTCGTCCAGTTCTCCTCGGGCAGTACGGTGGACCCGAAACCGGTGGCTTTGAGTCACGCCAACGTGATGGCCCAAGTGGAAACCATCCGGGCTCTCATGCCGGTGCGCGAGGGAGTGCGGCCCCTCGGTGTGAGCTGGCTTCCACTGTACCACGACATGGGACTCATCGGCTGTCTAGTCAATGCGGTGGCCTACCCGGGCCCGCTGGTGCTGCTACGGCCGGAACAATTCCTGGCACGACCGGCCCTCTGGCTGAGGGCGCTGTCCCGCCACCGGGGCACTCTCTCGGCCGCACCCAACTTCGCCTACGCCCTGTGTGTCCGCCGCATCCGCGACGAGGAGCTCGAGGGCGTAGAGCTGTCCTCGTGGGCGCTGGCGCTCAACGGAGCCGAGTCCATCTCGGCTGAGGTGGCACGGCGCTTCGTGGAGCGCTTCGGCCCGTACGGCTTCGACGCCCGTGCCCTCGTCCCAGCGTACGGGCTTGCCGAAGCGTCCCTAGCCGTCACCTTCGCCCCCAACCGGTCGACGCTGCGGACGCTGTCCATCGACGCGGACGCCCTTGCCGCGGACGGCCAGGTCCGTCCCGGCGAACGGACCTTGGTTTCGGTAGGGCGGCCAGTACCTGGCGCCGAGGTGGAAATCCGCGGGGAGGCTGGCGACGTGGTGCCCGTCGGGACGGTGGGGCGCATCCATGTCCGGGGACCTTCGGTGATGGTGGGCTACCTCGGACAGCCCGAGGCCACGCGGGCGGTGCTCGTCGACGGGTGGCTGGACACGGGGGACCTCGGCTTCGTCGCCGGGGGTGAACTCGTCGTGTCTGGCCGCGCCAAGGACGTCATCATCCTGCGGGGCGCCAACCACGTGCCTCAGGAGTTTGAAGAGGCCCTCGAAGGCCTGGAAGGCGTCCGCACCGGGTGTGCCGTCGCCTTGGGCGCCATCCCCCAGGACGCCGAGGGCGAGGTCCTGGTGCTGCTGGTAGAGCTGAGCCCCGACCCGCCGGCGGACCTCGCGGACCGAATCCGGACCCGGGTCCTGGAGCGAAGCGGCATCCGTCCCCACAGTGTGGAGCTGCTCCTGCCGGGGACGCTCCCGCGCACCTCCAGCGGGAAGCTGCGGCGGCGGGAAGCCCTCCGGCGGTGGCAGACGGGGACGTTGACGCCCCCGCGGAAGGTGCGTTGGCTCGGCCTGGCGGGGGCCATGGTGAAGAGTGCCGTGGCCCTCGCGCGCGCAGAACGGGACCCGTGAAAGTAGATGTCGCCATCGCGGGCGCGGGCCCAGCCGGCCTTGCGGCGGCAATTCACGCAGCGCGGGCGGGCCTCTCCGTGGCCGTCTTCGACCGCGAGGAGCTGCCCCGCGACAAGGCCTGTGGAGAGGGGCTCATGCCACCCGGGCTACAGGCGCTGGAGCGTCTGGGCGCCCGCGCCGCCCTGTCGGCAACGGACTGGGCACCCATCCGTGGCATTCGCTACCTGCAGGAGGACGGCACTGCGCTGGAAGGGCGGCTTCCCGGGGATGGGGGCATCGGTGTGCGACGCACGGCACTGGCCCAGGCCCTCCTGGACACGGCCCGGATGGCCGGGGTCTCCGTGCTCGCGCGCACGGCAGTGCGCGCCCACCACCGCAGCGACGCCGCCGTCCACCTCGACACGGATGCAGGCACATGGGAGGCGGCGGTCCTTGTCGCTGCCGACGGGCTGGCATCGCCCCTGCGCGCGGCGGAAGGGCTGGAGCTCCCTGCCAGGGGACCGCGACGCTATGGGCTCCGTCAGCACCTGCGGTTGCATCCCTGGACGGACTTCGTGGAGGTGCACCTCTCAGACGGGCTGGAAGCCTACGTCACGCCGGCCGGCCCGGAACGCGTCGGCGTCGCTTTTCTCTGGGAAGATGGGCGCGTCCCACCGCAAATCTCCTGGCCTTCCCTGGTGCAACGCGTTCCGGCACTGGCGGCGCAGCTGCAGGGCGCCGAGAGCGACTCCACGCCGCGCGGGGCAGGCCCGCTGAGGCGACGCGTGCGGACGCGCGTCCGGCCACGCTTCGTGCTTCTGGGCGATGCGGCCGGCTACGTCGATGCGATTACGGGCGAAGGCCTGTCCCTCGCCCTGGTATGTGCCGAGGCCCTAGGCGCCTGCCTGCCGGACGTCGTCTCCCGCGGAGGCGAACCAGCCGCCTTCCGGCCGTATCTGACCACCTGCCGACGCGAGTACCGGCGCTACGCGGTGGTCGCCAGCACCGTCCTTGCGCTGGCGCGGCACCCAAGGCTCCGCCGAGCTGCGCTTGCCACGCTGGGGTTGAGCCCAGAGGCCTTCTCGTGGCTTCTGGCCCACACGGTCGCCTGACTCTCAGGCGACGGACTCTTCGCGAGGCGCAAGCACGCGCTCGACCGCCCATCTTCTCCACACCTACAGCAAGCCGGGCGGCCCCTCGACGGCACCGCCCGGCTCAGGCCTTCACGTCTGCCCTCTACATCAGACGCGCTAGTCGTCTCCCTTATGGGCTTCCATTTCCTTCAGGATGCCATTTAGGTTGTAGGTTTCCGCCGCTTGCAGCGGAGGGAACTCCTTGAACGAGTAGAGTTCCTTTTCCCAAAGCAACTGTCCAACTGGGAGCATGTTCCAGTCATACAAATACGCCGTCGATGGGGAGCCGAGCGAACCCCCGAGCGCCATGGCGGACTTTGAATCCGAGAAGCTGATGGTCTGCTCGAAGGGGTCCCGCTTTACATTTCCCACCAACGTCCAGTGGTAATTGACGAGCGGCAAGAACCAGCCGGAGGCTCCGCCCGGTGCCATCGCGTAATACATCTTCCAGTTCTTGTAGCGCACCGCGGAGGGCGTCGCGCCCGAGTAGTAGAAGAAGACCTCGCGCGCTGACTTGTCCGACTTGCCTTCGAGGTAGTCCCGCTGGTCGAAGCCATCGAGCGTCGTCTTGACGATGCCGGCGTACTTGCCAGCCTCGATTTGCTTCCTGAGCGCATCTCCTTGGGGGCCGCCGGCGATGTCCACCAGCGTCGGTAGCCAGTCGAGGGCGGCGAACATCTCCTTCTTGACCGTCCCCGGCTTGATGTGCCCGGGCCAGCGGACGACCTGAGGACAACGGTAGCCACCTTCCCACGCCTCGCCTTTTTGCCCCTTAAACGGGGTGATGCCGCCATCTGGGAAGCTCACCGTTTCAGCACCGTTGTCGGTGGTGAAGACGACAATGGTGTTGTCGAGCTGGCCCATGTCCTCAAGCTTCTTCAGGACATAGCCGATGTTGTCGTCGAGCTGCTTCATGCCGGCCTCGTTCAGGCCCCAGTCTTTACCTCCCGTCGTTCCAATCATCGCCTCGTACTTGGGCGACAGCATGGTCGTGACATGCATGCGTGCCGGGTTGTACCAAACGAAGAAGGGCTTGCCTGTCTTCTTGGGGTCGTTTCGGTCGAGGAAGTCGATGACCTTGGCCGAGATTTCCTCATCCACCGTTTTCGAGCGTTCCAGCGTGAGGGGCCCCTCGTCCTTGCACGTCTGGTTCTTCTCCGTGCCGTCGGAGGAGTGGCACCAGATGACGGGACGCGGCGGTGTCAGGCATGTCGCGGTTCTCGGGTCGACCGCGCCGGGCACTTCGGGGAGACCAGGGACCGGAGTGTTCTTGCATGGCGGAGCGATGCCCTGAACGGTTGCGCTCTTGTTGATGTCGGGGAAGCTCACCTGCTGCATCGCATCCAGGTGGTAGAGGTAGCCCCAGTACTCCTGGAACCCATGGGCCGTCGGTAGGGCTGCGGTGTGATCGCCGAGGTGGTTCTTGCCGAACTCGCCGGTGGTGTACCCGAGGTCGTGCAGGAACTTGGCCAGGGCCGGCGTCCCGGGGCGAAGGTACGACGGGCTACCTGGCAGCTGCGGCGGAATCATCCCGGTGCGGAGTGGGTACATCCCGGTGAAGAAGGCATTTCGCCCGGACGTGCAGCTCTGCATGCCCAGGTAGTCCATGAAGATGGCGCCTTCGTTGCCGATGCGGTCGATGTTGGGCGTTTCTCCCACCATGAGGCCACGGTGATAGATGCTTGGCTGCATCCAGCCGATGTCGTCGGCCATGATGAACAGGATGTTGGGTTTCTTTTGTGCGTGCGCCAGCCCCGGGACGAGCAGGCCCGTGGCGAGCAGCAGCAACCCGAGCCAACGGAGTGAGTCTCTTCTTCGCACCATGTGGTTCCCCTCGAACGAATTGGACTGCGGGCATTGCGCCCAGGCCCGCAGCCTCGACCGGACGGGGCTGGGGCGTCCAGTGCAATCTACGAGACGGCACACGGGGATTTTGCTCCGAGCCGCGCCTGCTCGCCCCTGACCTCGGCGGTCCGCCGAGCGAGCGCTGCACGTCGCAGCCGACGCCATGTCTGGCGGGGACGGTCCCTAAGGGGCGGCGCACCCGCGCGAGGCCACAGCCCCACGGCACTCCGCGGTGCAGCCTGGTTCTCCCCGGGGGCTGTTGCCAGCCCGGGGCGATGCCTAGGTTGGCAGGTGCCGCATGCAAACCAGCCCGCTGGCGAAGAGAACGTGGGAAGTCCTCCGCCACCTCCGCTGGTGGCACTGGTGTCTCTTCGCCGTCGGTGTCCTCTGGTTGACAGTGCTGCTAGTGCGAGAGCCGCTGACCCGCTACGCGACGCACAAGGCCTTCGGCGCCATCCCGGGGTGGGAGGCCGAGGTAGCCGACGCCCACCTCAGCTTCTTCCCGCTCGTCTATTCGGTCAGTGGCCTGCACCTCGTGCCCGAGGACAAGAGCTTGCCCATCTTCTACGTCAAGCGTCTGGACACCGGCGTGTTCTGGGGCGACCTCCTCCGCGAACGACTCAACGCGTGGGCCAACCTCGACCGCGTGAAGATGACTTTCTTCCTCATCCCCATCCACATCCCGGACCTCGCCGCCGTTTTGCAGAAGGTCATGCCCCTGTCCATCGAGCGGATGCAGTGCAAGCACGGAGAAATCACGGTCGCATTCCGCCATAGCCGAAGCGACGACCCAGAGAAGCCGGAGGGCGAGGGGCCCCAGTTGTGGTTTCACGACCTCGAAGCGACGCTGGAAGGCCTCGCCACAAGGCCTGAGCTCGAGCCGCACGCGACAACGCTTGCGCTGCGGTCCACCATGGCACGCACGGGGAAGGTCTCGGCGTTCGTCACGGTCGACTTGCTCACGCACGGCGCCATCACCTTTTCGGGCCAACTCCGCCTCGTTGACTTGAACCTGGCGGACCTCGACTCGGTGCTTGCGCCCGCTGGCCTGCGCCTTGCCGGCACGTTCGACTTGAAGGCGCGGTTCGGCGTCGACCACGGGGAACTGACCGGTGCGCTCGAGCCCGTGTTGAAGCACGGCCATGTGGAGGCGCTCGGCGGCGACTTGGGAAAGAAGCTGGAACTCGCGCTGGCCGATGACGGCATCCAGCTGCTCTCAGACCGGGTCCCCGGGCGCGACGCCCTGGTCACCATCATTCCCATGCATGGGAACCTCAACCGTCCCAAGTTCGACGTCTGGGCGGCCGTGTCTGGTGTGCTACGCAACGCCTTCGTCGTCGGTCTGTCAGAAAGCCTCCAGCAGCTTCCGGCGCCCCACCCGGAAGGCCGGAACTCCACGAGCGCCGGGCACCACTAGGGACGCCCCATGCGCAGACTCCGTCGGCTCCTTTTCGTTCCTCTCTTGGCTTGTGCACACCCCACGACGGTCGCCTCGCCCACCGCCCCCAGTCCGCCGGATGGGCCGACCCGCCTGCCAGCCCCGAGTGCGGTGACACCTAAGAGCGAGCCGGGCCACCGCCCGCTCGCCAGCTCACCGGCGCAGCTGATGGCGCCCGGCTCCCAGGACGCCATCGCGCAGGCGCTTCGCAAGCGCGGGCTGCTCGCCTCCGACGCTTCCAGCACCAAAGAACTGGAAGCCGCGCTTCGTTCCTTCCAGGAGTCGGAGGGACTCGCCGCCACCGGCTTTCCGGACCACGAGACACTGCGGAAGCTGGGCGTCGACCCGCGCACGGTAGACAAGACCGCCGCCAAGCCGGACGCCGGCACATGAGTTGCGCGTAGGCGTGGACTTCGGCGCGGTCAGAAGCCCGGCGGTCTCTCGGCGGCAACCGCCAGCACCCTCTCCAGGGCCATTCCGACGCGGGCCAGCGTCCCCTCGTCGAAGAGCCGGCCCACCAGTGTCACGCCCTGGGGCACCCGGTGCTTTGCCGGGAGCATCGGCCATTGCTGCCCAGGCGGGGGCAGCCAATCACTGCGGATGCGGTCCACCTCGATAAAGCCGGCCCGGAGCGTCAGCGAGGGGTGGCCGGTGCAGTTGGTGCCGATGAGTGTCTCGTCACGCAGGAAGGGCACCAGCAAGACGTCAACCTGGCTGAGGAGCTGGTTCATCGCCGCCGCGGCCTGGCGCCGCAGGCGGTCCGCCTGAACATAGTCCACCGCCGAGAGGAAGCGCGCCTGACGGAAGAGATTGGGCCAGGCGTCGAAGACCTGCATCTTCAGCTCGTCGACCTGGTGCGACAGCGTTAGCTCTTCGAAGGAGGCCGCGGCTTCGGCGTTGAGGATGGTGTAGAGCGCGAAGTACGGAAGGGCGGGAACGTCAACGGCGACCGGTGTCATACCGGCCTTCTTCACGGCGTCCACCACGGCCTTGTCCACCGGCAGGGACTGCTTGTCCCAGTCGTTGGCCGGCTTTTCCAGCCAGGCCGGCACGTACCCAACCCGCAGCGTTTCGACGGGCTTGGCCGCGTCAAAGTCGAGATGGCTCGGGACGCAGCCCAGGTCCTTGCCGTCGGGGCCGGTAATGGCGGCCAGCACCATCATCGTGTCCTCCACGCTGCGCGCCATGGCCCCGAGCTTGTCCAACGACCAGCACAGCGTCATTGCGCCGGTGCGGGGAACGCGGCCAAACGTCGGACGCAGCCCGGTGACCCCGCAGCGCGAAGAGGGCGAGACGATGCTGCCTCCCGTCTCACTCCCTATGGCAAAGCCCACGAGACCAGCCGCCGTGGCAGCCCCGGAGCCGGCGCTCGAGCCGCTGGCTCCCTCCGCCAAAAGCCACGGGTTCTTGGTCTCGCCACCGAACCAGATGTCATTCAGAGCGAGCGCTCCCAGGGACAGCTTGGCCAGCAGAACGGCCCCCGCCGCGTGGAGCCGTTCCACCACCGTCCCGTCCTTGTCTGGCACCCGGTCCTTGAACGGCTCCGCTCCCCAGGTGGTGCGGATGCCCGCGGTGTCCAGCAGGTCCTTCACCCCCCAAGGGATGCCGTGCAGGGGGCCTCGCCACTTTCCTTGCGCAATCTCCGCGTCGGCTCGCCGCGCTTGCTCGCGCGCAAGCTCCGGCGTGAGCGTGATGACGCATTCCAGCTTCGGCCCGAAGCGCTGCAGGCGCTCCAGGTACAGCTCGGTCAGCCGCAGGGAGGAGATTTTTCGGGTCCGCACCCACTCGGAGAGGGCTGTGACCGGCGCGTAGGCGATGTCCACATCGCTCGTCGGCAGCGGGACGCTCGAGCGCGTGAACTTGGTTTGGGTGCGCGAAGGGCCTCGTGGCGCACCGGGAATGCGCGGGTCCCAGAGACTGCCCGGCACCACGGAGGCGGCCGGGTGGTAGGCGCGCCGATCCCTCAGCAGGGCTCCCATGTTGACGTCCCAGGAGCTGGCCGCCTCCGACCGCTCCGCCGCCGTGTACTGCACTTCGGCCAGCTTCTCCGCCTCGGCGATGGTGGTAGGTCCAATAGCCGATGCCGGACTGGCAGGTGCTTGGGACGGTGCTGCTCCACCGTCCATGCCCGCCGCGGAAGCGGGGCGCACGACGGCGGCACCTGCCAGCAAGGCGGTACCAGCGATGAACTTGCGTCTCGAGGTCCGTGCCATGCGGTGGTGCTCCCGGGGGTGGAAGAGACGCACGGACTCTAGCGTTTCATCAGAAGAGTCCAACGCTGAATTGGATGGCGGCGAGCTGCTCGTTTAAGGCTGCGTCCGGCGCGAGGTTGAACCCGAGGTCCAGCGCCAGCGGCCCGATGGGCGTCACGTAGCGCAAGCCGATGCCAGCGACAGGACGGAGAACGAAGGGGCGATACAGACTGGGGTCGGCCCAGAGGTTGCCAGCCTCGAAGAAGACACCGAGGTCGAAGCCCAGAATTGCCGGGAAGCGAAGCTCCGTCTTGATGAGCGTGAAGAGCTGCCCCCCCTGGCTCGGGACCTGCCGGCCCTCGTTGAGGACGATGCCAGTGGGGGTACATCCGCCCGACCAGACCAGAGAGGCACAGTTGGCCCGTTGCTGGGCGTAATCTCCCCGCACATCCTGAGGAATGACGCCATCCTCCGGGAAGCCCCGCAGTGTGGTGACTCCCCCGAGGTAGAAGCGTTCGGGTGGAATGACTTGTCCACCCTTGATGAGGTTGTAAATCTGCCCCGCCCGGAGTGACACGGCGAAAACAACCTTGTCGGAGACTGGGACGTAGCCGGTAATCCCGCCCGAGAGCTTCCAGGTGAAGATGGACGTCGGGACCGGGTTGTTTCCCAGGGCGCCGGTCGTTTCGGCGCTGAAGTCCTTGGTCAGTTCCCCCACTGCCGTAATCACCACGCCCTTGTGAGGGTTGAGGGGATTGTCGCGAAAATCCAGCGTGAAGGCGGGGCTGAGTGTCTGAAGCGCATAGTTCCCGGTCGGGAAGCGGAGACGTGAAATGTCTGCGCTTGACGTCGCGAGGAGGGCGGAGAGGGCGTCGTACTCGCGCACCAGCACGCCCTCCACCGTGTACTGCCCGGTGAAGCTCAGCCAGGAGTTGAGCTGCCACACCATCCCTCCGATGGCCGCCACCCGGCTGAAGAAATAGGACGGGCGGTGGACACGTTCGGCGACGAAGGTCAGCCGGGCGCTGATTTCCTGCGGCAACAGCCAGGGGATGCGCGCCTGAGAGAACGTGGCGTTGAAGTTGAAGTCAATGCCGTTGAGCCCCTGCAGTTCCGAAGCGGGCGTGAATTGCTGCAGCGGCAAGAGACTCCAGCCGACGTAGTTCACCTTGCCGCGAGCGGTGAAGGCGATGGCTTGACCAAAAATATTGGGGAAGACCAGGTCTCCCACCACGCGAGGGCCGTCCAGTGTCGAGTACCCGAATCCACCGGAGCCAGAGAGCAGCGCACGCTCGCGGGCCTCGATGAGGACGTCCTTCACTGCCTCCTCGGCATCCGGGTTGAGCAGTGTCACCGACACCTGGCGGAAGATGCCCAGGGCAAGGAGGTTGGCCTGGCTCGCGTAGACCTCCTCCGGGTCCAGCAGGCGTCCCGAGCGAACGACGAGGTTTTCACGAACCAGCGTCTCGTTGGTGCGCTGCAAGCCCCGGATGACAATCTGCCCGACCCGGACCGCTGGCCCGGGCTGTGTCCGCACCACCACCTGAGCGTTACGGCCGTCATCCACCAGGCTTGGGACGACGTCGACGCGGGCGAACAGGTAGCTGGCGCGCGCGAGCCGTTGCAAGAGCTCGAGTCGAAGCTGCTCCATCGCCCGGTTGGAGAGCGGCGCTCCCGGTGTGAGCTGCGAAAAGGCCGGCGGTGCGAAGCCGTCCGGAAGCCCTTCGAAGGTGACGGTCTGGACCCGCGTCTGGACGCCCTCCTCGACGCGAAAGCGCACCTGCGCCCGGTGGTGCACGAGGTCCCAGTCCAGAATGGTGAGCTGCACTCGGGCCGACAGGAACCCCTCGTCACGGTAGTTGGCCTGGAGCGCTTCGGCCCCAGCGCGGTACGCCTCCTCGACGAAGACGCCGAGGGGGCCAAGGTTGGGGGGAGGCCCGAGGTCGGTCCTCTGCGACTGGTTTTTCGAGTCAGTGGGGTCATCCAGCAGTCGCGCGTCGCCCGGCAACGGTGGCGTGCGCGCCTCGATGACGTCGGCTAGGACACGCCGGAGTCTGGCCTCGGACAGCGACCTTGCGCCGTCGAAGACAATGCCGGTCACCCGCAACACCGGGCCCTCATCCACGGCGAAGACCACCTCGGTAGGTCCCCCGCGCGGGTCAGGAGCCTCGGTCGGTGCGACCTGGACGTCGGCGAAGCCTCGGTAGCGGTAGAAGTTTTCCAGGCGCCGCGCCAGCCGGGCCTCGGTGGCATGGTCCAGCGTCTCTGCCGGGTCATAGTCCAGCACGTCGAGGAGCTGACGGGATGGAAACCGCCGGTTCCCGGTGACGGTCAAGGTGAGCACCGGTCCGGCGTCCACCGGGACTCTGACAATGGCACCCGCCGGGCCGTCCTCGACGCTGGGAGCACCAACCCGGGCGCGAAAGTACCGTGTCTCTCGGTAGAGACTGCGGAGGCGGTCGGTCCCCTTCTGCAAGACGGTCTGGTCGAGGATGGTGCCGCTCGGCAGCCCGAAGGCCTCCCGCAACTGCAGCTCCGGGAGTCCGGGGGTCCCTTGGAACTGCACCTCCGCCACCCGGGTCGGCAATCCCTCGACTAGGGTTAGCCCGATGTCCACTTGCGGGCCGTTCCGCACGACGGTGATGGTGACCTGCGCCTGGTTCCAACCCCGGCGGGCGTACGCCTGAAGGATGCCCGCCTTGGCCTCGTCGAGCTTCTCGGCATAGAAGTCGCTACCTTCGGTAACTCGCGCCGCGGCAAGGACGTCTCCCCGCGTCAACACCGTGTTTCCAGTGACCGCCACCAGGTGCACCTTGGCGACCGGCGTGCAGTCGAACTGGACTGCGATGCCCTCGCCGTCCGGACGGGATTGGACAACCACGTCGGCAAACCGGCCGGTCGCGAACAGCAGCTCGATGCTGCGTCGGACTGCCTGGGGGTCGAGAGGCTGGCCCGCTTGAAGCACCACCAGCGGCCGAAACTCCGCGGATGGCATGCCCTCGGGCAAGTGCAGCGTCACGGTCGTGACCACTGGACGCGACGGGGGAACGGCCTGCGCCGCCTGGGCGCTTGGGTGCCCGGCGACGAGAAGCAACAGGGCGAGCGTTACTCGACTTCCCAACGAAGCTTCAGATCGATTCCCAGGTTGCCGATGGGGAGGTCGTTGTAGGCGTTGTCCCACTGAGCCTGTGCGGACAGCCGGTTGTCAAAACGGTACTCGGCCTGTGCGTGTGTACCCTTGCCGGACACAGGCTGACTGACGCTGAGCTTAAGCTGATCGACCAGGAACTTCGACTCCAATTGCGCCGTCGGCTCGACCAGTCCCGTGCCCTCGCTGTACTGGGTGGAAATGCGGAAGGCCGGGTCGCGAAGAACGGTGTTGTTGGGCAGGAAGCGCTGCACCTGCCGGTCCAGCCCGGAGGCCTGGTAGAGCGCCTCTGCCGCCAGGCCGGCGCCGGCGCCCGCCGTGCCTGAGATGCCTGCCTGCTCGCGCGCGGTCAGTCCCAGCGTGAGCAACGAGAGAACGTCTCGCTCCGGAAGTGCTGGGTCGCTGGAGAACTGGACCTGCGGAGCACTCGAGCGCCCGAAGGCGTGCAGGCGGATTTGGTAGTCGCGGACTTGGGTGTCCGCGTATACGTCGAAGACACCCTCCAGGCCGTGCTGGTCCTTGAAGTCGGCCACGCCCTGGGTGATGGCGAAGGCATTCCCGCGGAAGAAGGCCTGGCTCCCCTCCCCTGCTTCCACCGTGCCCACCAGGCCCGGGTGAAGATTGGTTCCGGTGACGCGCAGGTCGCCCAAAAGCCGCGCTCGTGCAACGTTATTCTCCACCCTGGCGTCCTTCAGGTGGAGTGCCACGTCCAGCGTCAGCCACTCCGCGCGGCGCTCTCCTTCGGCACCTCCACCTCCGGCCCTCTGGCGCATGAGCGCATCGACGCCGAAGGGCCGCACGTAGCGCAAACGCGCCACGTCCAGGTCTCCGGAAAGGCGGAGTGCCCCCGGCTTGCCCGTCAGCAGCAGCTCGCCCGTCGCGCTGAAGGGTGCGTCCTCGAGCAGCCGCAACGTGACGTCGTCCAGGTGGGCAGAGGCATCCAGCTGAGTCACGGCAAATCCACCCCAGGACAGGTCGCCGCGGCTGGTGAGCTTCCCGTCGTTTAGTTGCCCGCGGACGTCGGTCCACAACACGCGGGTCTCGCTGAAGTCGACTCGCCCGCTGAGCCCTCGGAGCTCGACGCCCGTGTCGCGAACGACGAAGCCGACGTCCATCAGGGTAGCGCTTCCCAAGAAGGACGGCTCCCGCGGGTTTCCCTCCGCCGTGCCGGACAGCTCGATGCGACCCGCCAGGCGTTCCAGGGAGTGCGTGAATGGCTCCGCCAGGCGCAAGTCCAAGGTGCCGCCCACCTTCACGTCCAGCGCACGCGCCGAAGCAGAGCCAGAGACGCTGAATGCGGTGTCTGGACCGCGGAGCGACACGCCGGCTGTCTCCACGCGCCCCTTCCCGAACCGGAAATCCCATACCCCATCATTCTCGGCGCGGACCTCCGAGCGCTGGAGTCGGACCTGTTCCAGGTGCAGCTTCCCTTCCGTCGCTTCGAAGTCCAACAGCGAGCCAGAGGCACTGAGCGTTCCCCGTAGCGCCCCCTGCCAGCCCTCCCCGAGGAGCGGCCGGACGTCGCTGAGTGCCAGGTCAAGCCTGGCATCGAAGGGGTATGGCCGGTGGATCTCGACGGTCATGCGTGCGTCGGCTTGGGCGATGGGATGCCCTGAGATTTCGAGTCGCTCTCCGAGAAGGCGACCCTCCAGGCGGACCGGCCCCAGAGAACGGCCCGCCAGCGTCGTCTGCGGCGACGTCAGCGTCGCGCGGACGTCCGGCACGTCGGAGGTCCCTTGCACCGTCCCCGCCAGCGTCAGGACGCCGCGGGCCTTCGTCCGCCTCGCACCGGAGCCCAGCAACTCCTCCAGGGACATGCCGTCGACGCGAAAACGAAAATCGAGCACATCCCCGGTGGTGAGGCGCCCATCGCCCTGGCTCGTGCCGAGCGGGCCGCGCAGGGTTAAGGGCAACAGCTCGAGGGTGTCCCCCCGAATCCGTAGGTGCATGCCGCCGTTGCCCATCCTTCGCTCGTAGAAGGCGACGTCGGTGGCGCTGAAGTCGACGTCCGCGGCGAGCTCGCCGGAAGGACCCCACAGGTGCAAATCGCCGCTGGCATTCCCGGTGAGCACGCGTCGCAGGGGTTGCCAGACCTGGGACAGGGGGGCGACCACCTCCACCAGGTCCTCCACCTTCCCCTCGGGCATCCGTGCGCGCGCTTCCAGCATCAGTGACTCTCCGCGAAAGTCGAGCTTTGCGGAACCGGTGTACGCCGAGTGGCCTCGCAGGCCCACGACGTCCGGGAAGCTGAGCACGCCGTCGGCGAAGTGCAGGGGACTCTTCACCGTCCCCAAGGCAAAGCGGCGGAATTCGGCGTCGCGCATCACCACGTCAGCATCAATGTGGACCATCTGGCCCCAGGCCATGCCAAGCGAGAAGCGTGCCGAACCGGCGCCCGACCAGGGGATGCCAATCAGCGGCCCCACCTCGCGGAGCTCGAGCGGGTCGATCGCACCGGAGATGGACAGCCCGAGCGCCTGTTGGAAGCCGAATGTCGCGTTGACCTTCGCCCGACCCTCGCCCACCCGAATCTCGGCATCCCGCAGCTCGACACGGTCGGGCAACACGTGCAACTCAAGATGAATGTCACCACTGTGGAAGGCCAGGACCGGCGGCTCTCCGCGCGGGTGCTTGTCCACAGGCTCGGGCGTGAAGAGGAAGTTCTCCGCATGCAGAGTGGCCTCGCCTTGCAGCTGTGGAGTCGGACTGAGCTTGCCCTGGGCCGTCACCTGCCCGGAGACGGCGAAATCCACCCAGGGGCCAGAGATACCGGCCCGTTCCAGCACGCGCGCGAGGCTGGCCGACTCGAGGTCCACCTTCAGCTTGACCGGGAGTCCGGCCACCAAACGAGCGGTTCCGGAGACCTTGACTTGGCCGGGGGCCACCGGAACGACGAGGTCAGCCAACGTCAGGGTGTCGCCCACCAGCGCGAAATGCGCGCTGAAATCCCCGGGACGTGCCGGAGGCAAGTCCACCCCCTTTCCCAAGACTTCCCCACTCAGGCGGAGGTCCGGCGCATGACCGCTGACCGCAAGGCGGGCCCAGAGGTGTCCTGCCGAGCCCGGAAGCGCGCCAGTCGCGCGGGTGACCGCCCGCATGGGGAGGAAGACCTGGGCATCCATCGCCAGCGTTGGATGGCACAGGTCGTCGATGCGGCCGCTGAACGAGGAGATCCGTCTCGCCCACAGACAGCTCGCCACGCGTCACTTCTAGGTCGCGACCTCCCCGTGCCAGGTCAGCCTCGACGCGCAGCCCAGTGAGGGGAAGTGACGCAATGCCGCCGCCGGGCTCCAAGGAGCCCTGGGAGGTCTCGACGCGGAACTCCGCGACGTTCCGCCGCATCCGCCAGGCCACGGAGATTTCCTCGACGTCGACCCCCCGCCCTCCGGGAAGCAGCACATGCGCCTCTCCCCCGCGAACCTCAAAGTTGTCGATGGTCACCGCCTGAAGCGCTTGGAAGGGACAGGCACCAGGTGCCCGGGCGGGGGAGGGCCGCGACAGGTCGAGGTGCAGGCGCGGCCGTGTCACCTGGAGCTTGTCGACCAGGACCCTCCCGGTGAACGGCTCGAAGCCGCCCAGCTGGACTTCCACCTGGTCGGCGCTAAAGAGCGGCGCCTCTTCCCCCGGGGCGTAGACCGAGACACCGCCAAAGCGAACCGTGCGCGCCGCGGCATCGACTTCGCAGCGGCCAATCCCGACCTCGGCGCCGAGCGCCTTGGGAAGCTCCCGCCGGGCAAGCGTGCACAGTTGGTCCCAGGCCACCTGAGAGCGCAGGACGAGCATTCCTGCGCCCGCCGCCAGCACGACCAGCAGGGCGGCGAGGAGGAGCTTTCGGGAACCTGAGCTTGTCACGACCCGTGCGTCCTCAGGCCTCGAGGTCGTCGAGGTACCGGTCGATTTCAGCGAGATCGACCCGGTCCTCGGCCGACGAGGTCTTGGTCCGAGGCGGCCCGGCGGCTGGCTCAGGGGACGATGTCCCGATGGAGAGGGAACGCGCTATCTCGCCGATACGCGCCGCATCCACCAACGTCTCCCGCGACAGGTAGGCCTCGAAGAGGGCGTTGTCACACAGCGTGTTGATGACTCTCGGGCTGCCACCGCTCAACTGGTGGAGGGCGGCGATGGCCTCGGGCGTGAAGGGAATCCGGGTGCCACCAGCGGTCTGAACGCGGTGACGGACGTAGGCTTCCGTGGAAGCCAGGGTGAAGGGCTCCAAGCGGTAGCGCATCGCCACCCGCTGCGCCAGCGGCGGGTCCAGTCTGAGGTTCTGCTCGACGTCGGGCAGGCCAAAGAAGACGAAGCTAATCAGCTTTCGCTCGGGTACCTCGAGGTTGAGGAGCCCGCGAAATTCCTCCATCAGCTCCCGGGAGGCGAGCATCTGTGCTTCGTCGATGAGCACGACCGCCTTTCGTCCTTGCTCGTGGATTTGCATCAGGCGCTGGTAGAGCTGCCCAAGCAGAGCAAGCTTCTCGTTGGCGGGGTTCTCCACCCCAAGCTGCAAAGCAATGCGCTTCAGGAGCCAGCCAGCGGTGACCCCGGAGTGGATGATAACGAACAGCGCTGCCTCGTATTCCTCCTCGGGGAGCGCGTCGAGCAGCCGACGTGCCAACGTCGTCTTGCCGGCGCCAATGTCCCCCACCAGCACGCAGAGGCCCTTCATGTTCGACACCGCGTGCCGCAGTCGCACCAGCGCCTGCGCGTGCTGCGGCGATTCGAAGTAGAAGCGCGTCACCGGCGCGTTGGAGAAGGGCTCCTCGGTGAGGCCGAAATGGTCCAGGTAGCTCATCGGTCGTTCCCTGGTGACTTACAGGTACCCCACCTTGCGTGCCCGCGAACCAGCCGGTGGCCCGTCTGACGTCGGCTCCCCCTGCGCCACGCTGGCGCGAGGCGACGCCACCTCATCATCCTCTGGCTGGGTGACCGAAGACAGTCGCGCCAACAACTTCTGGACGTCGCGGTGCTGGGGGTCCAATTCCGCAACGCGCTGGTACTGGTAGAGGGCCCGGCCTGGGGCGCCAGCAGCCTCGTAAGCCGCCCCCAAGTCGTAGCGCAGGGCGACCAGGGTCGGCCCCGATGCATGCTCGCTGGCGAGGGCACGCCGGTAGGCATCCACGGCCTGGTCCCACTCGCCCTTCATGCCCTCCAGGAGGGCAGTCATCGTCAAGCAGTCGAGCTCCTTGCGCTGTCCGACGCAGCCTTTGCGGGCCACCTGGAACATCTCGATGGCATCATCGACCAGGCCCATTTCCTTGTAGGCGATGCCGAGGTCGTAATGCGTGTCGACGTCCGAGGGCTTGACGACCTTTTCGAGGCCCTTCTTGAACTCGGAGAACACCTCGTCCACCGAGTACTGGAAGTCTCCCTCGACGCCTGGGGGATGGGCTCTTCCTCGGGCAGGGTGGCGAGCTCCTCGGCCAGCTCCTCGGCCAAGTTGTAGGAGCCGGTCCGGATGGGGATGGGTTCGATGCCCGGGGGACGGTCGCTCCCGCGGCCCGGCGGCGCCTGCGGAAGCGCCCGCCCCTCGCGTTCCACCTCCTCCAGCCGACGCAGCAGCGCGGCCGTTCGGGGCAGTCCGGGCCGGACCACCTCGACCGTCTCCAGAATCTCCCTTGCCTCGTCGACCAGTCCTTGCTCGAGGAAGAAGGTTGCCTCGTTCAACTCTTCGGAGACAGGCCCGCTCTCCACCGGAGTCTGCAGGGAGACCTCCTCCTCCACCTCCTCCGTCGGGGCAGCCTCTTCTTCGGCCGCCTCCACCTCTTCCTCGAGAGGTTCCTCCTCGATCGCTTCGGCCTCGACCTCCTCGACGGGTTCCTCCGGAGGAAGCTCGACCGGCGACTCGACCCCTGCTTCGTAGGTGCCAAGCAGCTCCGGCGGCTCCTCCTCCGCGACCAGGTCTGCCTCTGGCTCTGAGAAGGGCACCGCTTCGCCAAAGTTCCCGCCCAGGGGCAGCTTGTCGACGCGGAGGGCCCGCTCGAGCTCTGGTGGAGCCGGCTGTGGGGCCGGCGTCAGCGGCTCGTCGTCCGCAGCCGTGAGCTGTCCCTCCTCGTCCTCGTCCGACATCAGCACCGTCTCGTCGGAAACCAGCTCCTCGGAAATTCCGGACGCGGCCGACGCCAGGCCGAGGTCCACCTCTGGCTCGTTGCCGTCGTCCGGCAGGAGCATCTCGTCCTCGGACGAGACGGCGGCCAGCCCCTCATCGGCAACGACGCCGTCCGGCCGCAGCACAGCCAGGAAAGCCGGGACCTCGGGGTGGTCCGGGGCCTCAGCCAGCAAGGTGTCCAGGTAGGGCTGGGCACGCTCGGATTCCAGTCGCCGCGTGAAAAGTCGCAGCACGTTGAGCAGCTGCTCGCTGGCCTGCGCCGACTGACCAGCGCTGCGGTAGATGTGGTACGCCTTCTCGTGCGCCGCGAGATTCTCCGGGTCGACCGAGAAGATGCGTCGCAGGTGTTCCAGCGCCTTCTCGTGGAGCCCGTATTTCACGTAGACGTCGGTCTCCGTCAGAAGCTTCTGCACCTGCTCCGGCCGCAAGGGCGGCGCCGCTGGTGGAGGAGGAGGCGGAGGCGGAGCCGGGGCGGCCGCTGCCGGGATGGGGCCAGGGTGCGCGACTGGCCCCCGCGCCGCATCGGTACGCCAGGCGAGCAGGTCCTGGTCGCCCGGGTCCAGCTGCTCGACCCGGGCCCAGGCGGCCCGCGCCTCGGCGATGTGATTTCGCTCGGCGTGGAGCTTCGCCATTTCCTTGTAGACGCTGAGGGTCTTGCTGGTGTGGCCGAGGGCGGTGAAGGCCTCGGCGAGGAGCTTCAGAGTCTCCAAGTCACGCGGGTCGACCTTGAAGCACAGCTGTAGCTTGGCGAGAGCCCGCTTGGCGTCGCCACGGGCGAGGTAGTCCCGCGCCAGGTCCCGCGCCAGCGGAACGTTGTCGGGCTCCAGGGCAGCAATTCGCTCCAGGACCCGGAGCCGCTCATCCGTCCGGCCATTCTTCTGGAAGTAGTCCGCGGCCCGGCGAAACTCGAGCAGCGCCTCGCCTCCCATTCCCTCTCGCGCGTAGAGCTCGGCGAGCTTGAGCCGGCTGGCCACGTTTTCCGGGTCCAGGTCCACCATCTTCTTGAGGGTGTCGAAGGTGGCCCGTGTATCTCCCCGCTTCTCGTGGTGCGCCACCACCGTCTGGAAGAAGGTCATCGCCTCGGTGAGCAGGCCGAGCTGCTGATGCAGCTCAGCCAGCTTGACGTTCACCTCGACCAGCTCCGGGTTGAGCCGGAGGACCTGCTTGTAGAGTGCGACGGCCTTGAGGAAGAAGCCGTCGCCCGAATAGCATTCCGCCACCCGGGTGAAGAACGCCGCAGCTTGGACGTTGTCGTTCTTCTTCTGGAACAGCTCGCCCATCTTCTGCAGCATCCGCACGTCGCGCGGGTCCGCATCGAGTACCTTTTGGTACTCCTTGATGGCTTTGTCGTAGGCGCCCTTGGCAACGAGCTTGGTGGCGCCTTCGATGATCTTGTTCTTGTCCATCGGGCGCGGGCGGGTGGGCCGACTTCCGGGAACACCGGCAGCCGGCTCCAGGGAAGCCCCGGCCGGGGGCCCCTCGTCCCACCCCGGGACGCTGGCGTACCCTGAGGTGTGAAACGGTAGCGGAACGCCTCTGGCCGGGTCAAGGTTACGGCCAAAGGGTTTTCCAGGGAGTCCGGGGGGTTAGCCCGCCTTCTCGGCCCCCGCCCAGGACCCCTCCCAACCGGCCTCAGGGGGTCTCTTCGATGGCCCGCCGGAGCCGCCGCGTCCCGCTCTCGCTCGCCAGCAGCCGCTCCACGAAGCGCGTGTCGTAGGCCCCCGAGACGAAGGCCTCGTCGGCGAGGGCCGCCCGATGGAAGGGGATGTTGGTGCGGATACCCTCGACCACGTACTCCCCCAAGCGCGCGCTGCATACGCGCGATGGCCGTCTGTCGGTCATCGGCGTAGACGATCAGCTTGGCGAGCAGCGAGTCGTAGTACGGCAGCACGGAATAGTTCTCGTAGGCTGCCGAATCCACCCGCACGCCGAAACCACCCGGCACGGTAGTACGCGGTGATCCTCCCGGGCCATGGCGCGAAGGTGACCGGGTCCTCGGCGTTGACTCGGCACTCGATGGCGTGGCCCCGCCAGAGCACGTCGGACTGTGGCCATTGTCAGCGGCTCGCCCGGCGGCGAGGCGAATCTGCAGCGGACACGAGGTCGATGCCGGTCACCTCTCGGTGACCGGGTGCTCGACCTGGATCCGGGTGTTCATCTCCATGAAGTAGAAGTCGCCCCGTTCGTCGAGCAGGAACTCGATGGTGCCGAGGTTGTTGTAGCCGGATGCGCTCCATCGCCCGAACGCTGACCTCGCCCATCCGGCGGCGCAGTGCGGGGGAGACGGCCGGCGAGGGGCTCTCCTCGATGAGCTTCTGGTGACGGCGCTGCACGGAGCACTCGCGCTCGCCCAGGTGAATGACGTTGCCGTGCTCGTCGGCGACGATCTGAATCTCGATGTGGCGGGGCTTCTCGACGTAGCGCTCGAGGTACATGTCCCCGTTGCCAAAGGCGACGGCCGCCTCGGCGGAGGCGGTGGCGAAGGCCGCCGCCACGACCGGATTTCTCGCGGACGATCTTCATCCCTCGGCCCGCCACCGCCCGCCGCCGCCTTGAGGATGACCGGGAAGCCGATGGATTCGGCGAGGGCACTGGGCCTCGGCCGGGCTCTTGAGCACGCCCTCGCTTCCGGGAAGCAGGGGAAGCCCCGCCTCCTTGGCAGCGACGCGGGCGCTCACCTTGTTGCCCATCAGCCGCAACATGTCCGGCCGCGGACCGATGAACCGGATTTTGCAGTTCTCGCAGACCTCGGCGAACTCGGCGTTCTCCGAGAGGAAGCCGTAGCCGGGATGGATGGCGTCGGCGCCGGTGATCTCGGCGGCGGATAGGATGGCCGGGATGTTGAGGTAGCTCTCCTTGGACGGCGGCGGGCCGATGCAGACGGCCTCGTCGGCGAACCGCACGTGGAGCGCATTGGCGTCGGCGGTGGAGTGGACCGCCACGGTGCGGATGCCGAGCTCCCGGCAGGCGCGGATGATGCGCAGCGCGATCTCGCCCCGGTTGGCGATGAGGATTTTCTTGAACATCACCTAGAGCGGCTCGATGCGGAAGAGAGGCTGGCCGAACTCCACCGGCTGTGCGTTCTCGACGAGGATCTCGGTCACCTTCCCGGCAACTTCGGACTCGATCTCGTTCATCAGCTTCATCGCTTCGACGATGCAGAGCACCTGGCCCTTCTTCACCACCGAGCCCAACTCGACGAAGACCGGCTGGTCGGGCGCCGCTGCGCGGTAGAACGTGCCGACGAAGGGCGAGGTGACCAGGACGCCAGGTCGCTCGGCGGCGGGAGCCGCCGGCGGCGGCTCCGGAGCAGAAACCCGGGGGCCGGCGCTACTCGCATGGGACGCAGCGGCCGCCGAAGGATGGACGGGCGCATGGGCAGCAGCGGGAGCCACCGGAGCGGCTGGAAACCCCTTTTGAAGGACCAGGCGCTCCGAGCCACGCCGCCAGGAGATGCGGGTGACGCTCGAGCGCTCGAGCAAATCGGCGAGCTGTTGGATGGTGTCGAGACTGAACGGACTCGTGGCTGCGGGGCGAGATGCCTCGGCGTCGTCCTCGAACTTCTTGTTTCCCGCCATCGCTGAACGCCCCTCTCGCCGGCTCTCCGGAGGAGCCCGGGGCCTACTGCGCGGTGGAGACGCGCGTCAGGTACTTTCCCGTCGCGCGTGTCAATCTTGAGGACGTCGCCCTCGTTGATGAAGAGGGGCACGTTGACCACGTAGCCAGTCTCGAGCTCGGCGGGCTTGCTTGCCCCGGACACCGTGTCGCCCCGGACGCCCGGGTCGCACTTGGTCACCTTCAGGTCGACGGAATTGGGGAGCGACACTCCGATCGCCTTGCCGTTGTAGAACAGGACGGAGGCCTCGAGGTTCTCTTTGAGGAAATTCTTCGACTCTCCCAGCACCTTTTCGCCGAGGAAAGTCTGCTCGTAGTTCCGGGTGTCCATGAAGTAGTAGTCGTCGCCCTGGCGGTAGAGGAACTGCATGGTGCGTTCCTCGATGTCCGGCTTTCCGACCTTGTCGCCGCTCTTGAAGGTCGGCTGCAGGAGCCGGCCGCTGAGCAGGCTCTTGATGCTCGTCCGCACGAACGCCGAGCCCTTGCCCGGGCTTCACGTGCTGGAACTCGATGATTTCGAAAGGTTCCCCGTCGACCTCAATCTTCAGGCCCTTGCGGAACTCAGATGTGTCGATGACACCGGCCATTGCGGCTGGGGTGTCTAGCCTGGCCTGGGCGCCTTGGGAAGGGCGTTCAGAGCTCGGCGCGAATCTTTGGCGCTGCGATGCGCAGCGCGTAGCGCCCCTTGCCGTAGTTCCCCTCTGGCCGGAGGGCGAGCACCAGGAAGTAGTCCGGGGACACCAGGCGCATCACGGTGATGAGCTTCTCGGTGTTGACGCTCACCTCGGCGACGCCGCCGGTCTTCAGAAGCGGCGCCGCATTCTTCAGCTGGGCAAGCACCGCAGCGTACTCCACCCAGGCGGTGCCGAGGTCCAGGTCGACGGCGGCCTGGTCTTGAAACGTCTCGACCGCGATGCCGTCGAAGCCCATGACGCTGCAGGCCAGAGCGCCATCGACCTGAGAAACGACTGCCTGAAGCTGGGCAAGGAAGGACACAGGGCGGCGCTAGGGGACGACGCAGTAGGGGATGTCCCGCCCGGGGATGCCGCAACTCGTCGCCTCTGTCGTGGCGGCAGGAATACAGGTGGGAGGGTTCGTCGGCAAGACATTCCCGTAGTTAGCTAAGGGTGAGTCGGGTAGGTAATCGGGTTGGTCTGCGCGGCGCCCCCCCCAACAGGGCTCCGACGAGCTGGAAGGTGACGTTCAGCGTGACCGAAGGGTGCCCCGGGGGGAAGTTCGGACAGGTATAGTCGGTGCTGCCGCAAATCATCTGGGCGGCCTGCTGGGTGATCAACTGCAACTCCCACGGAGTTGGTGGTCGGGGTCGCTCCGGCTGGGAGGGTTGCTGAGATGTTGATCACCCCCGGCGGCGGAGTCGGGCACCGCTCCGGTTCCGATCGACCTGGTAGGTGTTTTTGATGGAACTGGCGACGAACGTATTGGGGGTATTTGAGGTAATTTGCTGACCGTTGACGGACACCGCGATGTTCTGAAGGTCGTTTTCCCAGCCGAACACCTGGTAGTACTACTGAACGACTTCCAAGAGCCGCGAGATCGATCGCACCGCCTCGACGTACTTGGTCTTGTCGAGGAAGTCACACTTGTCTCCGGGTGCACGGGCCACCGTGACGATGAGGGATTGGTCTGGGGGCGCGGTGCAGGCCGAGACGAGCACCAACGCTGGCAAGAAAAGACGAACTGACCATGGGGGCTTCATCGAAGTTCCTCGGCTCATGGGTTTGCAGCCGTGACGGGCTTGTTGGAGATGCCCAGGATGCGGGGGGTAATGAAGATGAGCAGCTCCTGGCGGGTATCGGTGGTGCTGGTGTGTCGGAAGAAGAAGCCCAGGAAGGGAATGCTCCCGAGGAACGGGACGCTGTCCTCCTGGTTTGAGGTGCTCCGGACGTAGATGCCACCGATGACGGTGGTGTCACCATCCTTCACCAGCACCTGGGTGGTGGCTTCCTTCTTGGAAATGGCGGGCTGGCCGTTGGCACCCGTCAAGGCCGGGTCGGGCTGGTTGTTGGTGGCGTGAACGAGCATCAGAACGCTGCCATCCGACGTGATGTGGGGCGTGACCTCCAGCGAGAGCTGGGCATCGACGAACACGGTGTTCACGCCTTGGGCGGACACCTGGCTGAACGGAATCGACAGACCCTGGGTAATCTTCGCCGTTGCGTTGTGAACGGTGGTGACTTTGGGCGAACTGATGGTCCGGATTTGACCTTTGGTCTCGAGCGCCGAGAGCCGCAGGTTCAGCTGGAACGCCCCGTTGACCGAGCCGAACGTCATGCCGAGGGCGCCGCCGGACCCGGCACCGACGGCGGCGGGCAGGTTGACGGCGAAGTTTGGCGTACTCGAGGTGCCCGTGGCGGGTGCGGTGCCCGTGTCGACACCGCCTCCGATGCGGTAGTTGTTGGGGAAGACCAGCCCCGTGGAGTTGTTCGTTGCCGACGCCTGCTGGGCATAGCCGCCCCACTGGACGCCAATCTCGCGCACGAAGTTGGTGTTCGCCTCGACAATGCGGGACTCGATGAGCACTTGGGGCGTGATGGTGTCCAGATGCTCCACCAGGCGAGCGGGCCTTTCCGATGTTGGAGGCGATGTCGCGCACCAGGAGCGTGTTGGTGCGGACGTCGACGGCCACCGTTCCGCGCTCGGACAGCACGTCCTTCACGCGGTCGCGAAGGCTCGTCGCTTCAGCGTAGTTGACCGGCAGGAGCTGGACCACCAGGTCCTCCTGTCGCCGCAGCGCCTTCTTTCGCTCTTCGCGAAGGTGCGCTTCTTCCTCGAGCGTCTTGAGGGGCGCGACGCGGATGACGGTCCCAATCACTTCCTTCCCGAGCCCCTTGCTGGCCAGGATGATGTCCAGCGCCTCGTCCCACGGCACGTTCCGGAGCCGAATGGTGACGGTGCCCTTCACGTCGTCCGCAACGACGATGTTGAGCTTGCTGACCTCGGAGATGATGCGCAGCAAGTTGTGGATGTCGATGTCCTTGAACTCAAAGGACACCTTCTTGCCGGTGTACTGCGCTCGCGCCGGCGCCGCCTGGGCGGCATAGGATTTGGCTTCGGTGGTGAAGCCGGCCGTGCGGTCCGCCACTGCCACCTCCTCCACCTCCGCGCCCTTCGCATGGAAGCGCCAGGCGAGGCCCTGCGGCGTGCGGTCCAGCTTCTCTGCCAGAGGCTTGTCGCCGGCCACGACCACACGAACCTGGTTTGCGTCGCCGGGGACAGCGAAGGTGCTCACCATCTTCACCGGGCTTTCGAGCGCGCTTGTGTCGAGGCTCCGCTCGAGGCGGCGCGGGAGCTTCGCACCGGTCAAGGTGAGCACGGCCCCGTTCGGCTCGGGCCGGTCCACGCTCCAGGAGGCCTCACCGGTGAGCTTGATTTCCACCAGGCCCCCGCTCGCGGATTCGACGAAGGTGACGTCCTGCACCTCTCCCGTCGGGGCAGGGGCGTGCGGGGGCGGCAGACGCAGCGACGGTACTTGCCGTCACGCGCCTTCCGTCGATTTCGATTTCGCCGTCGCCCAACTCTGCCGCCAGCGCCTTGGCGACCGCCGGGGGTGGCGCCGACGCGCCGACCGTCCAGACCAGCCCATTGGCAGTCCAGGCAACGGAGTGGCTCGGCATCTGTCCCTCGACGTCGAGGACCAGACGAACTTTGTCCGGGTGCGCGCCGGAGCGCAAGGTCGAGAACGGTGCAGGGCGGGTTCCCGGCAGCTTTGCCGTGAGCGTCACGCCGTAGACGTCGAGCGCGAGCCGCGGAGGAGCGGAGAGTTCGAGCACCTCGAAGTGGCTCACTTGCCCATCGGCGAACAGCTGCAGACGGTGAGGCGCAAGGTGTACCTGCGTCAGGTGGTGCGCCGGGTGTTGGACTTTGCGCGTGTCGTGCTCGGCGAGAATGGCCTCGCCGGCGGGCGCGACGGGGGTGGGCGTCACCGCGTTAACGGCCGGGCTCGCGGGCTTCGACACCGACGGATTGGATGGGGCGGCCGTGCTTGCGAGCGAAGCAGGCGCGGGGGGCGATGCAGCCGCCGCTTGCACGAGAATCGTCACCTGGTTGCCGTCCGCGTGGACATCATATGAGCCGGCTTGTCGGAGACTGACCAGGAATCGTGAGACGTTGCCGTGTTCGTCGGAGAACTGGGAGATGACGACCCCGCCCACTGGCCCGATGCCGTCGCGCACACCCTTGACCGCAGCGGCATCGGCGGACGTCACATCCACCACCAGCCGGTCCGGGTCAGGCAAGCGGAAGACGGTGAAGATGGGAGGCCGACTCCCGGTGACCAAAACCTGCGCGCCGGTAGGCGTGGCCGAGACCTTCACCTCCGTGAGCGCGTTGAGCTCCGTGGCAAAAGCGCCCTGGGCGAGCAACCACCAGCCGGCGCCCGCCAGCACTTTCAGCCCCTTCGACGTGACGCGCGTGTTGCGCATGGCTTTCCTCGACTTGCTGCTGCAGGCGGGTCGTCGCCAGACGGCCCGCTAGTAGGTCTTTCCAGTGGAGAGGTCGAGCTCCGGCGGAGCCTGGCGGTCCGCCTTGATGGCCAGCGTGAGCTGGTTTGCGTTGGACTTTCCATCGGGTGAAGTGAAGTACTCGGTGACGGTCACCGAGTCCCGTAGGATTTGAGTCACCTTGCCGCCCTGGCGGCCGATGCGCGTGTTGCGGTGCAGGATGTAGCCGCGTCCCTGCGGATCCTGAACCATCGCGACTGGATTGCTGTCCCCGGAGACGACTGCAACCAGTGTCAGCTGGTCGAGGTCGAACTTGCACAGCGGCTCGTTGCAAGCGGAGTTGCTGACCGCGGAGGCACGGGCGAGGTCCAGGTCCGGGCTCCGGAACGGGTCGCGCTTGCCAATGGGATTGTAGATGTACGTGGGGCCTGAGGGCGTCGCGGCCGGTGGGGAAAGCGACGCCGCCTTGGGGGGCGGGGCGCCCTTGGCAGCCACTGCCGGCGTGGCCTGGTCGCTGCCGCAGCCGGCCAAAACGCCGGCGGTGACCAGGGCCAGCACCCCCGTGTTGGCAAACAGGCGCGTCACGGCGTCGCCTTCTTATCCGCCATGGCCTTGGCGGTGTTGGCGTCGAGGAAGCGGAACGCGGTGGCGATGAAATCAGCGCTCAGAACGACCTTCTCCGACCGGACTTGGGGCGAGCCCAAGCGGAGATTGTTGACATTGACGATGCGGCGCATGTTTGCGACTTCCTGGAGGAAGAGCGCCACTTCGTTGTAGTTGCCGGTGACCGACATCCGGATGGGAATCTTGACGTAGATTTGAGCGGGCTGTTCGGGCGTCGGCTCGACGCTCGCAATCTCGAGCCCGCTCTTGCGGCCCACGTCGTTCAGGTTGGCCAACAGTCCGTCAACGTCGGCCTCCTCCGGCAACTCGGAAAGCGCCTCGTCGAGCTTCTGCTGCAGGACGTCCATTTCCCGCCGTCGCTCGTTCAGGTTCTGCGCGATTTCGGACTTCTCCTGCAGCTGCGCGTCGAGCGCACGTTGGCGCCCCTGCTGGGCACCGATTTCGCTTTCCACCGGGTTCACGAATAGCAGGAAGTTGGCCAACGTCAGCAGGACCAAGGCGGCGGCCAGGCCTCCCCACCGGTAGAGCGGAGGGGCCTTGAGCAGTCTGTTAATCAGCTCGTCCATCGTCGTCTGCGTGCCGGGGTGTGTTTCTGCCTAGATGGTGTAGTTGGCGTTGAGGTTGAGTTCGAAATCCACGAGCTTGGTGGGACCAGCCACGTCTTTGACTTCCCGCTGTTCGGCCTTCTTCAGCTGGATATTGGTGAAAAAGGTGGCCACGTCCTTCGAGGGGAAGTCCTCGATTGCTCCTTCTGCGGAGAGCAACTCGACGCGGGACGTCTGGGTGTCGCGCTTTTGGTCCACCAACCTGCCCATGCCTTTGGGCGTCCAGACCATGTTCTGCAGTCCGCGCATGAACTCCGACACGTCATCCACCGAGGCAGCTCGGCCGTCGACCACCACCGCGTTCTGCTTTTCTTCGAATTTCGTCAGCCAAACCTTCTTTGGCGTCGCCGTGGCCAGCGCGTCGAGCATGCGAACTGGGCCGGTGCGCTGCTTGCGCAGGTCGTTCAGAATCACCAGCTTCGCCTGAACATCCTTCTTCCGGGCATTGATGTTGTTGACCTCGCCGATCACCTTTTCCAGTTCGGCGATGCGAGATTGTGTCGCGGCGATCCGTTGAGCGTTCTTTCGCTGCTCGCTCGCGCGCGAGTCGTACCAGATCCAGTTGGCGATCACGCCAAAGGCAAGAAGACCCGCGATGACCACCAGCGCCTGGCGGCCCACCTCGCGCTTCTTCACCTGCCGGACGGGCAGGAGGTTGATGTGGATCATCATTCGAGCTTGTCCCCAGGGCGGCGCAAAGCGAGGCCGACCGCCACCGCCGCCATCGGGGCCACGTCCATCACGAAAGCGGGGTCAAACTTGCGGTTGTCGATTTCGATGTTCTTGAAGGGATTGAGAATCTCCACCGGTACGCCAGTGCGTGCCTCGATGGTCTTGAACAGTGCCGGAATCTTTGCCGTCCCTCCGGAGAGGTACACCTTGGAGAAGCTCGCGTCGGCGGCGGTACCAGCGTAGAAGTCCAGGGACCGCTGGATTTCGCCGGCCACCTGCTCGGCCACGGCCGCCATCACCCGCTCCACTTCTTGCGGCACCACAGCGTCCGAGTCGCCGCGGCCGCCGCCGATCTTCAGCGCTTCGGCTTCCTCGTAGGAGACGTTGAGCTGCTTCTGAATCTCCTCGGTGAACTGATTTCCACCGATGGTGACGTCGCGGGTAAACACTGTTGCCCCGCGGCTGATGATGTTGATGTTCACCACCGAAGCGCCGGCGTTGATGAGCACCACCGACTCGGTGGCAGGCAGCTCATAGTTCACGCTGAACATGTTCTGGACGGCAAAGGCATCGACGTCGACGACCACTGGCACCAAACCCGCCTCGGCGACGACGGTGGTGTAGTCGTTGATCATGTCCTTCTTCGCTGCCACCAGGAGCACGTCCATCTGACCGGTCGCGTCAGTCCCCTCAGGTGTAAGGATTTGCGTGTCGATGTGGACGTCTTTGACGTCGAATGGGATGTACTGCTCTGCCTCCCACTGGATGGACTCTTCCAACTCGTCCTGGCTCATCCGCGGCATGGCAATCTTCTTGATGATGACCGAGTGACCGCTCACGCCGATGGCGACGTCCTTCTGCTTGATGCGCAGCTCGCCCAGCAGCTCCTGCACGGCCTGAACGATGGCCGTTGAGTTCATCAGCGTGTTGTCGACGATGGATTCGGGCGGCAGCGGCTTCATCCCGAAGTTCAGCAGGGAATAGCCGATCTGGCCGCGGCGGCGGGTTTCCTTGAGCTGGATCATCTTCACCGAGGTCGACCCGATGTCGAGCCCGATGGCCAGTTTTCCCCGCGCCATGCCTTCTCCTCGCCGGGGGCGCGCTAGCGCCGGTCGGCGTCGTCCTCGAAAAACACCCGTTTACGCTCAGCGACGTCCATCCCCAGTGCCAGAATGATTTTCCGTTTCGTATCCACGCGGCAGGCGCTGCCCCTCTCCACTCGATCGATGGTGAGGACGGAGACGCCAGCGCGCCGCGCCAACTCTGCCTTGGAGAGCAGCTGCTCTTCGCGCAGCCGCTGCACCGCATTCTTGAGTCGCTGGCCCATGCCCTTCCTTCGAGCCCGGTCCAGGTGGGCCGGCTCGCGAATCGGACGAGTATCCCCGCGGGTTTGCAGTCCCGTCAAATCCCGGGTTGATCTCACCGTGAGAACAATGACGTGTCTTTGACATGTCAAAGCACTAGCGGCTGCGTGTGGGTTCACCTCGCCCACCCACCACTAGTGGCAGGCATTCTAGCCACGCTCCGCCTCCGAGTCCGGGTCGACCCCGTACTCCTTCACCTTGTAGAGCAGCGCGCGGTGGCTGATTTCCAGCAACTCGGCAGCACGGGTGCGGTTTCCGCGCGTCTGCCGCAGGGCGGCGCGAATGAACGCCTCTTCCAATTCGCGCCCGGCGCGCTTCAGCGAGAGATCTCGGAACAAACCGGGGGCCAGCGACTCCGCATCTGCTCCGCCGGTTGAACCTGCCCCTCCACCGGCCGGCTTCGGGCCCCACAGTTTCTCCGGAAGGTTCTCTAGGAGGACGATGGGCCCTTCGGCGAGAAGCACCGCGCGCTCCATCGCGTTCTCCAACTCGCGCACGTTCCCTGGCCAGTCGTAAGCGGTGAGCAACGCCTGCGCCTCCGGGCTGAAATCAGTGACGGGGACGTCGCGGTTGAGCTCCCGGTTGAATCGCTCGACGAACGTCCGAGCGAGGAGCGCGATGTCCTCCCGCCGCTCACGCAACGGGGGCACCTTCAAGTTGACCACATGCAGCCGGTAGAAGAGGTCCTCCCGAAACTCCGAACGTTCCACCAGCTTGCCCAGGTCCCGGTGCGTGGCGGCCAACACCCGCACGTCCACCTTTTCCGCACGGTTTTCACCGACGGGCCGAATTTCCCCCTCCTGGAGGAAGCGCAGAAGCTTGGTCTGCGCAGGCGCAGGGAGTTCGCCCACCTCGTCGAGCAGGAGCGTTCCTCCATCCGCCTCGGTGAAGAGCCCCCGCTTCGCCGTCCTGGCGTCAGTGAAGGCCCCGCGCGCGTGTCCGAAGAGCTCGGACTCGATGAGCCCCGGGGGAATCGCACCGCAGTTCACCGCAACGAAGGGCATGGCCGAGCGCGTGCTGAGCTCGTGAATGGCACGCGCGACCAGTTCCTTGCCCGTGCCGCTCTCTCCGGTGATGAGCACGGTCGTGGACACGGGAGCCACTTTCCCAATCTGACGCTGCAACACCCTCACCACTTCTGAGGTACCGAGGATGCGCTCCAGCGCACGTTGTCCGGCTCCCCCTCCGCGGAGACGCTGGTTCTCCGCGACGAGCCGCCGCCGCTCCTCCGCCTTGCGGAGGACCAGCACCATCTCCTCGGGCTTGAAGGGCTTGGCGACGTAGTCGTACGCGCCCTGCGCGACCGCCTCCAATGCCGCGTCTGGGGCCCCGTAGGCGCTCATCACCACGAAGGTGAGTGCCGGGTATGCGGTCAGGGCACGCCGCAGGAGGGACAGCCCATCGACGCCGGGCATCCGCACGTCGGAGATGACCGCGTCGTACGGGCGCGCGGCGAGTTCAGCCAGCGCCTCTTGGCCATTGGAGACGGCGCGCACGTCGAAGCCGCGCTGGGCGAGAACCAGCGTCAGGACGTGGCGGATGGATGCCTCGTCGTCGGCGACGAGGATGGTGCGGATGGCGGACATCCCGTGGGAGGGCCATTCTCCCCCAAAACTCGCAACCGGCGAGAGACCGGGCCAGAAGTGGGACGAAAGGTTGAAGGGGCGGTAATTTTCCCGGCTGCGGTCAGCCGCCCGGCGCCGGCCGGCTGAACGGCCCAACGCTGGTCAAGCGGCCGGAAGGCGCACGCTGAAGCAGCTCCCCCCGCCCAGCGCTTCGGCGACCTCCAACGTCCCGCCCATGCTTCGTACCAAGCTCTGGCTGACGGCCAGACCCAGACCAGTGCCCTTCCCACCCGACCGGGTGGTGAAGAACGGTTCGAACAGCCGAGGTCGCACTTCGGGAGAAATTCCGGGGCCGCTGTCCAAAATGTCCAGCCGGACGGTCGCCGCCTCCCCGTGCACCTGGACGCGGAGTACGCCCTGCCCTCCCATGGCCTGCGCCGCATTGAGCAGCAGGTTGATGAGGACCTGACTCAAGGGACCGGCGTCTGCGAGCACCACCAGCCCGGGGGGCACCTCGACCCGCACCTCGAGGCCCTGAAAGTCAGGGCCGGCGGACACCAGCCGGAGGGAGGTCTCGACAACCGGGGCCACCTCGACCGGCGCCAGCACCGGACGCGGGGGCCGGCCAAGGTCGAGCAACCCACGGACAATGGCGTTGATGCGATGGACCTCGGTTTCGATTCGGTCGACGTACTCCCGTGCTTCTGACGCCGAGCCCGTCAGCCCCCGAAGCAGGCTCAGGTAGCCGAGGATGCCGGAGAGGGGGTTGCCCACCTCGTGTGCCACCCCAGCCGCGAGGCGACCCACTGAGGCCAGCCGTTCGGCCGCGAGCGAGCTCCGCCTGGGCCCGGGTGAGCTGTGCGTTGGCTAAGCGCAGGTCCTCCAGTTGCTGGTGCGTGACCGTGCGTTCTTCCTGCAGCGCGGCGGCAGTCCGCCGCAGCGACGCTTCCACCCGAGCGAGCAGCGGGCCCCCGGAACCACGGGGACCCAGCTGCAGGTCGAGCCGCTCGAGTTGGCGCATCTCGGCTTCCAGCCGCTGGACGGGGCGGGCGACGGCGAGCCAGAGAATGCCGTACGCGCACAGACCGACGAGGAGCAGGTCCAGCCCGAGCAGCAGCGGAAGCGCCTGCCGCGCACCGGTGCGCACCAGGGCGGGCGCAGTTCTCCCGGGTACGGCGGCCCGTCGCAGCGCCTCCATCAGCCCGGCCAGAAGCGGTTGAAAGGACAGCGACGTCAGGCCGGTGGCGAGCACGGCAACCAGAAAGACGATGGCGGCCAGGCGAAGTCTCATCCGGCCAAACCGCCCATCAACACCCGGGTGAGCGACTCGGGAAGTAGCCGCGCGAAAAGCGGTCCGAGGAGGGTCAGTTCGAGTCCAGCCAGCGCAAGCCAGGGTCCGAAGGGCAGATGGGTGGGCCCGGGACTCCAGTCATCCTCTTCCTCGCGGCCTGGCTTCGCCGGGTGGGGGGTGGCCACCTCGGGCGCGGTGACGCTGGGCGCCTGCGGACCCGCGCGTCCGCGCAAGAGGAGGAGGGCACTGCCCACCACCGCCCCCTGGACGTTGCTCAGCAGCACGAGGCCGAACAGCGGCTGCCACCCGAGAAAGGCTCCGAGCAAGGCGACCAGCCATTTGTCACCAGCGCCGAGCCCCTCCCTGCGCAGGACGAGCTTGACCAGTGCTTCCAAGCCCCAGAAGAAGAGGAAGCCCGCGGCAGCCCCGAGCACCGCGTCCCGCAAGGCGTCCATTCCCAACAGCGCGGCGGAGAGAATACCGACGGCGAGGCCCAGGATGGTGAGTTGAAACGGCAGCAGCCCGGTGCCAGGTCGATGAAGGAGGCGGGACCAGGAAACCGACGAGGAGCAGCCCCGCCCGGAGCAGGCTCCAGGAAATTCCGAAGCGGAGCCAGCACGCCAGGAACAGGCACCCGGTAAGCAGCTCCACGGTTGGGTAGCGGGACGAAATTGGCGCGTGGCAGGCGCGGCAGCGGGCATGAAGGACGAGCCAAGAAAGGAGCGGCACGTTCTCGAACCAGGCGAGGGCATGGCCACACCGGGGGCAGCGCGAACCCGGGTAGACGATGGACTGACCTTCCGGCACGCGTGCAATGACGACGTTGAGAAAACTGCCGACAAGCAGGCCGAGTATCCAAACGAAGGCCGCGACCCAGAGATTCAAGGGCGTTGTCATGGCAGGGAGCAAGCCGTGCAAGGGTTCCGCGTCGCCTGAGGCGCCGGGAGGGAGTCGGGCCAGCTCTCATAGGACGCTCATCCGCCGGTTTTCGCCAATTTCCTGCATCCGCCGAAGCAAGATGCGCACGCTGGCGCGACGCAAAACCACGACGCAGCAAAGGCGCCATTTACGCCCGCGGCAGACCAGGCGGGGCATCGTCGAGGAACGCTGGACCGCGCGGGAAGGCCGAGCGCACCTTTTGCGGAGTGGGTCCTCGGAGACCGCGAGCGGGCCACCCATGCCAAAATTGGTCGCTCCTGCGAGCGTGGGCTTGGGCTACAACTGCGCGCAACGACAAGCGCTCGAGCCTTGGCACGCGTGCTGCTGAAGCTCAGCGCCCGCCGAACCCTGACCGGTCTTCTCACCCTGGAACCCGCCGTGCCCATGGTCCATCGCAAGCGCGGCTTCACCCTCGTCGAATTGATGATGGTGGTCGCCGTCATCGGCATTCTCGCCGCCATCGCGATTCCCAACTTCGTCCGCTTCCAGGGCCGGTCCGAGCAGTCGGAGGCGAAGGCGAATCTCAACTCGCTCTTCACGGATCAACGGTCGCGGTACCAGGAGAAGGACGCATACTTCACCGACATCCGCACGCTGGGCTTCTCGCCGGAGCGTGGCAACCGCTACTACTACCAGCTCAATACGCCGCCGGCCTCGACCGAGATCAGGGCCGCTGTCACCTCGACGACGGCGGCCACCGACGAGGCCATCACGGTGGATACCTACAAGTACCCAACTGCAGTGGCCATCCCGGCGGTCCCACCCCTGGCCGTCACGGGCTGGTCGGGCAACGAAGGGGCGGCGCCACCCATCTACGGCGTCACGGCTGGCTGCCCGAACTGTAACTTCATCGCCAGCGCCGCAGGCGACATCGACAACGAGGCCGTCGGCGTCGACCACTGGGTCGTCGCCAGCCTCGATTTCACCTCGACTCCGGCATGCGGCGACCCCACGGACATCCAGACCCCGGCCGGCCAACCGCACAACAACTACAACGACGTGAACTGCCCCTAGGCACCCGATTCGGAAACCCGCGGTCCGGGGCCTCGCTTGACACAAAACCAAGACCTGCAGCGCCGGACACCACAGAGGGGGAAGGGCCGCTTCCCCCTCTGTGGTGGGAGGACGGCGCCGTCTTCACCACGTGGCGGCGCCCCGGTGTCCGAAGACCCGGGTCAAGGTACCGAATCGGTCACCGCCCCTGACAAAGTTTGTCCATCGGGGATGGCCGCATCGCCAATAACCCTGCGAAATGCAAAAGGGGTGGCGTTTGGCACGCGTGCTGCTTTGACGCGAGCGCAAGGGCCAAAGCCCTTCAGCTACTCACCGCCACACGTCAGGAGCAGTCATGACCCGTCGTACCCTCAAGCGCGGCTTCACGCTCATCGAGTTGATGATTGTGGTCGCCATCATCGGCATTCTCGCTGCCATTGCCATTCCCAACTTCGTCCGCTTCCAGGCCCGGTCCAAGCAGTCGGAGGCAAAGGCGAACCTCAAGTCGCTCTTCACCGCGCAGCGCTCGCAGTACCAGGAGAAGGACGCCTACCTCACCAACATCCGCACGCTGGGCTTCTCTCCGGAGCGCGGCAACCGCTACTACTACCAGCTGAACACCCCGCCGGCTTCGACCGAGACCCGTGCTCTGGTCACCGCGGCCACCGCGACCACCGACGAGGCCATCACGGTGGACACCTACAAGTACACCACGGCCGTGGCCATCCCACCCGTTCCGGCCCTCGCCGTGACCGGCTGGTCGGGTAACGAAGGCGCCGTCCCGCCCATCTACGGCGTCACCGTTGGTTGCCCCAACTGTAACTTCATCGCCAGCGCCGCCGGCGACATCGACAACGAGAACGTCGGCATTGACCACTGGGTGGTGTCGAGCATCGACTTCACCTCCACCCCGGTCTGTGGCGATCCGACGGACATCCAGACCCCGGCCGGTCAGCCGCACAACAACTACAACGACGTGAACTGCCCGTAAGTTTCAGCAGAGCAGCTACAAGCCATCACCAAGGACGGTCGGGGCTGTCACCCGACCGTCCTTGTCCTTTGGGGAAGCGCGCGCATCCGGCGGGCCGCAACGACGGGGCGTTTTTGACGGCGCCGGATGTCCTCGTGTCGGATGGACGGAGGGCTGGTGGGTGTGCCAACCGCCAGGGTGTGGGGGCAAGCCCTGGGGCCGCCACGACTTGGGTCATCGGCGTGAACGGTCAGTCCGGTGCCAAAATCCGTCGGTCCGAAAGCCCCTCAATTGCCGGTAAACAGCCGAAAACAGGAGTACGGGACCTTGGCACGTCCGCTGCTTGGGAAGCGTACCGCGGAAGAATTCCGCCGTTCTCACGCTGGCACACCTCAGGAGCAGTTCATGACCCGTCGTACCCTCAAGCGCGGCTTCACGCTCATCGAGTTGATGATTGTGGTCGCCATTATCGGCATTCTCGCTGCCATTGCTATTCCCAACTTCGTCCGCTTCCAGGCCCGGTCCAAGCAGTCGGAAGCCAAGGCGAACCTCAAGTCGCTCTTCACCGCGCAACGCTCGCAGTACCAGGAGAAGGACAAGTACCTGACCAACATCCGCACCCTGGGCTTCTCTCCGGAGCGTGGCAACCGCTACTACTACCAACTCAATACCCCTCCGGCTTCGACGGAGACCCGTGCCTAGTGACCTCGGTGACGGCGACCACGGACGAAGCCATCACGGTTGATACCTTCAAGTACACCACGGCGCTGGCCATTCCACCCGTGCCAGCCTTCGCCGTCATTGGCTGGTCGGGTAACGAAGGCGCCGTCCCGCCCATCTACGGCGTCACCGTTGGTTGCCCCAACTGTAACTTCATCGCCAGCGCCGCCGGCGACATCGACAACGAGAACGTCGGCATTGACCACTGGGTGGTGTCGAGCATCGACTTCACCTCCACCCCGGTCTGTGGCGATCCGACGGACATCCAGACCCCGGCCGGTCAGCCGCACAACAACTACAACGACGTGAACTGCCCGTAAGTTTCAGCAGAGCAGCTACAAGCCATCACCAAGGACGGTCGGGGCTGTCACCCGGCCGTCCTTGTCCTTTTCCGGGGTAAGTCCTCTTAAGCAGGGACATTTTCTTGCTCTGCCATGCTGAGTCTGGGAGGGTTTTCGGAAATGCCGCGACTGGCTTTCGTCGCAACGCTCCTCGGTTCGCTCGCCGTGGTTGTTCTGACGCTGGTACCGCCCGAGCGCCCGAAAGAGGGACCCCACCGTTCCCCCCTGCTGCCGCGGGCATCGCTGTTGCGGCTGGGCGGGCGCGCTTTCCTCCCCCTGCTGGCGGACTACTATTGGCTCCAGGCGATTCAGGCGACGGGCAAGGCAGACAGCGAGGGGGAGTACCGGGACGTCGCTGACTACGCCAACCTGGTCACTGACCTCGATCCGGATTTTGCGTACGTCTACCAGTTCGCCGCAGTCGTGGTGCCCTTCAACCTGGGCCGGGAGACCTGGAGAAACACCCGGGAATCCACCGCGCTGCTGGAAAAAGGGACGAGCCACATCCCGAACTCAGTCTTTCTGAAGACCCTGCTCGCCTACAACTACAGCGTCTTCTTCAAGGAATACGAGCGAGCAGCCCGACTCCTCCAAGAGACGGCACGACTTCCCGGAGCTCCGGCGTACCTTCCTTTGCTCGCCACGCGCCTGTACGCGCAGGCCGGTTCCTTCGATGCAGCGACTGCCTTCGCCTCGGAATTCGCGGCCTCGGCGGCCGACCCCGACACACGAGCCTCCTTCGAGCATCGCAAGAAGGAGATTGCTCTCGAGCGCATCCTCCAGAATCTCGACAAGGAAGTGGACACGTTCCTCGAGCGAAACGGCCGTCCGCCCAAGAACCTTCGCGAACTGGTCTGGTCCGGGCAGCTGAGCGCGCTACCGGAGGACCCGCTCGGCGGAGACATCTACCTGGGCGAAGACAGGCGAACCTATTCGACTTCCCAGGAACATCGTTTGGAAGTCTACCAGCCCTTCAAGGACGGCCCGAAGAAATGACAGCAACCCCCATCGAGCTGCATGGCCTCTCCAAGACCTACCGGCTCGGCTTCCTCATGAACCGACAGGTGCGGGCGCTGGACGGGCTCGACATGGTCATCCAGCCCGGCCAAATCTACGGATTGCTCGGACCGAACGGCGCCGGCAAGTCCACCACCATCAAGATTGCCATGAACTTGGTGCAGGCGACTTCCGGGACAGCCAGGCTGTTTGGCAAGTCGCCGACCGACACCGAAGCCCGCAGGAACGTGGGTTTCGTACCGGAGAATCCCGCGCCGTACGAATACCTGACCGGCCGGGAATTCGTTGAACTCGCAGCCGACCTGGGCGGCGTTCCACAGGGCGAGGTGCGAAGCCGGACTGCAGAGGTCTTGGAGTCGGTGGGCATGGCCCGGGCCGCTGACCTGCAAATCCGGCGCTACTCCAAGGGAATGATCCAGCGCATCGCCCTGGCGCAGGCGGTCGTGCATCGGCCGCTGCTGTTGATTCTCGACGAGCCGACCTCGGGGCTCGACCCCGTCGGACGGCGAATGGTGCGTGACTTCATCCTCGCTGAACGCAACCGAGGCACGACGGTGCTCTTCTGCACGCACATCATCCCGGACGTGGAGACGCTGTGCGACAGGGTAGCGGTGCTCGTCAACGGCCATCGGGTCCGCGAAGGGAGGGTTGCGGACCTCCTGAGCGCGTCGATTCCACAGTGGGAGCTAGTCGTCGAGGGATTGCCGGAGGAGCGCTTACGAGGCCTCGGGCGAAAACTCGATGAGGTGCAGAATCTCCAGGACCGGCTCCTGGTCCGGTGTCAGGACGCCGAAGCGCAACAGCTGGTCGCACAGGTGCTGCAGACCGGAGGCCGGGTCCTGTCCCTGCAACCCACCCGCTTCACGCTGGAGGACCTGTTTCTCGAGGCGCTCAGTGAAGCCAAGCACGGGACGGTGGGAGGGGAGATTCTGTGATTCGCTCCTTCTGGGCCATCGCCTTCAATGGGTTTCGGGAGGCGCGACGGAACCGCGTCACGCTGGTCCTCGCGTTCTTCGCTGCGCTCCTGCTGCTGTCCACCTCGCTCATCACCGACGTCACCGTCGCCACCTTCTCCCGAGTCCTCATCGACATCGGCCTGGGTGGCATGACGTTAATCCTCGTGCTGCTCGCCATCTTCCTCTCCACCGGCCTCCTCAGCCGTGAAATCGAGAGGCGCACCATCTTCATGGTGGTGAGCAAGCCGGTCTCGCGCGGGCTGTTCCTCGTCGCCCGGCTGGCCGGCAACATGCTCACCCTGACCAGCCTCCAGCTCATCATGGGAGGTCTGCTACTGCTGGAGTTCTGGCTCTTCAAGACACCCATCACCTGGCCGGTCGTGCTGGCGATGGGGATGCTCTGGTTCGAGCTTCTGGTGCTCTCGGCCCTGGGCTTCTTGATGTCCAGCTTCGCCGGGCAGATGACGGCCGCCTTCACCACGGTCAGCATGTTCTTTGTCGGCCACCTCTCGGGCGACATCTACACCCTGGCCCGGCGGTCCAAGAACGAAGCGCTCCAGCTGCTGGGAAAGTTCCTCTACTACGTTCTGCCGAACCTGGAGCGGCTCAACCTCCGCTCGCAAGCCAGCTACGGCGTGGTCGTTCCGAACAAGGAGTGGATGGTGTCGGGCCTGTACGCCCTGGCCTATTCGACGGTGCTGGTGTCCTTGGCCATCTTCTTCTTCCGGCGACGCGACTTCCGCTGAGGCTGGGCAGCGTAACTCCGGGGTGCGCTCTCACACCACTTCGGAGTCGCCGAGGCCGTGCTTGGCCAGGCGGTAGCGGAAGCTTCGGAAGGTGAGGCCGAGCAGCGAGGCCGCTCGCGTCTTCACCCCATCCGCCTTCTGGAGCGCCCTGAGCAGGTACTGGCGCTCGGCGTCGTCGAGGTAGCGTTCCAGGGAAAACGACTCCGCGAGCTCGGGCGCAGGCCCTTCGGGGCTGGCGGTGACGGATTCACCGCGCAGCACGGCGGGGAGCGTCTCCGGACCGAGCTCGTCAGACTCGGCCAGCGTGGCAGCTCGCTCGACGATGTTCTGCAGCTGTCGGACGTTGCCCGGGAACGGGTACTGCCCCAGCAGGCGCAACGCGTCCGGTGCAAAGCGCAAGCTGGGGCGCTCGAGCTCCCGGCGCATGCGGTCGAGAAAGGCCTCAGCCAGGTCCGGTATGTCACCGGGACGTGCGCGCAGCGGTGGCAGGTCAATGGTGATGACGTTGAGCCGGTAGAAGAGGTCCTCGCGGAACCTTCCGGCCTTGACCTCGGCCTCCAGCTTTCGGTTGGTCGCCACCACGACGCGTGCCTCGAACGGCACCTCGGCGGCACTCCCGACGGGCTTCACAGTTCGTTCCTGGAGCACACGGAGCAGCTTCACCTGGGTGGCGGGGACGAGTTCGCCAATCTCGTCGAGGAAGACGGTGCCTTCCTTGGCGCCAACCAGCAGCCCCGTCCGGTCCGCCAGCGCTCCGGTGAAGGCACCCTTGACGTGCCCGAAGAGCTCGGATTCGAGCACGCCCTCGGCGAGCGCTGCGCAGTTGACGGGGAGGAAGGGCTTGGCGGCACGCGGGCCCGCGAAGTGGATGGCGCGCGCGACCAGCTCCTTGCCGGTCCCGCTCTCACCGGTGATGAGCACGGTCGATTTGGAGGAGGCCACCTTCCGGACCAGGGCGCGGACGTTGTCCATGGCCGCGCTGTTGCCCACCATCAGCAAATTGCCCGCCGACGGACTCGCGGAGCGCGCGGTTCTCCTCGCGCAGGGCGCGCTTCTCGAGCGCGTTCTGCACGAGCAGCGTCATTTCCTCGTTGTCGAAGGGCTTGCAGATGTAGTCGTAGGCCCCGGCACGCATCGCCTCGACGGCCGCCGCCGGTGTTCCAAAGGCAGTGATGAGGATGACCTCGGTCTCGTTCGAACGCTCGCGCGCCTCCCGCAGGACTTGCAGGCCGCTCTCCGTCCCGAGGCGCATGTCGGAGACAACCAAGTCCACCTTGCCCTCGCCAAACCGGGCGCGGGTCTCGGCAAGGTTCGCGGCGGTGACCACCTCGTACCCGCGTCGCCGCAGCAACACCTCCAGGTACTGCCGCATGGACAGCTCGTCGTCGACGACAAGAATCCGGGAGGCACTCATGGGCTCAGCGCTACCACAACTTCGGTTCCCTGGGCGGGCGAGGAGCTGACGTGGACCTGGCCCCCGTGCGCGCGGACGATGGAGTGCACCGTGGAGAGACCGAGGCCGGTGCCTCCGGGCGTCTTGCTGAAAAAGGGCTCGAAGATGTGGGGAAGGTCCGTCGATGCGATGCTCCCGGCCGAATCCCAGACGTGGATTCGGCGCACATCCCCGGTCTTGGAGAAGTAGGCGCGCACGCGGCCCCCACGGCCAGCAGCAGCGAGAGCGTTGCGAAGAATGTTGAGAAGCACCTGCCGAATCTGGTCGGGGTCGACGTCCGCCTCCAACCCGGCCGGCTCCACTTCCAGCTGCACGCCGACCGCCAGCGGGTCCGAGGAGAGGAGCTCCACCGTCTGCCGGACCAGCTCGTCCAGCGCGCACCGACGTCGGACCGGCGCGGGCGGCCGCGAAAAGGCGAGAAAGTCGTCCACCAGGCCACCCAGGCGGTCCGACTCCCGCCGCAGGATGCCTAGGAGTCGACGACTCTCGCTGTCGCTCCCCTCGGCCAGTAGCTCCGCTGAGCCGCGCATGGCGGCCAGCGGGTTCTTGATTTCGTGCGCCAGCACAGCGGAAAGGGCGCCCAATTCCGCGAGGCGGTCCGCCCGCCGCAACTCTTCCTCCGCCCGTCGCAGCTGAGTGAGGTCCTGAAACACGATGAGACGCGCGCCGGCCGGCGCAATGAGCGGCACAATGGCCAGACCGAGGGTGCGCAACCCGGCCGGCGTCTTGACGGTCAGCTCTGCCCGAGGACGCCCGGCCTGTGGCGCCGGCAAGGCGAGGACCCCGGGGATGAGCCGGTCGACCGGGACCGGTAGTTCATCCGCGCTGAGCTGCAGGATGGCCTCGCCTGCTCGATTGACGAAAGTCACATCACCGGCCGCGTCGCACGTCAGTAGACCGGAGGGCATGGATTCGAGAATCTGACGCTGCACTTCCGCGAGCTCGCGCAGGTCTCTCTCGCTGGCCCGCAGCCTGCGGCCCGTCTGGCTGAGCTGCCGGCTCAGAAACCCGGCGAGAAAGGCCAGCAGGAACTGCGCCAGCACGTTGCTGATGATGAGAAAGGTCAGCCGCCCGAACGGCAGCGGCGGCGAGCCGGCAGGCGACTGAAGCCAGCCGCGCTGAAGCATCTCCACCAGGACGACGTAGGCCAGGGACGTCGCTGTGGCCGAGAGCAACGTCCCCCGCTGGTCGAGCAGGATGGCTGCCCCCACCACCGCCACGAGGTAGGTGAAGGTGAAAGGGCTGTCGGCACCTCCGGTGAGAAACACCAGGGCCGTGGCCAGGAGCACGTCGCCTGCGACGTGTGCCACGGCGCTGGCCGGAGAGGGGCGCGACCGCCGCAGCCAGGCAGCCTGGACCAGCACCAGGAGGTACACCGCGCCGCTGACCCAGAGCGAGAGCAGCTCTGGCGAACCGGCCACCTCCGTCGCGGGACCGGAGAGCAGGCGGACCGCATTGACGAGCAGCAGCAGCGTGGCGGCGACGGTGCGGAAGGCGGTAATCCACACCAGCCTTGCCCGCAGGTCTCCGCCGACCGGGACCAGCCCGGGCGAGGCGCTACTTGACGGCACCGGCGATGGCGAAGATCGGAAGGTACATGGCGATGAGGAAGCCGCCGACGACCCCGCCGAGGAAGACCATCAGGATGGGCTCAATCATCGCGGTGAGGCCGCTGACGGCGGTGTCCACCTCGTCGTCGTAGAAGTCGGCAATCTTTTGAAGCATCGCGTCCATCGCACCAGTCGCCTCGCCGACGCCAATCATCTGGACCACCATCGGCGGGAAGACCTTGGTCTCGAGCAGAGGACCGGCGATGTTCTTGCCCTCGGAGATCTTGGCCCGCACGTAGAGGATGCCATCCTCGACGGTTCGGTTGCCGGCGGTTTTCGCGGTGACATCCAGCGCGTCGAGGATGGGAACGCCAGAGCTAATCATCGTCCCCAGCGTGCGGGTGAAGCGGGCCACGGCCACCTTGCGGATGACGGGACCGATGAGTGGGGTTCCGAGGAGGAGCTTGTCAATGACTCGCCGCCCCTGGTTGGACCGGTAGATGAAGACAAGGCCGGTGACCATCGCGCCGATGGCCAGCACCATCCAGAGGAAGCACTTCTGGAGCCACGTGGAGAGGTCAATGACGAACTGCGTCGGTCCCGGCAGCGCCTGCCCGAAGTCGGCGAACATCTTCGCGAAGACCGGGGTCACCTTGAGCAGGAGCAGCGCGGTCACGCCGATGGCCACCGTGATGACGATGACCGGGTAGACCATCGCGCCCTTGACTTTGCGCTTCAGCTTCTCCGCCTTCTCCCGGTAGGCGGCCAGCCGGTTGAGGATGGTGTCGAGGATGCCGCCCACCTCGCCGGCGGCGCAGAGCTGAACGAACAGCTCGTCAAAAACCCGCGGATGGTCCTTCAGCGAGTCCGCAAAGGTCGAGCCGGACTCGACCTTCGTCTTGATGGCGAAGACGATCTTGCGGAACGACCGGTTGTCCATCTGGCTGCCGAGGATGTCCAGGCACTGCACCAGCGGCAGGCCGGCGTCGATCATCGTCGCGAACTGCTTGGTGAAGATGAGGATGTCTTTCCCGCTCACCCCACTCCCCAACTGCGGGAGACGGATTTCCGCGGGCTTCTTCTTCACCTTGATCGGCGCGAGCCCAAGGGCGCGGATGCGGGTCTCGACGGTCGACCCGTCGAGGGCCTCCATCTCGCCCTTCTTGACCTCACCGGTCTTGGTGCGGGCCTGCCACACCCAGACGCGCGGCTTCTTCGGCGTAGTCTTCAGAGCTGTTGCCGAAACTGCCATACCTTGACGCACCTCCAACTACGCGGAACCAGAACGCAATCTTAGCACCGCAGCTCGGCTTTCAGTACTTCGCGGACGTCGAGCGACCGATGGGTTGCGCCGAGTGGCCCGGAAGCGCCGCGGCGCCGGCCCCACTGGCCAGAATGTTGCGCAGCTCCTCGGGGTCGGAACTCCGGCCGTACGCCTCGTCCTGGGTAATCAACCGCTTCGCCACCAGGCTGGCCAGGCTCTGATTGAAGGTCTGCATCCCATACTTGGCCTGCCCGACCTGCATCGACGAGTAAATCTGGTGAACTTTGTCCTCGCGGATGAGGTTCCGGATGGCGGCGTTGGGCACCATCACCTCCAGCGCCAATGTCCGTCCGGGCTGTCCAGCCCGGGGATGAGCGCCTGGCTCATGACACCCTCGATGACGAACGACAGTTGCGCACGCACCTGCGGCTGCTGAAAGGGCGGGAAGACGTCGAGGATGCGGTTGATGGTCTGGACACAGCTGTTGGTGTGCAGGGTTCCGAAGCAGATGTGACCGGTCTCGGCGATGACCAGGGCCGCCTCGATGGTCTCGAGGTCTCGCATCTCGCCCACCAGCACCACGTCGGGGTCCTGCCGGAGGATGTACTTCAGCGCCGTCTTGAAGCTCCGCGTGTCCGCCCCCACTTCGCGCTGGTTCACTAGGCAGTTCTTGTGTGGGTGGAGGTACTCGATGGGGTCTTCAATCGTCATGATGTGCTCATGACGGTCGGTGTTGATTTTGTCGATGATGGACGCGAGCGTCGTGCTCTTGCCGGACCCGGTGGGTCCGGTGACCAGCACGAGCCCGCGGGGTTTCTTGGACAGCTCGGAGACCACCGGCGGAAGGCCCAGCTCCTGGAAGGAGAGAATCTTGAAGGGGATGGTACGGAAGGCCCCCGCCACGGCGCCGCGCTGCATGTAGACGTTGGCCCGGAAGCTCGCCAGCTGCTTCACGCCGAAGGAAAGGTCGAGCTCGTTGTCTTCCTCGAATTTCGCCTTCTGCGCGTCGGTGAGCACCGAGTAGCAAAGCTGCTTGGTCTCCACCGCCGACAGCGGCGCCATCTTCAACGGGACCAACTCGCCGTCGATGCGCAGCTGGGGTGGCGAGCCGGTGGTGATGTGGAGGTCGGAGGCCCCTTTGTCGACCATCGCCTTCAACAGCTGATGCAGGTTCGCCACGCCGCTTGCTCCGTTCCTAGAATCTGTCCGGTGCCGTGTTACCGACCACTTCTTCCAGCGTGGTGACGCCGGCCATCATCTTGCCCAGCGCCGCGGCGCGGAGCGTCTGCATGCCCAGCCGCATCGACTCCTGCTTCAGCTCGGCAGCCGACGCTCCATTGATGACCAGGTCCTTCAGGCCGTCCCAGAAGGGCATCACCTCGTAGATGGCCACGCGGCCGCGGTAGCCACGGTCGTTGCATTCGCGGCAGCCCACCGGCTTCTGCAGGGTGAAGGTTCCAATCTTGTCCGGCGGGACGCCGGCGTCGATGAGGGCCTGGTCGTCCACGTCTTCGGCCGGGCGTTTGCACACCGCGCACAGGCGTCGGGCGAGGCGCTGGGCGAGAATCAGGTTCAGCGAGGCCGTCACCAGGAAGGGCTCGATGCCCATGTTCAGAAGCCGGCTGACCGTTCCCGGGGCGTCGTTGGTGTGCAGGGTGGAGAGCACCAGGTGACCGGTGAGCGCCGCCTTGACGCCAATCTCCGCGGTCTCGAAGTCGCGGATTTCGCCGATCATGATGATGTCCGGGTCCTGCCGCAGGAAGCTGCGCAGCGCCGAGGCGAAGTTCAGACCGATGTCGTCGTGCATCTGGACCTGGTTGATGCCCGCGAAGTTGAACTCCACCGGGTCCTCGGCGGTGGAGATGTTCACGTCGGTCGTGTTCAGCGAGCTGAGCGCCGAGTAGAGGGTGGTGGTCTTGCCCGAGCCGGTGGGACCGGTGACCAGCACCATCCCGTACGGCCGGTCAATGGCTTCCTTGAACCACTTGAGGGGCTCGGCGTCGAAGCCGAGCTTGGTCATGTCCAGCTGGAGGTTGCCCTTGTCGAGGAGCCGGAGCACCACCTTCTCGCCGAACAGCGTCGGACAGACGCTGACGCGGAAGTCCATCTCCTTGCCGCTGAACTTGATTTTGATGCGGCCGTCCTGCGGCAGCCGGCGCTCGCTGATGTCGAGCTCGGCCATGATTTTCAGCCGGCTGGTGATGGCCATCTTCAGCTTCAGGGGCGGACGCATCACGTCGTACAGCACGCCGTCGATGCGGAAGCGGACCCGGAAGTCCTTCTCGTAAGGCTCGACGTGGATGTCCGAGGCGCCCTTTCGGATGGCGTCCATCAAGACCAGGTTCACCAGCTTGACAACCGGTGCGTCGTCGGCGGCACGGGCGGCGTCGTCCACATCCTCAGATGCGGCCCCGGCGAGTTCGACCTCGTCGTCTCCCACTGCGCCGACGATTTCCTCGAGTGAGGGCCCCTTCTGCGCGTAGTAGCGCTCGATGGCCTCGCGGATGGAGACCTCCGAGGCGACCACCGCTTCGATGTTGTAGCCGGTGGTGAACTTGAGGTCGTCGACGGCGAAGATGTTCGATGGGTCCGCCATCGCGACGATCAACGACGGTCCGGCGCGGTTCACCGGAATCACCACGTGCTTCTGGGCCACGTCCTTCTTGACCAGCTTGATGATTTCCGGATCGATGTCGAAGTCTTTGAGGTTGATGGCCGGAACGCCGTACTGCTTCGACAGGAAGTCGGTGAGTTTGTGCTCCTCGATGGCGCCCGTCTTGATGAGCGCCGTGCCCATGCGGGACCCGGACCGTTGCTGCTCTTCCTGGGCCTTGCGCAGCTGCTGGACGGAGATCAGGTTCTCGCGGACGAGGAGCTCACCGAGCCGACCGGACATACCTATGTCCTATCACGGGCGGCCTGACGGCGACCGTTTCCGTACCACAGAGACGCGAACGAGGGGTGTGTGGAGGAGGAAGACAGCCCTATGAGCCTAAGGGCCCCGAAAAAAGGGTGTCAACCGGCGGACGTAGCGACCACCGCCCGCGCTGCCTCGACATCGCGCCGAATCTGCGCGGCCAGTTCCGGTACCGACCCAAATCTCTGCTCTGGACGAAGGCGCTCCAGAAAGGCCACCCGCACCGGCTGGCCGTACAGGTCGCCCGACCAGTCCAGCAGGTGCACCTCGAGGGTGACGCCCGTCCCGCCAAAGGTGGGCCTGGCGCCCACGTTGGCCGCGCCACCCCGCCAGCTCGCCCCCTCCGAGGCGCCAAGCCGTACCCGGACCGCGTAGACGCCCGCACCCGGGCGTATCTCCGCCTCGGTGTCAACGTTGGCCGTCGGCCAGCCCAGGGTCCGCCCACGGCCGTCTCCGCGGACGACGACGCCATCCAAGTCGAAGGCTCGCCCGAGGAGGGCCCGGGCGGCGGAGACGCGGCCCTCGAGGAGGTACTCGCGGATGCCGGGAGCTGGATGCGACAACCCCTTCCACGGTGACCGGTTCCACCACATGGACCTGGGCGGACCGGGCCAGCGCCGCCTTCCGGAGGCTGGCCACCGTCCCCGAACGGCGGGCGCCGTAGGTGAAATCCTGCCCCACCACCAAGTGCGCCACTGAAAGGCCGTCGAGCAGGGAGGCCTCGAAGTCCTCCGCCGACGTGGTGGCGTAGGCCGGCGTGAAGGGCAGCACCACCGCGGCGGCCAGCCCCGAGGCGGCAAACAGCTCGAGCTTGCGGCTCAGGGTCGTGATGAGTTTCGGCGCCAGCTCCGGTTGGAGGATTTTCCCCGGGTGCGGGTTGAAGGTGAGCGCCGCCGGACGTCCCAGCGTCCCGGCGAGCCGGAACAGCGCCTGGTGGCCCAGGTGGACGCCGTCGAAGTTGCCGAGCGCCAGCGCGGAGCCGGCCAGCTCGGAAGCCTCGGAGAGGGCGTGGAAGACCTTCATGGCGGCGCCCTGTCTAGCGTATAGGCCCTGCACTGTTCCAATGACGCGGGGACCTCTTCTGCGGCCCGAGCCAGCTGGCCGGGCCTTCACCGAGCTGCTCACGCCGCCGGACTGGACGGCTGTCTTCGGACGGGCCGGCCCGCTGGAGCTGGAGCTCGGCTCGGGCGCCGGCGGCTTCGCCCTGGCCTACGCGGCGCTGCACCCGGAGGTGAACTACGTCGCCATCGAGTGGCGGAAGAAGTATGCACGGGAAGTGGAGCACCGGGCGCGTACCCGTGGACGGTCCAACCTCCGGGTGGTGGAGGCCGATGCACGTGCTGTGGTCCCTCGCCTCTTTGCCCCCGCCTCGCTGGCTGCTGTCCATTTCCAATTTCCGGACCCCTGGTGGAAGCGCTCGCACCACAAGCGGCAGCTGCTTTCCCTGGAATTCGCGACCCTGCTCTTCGCGCTTCTGGCGCCCGGTGGGCTGTTCGACCTGCGCACCGACGTCGAGGACCGGGGCCGGGCGATGCTCGACACGCTGGAGGCGGTCGGGCTCACCAATCCACTGGGCCGCGGCGCCTTCCATCCGAGCGACCCCGAGGAGCCGGTGAGCAGCCGAGAGCGGCGGTACCTCGCCTCGGGCGAGCCGGTGTACCGGGCGCGTCTGCGCAAGTCCCCTCTTGTGCACACCCCCGCCGCGGGCGGACCATCGGTCTCCCCGGCATGACGAAAGCCCACCTCCTCGGCTGTCTGGCCCTTCTTTCGGGCTGCCACTCCGCGCAGGAGGCGTCGCCCGAGGCCGCCTACCGCACCTTCGCCGCGGCGGCCAACAGGGGCGACGACGCGGTGGCGTTCGCCCGCCTCACCTCGGCCAGCCAGCGAGCGCTGCGCGGGCGGCTGGCCGGGCTGTCGGCTGCCAGCGGGGGGTCGCTCCGCGAGGAGGCGCCCAGCATCGTCTTCCGGGCTGGGCGGGGCGCACCCATCACCGCCGTGCAAGTGTTGAAAAAGGAGCAGGACCGCGCCACGGTGGCGGTTAGTACAGGGGAGGCGACGGGGGAGGTGACCCTGCGTCGCGAAGACGGTGAGTGGCGGGTCGAATTCCCGGTGGCGCCCCCCTAGCGGCGTGCCTCCGGGGGAAGCCTTCGACGGGTCGGCAGGTTGAGGGGACATGATGAACGAGAAGAAGACCCGCCCAGCGCCCTCGGTGGAAGTCATCCGGCGCCCGTCGCTCGCCGGGCCCCCGCGCCCCACCTCGACCCGAGGTCCACCCTCACGGCCGCCCCCCAGCCGGCGTCCACCGCTGCAGCCGCCCACCCCGGAACAAGTCCAGGCGCTCGCCATCCGGGAGCGGGTCCCGGCGCGCATCGCGCGCGGAGAACTCGACGGGAAGATGAAGGCACGCGTCTGGCGCAAGCTTCACGCGGAGGAAGCCAAGCGCTTCGACGAGGCCTACCAGCTGGTGGCGCACACCCCGGGCCTGGCCCTGGAGGACGCCTTCGCACTGCTACAGTCCGGGCTGAGCGTCGAGGAGCTTCGGGCGCGACGCGCGCGGACGGCCCGCCGCGTCGACCTGCGCGAGGCCCGCCGTGGGGTGGCGGCCGAGCCCATTGACCGCTGGCTTACCCAGCGCATCGAGGAAAAGACGCCGCTCGCCATCGTGCTCGCCGACCGCACCGTCCTCGACGTGCTGACGGCAGTCCAACCGCTGGCCTTCATCCTCGAGCGGGGGGGACGGGTGGAGAAGCTGCAGGTGGTGCTACTCAGTCGCGCGTCCAGCTGGGAGCAGGCCCAGCCTTCGTTACCGCGCGACGCGCGTCTGGCGCAGCGTCCGGCCCCGGTGGCGCGAGAGCCGGACCGCCGCCCGGTGTCTGACCCTCGACCGCTCCTCGAGCGCCACGCCCAGAGTGTGCACCTCGAGCTCCGCAACGGGCTGGGGGTCGACCGCCCCCTGCTGGCGGTCGGACCGTATGACGTCCTGGTGGGCGCCGAGGGCGAGGAGTTCCTCGTCCCCTTGCACGCGCTGATGTCGTGGACAGCGGGCAGCGAGGAGCCCCGGTGAGATTCCGGCCTCTCCTCAAGTGGTGGCTGGTGCTGGCCGGCGCGGCGCTCGTCCTGCGCCTGGCGGCGGGCACGTCCCGGACGGGCGTGCTCGCACCCGGTTCGGAGCCACGGCTACCGACGGCGGCCCCCTCAGCCTTCTGAAGCGCCGCCGCCGCCCCGCTGACGGGCGAGGCCCTGGCTAGACGTCTGCCGTGTCCGCGCCAGACATGCCGAGGCGCATCCGCAGGCGCGACTGGAGCTTGCGGAGGTCCTCCAAGGAAGCCGGCTGAACTCCGCTGGTCTGCCCGGTACCCAGCGCCGCGGCGACGGCCCGAAGCGCCGACTCGTCGTCGGAGCGAAGCGCCTGAATCAACCCGGCGGCGGTCTCGAAGAGTTCCCGGAGCTCGTCGCCGGAGCGCAAGGAGTGGGTGGGCACATCGCGGCGCCCCTCCGCCAGCTGCTCGAGGAGGCGACGCACCCGGTACACCGGACCGGCAATCTTGTGGGTGGCAACGATGGAGGCGGCGACGACGCCGGCCACGAAGACCAACAGGCTCACCAGCAGCACCCAGGTGGCCCGGCGCTGCTCGCGCTCGAGCGCCGTCCTCTGGGAGAGGACGGCCTGGTGCTCGCGCTGGTAGGCCTCGTCGATGGCCTGCGACTGGCGCTCGAGGGCCGCGGCGAAGGCTGGGTCGTCAAAGCGCTCGAGGAGATTCTTGCCGAGCGCCGCGTTTCCCAGCTCTCGGCTGGCCAGGGCAGCGGATTCTCGCGCTTCCACCGCCCCTTGTGCCTGTTCGGAGAGCGCGGAGGCCGCCCGTGCCAGAAAGACGCCCAGGAGGGCCGCCGCGCACAGGGCGCTGGTAAGCGCCAGCAGGGTGAAGCGGAGCTGCAGCGGTGCATCCAGCAGGTAGTTGCGCAGGTGGCGCTGGGACCGCGGAGCAGCAGGGGCTTCGTCAGGTTCAGCCATGGCAGCCTCCTAGAGATTCCATTCGAATGTCGCGGCCAAATCTTGCAGCAGCCTTGGGACGAGCGCTCGCAGCGCGTCCTCCGGGCGGCCGCCGCTGGCCCGCCCCGTCACCTCGCCGAGCACCTGCTGGTCGGGGTAGCTCAGGCACACCATCACGACGGCGACCTCGGAGCCCCTGCGCGCCAGTCGGGTGCGAATCTGGAAGCCCTGCAACTGGGCTTGGACCAACGCCGCCTTGGCCGCCGCCCGGTCCTCGGCATCGGGCGCCACCTGGACGCCCATCCACCGCAGTCGGTTCACCAGCCGCGCGCGGGCCAACGACAGCAGCGAGGCGTCGGCCGGCGGGTCGCTGTCGTCCACCACCGGCGGCACCGCCACGTACACCTTCGGCCGCCGCGCGCTGACGGCCCGCAGCGTGGCCACTGCCCGCGCCACCTCATCGCGGGCCAGCGCGTCGGTGTCCGTCCCGTGGGCCAGAAGACAGTCCAGGGCTGCCGGGTCGTGCAGGCTGGGCAGGCTGCGCGCAACCGCTGCCCGCACCAGCGGCTCGGGGTCCCCCAGGGCCGTGCACAGGGGTGCCAGCGCGGAGGCGTCCTCGGTTGCCCCCAGGGTGAGGGCGGCCTGCACCCGGGCGCGCGGGTCCTGGGCGGTGGTCAGCTGGCGCACGAGAAAGGACCAGCGCGCATCGGCATCGGCTGATGCGCCACCGGCCACCAGCAGCACCAGGGCACACAGCGACTGGCGCCGAGAGGAGAGCGCCTTTGCGGCGCCTTGTCTTGCCCACGCGCGTCGGCGGCCGCTCACCGGGCAGGCGCCTCGCCCAGGGTGACTGCGAGCTCCACCCGCCGCCCGTCGCGCAGCACGGTGGCCGTCATGGCGTCGCCCGGCTTGCTGGCCGTCAGCGCGAACATGAAGTCCTCGACACTTCCGACGGTGTGGGTGCCGAGTTGAACCAGGACGTCACCCCGGCGCAGTCCGGCCTTCTCCGCCGGAGAGCCAGCCCGCACCGCGGCCAGCAGTACACCGGACACCCCCTTGGGCGGTCCCCGTAGTCGGGAACGGTGCCGAGGGAGGCCCGCGAGGTGCGCACGTCCCCCGGGGGAGCCGGGGCGGCGACGTGCTGCACGCTGAGGGGTTCCGGGCGAAGCGCCAGCGCACGCACCACCGCCTGGGCAAAGACGCCCACCTGCGCCGCCCCCGCGGCATTGATCTTGTCCGCCGCGTCCGAGGGCCGGTGGTAGTCGGCGTGCGCTCCGGTGAAGAGATGAAGCACCGGCACGCCGGCAGCGAAGAAGCTGGAGTGGTCGCTCGGGCCGTACCCGTCGCCCCCGGTGCTGCAGGTGAGCCGCGCGGCGGCACACGCAGGCGGCACCAACTCGGTCCACTCCGTGGCGGAACCCGTCCCGAGGACGAGGAGCCGGTTGTCGCGGAGCCGGCCCACCATGTCCAGGTTCACCATGGCCTCCAGCCCGTCGATGTTGACACCGGCGGGCGGGACCCGGACGAAGTGCGAGGAGCCCAGCGTCCCTGCTTCCTCGCCACTGAAGATGACCACCAGGACGTCGCGCCCCAGGGCGCTCCGGTTGGCCCGCAGGCTGCGTGCCAACTCGAGAACCACGGCGACGCCCGAGGCATTGTCGTCGGCGCCGAGGTGCGGCTGGTGCGAGTCAGGGGCGAGCGAGCTTTTCCCCCCGAAGCCGAGATGGTCGAGGTGCGCTCCGACGAGGACTGCGCCGCGCAGACGCTGGTGCTCAGCCGTGGCGCCTAGGTCGACCGTGCTGCCGGCGATGACCGTGCGCCGTGGATTGACCGGGTACACCTTGGCAACCGCCGGGGTGAGGGTGGCTTCGACGGGGATGCGGGCCACCAGGTTGGAGGTGGTGGTCCGTTCCTCCAGTAGTTCCACCCGGAGGCGGGCATGCACCGGCTCGCCACGCCCCAGCGCGGCCAGCGCTGGGGCAGCGGCCTCCCGGCCGACGAGGAGAACGGGCAACCCGGCGTCGCCGGTCCCGGTCCCTTCCCGGTCGGGTAGCTGCAGGCTGGCCTCCTTGGGCATGGACCAACCCGCGGCGCCGCCGGGCGGGGGCAGTGGGACATCCACCACGAGGAGGGCACGGGCTCCGCGCTCTCGCGCCAGCCACGCCTTGCGCCGCAGGTCGCCGTGACGGCGCTGCTGTTCGGCTGCGGCAAGGGAGGGCACTTCGGGGACGAAGCGCCACACCACCGCCACCTTGCCCTTCACGTCCAAGCCGGCCCAGTCGTCCATCGCTAGCTCGGGTGCGTGCACGCCGTAGCCCACCAGGACGAGGTTCCCCTCCGCCTCGCCCTGGGCGCTGAAGGGCGCGGGCGCCAGGGAGGCGGGCGCGACGGGCTGCGCGCCAAGGGTCAACGCCGTCCGGGGGCCGGCGGTGACACGAAGCACCACCTCGAAGGGCTGCCGGTAGCCGTCGCTGCCGGCCGGTTCGAGTCCAAGCGCCCGAAAGCGCTCCTCGACATAGTTGAGCGCGGCGTTCAAGCCGGTGGTGCCCAGGCCCCGCCCCTCCCGCTCCGGTGCCGCCAGCCAGGCGACGTCCCGGGCGATGCGGTCCGCGGCCGAGCGCGGCTCCGTCGGCGCAGGCCCCGTCCAGCGGGCCAGAAACAGGTTGGTATCGTGCTGGCCCGCCGGGGTGGCGCGGTTGCTGGCAAACACCAGCGTCTGGCCGTCGGGGGACAAAAGCGGAAAGCCGTCGAAGCCAGCGGCGGTCGTAATCTGTTCGAGCCCGGTGCCGTCCACGTTGACGGCCCACAGGTTGAACTCCCGCCCCTTCGGGGTCGCCGTAGTTGCTGCTGAAGAGGATGCGGCGGCCGTCCGGAAACCAGGATGGGCCGAAGCTGGCGGCGTCTAGGTAGGTGATTTGCCGCGCGTCCGTCCCGTCGGCATTGGCGACCCAGATCTCCAGCTTGGTGGGTCGGACGACATTGCGCGCCAGCAGTTCCCTGTACTCGGTCAGCTCCGCGCCGACGGGGCGCGAGGCGCGCCAGACAATCTTCGTGCAGTCCGGACTTGAAGAAGCCTCCGCCGTCGTAGCCGGGGGTGTCGGTGAGCCGGCGGACGTTCTTGCCGTCGGCGTCCATGCGGTAAAGGTCCAGGTCCCCATCGCGCACCGAGGTGAAGAGGATGCTTCCGTCGAGGGGGCACACCGTCCCCTCCGCGTCGTAGCCAGGGGTATTCGTCAGGCGCTGGAGCCCCGTCCCATCCTTGTGGGCCCGGAAGATGTCGTAAGCGGGGTGGAGGGCCCAGACGTAGCCCTTGCTGCGGTCCGGCGGGGCGGGCACTCGGGGCCACCGAGATGCGTAGAGGCGTAGATGAGGTCCTGGTTGCCCGGCAGGAAGTAGGCGCAGGTGGTGGCGCCCTTCCCGCTGGAGACGGGCAGGGGGCGACGAGGCTCCTGCATCGGGAGCCGAAAGATGCGGTCGCAGTCCTGGCCGGGGCCACGGGCTTGAAACACAAGCTCCTTGCCGTCGAACGACCAGTAGGCCTCGGCGTTCTCGCCACCGAAGCTGAGCTGGCGCAGGTCGGCCAGGTGGACCTCCCCGGGCTCGGCCGGGAAGGGGCGTGGAGTTGCGGGGATGGCCGGCGCTGCAGCCAGGCAGAGCGCGCTCAAGGCAGCCAGAAGGGAACCGGTCACGGGAGGAGCCCAATCTAGCAAGGGCCACCGCCGGGGGCGTGGACGCCCCCCCCGGGCCGGCGGAGGCCCCCACCGCGGTGTGGGCCTGTGGAGCAGACCCTGCGTGGAAAGCGCCTCTCCGGTATATGGGCTTGCCATGTCCAAGAGCCGCACCGCTGCCCAGGTCCGCGAGGCCTTCCTGCGCTACTTCGAGCAGCGCGGGCACACCCGCGTCCCCTCGTCCTCGCTCGTCCCGCTCCAACGACCCCACCCTGCTCTTCACCAACGCCGGGATGGTCCAGTTCAAGGACGTCTTCACCGGGCGGGAGACGCGCGACTACGTCCGGGCGACCTCCTCGCAGAAGTGCGTCCGCGCCGGTGGCAAGCACAACGACCTGGACAACGTCGGCTTCACGGCACGCCACCACACCTTCTTCGAGATGCTCGGGAACTTCTCCTTCGGCGACTACTTCAAGGCCGACGCCGTCGCCTTCGCCTGGGAGTTCGTCACCCGCGAGCTCGCCATTCCGGCGGACCGGCTGGCGGCCACCGTCTTCGACGGGGAGAAGGGCATCCCCTGGGACGAGGAGGCGTTCGGGCTGTGGCGCAAGCAGGGGCTTCCCGAGGCCCGCATCCAGCGCCTCGGGTACAAGGACAACTTCTGGGCAATGGGGGACACCGGCCCGTGCGGCCCCTGCTCGGAGATCCACTTTCACCAGGGCGACGACCTGCCGTGCGTGGAGGAGGCAGCCGGACGGCGCTGCCTCGGCGTGGCGTGCGAATGCGACCGGTGGCTGGAAATCTGGAACCTGGTCTTCATGCAGTTCGAGCGACGGCAGAAGGATGGGCCGCTCGCGCCGCTGCCCAAGCCGTCCATCGACACCGGCGCAGGGCTGGAGCGCGTGGCGGCCGTGGTCCAGGGCAAGCGCAGCAACTACGACACCGACCTCTTCACCCCGCTCCTCGAGCGGGCGGCCCAGCTGAGCGGCAAGCGCTACGGCCACGACGCCGACGACGACGCGTCGATGCGCGTCATCGCCGACCACAGCCGCGCCACTGCCTTCCTCATCTCCGATGGGGTCCAGCCCTCCAACGAGGGCCGCGGCTACGTGCTGCGCCGAATCATGCGCCGGGCCATCCGCCACGGCGCGCGGCTCGGCCTGGATGAACCGTTCCTCGAGCAGACGGTGGACCGCGTCATCGAGTTGATGGCGCCGGCGTTTCCCGAGCTCCGGGAAAACCGCAGCTTCGTGCTCTAGGCCACCCGCCACGAGGAGGAGTCCTTTCGCCGGACACTGGACCGAGGCCTGCGCCTCATCGACGAGGAGATTGCGAAGGTCCGTGCCGCCCACGGGAAGCAGCTTCCCGGCGAGGTGGTCTTCTTCCTGCACGACACGCATGGCTTCCCCTGGGACCTGACGCAGGTCATCGCCCGCGAGCGGGGGTTCGACATCGACCTGCCTGGCTACGAAAGGCTGATGGAGACCGAGCGCGAGAAGGCCAGCTTCGGTGGCTCCGGCGACCAGGCCGTCGCCGACTTGTGGTCCCAGCTGCGGGCGCGGCTCGGCAAGGACACCGAATTCCTCGGCTACGAGGCGGCGGGCGACGACGGCGACGGCCGTCTGCTGGCCCTGGTCATCCGGGGGCCGGGAGGTGCAGCAGGCGACGGCGCCGGCGAGAGGTGGAGGTGGTGACCGACCGCACTCCCTTCTACGGGGAGTCCGGCGGCCAGGTGGGGGACACCGGGCGTCTGGGCACGGCCGGAGGACGGCCGAGGCGCAGGTGCTCGACGCCCAGCGTCCGGTTTCGGGCCTGGTGAGCCACCAGGTGCAAGTGGAGGCGGGGACGCTGCAGGTCGGGGACGCGGTCCAGCTGTCGGTCGACGGGGAGCGGCGGAACGCCATTCGCGCCAACCACTCCGCGACGCACCTGCTCCACCGGGCGCTGAAGGTGGTGCTGGGCGACCACGTGAAGCAGGCCGGCTCGGTGGTCGCACCGGACTACCTCCGCTTCGACTACGCCCACTTCGCAGGCGCCCACCAGCGCCGAGCTGGAGCAGGCGGAGGACCTGGTCAACGGGTGGATTCGCGACAACACCGACGCCTCCACCCGGGTGATGGCGCTGGACGAGGCCAAGGCGGCCGGCGCGGTGGCCCTCTTCGGCGAGAAGTACGGCGACCGGGTCCGGGTGGTCAGCGTCCACCCGGAGTCCATCGAGCTGTGCGGCGGGACCCACGTGCGGCGCAGCGGGGACATCGGCCTGTTCAAGATCACCGGCGAGTCCTCCATCGCCTCCGGCGTGCGGCGGATCGTGGCGCTCACCGGCAGCGGCGCGCTCGCTTGGGTTCGCGACTTGGAACATGAGGTCCGGCGCGCCGCGGAGGTGCTCAGGACCTCTCCCAAGGAGCTGGTCAAGCGGGTGGAAGCCAACCAGAAGCGGCTCAAGGAGCTGGAGCGCGAGGTGGAGACGGTGCAGCTCGAAGCCAGCTCCGACGCCGGGGACGCGCTGGCGCAGGTACGGGAGGTCAACGGCATCAAGGTGCTCGCCACCCGGGTCGAGCCGGCGGACGCCAAGCGCTACCGGGGGCTCGCCGACCAGTACCGCGACCGCCTCAAGTCGGGCGTGGTAGTGGTGTGGGGAGAGAAGGATGGCAAGGGCCTGGTGCTGGTGGCGGCCACCAAGGACCTGGTGGCCAAGGGCCTGTCGGCCGGGGACCTGGTGCGCGAGGTGGCACAGGAGACGGGGGGATCCGGGGGTGGGAAGGCGGACCTCGCGCAGGCCGGCGGCGCGGACCCCTCACTGCTGGCCGCGGCGGTGGAGCACCTGGTGGCTCGCGTTGGCGCCCCCCTCCCGGGATAAGTTCTTGCAAAGCGGTTGGTCCGGGCCATCGTGACGCTTGGGACACCGCCTGCCCGCGATGGACTTCACACCGCTCCGCATCCGCTTGCCGTTTGGCAGCGAGGAAGAGTTCATCGCGCGCTACGGCGTGCACGTCGGCCGGGATGGCTTCTTCCTGGCCACCCGCTCCCCCAAGGAGGCTGGAACGAAGCTTGCCTTCGAATTGGTGCTGGCGGACGGCGCACCGCTGCTCTCCGGCGAGGGGGTGGTGGCCCGCACGGTGGCCGGAACGCGCACCGGCATGGTGGTTCGCTTCCTCCGACTGGACGACGCGGGCGCCGCGCTGGTGGACCGAATTGTCTCGGCGCGTCGCGCGGCCGAGGCGCCGCCGGAGGCCGCACCCGCGGCCGCGTCGGCCCCGGCAACAGCCGCCTCGGAGGCCACCACCTGGCTCGGCGACCCGACCCGGGACGTGGCCCGCGTCACCGGCCCGAGCGGTGTCCCCTTGGCGCGGCCTGCTGGCGGCGCCCCACAGCAGAAACCGCCGGCGCCCCGCGCGGCATTCGCGCCTGTGAGGCCTGCCGTTTCTGTCCATGATGCGCCCACCTGGCCGGGAGACCCGACGCGCGATGTGGTGCGCATCGGCCCTTCCGAGGGGCCCACGCCATGGCCGGAGCCAACCGCCAGCACCGCGCCGTCTGTGGCACCTTCTGCCCCACCGGCGGCGAGTCCGCCCGCGCCCAGTGTCCCCATCCACCTGCGGCCGACGCCGGCCATGGGCATTCCGGAGGCGGAGGCACTGGCAGGAATGAAAGTCCACACCGCCGTCACGCCCGTGCGGGGCATTCCGGCGTTGGGCCCGGAAGTCGTCGCCTTCCTCGGCCGGGCGGAGGCCCCAGCCGCCCCGACTGGCACCGAGGACACGGTACTGTCGCGCGCCGCCCTTGTGAAAATGCCCGGGGACACGCCGGGCGAGGCGCTCCTCGAGGCCCCCCCCGAAGGGGATGCCCTCCCGGCGCCCGGCGCTGAGGGGTCGCCCGACGAGACCGACACGTCCAGGGACGCTGCGCCAGCGCCCGCCCGGGACGCCCAAGGCGCGGCCCCGACAGAGACGGCAGCGCCAGCAGCCGAGGCCATCCCGCTTCCCTCCCCCGCCACCATCCACCCGCCCCGTGCGCCGGCGTCCCCCACCCCGGCCGCGCGCGAGGCGGCGCCGCGGCCACAGGAGGCGCGTGCGGACACGACGCCCACCCCGGCCCTCGGGACGGCCGCCGTCGGGGCGGGCGCAGGCAACGTGGAGCCCGGCCTGGCCCCGGCAGTGTTGGGGCTGGACGTCGGCACGGCGTGGGCCCGCATGGCCTGGGCCCATGAGGGGCGCCTAGAAATGGTCCCCGCTGACGTGGACGCCAGCCAGCAGGCGCTGTCCTGCCGTCTCGGTGCGTGACGCCCACGGTGTCCTCCACGTGCTGCAGCACGGAGAGGCCGAGGAGGCCCTCTGGGTGGGCAGCCCCGTCTGCCTGCTCGGGACACGCGCCGACTCGCCGGCCATTCGCACCCTGGTGCGCCGCTGGCCCGTCCCGGTGGTGGCCGATGAGCGGGGGGAGGTGGCATTCGACTGGGCCGGCGTCACGGTGACTGCCGTGGAATTGGTGGCGGCACTGCTGCGCAGCCTCCGCGCCGCTGCCGAACGGCACACCCGCCGGCCCTGTACCCAAGGGGTGCTGGTGGTGCCGGCTGCCTTCACGCTGCTGCAGCGCGCGCGGCTGCGCGAGGCGGCCGAGCGCGCCGGCCTCACGGTGCTCCGGCTGTTGCAGGCACCCACGGCGGCTGCACTGGCCTTCGCCCAGGACCGCGCCATGGCGCGCCGGCGAGTGCTGGTGTGGCGGATGGGCGCAGCCACCTGCGACGCCGCGGTGGTGGCGGTGTCCGGAAACGACTTGGACGTCGTCTCCTGCGGCGGGGACGGCGCCCTCGGTGGCGTCAACTTCGACGAACAGCTCGCCCTGGGCTTGGACAAGACGGCTCGCACCGACCCGGCCCGCCTTCGCCTGCGCGTCGCCCAGGCGGAGCAGTGCAAGGTGACTCTCAGCAGCAGCGAGCGCGGAGCCGTGCCGCCGGCGGTTGCCGGAGAGGCGGTCGTCGAGGTCAGCCGGGCGGAACTCGAACTGCGCACCGCAGCGCTCGTCGAGCGCAGCGTGCTGCTCGCCCAGGACGTCCTCCGGGCTGCCGGCCTGAGTGCGGAGAACATTGACGCCCTGGTGCTCTCGGGCGGCATGGCGCACGTCCCGCATGTGCGCCGGGCGGTAGAGCAGGCGTTCGGTAAGCCAGCGGCGCCGATGGACGTGGACAGCGGCCCCGCCCTGGGAGCAGCGCTGCTTGGCGCGGCGTTGACGGCGCCTGCCGTCAGCGGACGCGCCCGCTCCAACGTGGTGGAGGTGCTGGCCGTACCCCTGGAGGCCGTGGCCCCGGAGTTTGGCCACCAGCGGGCGTTCGAGCGAAACACCCGGCTGCCGGCGGAAAAGACGCTGACGCTGACGCTGGCCGCCAACCAGCCCCTCGAGGTGCAAATCTTCCAGGGCATGGCCCGGGCACCGGACCCGCGCAGCTTCCTCGGCCTGTTGCATTCGGCCGGTGTGGAGCGCGATGGGGAATGGGCCCTGCAACTGGGGCTGAGCGCCGATGGGCTGTTTTCTGCTGCGGTGACGCCTCCCGGCGGCAAACGCCGGACGTTGGCCTTGCAGCCTGCGCCGGCGCCGGCCGAGGCCGCGGAGGAGGTCGGGAACCTGGAGGAGGCTGACCCTGGCGCGCGGCTGCTCGGAGGCCTGAAGCGCCTTTTCGGCAGGCGGTAAGGCGACCCTAGAGCGCCCCGACCGCGAGCAGGTTGCTGGGGCTTGGGTCCTGCGCGTGTGCAGCCAGCAGGAGGTCGGCGGGGGAGCGAGCCGCGCGCGCCGTCTCCTCGAGCGGGTCCAAGAGCGGCACATCCTCCGGGTCCAGCCGGCGCAGCCCGTCGCGAGCCACCTGCACCATCTGCTGGGCAAGCTCGCTGATGCGCACGCCCCGCAGTGTCCCGTGCAGGCCTCGGCGCTGGGCCTCGGCGTGAAAGGAAAGGTGTTCGGCAAAAGACAGCTGGGGGAGCAGCCGGTCGGCCTCCTGCAGCGCCTGGGCGTCGTAGAGCAGCCCCCGCCACAACGCCGCCATCGCCCCGGCGGTGGCCGCTGAGCCACTGTCCGCCGAGCGCACCTCCAGCACCGACTTGAGTCGCACCTCCGGAAACAGCGTGGAGAGGTGGTCGGCCCAGTCCGAGGTCAGGGCCGGAGCCCCGTTCCAGCCCTGGGCGAGCAGGCCGCGGAAGGTGAGGCCAGGGGTTTCGTAGCGGCCGCCGCGGCGGAGAAACAGCAAGGGGGCATCGAGCGCCCACTCGACGTAGGCCCGGTAGCTGAAGGAACCGTCGAGGAGCGCCGGGAAGTACCCGCAGCGGGCGGGGTCCACCTCGTTCCAGACGCGGCTTCGGTAGGACTGCCACCCTGCCGGCCGGCCGTCGAGCAGCGGGCTGTTGGCGTAGAGGGCGAGGAGCACCGGCGCCAGCCGGGCCGTCACCGTCACCTTGCGGGCGCAGTCGGCCTCGTCCGCCCAGTCGAGCGAGACCTGGGTGGTGCAGGTCATCAGCATCATGTCAAGCGCCAGCCGGCCGCGCCGGCCCAAGGTCTCGCGCATGGCCGAATAGCGGGCCTTGGGCATCCACGGCATGTGGGCAGTGGTTCCCCAGGGCCGGTAGCCGAAGCATACCGGGAGCAACCCGAGCGACTGTGCGGCCGCGCGCAGGGCGGCGGCATCGCGCAGATTCTCCGCCAGGGCCTCCCGGGCGGTACGGAAGGGAGAGCCGGACAACTCCACCTGCCCACCCGGTTCCAGCGAGACGGTGAGGGGCGGCTTGGTGAGGGCGATGGTGGGGCCGTCCGGGCTCTCGCGGAAGGGCTGGTAGCCGGCGGGCTCGAATGCGGCGAGCAGCGCGCCGATGCCCTGGGGGCCCAGGTAGGGCACCGGCTCCGAGGAGTGGCGCGGGTAGACGAAGCGCTCGTGCTCGAGGCCGACCCGGAAGTGCACCGCCGGCTTCTCGGCCTGCCGGAACGTCTCCACCAGGTCCTCGACCTGACTCAGCGTTCGGACGTCGGTGGGGGCGCGGTCGAGGGTCATGAGCCGGGGACGGGCGGGGAGCCTCTATAACGCGCGGGGTGCGGGCCGGGCGCGTCATTCGCCGCCCCCCTCCCCTCGTCGCCTTGAAGGCCCTCTGGCCCGGCGATTAGAGTCGACTGCAGGAAGTATTCCCGTTCTACCGCTGTTCTCTCGGTTCCCAGGGGCGCCCTTCGTAAAGGCCCTCCATTCCCTATGCGCATCTTTCGTCGACTGCTTCTCGTGGTGGTGCTGCTCGGCGCCTGGGCCTTCGTCGGCCGAGACCGTGCCCCCCTTCCGGTCACCTTCAACGAGGCGGTGGCGGGCCCCGCCGCCGGGCCCTCGCACCTGGAAGGAGCGCCGGAAGGCCTCCGCCCGGCGGACAAGTCCAACCACGACCTGTCGGCCCTCAAGATCTTCAACAAGGTCGTCCTCTACGTGAAGGACAACTACGTCGACCCGAAGCGCATCCACCCCAAGGAGATGCTGGTCGCGGCCCTGAAGTCGGTGGAGCGCACCGTGCCCGAGGTCATGGTCGAGGACAAGGACCCCGACCACGTCACGTTGAACGTCAACGGCAAGGTCAAGGACTTCGACATCAGCCACGTCGACTCGCTGTGGAAGATGTCGTTCACGATGAAGGACATCTTCGAGTTCATCGCGTCCAACATGCGGCCCACCGAGGACAGCCGCGACATCGAGTACGCGGCCATCAACGGCATGCTCTCCACGCTCGACCCGCACTCGGTCCTGCTCAAGCCGGAGCAGTACCGGGAGATGAAGCTCAGACCACCAAGGGCGAGTTCGGCGGCCTCGGCTTCGTCATCCAGATGAAGCGAAAGCAACCTCACCGTGGTGCGCGTGCTGCCGAAGACGCCCGCCTACCGGGCCGGCATCAAGCGCGACGACATCATCCGGAAGATCGGCGAGGAGTCCACGGTCAACATGGACCTCAACGAGGCGGTCGACAAGCTGCGCGGGCCGGTCGGACAGCAAGGTCACCATCACCGTCGACCGCAAGGGGCTGGACAAGCCGCAGGTGCTTACGCTCGCCCGCGACATGATCTCCATCGAGTCCGTGCAGTCGAAGCTGCTCGCCGGAAACGTCGGCTACGTGCGGCTCAAGAACTTCCAGGGCAACACCACCCGGGACCTGCAGGCGGCGCTGAGCAAGCTCGCCGCCGAAACGCCGAGGCCACCGGCGGGCCTGAAGGGCCTGGTGCTCGACCTGCGCGGCAACCCGGGCGGGCTCCTCGAGCAGGCCATCCAGGTGACCGACCTCTTCGTCAGCCAGGGCACCATCGTCACCACCGTGGCGCATGACGGCAAGCGTCGCGCGAGGAGAAGCAGGCCCACGCCGACGACGCCGACGATCAACGTCCCGCTGGCGGTGCTGGTGAACCCCGGGAGCGCCTCGGCGTCGGAGATCGTCGCCGGCGCGCTCAAGAACCTGAACCGCGCCGTCATCATCGGCCAGCAGACGTTCGGCAAGGGCTCGGTGCAGGTGCTCTACGATTCCTCGCCCTCCGGCAATCCCAACGACGAGAGCGCGCTCAAGCTGACCATCGCCAAGTACCTCACGCCCGGGCGACGTCTCCATCCAGGAGGTCGGCATCGAGCCGGACATCGAGCTCATCCCCACCCGGGTGACGGCGGACCGGGTGAACGTCTTCGCGCCGCGCAAGACCATCGGGCGAGGCGGACCTCGAGCACCACTTCGGCAACCCCTCCAGCCAGGCCGCCGTCGACCAAGCGCGAAGAGGTGCTCGGCCGCGAGAAGCCTGCCGCCACGTGCAGTACCTGAAGGAGGACACCCGAGCAGAAGGACGCCGCGGCGCGCCAGCAGAAGGTCGAGGAGGGCAAGGACCCGAAGCTGTCCAAGACCGACAAGAGCCGCCGGCAAGAAGAAGCCAGGCGAGCGGCGAGTCGGACACCGAGCCGGGCCAGCATCGACGAGGACCTGTATGACCAGCTCGACGCGGAGACCCAGGACGAGGTGAAGGAGGACTTCGAGGTCCTCTTCGCCCGCGACTTCGTGCTGAAGGCCCCCGCCTCGCAGCGCGACCAGATGCTGGCCAGGCGGCGCTCCGTTCATCCAGGAGCGCGAGGAGCAGGAGCACGAGCGCATCAACGAGGCCATCGCCGCGCTGGGCATCGACTGGAGCCCAGGGCCGACGCCGAAGGCTCCGCAGTTGCAGGCGACGCTTCGGCCTAGCTCGGAGCGCCGCATCCTGGCCGGCGAGACGTTCGACCTCGACCTCACGGTGGAGAACCAGGGCAGCGAGCCCCTCAAGCGAGTCCGTGCGTGGACCGAGAGCGAGAACCCGCTGCTCGACCGCCGCGAGTTCGTCTTCGGCGCGCTCAAGCCCGGCGAGAAGCGCACCTGGAAGGTGCCGGTCCAACTGCCCAAGGACCTGACCAGCCGTCGCGACGACGTGACGGTGAAGTTCCTCGATGACCACGGCCCGCTTCCGGAGACCGCTGGTGGCAGAGCTGAACTTCGGGGAGCTGGCGCGTCCCTCCTTCGCCTTCAGCTGGCAGGTCATCGACGACTGCGCCGCCTGCAACGGCGACGGCGTCGTCCAGCGAGGCGAGCAGGTCAGACTTCTGGTCGACGTCACCAACATCGGAGGCGGGCAAGGCACTGGATGTCTCTGCCCACATCAAGAATGGCGCCGACCAGAACATCTTCATCGACAAGGGCCGCTTCCAGCCTGGGCGAGCTGGCTCCGGGCGAGACCAAGACGGCGCGCTTCGAGCTCGAAGTGAAGAAGGGCTACGTGGGAGAGACGTTCGCCGCTTAAGTTCGCGGTCGTGGACGTGCAGCTCGAGGAGTTCGCCACCGAGAAGCTGCAAATCCCAATCGCCGACCACCCGCTCAGCGTCGAGGCTCGCAAGGGCCTGTTGCGCCTGGACAGTGGGACCGCCGTCCTCGCCCGGCCGGACGCTCAGTCCGGCGCCCTCTTCAAAGTCAACAAGGGGGGCGCCGTCGTGGCGGAGCTGGCGCGCGTCAATGGGCTGTTCAAGGTGGAACTGGAGAAGGGCCGCTTCGCCTTCGTCCGCAGCCAGGATGCCCACGAGGTGAAGTCCGGCAAGGTGGCCACGGCCAAGGAATTCCAGTCGGTCCCCTTCCGCGAGCCACCACAGATTGCCGTCAACGTCGAGCCGGAGAAGGGCGGCGTGGTGGCCTCCGGCGACCGCTTCACCCTCAGCGGCAGCGTCTCGGACCCGCTCGGCCTGCTCGACGTGTACGTGCTGGTGAACGACCACAAGGTGTTCTTCAACACCGTGGACGCGAACTCGGCCGACCCGACGCACGTGAAGTTCACCACCGACTTCCCGCTCAAAGAGGGGGAAAACTACGTGCTGGTGGTGGCCCGCCAGACGCAGGACTACGCGAGCCGCAAGGCCCTCGTCATCCGCCGCCGCCCGGCGGCCGTCGCCCAGGCCCTGGCCCACTCGACGCAGGAGGCGGCCGCCCCCGGCTGGGTGCGGCCGGTGGACATCCCCCCGGCGCCACCGACACCCGCCACGGCGGGCAAACCCTGACTCGCCGCTAGCGGAACGCCGCGCGAAGCAGGCCGGGCCGGTTGGTGATGAGGCAATCCACGCCCCAGCCGGCCAGCGTGCGTGCGCGACCCGGCTCGTCCACCGTCCAGACGGCCACCTCCCGGCCACGGGTATGCCAGCGCTGCACGCGCTCCTCGGTCACTTCGGCGTCTGGGGGGTGCACGGCGTCCCGGCCAGCCCACAGCGCCAGCGGATTGGCCTCCAGCCACGCCGGGCGGTCCGCCTCCAGCAGGTAGCCCCGCCGCAGCGTCGGGCCCCAGGCGGCGAGCGCCAGCAGGCAGAGCGGGTGAAAAGACGACACCACCACGTGTGACTGGTGGCCGCCTTCCACCAACAGGCGGGCCACGCGGGCGGCAAGCCTGAGCCAGCCGCTGTCGGCCTTCAGTTCCACGTTCACCCACGCGGTGCGGGGCAGCGCCTCCAGCACCTCGGCGAGGAGGGGGATGGGCGCCCGGCCGAGGGGGGACACCACCTCCAGCGTGCGCAGCGTCGACCAGGGCGTCTGCACCACGCGGCCCGGACGCCCCGCCAGACGCTCGAGCGTCTGGTCGTGAAACACCACCACCTCGCCGCTCGCGCACAGGCGCGCGTCCAGTTCCACGCCGTCTGCCCCCTGCTCGAGCGCGAGACGAAAGGCGGGAAGGGTGTTCTCCGGTGCATCGGCGCTGGCGCCGCGGTGGCCGAGGATGCGCATCCAGTGTGCAGGGGGTAGGTCCTAGGCCCCGGCTGGGTCAAGCCCCGCCTGGCCTGCCCTTGCGCTTGGGGGCCAGCCGATGCGAGGGTGGCGGCCGCACATGCCACGCGTGGGCTTCGGCGAGTTGTTGGTCATCGGCTTCGTGTTGCTGGTGGTGCTCTCCGCCTCGCGGATGGCCGCCCTGGGCAACGCCGTCGGGAAATTCGTCTACTCCTTTCGCAAGGCCGCCCGGGGCGAGGGCTTCGTCGACGCCCACGCCCGCAAGCTGCCCTCCTCCCGGCCGGTGGACGCCGAGACCAGCGAGACTGAGGCGGAACCTCTGCACCCGCCCAGCCACCGCCGCTGAGCGACCAACCTCACCCCTCGACGTCGAGGACCAGGACCGGGGGGGAGACAAGGCTGGCCGGCCCTCGGCAATCCGACGCCAGGAGCAGCTTGGCCTCAGCCCGGACGCTCGGGTGCAGTGCACCGTCGCCAGCAATCTCCGTCCAGTCCGTCCGGAGCAGCAGCGGCACCACCTTCACGCCCACCTCGGGCGGCAGGTAGGGGTTGAAGAGGAGCGCCCGGCGCACCGCGTGCCGGGTGCCCCACTTGGAGCGCCACACCTCCACCAGAGGCTCCGCGCGCGCCGGGCGCCTGGCCGCCAGCCGGACGACCGAAGCTTCTGTCAATCGCGGATTCACCAGGAGATTGCGGACGACGACCGGGTTCGTCGCGAGGGCGATGCGCGAGAGCGCGTCCGGGTCGCGCGCCGTTCGCGCCTGGGTCTTGAGCATGCCGAGCGACTCGGGAAAGTTGCGCGCGTCGGCCCGGGCCGCGGCGTCCTCGTCGAAAGTCCGCCAGGCCGGCCCGGACGCGAGGAGCCCCACCACCTCCTGGCGCAGCGCGCCCGGGGGGAGCTGGGCCAGGGCCCGGGTGAGCTCCCGGCCGAGGCGCTCGTCCTCCAGCACCGCCATCATCGCGCCGAGGACACAGCTCGCCGCCTCGTCGCCCGAGCGGTCGAGGTCCAGCACCTCGGCCAGAAGGCGTGCCACCTCCTCGGCCGGTCGCTCGCGCAGCGCCCGCGCCACGGCGTGCTTCCTCAGCTCGACACCACCGGAGACCCCGTGCAACCTGCGCACGAAGCGCGAGCCGTCGAGGCTCTCGGGTGCAGTCCGCCCCACGGGCCTACTTGCCCTCGGCCGCCGCGGCCGTCACCTTGAGGCGGAGGCCGGAGACCTCGGTGGGCGGTTCGTCGAAGAGCAAGACGAAGTCTGCCCCTTTGCCCGAAGCCAAAGACGGCGCTCCTTGCTGCAGGCGCGCGCGCAGGGCCTCCACGTCCCGTCGGGTGCTCGCCTCGACCATCTCCTCCGGGGTTGGTAGCACCCCGGCCAGCCCTTCGCTGGTTCCGAGCAGCTGGCTGCCGTTCCAAATCTCCGCACGTACCCTCACCTGCCCGGGACGCTGGCCCCGGTTCTCCACCCGACCGCGGACGTAGGCCAGGGGTCGACCTCCGCGCGTCTCGTACAGTCCGTTGCTGACGTCCAGCGTGACGATGCCGGTGGGTGGGACGAAGAGGGCCGCCCACCGCCGGGGTGACAGGGCCGCCCAGTCCAGGCGTCCTTCGTTGACGTAGACGTTGCCTACCGCGGCCAGCACCACCACCAGCAGGCCGGCGACGCTGATGTTCACCACCGCCCCGCTCACCCGCCGGGCCGCGCCGAATTCGCGCCGCTCCTCAAGGCCCAGCACCGAAGTCCCGGTGGGAGGGCGGCTGACCCGTCCGAGCTGGGTCGCCGGCACCGGCGGCAGTCCAGCCGCCGGGTGCGGTGGCGCATCCGGAACCGCGTCCGGGACGTCCGCCAGCAGGGAGGTGGGACCGGCGGTCGCCTCGAAGGCCGCCGGGGCCGGCATGTCGAAGAGCGCGGCCCGGTCGGCGGCGGGGTCCCGTTCCACAGGAAAGGACTCTTCATCCAGGCGCGTCGCGCTCTTCCCGAAGAGTTCGCCGGTGGGGGTGCGGCCACCGGGCGAGGCCGCGTCGCCCGGCGGCGGCGTCAGGTCGAACGCCGGGTGGGCGGCGGACGGTGCTCGCGGCTCGGGCATGTCCAGCTCTCCGAAGGAGACGGCCGTGGAGGCAGCCGGCGCCCTGCCGCCGACGGACGGCGGCGCGCTGCCATTCAACAGGGAGTCGAAGTCCAGGCTCGGGCCTAGCGACAGCGTGGCAGGCGGGGGCGGGGGCGCCACCGCCGCCGCCGGCGCAGGTGCAGGTGCAGGTGCAGGTGCCGGTGGTGCGACGGGGTAGGACGGACCCTCCAGGGCATTGAGGTCACCGAAGTCGAACTCGGCGGACTCGGCAGTGGGCGGCAGCTCGAGCCCCCCCTCGATGGAACCTTGCCAGGCGGAGTGAGGCGAGCCGGTGTCCAGCTCCAGCGGGGCGTCCGGCGGCGCCTCCGGCGCTGACTCCTCTGGGCCGGGGCGGTGCGCTGGCGGCGGGGGCACCACCGTCAATTGGCGCACCATGGCGATGCGCGCGAGTGCAACCCGTGGGGTGGGGTCGTCCGGCGGCTCGGCCACCTCCGGGACGGACGGGGTGGGCGGCAGCGGGGCGGGGGGCACGTCCTCGGCCCGGGCAGGCGGCGGCGGGAACGTCCAGTCCGACAGGTCCGAGCCGCGCGGGGGTTGCCTGGACTCCGTCGTCTCCACGTCCACGTCAAAGTCGTCGGGCGGCGGAGCGCCCGCCGGCTCCACCTCGACGCCTAGCACGGCGGCCAGCGGGGTTCCGCGCGCTGGCGTCTTGTCCCTCTCGGAAAGGGCGTCCGGGGGCGCGAACTGGGCGAACGGGTCCTCGGCGGGCTCAGCCAACGGCTCGGCGGGGCGACTCACACGGAAGGTGTGGCGGCAACGCGTGCAGCGCACCTTCACACCCTTCGCGGTCACCTTTTCATCGGGGATCCGGAAACGCGTCTGGCACTGAGGGCAGGTAACAATCATCCAGGGCGCGGGGACGGGGGCCTCCCAGCATACCCCGGGGTCTCGCTTCCGGCGCGGTGCGCCAAGACCCCACCTCCCGGGCTTGCCGGCCGGGGGTGTCGCTGCTATCCATTGGAAAACCCAAGCTTCCTGGCCGTCCACGCTGCGGCGCGGCACTGCTTCCGAAGCACCTTCTGGACCGGGGCGGCCTGCGCCCGCACCCCCCCGGCGGACTGCTGACAGACGATGACCGACGCCGAGCCGCTCGCCCCCGCTGCCGCCCCCCGCGAGCCGAAAATCATCAAGCGGTACACCAACCGCAAGCTCTACGACACCGTCGAGAGCCGCTACGTCACGCTCGACGAAATCGCCGAGATGATTAAGCAGGGCGCGGAGGTGAAGATTGTCGACAACCGCAGCAAGGACGACCTGACCTCCATCACCCTCGCGCAGATTATTTTCGAGGAAGAGAAGAAGCAGAACCAGATGCCGCTGGCGGTGCTGCGCGAGATTATTCGCCGGCCGGGCGAGGTGGTCACCGGCTTCATCGAGCGAGAAGTCACGCCTCGGGTGGCGTCCATCCGGGAAGAGGCGGAGACCCGGATCGACCGGCTCCTCGGCCGCGAGGCCGGCTCGGACGCCACCCTCAAGGACGACCTTCTGCGGATGAGCCAGCGCACGCTCGAGGACTGGCAGCGCAAGGTGGACGAGCGAGTGAAGGCGGCCGTGGAAGGCGTCCTTGGCTCGCTACCGGCACTCGGGCATGACCTCCAGGCGCTGACCCGGCGACTCGAGGAGATGGAGAAGCGGCTGGACGAGTTGGAGAAGCACTAGCGGCGGGCCCAAATCGCTTCGACCACGGCGCGCATGCCCTCGGCGCCCTGGCCCGTCGGGGCGTACTCCCAGATGGTCTGCCCGTGGCTCTGGGCTTCGTCGATTTTCACGTAGACGCCGAGGCCCGGCGTTACCTTGCCTGGGAAGTGGGCCTCCAGGCGCTCGAGGATTGCCGCAGCCAGCGACGTCCGCCGCACCAGCATCGGCACGACCGCGCTGATGTGCAGTTCCGGGACACCCTGCTCGCGCGCCACGCGCTCGACCGTCTGAGCGACCTCGGCGCACCCGTCCAAGGCCAGGTAGGTGAGCGCGACCGGGAGCACCACCTCCGTCGCGGCGCAGAGGGCGTTGGACACCGCGGGTCCGAGCGACGGCGGAGCGTCGACCACCAGCAGGTCGAAGCGCTCGGCCAGCCCGGCCACCTGGTCCGCCAGTCGATGCAGCGGCCGCTCTGCGCCAGCCAAGGCCGCCGAGAGGCCTTCCAGTTGCTTGTAGGCCGGAACCACCGACAGACCAGGAAAGGCGCTCGGGCGCACCACCGCGTCGAAGCCGACGGCGGGGTCGGTGAGCCAGTGGAAGGCGTTTGGGGTCAGGGTCCGGACGTCGAGCCCAAGCGACTTGCCGGCGTGGCCTTGCGTGTCCAGGTCCACCAGCAGGACGCGCTGTCCTTGCTGCTCCGCCGCCCAAGCCGACAGGTGGACGGCCAGGGTGGTCTTGCCGGTGCCCCCTTTCTCGTTGACGAAGGCGATACGCCGCATCAGGGCTTCGGCCTGGCAGCGAGCAGCGTGTCGACTTTCTTTTCCACCGAGGTGAGCAGCCGCTCGAGGTCGTCCACCTTGGCCCGCAGGGACTCCACGTCCGCACTGGAGGGCAGGTTCATCGCCGCCAGCGCGCTGCGCAGGCTCTTGTCGAGCGAACCCTTCGCCGCCATGGACTTGGACACCAGCGACTGGACTGCGGCCACGAATGTCTCGTTGGAGAGCAGCGTGGAGGCCAGCTTTCCCACGCGCGCTTCGCCCGTCTCCACCAGCTTCTTCACCATCGGGTTGTCTTTAAGCATGGCGCCTTTCCCCGAGCGGTGGAACGCCAACCTCTTCGCAGCGGCCCCGGCAGGCTGTCAAGGCGCGCTCGATTGACACCGGCCAAGCCGCTTCCCTACGGTGCCGCGCTCCCGCGACCGATGACTCAGCTCCCACGGCCCAGGCTGCTCGTCATCACCGGCAAGGGAGGCGTGGGCAAGAGTACCGTCTCAGCCGCCCTGGCACTGGCCCTGGCCCGCGCGGGCCAGCGGACGCTGTTGTGCGAGGTCAACAGCGGCGGGGGGGCCACCGCCCTGCTGGGCTACCCCCCGGCCGGGCCGGAGTTGTCCCGCCTGGACGGAGAGCTGTGGAGCGTTGACGTGCGCCCGGCGGAGGCCATGCGCGAGTATGTCCTCAGCAAGATTCGCTTCCAGCGCCTCTACCACGCCGTCTTCGACAACCCGCTGGTGCGCGCCTTCCTGCGCTTCATCCCCTCGCTGGCCGAGACGGTGATGCTCGGCAAGGTGTGCTGGCACATGCGCGAGTCCGATGGCCCGCGCAAACGCTGGGACGCGGTGGTGCTGGACGCGCCCGCCACCGGGCACGCCCTCACCTTCCTGGGCGTGCCTCAGGTGCTTCTGGACACGCTGCCGCCGGGGACGATGGCCGAGGAAGCGTCCTGGATGCGCGACATGCTGGTCGACCCCAAAGTCACCGGTGCGCTGGTGGTGGCCCTGCCAGAGGAGCTGCCCGTCCTCGAATCCCTGGAATTGGCGGCCGGGCTGCGCGCACGCCACCTGGCCCTGCTGGCGGTGGTGCTGAACCAGGCCACCGCGCCGCGCTTTCTGCCGGAGGAGGTGAAGGCCCTGGCCGCCCTCCCCCGCCTCCAGGCGCTCGCCCGCGGGCACGCCGAGGAGGCCGAGCGCACCCAGGACGCCGCCTCGCGGCTGGGGACCCTCGGTGCACCGGTGCTGGAGCTGCCCCGGCTGTTCCAGGGGACGATGGACCAGACCGCCCTGGCGGGCCTGGGCGCCACGTTGCTGGCCGGCCTCGAGGGCGGCACGTGAGGCCCCTGGCGGAGGCCCTGGGCAGCCGCGGGGTGGTGGTGTGCGTGGGCCCGGGCGGCGTGGGCAAGACGACGCTCGCCGCCGCGCTGGCCCTCCAGGGCGCGGCCCTCGGCCGTAACTCGCTGGTCTGCACCATCGACCCCGCCCGGCGGCTGGCCAGCGCGCTCGGGCTGGCGGAGCTCGGCAACCTCGCAAGGCCCATCTCCGCGGCCGAGTTGCGCGCCGCCGACATCCGCTTGGCTGCACCGGTGGAAGCGATGATGCTGGACATGAAGCAGTCCTGGGATGAGCTCATCGCGCGCTCGGCCCCGCCTCAGCAGCGCGACCGGATTTTGGCGAACCGCTTTTACCAGTCGCTCTCCAGTGCCCTGGCTGGAAGTCAGGAATATATCGCGCTCGAGAAGCTGTGGGAGCTGCACGCCTCCGGCAAGCACCAGCTGGTGGTGCTGGACACGCCCCCCACCGCCCATGCCCGGGACTTCCTCGATGCCCCGGCGCGGGTCATTGACTTCCTCGGGACGGACACCGCCAAGTGGCTCCTCAAGCCGGCCCTCCGCGGCGCCAAGCTCGGCTTTCGCCTGGTCGGCCTCGGCGGAAACCTCATCAGCCGCACCCTCTCCGGCATCGTCGGGGGACAAACGCTGGCCGACCTGGCTGCCTTCCTGCTGGCCATGAGTTCGCTCAACGACGAATTCCAGGAACGCGCACGGGCAGTCAGCGCGCTGCTCGCGAGCGAGGAGACGGTCGTCGTGCTGGTCACCGGTCCGGCGGCCGAGCGCCGGGAGGAGGCTGTGCGCTTTCACCAGTCGCTCCTGGAGCAGCACCTCAACGTCGCCGCGGTGGTGGTGAACCAGGTGCATGCCGGCGTTGGCCCGGAGGAGGCGGCCGCCTCCACGCGTCTTCCCGAGCCCCTGCGCGGCAAGCTCGAGCGCACCATCTCCGAGGCCAACTCCCTCGCCCAGGCAGACGCGCACGGCGTCCGCGTCCTTCGGGAGGCAGTGGCTCCCACCCCGCTGCTCACCGTCCCGCGCTTCCCCGGAGAGGTGCACGACCTGGGCGCACTCTGGCGGGCAGGGGCTTACCTCGTCGCCGACGCCACCCCCGAGGAGACCCGTGCCGTCGCGCTGGCCGTACCGGGGGCCTAGCGTCCGGGGCACCCGGGTTGGCAGACTCCGGGCTTGCCAGGGCCCTTTGCCACTGGCCCCGTGTGGCAACGCGCGCCTCCACGAACGGCCCCTGGGCCCTGCTCCTTCTCGCCCTTGGCCTGGGCGGCTGTGCGAGTGCGCCCGTTCGGCCTCAAACGGTGGCCATGCCGCCCGTGGAAGTGCGAGGCGACGCAGCGCTGGCGGGGATGAATGCCGAAGAGCTGTTCGCCAACGGAGCCTCGGCCTATGGCAACCGCGACTGGGCACGGGCAGCGGCGTGCTTCGAGCGGCTGGCGGTCGCCTTCCCGGAAAGCCTGCACCTGCTGCTCGCCGAGTACAACGCCGGGCTTGCGCGCGAGCGCCTGGGCGACTGGGAGGAGGCACGCGCGCACTTCGCCACCATCAGCAATCCCGATGGCGCTGGCGACGCGCTGGACGCGGCCTTCCACCTGGCCGAGACGCTGTACCACCTAGGCCGCTTTGCCGAGGCAGCGGAGCTGCTTGCCAAGATGGCAGCGAGGCCGGACCTGCCGGTGGCGCGCCGCCTCGAAGCGCAGGTGCAGCAGGGCGTCTGCGAGGTGGAGGATGGGCGCCTGGACGCGGGCGAGAAGACGCTGCGCCAGGCGCTAGCCTTCTGGACGGGCGCCGCCGAGCACGACAGCCTGGACGACTATTTCCCCGCCCAGGCGCAGTTCTTCCTCGGTGAAATCTACCGCCTGCACTATGCGGGCGTTCACCTCAAGCCGGACCAGAGCGCGGACGAGCTGTCCAAGGAGCTGGAATTCAAGGCCGAGCTGCTGCTGTCTGCCCAAGGGCACTACTTCCGCACCATCAAAATCGGCAACGCCTACTGGGCCACTGCCGCTGGGACGCAAATTGGCGGGCTGTACCAGGACATGTACCACCAGATTGCCGAGTCCGACGCGCCGACGGAGCTCAAGGAGGAGGAGGTCCGCGTCTACCGGCAGGAGCTCAAAAAGCGCGTCCGGGTGCTGTTGACGAAGGCGATAACGGTCTACGAGAGCACGCTGGCTGCCGCCGAGCGGCTCGGCGCCAGCGGACCCTTCGTCGACCGGGCACGCGAGGACCTCGAACGGATGAAGCAGCTCCTCCTCGCCGACACGACGGAAGAAACCCCGGCACCCCCGCCTCCGCCCGCCTCTGGCGAGGGCCCCGGGAAGCTGTCGCCTGTCCTGCAGGGCGCACCGGCGGCGCGGGCAGCCTCGGGGGGCTCGGGCTGACCCGGCCACGGCGGCGGCGCACAGCCGTGGCAGCCCGCCGGCCACCCTGGGACGGCAGGCCACCCGCACCGGTAGACTGCCTCGTTGGCGATGCGTGCGTTCGGGCTCGACGTGGGAACCAGGACGGTGGGCGTGGCCCTCTCTGACCCGCTCGGCATCACCGCCCAGACGCTCACCACCCTGCGCCGAACCGGGCTGCGTGCGGACCTGGCGGCACTGCGGCAACTGGCCGAGGCACACCAGGTGACGCACGCCGTCGTGGGCCTCCCGCTCAACATGGACGGCAGCGAGGGAGCGTCTGCGGCTCGTTCCCGGGAGTTCGGTGAAGCCCTCGCCAAGGCGCTGGAGTTGCCCGTGGAGTACTGGGACGAGCGGCTGTCCACAGTGGCCGCCAACAGGGCCCTCCGTGAGACGGACGCCTCGCGACAGCGACGGCGCGAATTGGTGGACCAGCTGGCGGCGGCGTTCATCCTCCAGGGCTGGCTCGACGCACACCGCCCCGGCTTGCCCGGAGAGGACGAATGAAGCGCTTCGTCGCCGGGCTGCTCATCGTGCTGGGACTGGGAACTGGCGCCGTCTTCTGGTGGCGGGAGAAGGAGCTCAACGCGTTTGCCGCGACCGATTTCGGCCTGGCCGAGGCGCGCGACGTCACCATCCCCGCCGGAAGCAGCCCCCGCACAGTGGCGACATTGCTAGCCCGGGCGGGCGTCGTCTCGGACGCAGTGCTCTTCTACCGCTTCCTTCGACGCGGCGAGCTCGGCCCGAAGCTGCGGGCCGGCGAGTATGAATTCTCGGGCCCGGCCACCCCGGCCCAGGTGGCCGACAAGCTCATCTCGGGCCAGCAGAAGACGTACCGCGTGACGCTTCCAGAAGGCCTGCGGCTGGACGAAGTGCTGCAGCTGCTGGCGCACTCGGAGCTGCACCTGGACGAGGGCAAACTGCTCGCGCTGGCGGGAGACCCGGCCTGGGTCCGCCGCCAAGGGGTGCCCGCAGACCGCCTGGAAGGCTTCCTCTTCCCGGACACCTACGTCTTCACCAAGCCCTTCACCGCTGAGACGGTGCTGGCCCGGCTCGTCACCCGGGGCGTGGAGGAGGCGAAGAAGGCCGAGGCAGAACGCGGGCCCGACATCCACTTGGACCTTCTGCAGCTGGTGACGCTGGCCTCCATCGTCGAGAAGGAGACCGGCGCTCCGGAGGAACGCCCGCACATCGCGTGCGTGTACCACAACCGGTTGCGGCGAGGCATGCGGCTGCAGGCGGACCCCACCGTGCTGTACGCGATGATGCTACTGCGCGGCCACTTCGTGAAGAACATCACCGCGCGCGACTTGGTGACGCCCCACCCCTACAACACCTACACCCAGGAAGGCCTGCCCCCCGGCCCCATCGCCAACCCGGGAGCCGCGGCCCTTCGGGCCACCGCCGCCCCCATGGCCTGCAACGACTTGTACTTCGTCTCTCGCAACGACGGGACGAGCGTCTTCTGTCCGACCCTCATCTGTCACAACGCCGCGGTCAAGACGTGGCAGCAGGACTACTGGGCCGGAAAGCGCAGCACGACGTCCCCGCGCTGAAACGGCGGCACTGGGCCGTTCAAGTCCTCCCCTGGCCCTGTCCGACCCTCGTCAGAGGCAGCGCCCCCGGCCCCCGCGGCTGGCCCCAGCCGCACGCCCCACAACGGCCTCACCCGGCGCGAGCCTGAAGGCTTCGGTGGGCACATGGTGAGGAGAGCGGGGCGGCCTCCCGTGCTCTTCCGTCGCTCAGCGCCGGTAGACGTGCCACGGGCGTTCGAAGCCGGGGACCTCGCGGAAGACCTGGCCGGCGAAGAAGAGGGTTGGGCCCTCCACCCGGACGTCGGCCTCGTGGTCCAAGCCCCCCCCCTCGCGCCGCACCAGCGTATCCGGCTTGGCGGAGGCCACGCGTTCCCGGAAGTTTTCCCACCGCTGGCGTGCGAGTCGCTCCTCGGGAAGCCCGCTGAAGAAGGCAATCTGGAGGTCCAAGTACTCGGGGTCCGAATCGAGGACCGCCGCACCGCCGTTTTGCAGCACGTCCGTCCGTAGGTACTCCGCCACCTGCATCACCTGGGGTGGATTGCTGGAAAGCGGTGTCACCGGACGCAGGGACTTCGCCAGGCCGTCCTGCCCGTGGAGGGTGACCGCCGTCATCGCCAGGGGCGTCGCCACGGCCAGGAGCGCCGTGGCGAGTGCCCAGCCCCGGCGCGTGCTGGCCGAGCGACCGGCAAGGGCCGCGTCAAAGCCGGGGAGGACGAAGGGCAGCACCAGGGCGACCTGATTGACGGTGAAGCGCGCCAGCGGAACGAAGTTGAGCAGCACCGCCGAGCGGAAGGTGAAGTAAAGAGCGGGCGCCAGGGACGTCCAGACCAGCCAGCGGTGCTTCTTGTCCGTGCGGAAGATGTGCACCATCCCGCGCATGCCGAAGTACGCCAGCAAGGGTGAGAGTGTAAGCAGGGCCACCGCCGGCCAGAACACGAGGTTTTGCGCCCGGTAGCCGGCATTGGTCCAGCGCGCCACGCCGTCCTGGACCCAGGCCTTGTGGAACGACTCGATGTAGAGCATGGGGGCGAATGAGTTGCCACGAGCCCGCTCGTTTCCCTGCATCCACACGAGGGGGAACGGCAACGACACCAGGGCGAAGGCGATGGCACGCGTGACGGCGGCAATCCGGTCCCGGTCCCCCACGAGGAGCAAGACCACCAACAGGGGCATGAGAAGCCAGGAGTCGTAGCGAACGGCGCAGGCGAGGTTGAGGACCGCCGCCGAGCCCAGCAGCGAGCCGAAGCGGTTCTCTTCCACCCCCTTGGAGAATAGGTCCAGGACCCACAGCACCAGGAACAGGCCCAGCGCCTCGCTGCCGGCGGTGGTCGACATCTGGATGTGCAATCCCCACACCGCAAGTCCGAGCACCGCCGCCACGCCCGCCTGCCAGCCGAAGAGGCGACGGGTGAGGGCGAACAGCGGAAAGACGGTGAGGACCCCGAAAAGCAAGCTCACCCAGCGGCCGGCGTCCTCCTTGACGAGGCCAGTGGCAAGCGCTGCGGCCACGGCGTACAGCTGCAGTGGGCCGAACTGGTAGGCGCCGTCGTCCATGCTGGCAATCCAGTGGGGGCGTTCCAGCCAGCGGCTGGCCAGTTCCGTCCGCACCACGGCATCGCCGTAGAAGTTCTCGCCGAACGGGAAGACGATGGCCCGCGGAACCAGGACGGCCGCGCAGAGGAGCACCAGAACCAGCGAGGCCCGGGGCTCGGCGTTGGCCCGAGTCAGGGAGACAGCGCGGGAGGCGGGGACGCCTTGGGGCGCGGGTTCGGCAGCGGCCTCGGCAGGAACGGTCATGGGGGCGAGTGGACGATGCCGGGTGGAACTAGCCCAAAGAAGGCCCACTTGGAAGCTTGAGCGTCTGCTCTAGGCCCCCCCGCTTCGCAGACGTGGTCCTCCCTCGGCTATACTGTCGAACATTGCCTCTTCACCCCGTGCCCGCCACTGTTGCTCTGCGAGGTGTCGTCGAGCGGTCATGCGTCGCGGTTCGAGCCCGCGGCGGGGTCCCGGAGGGGCGGTTGGGTCGAACTCCGGGAAATCGCCGGTAAGCCGTGGCGAGTGAGGACGTGACATGACGACTGGCGTGAAGGCTTCTTGGGTCTCTCGAATCGCGACGCTTCAGGACTCGAAGACCTATGCAGAGCTGACCTGGGAAGGCGGATTCGAGGACTACCTCAACATCGTCCGCACCAACCCGAAGATTACCCGCACGGCCTTCCAGAGGATCTACGACATGATCCTCAGCCACGGGAAGTCAGAGTACATCGACAACAAGAAAAAGCTCATCCGCTACCACTTCTTCTCGGACGAGCGCTTCGGCGGACGGGACGCCATCTTCGGGCTGGACGTCCCGCTCATGAAACTGGTGAACGTCTTCAAGTCGGCGGCCCAGGGGTACGGCACCGAGAAGCGCGTCATCCTGCTCCATGGACCGGTGGGCTCGAGCAAGAGCACCATCGCGCGGCTGCTGAAGAAAGGCATCGAGGAGTACAGCCGAACGCCGGAAGGCGCGGCTTACACCTTCTCGTGGCTCCTCGAGAAACGCGCCGCCGATGGCACCGTGGTGAAGGAGCGGATGAAGTGCCCGATGAACGAGGAGCCGCTCAACCTCGTCCCGCGTGACTGGCGGCCAGAAATCTTCGCCGAGATGGCCGATGGCCACGACTTCCAGATTCCCGAAGGCTCGGAGCTGTGCCCGGCGTGCCGGTATGTTTTCCGCGACCTGATGACCCAGAGCGGCGGGGACTTCGCCAAGGTGGCGGAGCACGTGCGCGTCCACCGGCTGGTGTTCTCCGAGAAGGACCGAATTGGCATCGGCACCTTCCAGCCGAAGGACGAGAAGAACCAGGACTCGACCGAGCTTACCGGTGACATCAACTACCGGAAGATTGCCGAGTACGGCAGCGATTCCGACCCTCGGGCCTTCAACTTCGACGGCGAGTTCAACATCGCCAACCGCGGAATCATCGAATTCGTCGAAGTCCTCAAGCTCGACGTGGCCTTCTTGTACGACCTGCTCGGCGCTAGCCAGGAGCACAAGATCAAGCCGAAGAAGTTCCCACAGACCGACATCGACGAGGTGATTCTCGGGCATACCAACGAGCCCGAGTACAAGAAGCTCGAGAACAACGAGTTCATGGAGGCGCTGCGCGATCGAACGGTCAAGATCGACATCCCCTACATCACCAAGCTCTCCGAAGAGCAGCGCATCTACCTCAAGGACTTCAACGCCAACTCCATCAAGGGGAAGCACATCGCACCGCACACGCTGGAGATGGCGGCGATGTGGGCAGTGCTGACCCGGCTGGAGGAGCCGAAGAAGCACAACCTGAGCGTGCTGCAGAAACTCAAGCTCTACAACGGGAAGACCCTCCCCAACTTCACCGAGGACAACATCAAGGAACTGCGCAAGGAGTCGAGCCGGGAGGGTCTCGACGGAATCAGTCCCCGCTACATCCAGGACAAGATTTCCAACGCGCTGGTGAGCGACAAGGGCGATGGCTGCATCAACCCGTTCATGGTCCTCAACGAGCTGGAGGCGGGCCTGAAGACCCACTCGCTCATCTCGAGCGAAGAGGCCCGCAAGCGCTACCGCGACCTGCTCACCACGGTGAAACAGGAGTACGAGGACATCGTCAAGAACGAGGTCCAGCGGGCAATCAGCGCGGATGAGGATGCCATCTCCAAGCTGTGCGGCAACTACATCGACAACATCAAGGCCTATACGCAGAAGGAGAAGGTGCGGAACAAGTACACCGGCCAGTACGAAGAGCCAGACGAGCGATTGATGCGAAGCATCGAAGAGAAAATCGACATCCCGGAAAGCCGCAAAGACGACTTCCGCCGGGAAATCATGAACTACATCGGTGCACTCGCCGTCGAGGGCAAGACCTTCAACTACCGGACCAACGAGCGGCTGCACAAGGCACTCGAGCTGAAGCTCTTCGAGGACCAGAAGGACAGCATCAAGCTCAAGAATCTCGTCTCCTCGGTGGTGGACAAGGAGACCCAGGAAAAAATCGACCTGGTCAAAGACCGGATGATGAAGAACTACGCCTACTGCGAAATCTGCTCGACCGACGTCCTCAACTTTGTGGCTTCCATCTTCGCGCGTGGAGACGCCAAGGAGTAGGCGTGTCGCTGAAGATCCATCAGGACCACGGCCGCTTCAAGCAGATCGTCCGGGGAAAAATCAAAGCCAACCTCCGTCGCTACGTGCAGAAGGGGGAGATGCTCGGCAAGCGGGGCAAGGACACCATCTCCATCCCCATCCCCTTCATCGACATCCCCCACTTCAAGTATGGCCACCGTGAGCAGGGCGGCGTGGGCCAGGGCGAGGGGGACGTCGGCCAGCAGCTTTCTCCCGGGGCCGTCCAACCCGGCGACGGCCAGCAGGCCGGCCAGGGCGAGGGGGAACACGCCCTCGAGGTCGACGTCAGCCTTGAGGAGCTGGCCACCATCCTCGGCGAGGAGCTCCAGCTGCCCAACATCGAGCGCAAGGGCAAGGAGCAGGTGGTCGCACAGAGAATCAAATACACCGGGGTGCACACCACCGGTCCGGAGTCGCTCCGCCACTTCAAGCGCACCTACAAGCAGGCCCTGCGCCGGCAGATTGCGCTCGGCACGTATGACCCTGCCCGTCCCATCATCGTCCCGACGCGCGAGGACCGGCGTTACCGGAGCTACCGCCTGCAGCAGCTCCCGGAGACCAACGCCGTCATCCTCTACATGATGGACGTCTCCGGCTCGATGGGCGACGAGCAGAAGGAGATTGTCCGCATCGAGAGCTTCTGGCTCGATACGTGGCTGCGCCACCAATACAAGGGCCTCGAGTGCCGCTACCTCATCCACGATGCGGTGGCACGCGAGGTCGACCGGGACACTTTCTTCCACACCCGTGAGTCGGGCGGGACGATGATTAGCTCCGCGTACAAGCTGTGCAAGGACATCATCCAAGCCGACTACCCGAGCTCGAGCTGGAACATCTACCCGTTCCACTTCAGCGACGGAGACAACTGGAGCGCGGACGACACGCGCCACTGCGTGGAGATGCTCAAGGCGGACATCCTTCCCCACGTGAACCAGTTCGCCTACGGGCAGGTGGAGAGTCCCTACGGCAGCGGTCAGTTCATCAAGGACCTCCGCGAGTCGGTCGGCGACCTGGACAATGTGGCGCTCTCTGAGATCGCCGACAAGGACGCCATCTACCAGTCCATCAAGGACTTCCTTGGGCGGGGAAAGTGACCCGATGCCCCGCGGGTTGACACCGCAGTTGGCCGCGCTGAAGGAGACCATCGAGGGGTACGCCCGCGGTTACGGCCTGGATTTCTTCGAGACCGTCTTCGAACTCGTCACCTACGACGAGCTGAACATGGTGGCCGCCTACGGCGGCTTTCCCAACCGCTATCCCCACTGGCGTTGGGGCATGGAGTACGAGCAGCTTTCCAAGGGGTACGAGTACGGGCTGTCGAAGATTTACGAACTGGTCATTAACAACGACCCCACCTACGCGTACCTCATGGAGAGCAACGCCGAGGTGGACCAGAAGCTGGTGATGGCCCACGTCTACGGTCACGCCGACTTCTTCAAGAACAACTTCTACTTCCAGCACACCAACCGACGGATGATCGACGAGATGGCGAACCACGCCACCCGCGTCCGCCGCTGGGTGGACAAGATTGGCATCGAGAAGATTGAGGACTTCATCGATCGCGCCCTGAGCCTCGAGAACCTCATCGACTACCACTCGCCCTACATCCGACGGAACCCGGACCCCCGCCGGGCGGAAGAGGAAGACAAGAGCAATGAGCGGGTGGAAGGCTTCCGGGTCGGCCGCGAGTACATGCGCGGCTTCGTCAACCCCACCGAGTTCCTCGAGGAGCAACGCAGGAAGGTGGCCGAGGAAAAGCAGCGCAAAAAGCAATTCCCGGAACGGCCCCAGCGGGACGTGTTGCTCTTCCTGCTCGAGCACGCACCTCTGGAGCCCTGGGAGTTCGACATCCTGGCCACGCTCCGCGAGGAGGCCTACTACTTCGCGCCGCAGGGCCAGACCAAAATCATGAACGAAGGCTGGGCCAGCTACTGGCACTCGAAAATCATGACGCAGAAGGCGCTCAACGACGACGAGGTCATCGACTACGCCGACCACCACTCGGGGACGATGGGGACGCGTCCAGGCGCGCTGAATCCCTACAAGCTCGGCATCGAGCTGTTCCGGGACATCGAGGAACGTTGGAACAAGGGTCGCTTCGGCAAGGAGTGGGACGAGTGCGACGACCTCCGGGCCCGGCGGGCCTGGGACCGAAAGCTCGGTCTGGGCAAGGAAAAGATTTTCGAGGTCCGCAAGCACTACAACGACGTGACCTTCATCGACACGTTTCTCACGGCCGAGTTCGCGCAGGAGCAAAAACTCTTCGTCTACGGTTTCAACGACAAGCGAAACAGCTGGGAAATCCTCGACCGCGAGTTCCGCAAGGTGAAGAGCAAGCTGCTGACCCAGCTCACCAACTTCGGAAACCCCATCATCGAGGTGGTGGACGCCAACTTCGACAACCGCGGCGAGCTGCTCCTAGCGCACAAGCACGACGGGCAGGACCTGAAACAGGATTACGCCCGGGAAACCCTCAAGAACTTGGCATCGCTCTGGCGGCGCCCGGTCAATCTCGTCACGCGCGTCGAGGGCAAGGGCGTGGCGGTGAGGTTCGACGGCCAGAGCCACTCAGAGAAGAAGGTGGAGCTCTAGGGCTGTTGGTGGACGGGGACGCGACCGGCAGCGCCAGAGCACGCGGGGTCAGTCCTCGGCGCCCCGCTGTCCGACGAAGTGGTCTGACTTCTCTCGGAAGAGAATGTTGAAGCTGGTGAGGCTTCCGTAACAGCGGGTGATGTACTGCTGCATCTCGACGCGTTCCGCGTCGGTCAGCTTGGGATGCGTGTTGAGCTTCTGCTCGAGCGTCCGAAGCCGGTCGCGCACCATCACCACTTTGTGGAACAGCGCGTCGATGGGCAGCTCCTTGCCCTGGAGGTCCGGCTTTCCGGGGACCAGCTGGATGGCGCCCCCTTCCCACTTCGCCGCCAGCGGTGGCGGGTCGCTATCCCCGGCCGCTTCGCGGAACACCTCCATCAATTCCTCACGTGTCATGTCGAGCACCTCCAAAGAAAGCTCTGCCCCCGCCCGTCGCTTGAGGAGCGGGGCGATACTCCGGGCCGCGACCGCAGTCCGGACAACGGCGGCAGAAGGCGCCGGGGCGGTCCCGCCCTTCGGCGAGAAGGCGTTGCAAATCGGCGCGGTGGGGGGAAAGAGGCCTCGCTGCGGCTGAAGGCGGCAGGGACCCACCCAGCCACGCGCGCCGTCAACCGAGTAGGGTGACCACAGCCGGCAGGCACCGCACACCCGCGCGTCGGAGCCAAAGACTGGCAGCGGAGGCATCTCGTCCGTCATCACCGTGCCCGCTTACCACGACACCGAACACGCGGCCCGGCGCAAGATTTCCGGTTGGGGCACGTCCTCCGGATGGCCAAGCCGCTGCTGCATCCACACCAGGCGGGCGGCGCGCATCCGCCTCCTCGGCGGTGCGTGGGCGTTCCATTCGGCGCAGCGCCAACTCAGCCAAGCTGCGCGACTCGCCTCCACCGTGGCGCGCTGTTCACTCCGCACTGGCCACGGCGTCAGCACGTTGGCCACGTAGTGGCGCCAGCGGCGGTTGGCAAAGGTATCCGCCACATTGGCCGGGCGAACGGACCGAACGGGAACTCCTCCGGCCAGGACGTCCAACTCGGTGCCATCCTCCAGACTCGCCACCAGTTCCACCCAACCATCTGTCATCACGAAGTCATTCACCGGGTTGGGTGAGAACAAAGACCAGTACTGCTGTAGTCCGAGCGCCCGCGCCGCCCACAGGGCGGGGCGGGGGACCGGCATCCGCGGTGCCACCACCGACAGGTTGAAGAGGAGCACCACCGTCAGGCCCACGGTGGTCAGCCCGAAGGCAAGCAGCGGCCTGCCTTTCGGCAGCCGGGCCCCCGCTTCGGGCGCGAACGCTCCCCCCAACGTGTCGACTCCCAGCCGCCGCACCAGCCCCTCCCAGACAGATGGCGGAAGGAGCGTCAGCCAGGCGGCCAGGGCCACTGCCGGAAACAGTCCCAGGCGGAGCAACATGGCGAGCACGAGGTGCAAGACCACAAACCCCGAAACCAGGAAAACCCGCGTGGGCCGCCACCACCCGGAGAGAAAGACGAGGAATGGCGCCAGCAGCTCGAACGCCAGCACGGCGAAGGTGCCGATGTGCAGCAAGGAGGGAAAGGCCTGAAGGGAGTGGCCGATGGCCGTCTCGTAACGTCCCATGGCAAGGGCATTCGAGATTGCCGAGCCAGACGTCCACCAAGGGGACTCCAGCTTCGCCACTGCACTCGTCCAATACATTGTCAGCAGCTGCAGAACCCAGCCCACCGTCGCCGGACCGAGCACCCGGTCCCCCGAGACGCCCGTCAACGGGTGCCAGACCTGCCCCCGGAGCCGGTCCACCGACCAGCGAGCCCCCCAGGGCAGCAGGCAACCCCAGACAAGCAGCACGCGGAGGAGGTCGTCCTGCCCATCGCGCAACAACGGGTTTCGCCCATGCAGCGAGATGAGCAGCGCCGCACTCCCCAGCGTCGCCCAGAACGTCCGGAACCCCACCAGCATCGCGAACCCAAGAAGGGCGTGAAGGACGAATAACCCGGCTTCGAAGGGCGTCGAGCCCGCGGCGGTGTGGACCGACCACAGGAAGTCCCACGCCTCGAGACGAAAGTCCGAGCGCGGCAAGACGCCTGTATCGCTGTAGTGTGCGGTGAGGTCTGCGGCGCGAAGCGCGAGGTCCCAGAGCAGCAGCGCACCCAGCAGCATCCGGCCCAGAGCCAAGCTCCGCGCGTCGAGCGTGAAGGGGCCTGGGCTTCTGGGCGGACCGAATGCGGGAGAAGGCATGCAGGCTCCGCGCGGTAGCCTAGTCGACGGCGGGCGAGACGCTACCTCCGGTCGGTTGGCGGTCCAGACCGTGCCACGAGCCATCGCCAAGGGCCAATGGCACTCGGCGTTGGGGGTCGCTAGGCTCGCCCGCGTCGGCGTGGACCGCCACTACCGACAACTTCGGTCTCGCGCTCAGGACCAGGCGCGGGAACCCCACAGAGGGCGCAATGCGCGAGCTGGACGGCGAGCAGATGATGGTGCGTGTCTTCCTCGGCGAGGACGACCGCTGGCAAGGTCAATTCCTGCACGTCGCGCTCGTCGAGCGCTTGCGCAAGGAGGGCATCGCCGGAGCCACCGTCTTCCGCGGCGTGTGCGGCTACGGTGCGCGGAGCATCGTCCACAGCACCCACCTGCTCAACCTGTCGGAGGACCTGCCGCTGGTCGTGGAAGTGGTCGACACGCCGGAGCACATCGAGCGAATGTTGCCCATCATCGACGCGATGGTCACCGAGGGCTTGGTGACCGTGGAAAAGGTCCGCGTCATCAAGTATTCCGCCGGGCCGGCCCCGACGAAGCGCACCTGAGCCCCGGCGAGCCAAGCGCACAGTCGCTCGCGACGGCGGGCTTGCCGTGGAGGCTCTCCACTTAGACGGCGCCGGTGGACCGTCCACCGGGAGGCGGCCGGCCGGGCTGGGTTCCGGGGAGCGGACCGCCATGGTGAAGTCTCCCCCATGAATGTCCTGCTCATCGGTGGAACCAAGTTCGTCGGGCACTTCCTCGCGCTCCGCCTCGTCGGAAGCCCTCAGCCTCGCCGTCTTTCGGCTGCGGGCTGTTTCGCCCTTCAGCACGGGCTGGATGTCCTACCTGGACCCATCGCTTGCCCGGGCGGAGCTTGGCTTTCGCAGCACTGGTCTGCCCGAGGTGCTTGCCCGGGTAGTCGCCGCCTTTCTCACCGCGCGCCCGGCGGTGCCCCCACCAGGCTACGAGGCCCGGGCGGCCGAACGTGGGCTGGGAAGCGGGAGAAGCTGAGGTTTCTGGGCCCTCGGGCGCGACTCCGGTACAGTGGAGGGCCAAGCCCCCGATGATTCTTCCAGGCCGCGCCGCCCTCCTCCTCGCCCTGCTTCTGTCGCTCCCGAGCGTTGGAGCGACCCGCATCGTCAACCGGCGCATTGAGCGGAATCAGATTCTCGCCCGCGCCCTCCGGGACGCAGGCCTCGACGGGCCGGCAGCGGACCGCGCCCTCGCCGCCCTGGAGGGCGTCTTCGACGTCCGCAAGTCTCGGGACGGCGACCAGCTGCGACTCGTTCTGCGCGACGGCGAGCTGGACTACTTTGACTACCGCCAGGGCGCAGTGGACGAGTGGCAAGTGCGCCGGGAAGGTGACCGGCTGGTTGCCAGCAAGCGCGCCGTAGAGGTGGAAAAGACGCTCGCCCGCGTGCAACTCGAGGTGGGCAGCTCGCTTTACGAGGCGGCCCTGGCCGCCGGCGAGGACCCGACGCTGGCGCTGGCCCTGGCCGACGTCTTTGCCTGGGACATCGACTTCTACCTCGACGTTCGCAGGGGAGACCGCGTCGGTTGCCTGGTCGAAAAGTACGTCTCCAAGGGACGGCTCTTGCGCTACGGCGAGGTTCTGGCTGCCGACTACCAGGGCGAGACGGTCGGTCACCGGCGGGTCTTCCACTACCAGCTCCCGGACGGCGATTGGAGTTATTTCCAGGAGGACGGGACGTCCACCCGCAAGGCCTTCCTCAAGAGCCCGCTGAAGTTTGCGCACGTGACGTCCGGGTTTGGGAACCGCTTTCACCCGGTGCTGCAGTACCTCGCCGCCCATCAAGGGGTGGACTATGCGGCGGCGGTGGGAACGCCGGTGTGGGCCGTGGCGGACGGCGTGGTGACGGTCGCGGGGGATACCGGCGCTGGGGGAAACACCTTGTGCCTGCGCCACCACAACGGGCTCGAGACTTGCTACCTGCACCTGTCCTCGTTCAGCGCCGGTGTCCGTGTCGGCGCACACGTCACCCAGAAGGAAGTCATCGCGCTGTCCGGAAACACGGGTCGCACCACGGGACCGCACCTGCACTACGCGCTGAAGCGAGGGGGCGTCTTCGTCAATCCGCTGAATCAGAAGTTCCCCCGCGCCGAGCCGGTGCCGCCGAAGCAGCTCGCCGACTTCCGGGAGAAGCTCCGGCCAATGGCCGCGCAGCTGGACGCCGCGTCGGTAGCGACCCGGGGCCGGCCACTCGTGCCCCCGGCCGTGCTCAGTCTTCCCTGAGGGACGCCCATCCACGGGATGTCGCCGGCAACCGTCGCGCACAGGCGACGGGCCCGGTACAGTCGCCTACGCGATGGCACAGGTCACCCCTCTTCCAACGTCAGTAGGCGACGCAGGGAGCGTCATCCCGGAGGCGCCCCGACTCAAGAACGACCCGCTTCATCTGCAACGGAGCTTCCTGGCGCACGTCAGTTACACGCGCGCCAAAGGGTGGAAGTCCGCCACGGGGCTGGACCGCTTCATGGCCATCGCCATGGCTGTCCGCGACCGACTCACCGAACGGTGGGTCGCAACCCAACGCACCTATCACGAGCAGGACGTGAAGCGCGTCTGCTACCTCAGTGCCGAGTACCTGCTGGGCCGCGCGCTGGGGAATAACCTGATGGCCCTCGGGCTGATGGATGCAGCCCGGGAGGCGCTCGCGGAGCTGGGGGTGTCCCTGGAGGACCTGCTCGAGGTCGAAGCCGACGCTGGCCTCGGCAACGGTGGTTTGGGGCGGCTTGCCGCGTGCTTCCTCGACTCGATGGCGACGCTCGGTTACCCCGGCTTGGGGTACGGCATCCGCTATGAGTTCGGCATCTTTACCCAGGACATCATTAGCGGGCACCAGGTGGAGCGGGCCGACGAGTGGCTCAAGTTTGGCAACCCTTGGGAAATCGTCCGACCTGAATTGAGCGTGCCCGTGCGCCTCTACGGGCGGGTCGAGCATGGGACGCGCTCCGACGGTTCCCCGGTGGCCCGGTGGGTGGACGGCAAGACCGTGCTTGGGATTCCTTACGACACGCCCGTCGCCGGCTACGGCACCAACACCGTGAACACCCTCCGCCTGTGGCAGGCGCGGGCCTCGGGCGAGTTCGACTTCCGCCTTTTCAATGCCGGCGACTACGAGCGCAGCGTGGTCGAGAAGAACGACTCGGAGACCATCTCCAAGGTCCTCTACCCCAACGACAACTTTCAGGCCGGCAAGGAACTCCGTCTTAAGCAGGAGTATTTCTTCGTCGCCTGCGCCTTGGCGGACATCCTCCGCCGCTTCCTCAAGAAGCCGCGAGACCTACGCGACTTGCCTCGCTTCGTTGCCATTCAACTCAACGACACGCACCCGGCAGTCGCTGTGCCAGAACTGCTACGCCTGCTGGTGGACGAACAGGGCCTGCCGCCGGAGACCGCTTGGGACATCACCGTGAAGGTGATGGGCTACACCAACCACACGCTTCTGGCCGAGGCGCTCGAGGTCTGGCCGGTGAGCTTATTCGAGCGGCTTCTGCCTCGACATCTCGAAATCATCTACGAAATCAACCAGCGCTTCTTGAGGACCGTCCAAATCAAGTACCCCTTCGACGTCGCCCGGCAACGGCGAATGTCGTTCATCGAGGAGGGGCCGGACAAGAAGGTCCGGATGGCCAACCTGGCGGTCGTGGGCAGCCACAGCGTCAACGGCGTAGCCGCTCTGCATACCGAGCTGCTGAAACGCAACGTGATGCCGGACTTCGCGGAGATGTACCCAGGCAAGTTCAACAACAAGACGAACGGCGTCACGCCGCGACGGTGGCTTCTCCTCTGCAACCCGGCACTTGCTGAGCTGGTGACCAGCCGCATTGGTCCGGGCTGGGTCACAGACCTCGACCAGCTGAGAGCTCTAGAACCCCTGGCGACCGACCGTGACTTCGCCGAACAGTTCCGTCGCGTGAAGCTGCAGAACAAGAAGCGCCTGGCAGCGCACGTCCGCGAAGAGATGGGCGTCCAGTTGGACACCTCGGCCATCTTCGACGTTCAGGTGAAACGGCTTCACGAGTACAAGCGTCAGCTCCTGAATGCTCTGCACGTCGTCTGGCTGTGGATGCGGGCTCGGGAGAACGCCTCGCCGGTCGTCCATCCGCAAGCCTTCTTGTTCGGAGCCAAGGCAGCACCGGGGTACCAGCTGGCGAAAGCCACCATTCGCCTCATCAACGGCATCGGGGAAGTGGTGAACGGGGACGCCGGTCGTACCGGCATCCAAGTGGTCTTTCTTCCCAACTACCGGGTCTCCCTGGCCGAGCGCATCATTCCGGCTGCCGACGTGTCCGAGCAAATCTCGACTGCCGGCAAGGAAGCCTCTGGGACGGGCAACATGAAGTTTGCGCTGAATGGCGCCCTGACCCTCGGAACGCTGGACGGGGCGAACATCGAGATTCGGGAGGCAGTCGGGCCGGAGAACTTCTTCCTCTTCGGGCTCACTGCCGACCAAGTCGAGGCGACCATGGCGAACGGCTACCGTCCGCGGGAGGTTGTCAGGCAGGACGCTGAGCTCAAGGCTGTGCTGGACCTCGTGGCATCTGGCTTCTTCTCGCCGGAGGACCCGAGCGCCTCCCGGCCGCTCGTCGATGCGCTGCTCGACGAGGACCGATTCCTGGTGCTGGCCGACTTCCGCGCGTACGTCGAGGCCCACGCCCGAGTGGTCCATGCTTATTCGAATACCGAGGACTGGACCCGGATGGCAGTTTTGAACATGGCGCGAGTCGGCCGCTTCTCGTCCGACCGCACCATTCGCGAGTACGCGCGCGACATCTGGGGCATCCAGCCGGTCGACATCCAACTCTGACCTCCCGGTATGTCAGCGCAGTGCACGGGTGACTACTCAAAGCAGCGCACTGCGCCGCCTAACGCCTGGCCGTTGCCTGTTGGCCGTTTTCGCTGCCCCCCAAACACCCGGTGCAGCGCGGCGCGCCAGCGCCCGTGGCTGCAGCCGTCCCCCAATTCCTTGGCCCGGTCGTGTCTCTGCTTCCGTTTCTGCCCCACTTCATAGTTGGCTCCAGAAAGACTCGAGGCACATCCTCAACCGGCGGGCACCCCTAGGAGTTTGGCGCGGAGACACTTCCAATGGCTTTCATCGGCTTTGATGTCTACGGCACGCTCGTCGACCCCCTCGCCATGGAAGGCCCTCTCCGGGCCCACGTCGGCGAGCTGGCCCTGCGCTTCGCGACAACCTGGCGCCAGCACCAGCTGGAGTCGTGTTTTCGACGCGCGCTGATGCGGAGGTACGACAACTTCGACGTCGTCACGCGCGACGCCCTGCACTTCACCGCTCGGATGCTGGGCGTGACGTTGTCTGGTGCCGCCGAGGGCGAGCTGTTGAGTGCCTACCTCGAGCTGCCCGCTTTCCCGGACGCCCGGGCGGGGCTCGTCGCCCTCGAGGCCGACGGGCACGCCCTGGCCGCCTTCTCGAACGGCGTCGAGGCGTCGCTGCGCAAGTTGCTTTCACAGGCAAGGCTGCTGCCGCCGCTGGCGGGGGTAGTGAGTGTCGACGACGTGCGCAGCTACAAGCCGGACCCGGCCGTGTACCAGCACCTGCTGGTGCGGGGCGGTGCGCCGGCCGACGACACCTGGCTAATTTCGGCCAACGCCTGGGACGTCCTGGGAGCCAAGTCTGCGGGCCTGCGAGCGGCCTGGGTTCGCCGGCAGAACCAGACCCCTTGGGAGGGCTGGGGCATCGCTGAGCCAGACCTCGTCGTTTCCTCGCTCGGTGAGCTCATTAGCCGCATTCCCGGGTCCTGACGTCGCGCGGGGAGCGGCGCGACCGGAACTTCTAGCCCGGCTGGAACCGCCTGGCGGCATCCTACCGAACGGTAGGTCGTTGCATACCTACCGGTCGGTAGGTTAAGCATTTCGTTCCTCGCGTTCAGGGGCTGGGGCCACCGCCACGATGAGCACGCGCACCGCCGACGAAGCGAAGCAGCGTCACCGCGAAATCCTCGAGACCGCTGCGCGGCTCATCTGCGCCCGTGGCTACGAGGCCACCTCCATCCAGGACATCGCAGATGCCTGTGGTCTGACCAAGGCCGGCCTCTACCATCACATCGAGAGCAAGGAGCACCTGCTGCTCGAAATCATGAACTACGGAATGGATGTCTTCGAGGAGCAAGTGCTGAGCCAGGTGGAGTCCATCGCTGACCCAGTGGAGCGCCTGCGGGCCTGCATGGAGAAGAACATCCTCCTCGTCACGCGCGGCTGGAGCAAGGAAGTCACCATCATCCTGCACGAGCACGCCACCCTCCAGGGGCGCGCCCGGAACCAAATCGACGCGCGGAAGAAAAAGTACGTGCGCTTTCTGGAGAAGACCATCACCGAGGCGACGAAGGCAGGCAAGGCCCGAGCGGTCAATCCCACCGTCGCGGCCTTCGCTTTTCTCGGCATGGTGCTGTGGATTTACAAGTGGTACCGCAAGGACGGTGCCATCGCCGATACCGCCATCGCCCGCGGGATGGTGGACCTCTTTCTGCACGGACTGGTGCCGGTGGAGGCGCGATGAGTGTCGCTCGCTGGACCACGCTGGCCGACCTGGCCGGCAGCGTTCCGAACGGCTCGCTGTTGGCTCCCGGGGGTTTCATGCTGGGCCGGGCGCCGATGGCGCTGGTCTTCGAACTCATTCGACAGGGCCGACGCGACCTCCGTGTGCTCTCGCTTCCCAATCCCTTGCCGGCGGAGATGCTGGTCGCCGCCGGTGCAGCCAGCCGGGTGGAATTCGCTTTCTCCGCGCTCACCTTGGGCGGCCGCGTCCGGCCCATGCCTTGCCTCAAGGCGGCCATCGAGGCAGGGACCATCGCCTGGGCGGAGATGGACGGCTACCGGGTCGTCCAGCGACTGCGCGCCTCGGCCATGGGGCTCCCCTTCCTGCCAGCCCCGGACACTGAGCGCTCGGAGCTGGCGAGCCTGGACCCCCCTGCCGTGGTGGTCGACCCATTCACCGGCGACACCGTCCCGGTGGAGCGCGCCGTGGCCCCGGACGTCGCGCTGCTGCATGCCCAGGCCGCCGACGCCGAGGGAAATCTCTTCTTCGAGGACCCCGCGACCGACTTGTTGATGGCCGGCGCCGCGCGGCGTGTCCTGGCCACCGCTGACCGTCGCGTCGACCGGCTCCCCCGGGTCAGCCTGCCGGCGTTTCAAGTCGAGGCGGTCGCCGAGGTCTGGGGTGGGGCTCTGCCAACCGGGTCCGCTGGTCTTTACCCCCACGACGAAGCCGACCTCCTCGAGTACCTCGCCCTCGCCGCTCGGGGCGCTGCAGCCCAGTACCTGGAGCGCCGAAGCGGCGCGCTCCGCGCCCGGGATGCTGCATGACCGCCACCCACGCCGACGCCCTGCTGGCCGCGATGGCTGCCGAGATTCGCGACGGGGACGTCGTGGCCACCGGAGTCGCCTCGCCGCTCGCCATCCTGGCCATCGCGTTAGCGAAGGCCACCCATGCCCCACGCCTCACCTACCTGGCTTGTGTCGGCTCGGTGAACCCGGACGTTCGACGGCTTCACGCCTCATCCGAGGACCTGGCGTACCTCGAGCATCGACGCGGGGACATCTGCATCCCCGACCTCTTTGACCATGCTCGCCGGGGCCGCATCGACATCATCTTCTTCGGTGCGGCAGAGGTCGACGGTGCAGGTCGCTCCAACATGAGTGCAACCGGCTCCCTTCAACGACCGACGGTGAAGCTGCCCGGCGTTGCGGGCGCCGCGGCGCTGCGCCGTTGGGTGAATCGTCCGGTTCTGGTGATGCCCAAACAAACAAAGCGGAACCTGGTAGCCCGTGTCCAGGTGGCCTCCACCGTCGATGGGCGACCCACGCCGCTACTCACCGACCTAGGGCGATTCCAGGTTGGCAGCGATGGCGCCAGTCTCCAGCGCCACCGGGCCTGGACGACGCCGGTGGAGGTCGCCGAGCGCACCGGCTTCGCCTTCACCGTCGCTGCAGACCTCCGCACGGATGCGGCAGCTACAGAGGCCACGCTGGCTGCGATTGCCGCGCTGGATCCCGACAATTTCAGGGAACGGTTGGTCGGCTGACGTCAGGGTAACCCGGGAGAAAACGCATGGATGCGGTTGTACTGAGAGCGTTTGGAAACTCGGAGAACCTCCGGCTGGAGTCCGTCCCGGAACCGACGGTCGGTCCAGGGGAGGTGCTTCTCCGCGTCCGTGCGTGTGGCGTTTGCTACCACGACGTGATCAACCGCCGCGGTCAGCTTCCACGTACCAGCGTTCCGGCGATTCTTGGACACGAGGTCGCCGGTGAGGTCATCGCCGTGGGTCCGGGGGTCCAAGGTTGGAAGGTCGGCGACCGTGCGGCAACCTTGCAGCGGCTCTCCTGTGGGAGCTGCCCCATTTGCCTTTCCGGACGTCCGACGCTCTGCAAGAAGGACGCGCGCTTCTTCGGCGAGGAAATTCCCGGTGGCTACGCCTCCTTGATGGCGGCGCCGGTGGCTGGGTTGGGGCGGGTCCCCGCCGGCCTCTCATGGGAGGCGGCAGCGACGGCCTGCTGCACCACCGGAACGGCGGTCCATGTGGTCCGTACCCGCGGCCGCGTTCGTCCGGGTGAGGTGGTGCTCGTCACCGGGGCCAGTGGTGGCGTCGGCCTCTCCGCCGTTCAGCTCGCCCGGCTCGACGGCGCCCGGGTCCTGGCGGTCACCTCCAGCGCCTCCAAAGTCGAGGCACTCGAAGCGGCCGGTGCGCACGAGGTCATCATTTCACCCAACCTCGACTTCTCCGCGGAGGTCCGCCGGCGCAGCGGTGGCGACGGCGTCAATGTGGTCCTGGAAATCGTCGGGAGCGCGACCTTCGCCCAGTCGCTGCGCTGCATCGCGCCCGGTGGGCGCTTGGTCGTGGTGGGTAACCTCGTGACTCGCGACGTGACCCTCAACCCCGGCCTGGTCATCGTCAAGGAGCTGGAAATCATCGGAGCATTCGCGACTGACCAGGCCGAACTGGAGGAGGCGCTCAAGCTGACCGCCGACCGTTCCATCCAACCATTCATTTCGGAGGCCCTTCCCCTGGCCGACGCTGCCCTGGCCCACACGCGCCTGGAGCAGCGGGGGGTTGCTGGGCGCATCGTGCTCGTTCCACGAGCCGCCGCGTGAGGAGTGGTGAAGCCATGAAGCAGCAAGTCGGAATTGAAGCCATCGCCGTCGCCGTTCCACGCCGCTACATCGACCTCGGCGACCTCGCCCGGGCCCGAGGCGTCGACCCGGCGAAGTACACCCAGGGCCTGGGGGGTCTGGAGATGTCGGTCGCCGAGCCGGGGGAGGACACCGCTGCACTGGCTGCCTCTGCGGTGGCGAAACTCCTCGCCAACCGCGCACTGGACCCCTCTCGCATCGGGATGCTGGTGGTTGGGACCGAGACGGGTGTCGACCACTCGAAGGCGGTTGCGTCCTACGTGCAGGGGATGCTCCGCTTTCCTCAGACGATGCGGACCTTCGACTGCCAGCACGCCTGCTACGGTGGGACGGCCGCTCTCAACGCGGTGACCGAGTGGATTGCCTCTGGCGCGGGAGCGGGTCGGGTGGGCATCGCAGTCTGTTCGGACATTGCCCGCTACGGGCTCAACACCTCCGGCGAGCCGACCCAAGGCGCGGGTGCGGTGGCCATGCTGGTGTCCGAATCCCCCGACCTGCTGGCCCTCGACGTGGGGGTCAGCGGGACGTGCAGCATGGACGTGCACGACTTCTGGCGGCCGCTCGGGCGACGGGAAGCCGTCGTGGACGGGCACTACTCCATCCAGTGCTATCTGGAGGCGGTCTCCGGAAGCTACCGGGGCTGGCGCGCTCGAGCCCTGGGACGGGACCTGATTCGTTCGGCCGACATTCCCTCCGAGCAGCTGGCGCGCATCGCCTACCATGTGCCCTTCTGCAAGATGGCGAAGAAGGCACACGCCCAGGTCCGACGCTGCGACATCGAAGACCGAACCGGCGAGGCGCTGGACGCAGCCGCCGAAGCAGAAGAGACGCCCCGCGCCGCAGCGAGCTTCGAAACCCAGGTCGCGCCCTCGCTCGGCCTGTCCGCCCGCGTCGGGAACATCTACACCGGCTCTCTGTACCTCAGCCTGGCCAGCCTCCTCCAAAAGGAGGCGGCCCTGCTGACTGGGAAGCGCATCGGCCTCTTCAGCTACGGGAGCGGCTGTGTCAGCGAATTCTTCTCTGGCGTGGTCGGACCACGGGCGCCCAGTGCCATCAACAGCGCCGGGCTGGACCGAGTCCTCGCCGACAGGGAACGCATCGGGGTGGAGGAGTACGCGCGCATCCTCGAATTGCCGGCTGACCGGCCGCTGGGGACTCCGCCTCCGCCGGGCGCGTTCCGCTACGCGGGCACGGTGGACTACCGGCGCAGCTACGCTCGCGGGTGAAGGAGACAGCGGGGAACTGGCGCTGGCGCTGACAGCGCCAAGGGCGTAGCGTCGGTGTCATACATGCCAACACCAACAGAACCGAAAGCGGTTCCAGGCCTCGAGGGTGCCACTGCCTCGGCACCGGAGCGAGTGCCCGCGCGGACGCGTGAAGGGCGCGTGACCCTGGCCGCGTGGAGGATGGCCGTCAGCACGCCGAATGGCCCCGGGGCCATCGTCCTGGTCGAGACCAACGTCGGTGCCGTGTTCCGGGGAGAGGGCATATTCCTCGGCTGGGCTCAGGACACGTTGGATGCCGCCTACCGGGCCCTCGTCCCGAAAGCGCCTTCGGATGCGAACGTCAACCATCCCCAGCTGGGGTAGCTAGATTCCCGCCAGTCCCGGCTCGATGCGCGCGAAGCCCTGCTCTGCCGCCCAGAGGTCCAGGCCCACCGAGTTCAGGTCGTCCACTTCGGGAATCGCGTGGCCGTCCACCGAGAGGTCGATGGATTTGAGGTAGCGGTGGCAGGTTTCGCACGCCTCGATGCGAGCTGTCGGGTAGCGCTCCGTGGCGAAGGCCGGCAGTTTGTTCGGGTCCTCCTCCCCACACGCCGGACACAGGATTCGGTTCACCATCCACTCGCTTCCGCACAACGCGCACAGCAGCACACGCTGGGCTCCGTGGCCGTTCGGAACGGGACGCCGGGCAGCCACCCACGGCTGGCCTCCGCAGTGAGGACAGAGGCGCCCGGCCTTTGGCCGGTCCACCGGTACCGTGTTCCGGACGAGCACCTCGACGTAGGGGCGAAGTGCAGCACGGGAGAGGAAGTCTTCCCGCTCGTCCCGGGTGCCATTCCAGTAGACACTCAACCGTGCCTGGGCCACTTCGGGAGGTTCCGACAGGCGTTCGCGGGCCACCGCCGCGAGGATGGGTGGGGCGACCTCGGCGGCATACCGGTGCACCGCACGCAGAGGCTCGACCAGTCGGACGCCATCGGCCTCGAGCCGTCCAGCAAGCGGGTGCGTGGCGTGCAGTCCCTGGATGGCGGTCGCTACCTCGCCCTGGGCCCGGTATAGCCCGGCGGCGAACCGCAGCGGTTCTGCCGCGACACTGCTCGTCTGAGCAAGCCCTTCGGCTCGGTCAGCGGCCCGGCGGAACGCGGCGGAGATGGGCGACTTACTTTCGCTGCTCACCCGTCACGTCACGGTACCAACGGGGGTGGTGAAGCCTGGCCCAGGCCTTGCTCACCGTTCCGTCCACCATCGACTCGAACGTCCCTGGCTCGGCAATGGCCAGGTAGACGTGCCCCATGATGAGCAGGAAGAACGCGATGAAGGCGACGTCGTGAAGAATCCAGGACACTTCCCGCAGGCCCTGGGGAAAGACTCCCGGGAACCAGAGCACCAGGCCGGAGAGGAAGAGCGCCACGCCGCCAAGCAATGCCATCCAGAACAGCGCCTTTTGGCCACCGTTGTATTTCCCCGTCTCCGGGTCCGATGACTCGAAGCGGAGGTACTTCGCAAAGTACGCGGGGCTCAGCCACTCCCTGTCTCTTGCCGACATCACCATCTGGCTCCACCAGCTGGCCGCCATCCACAACAGGCCGACTGAGAACAGCACACCAAAGAACGGGTGCAGCCAGCGGCAGACCTGGAGCCCACCGAAGAGGGCCGCCATCCAGCCAAAAATAGGCGTCCAGATGGGCATCCCGGTGAGGCAGCTGAGGATGAAGCTCGTGCCCACCAGCCAGTGCATGGCGCGCGTGGCCAGGGTGTGGCGAACAATCCGGTCACCGACTTCCACATCCTCGACCGAGCGAGCGACCGCGACGGCTGCGTCAGCATCTCCGACATTCGGCGGCGAGACGACGTGAGCCATGGTCAGCCTCCAGTCCGGGGAGGGTTGTCGTCGTGGGGCTTCTTGGGACCCGTTCTGACGTAGTGCGTGAACAGTCCAACCAGCGTCGCGCCGATGGCGAAGATGCCCAGTGGCTTGAGCACGCGCTTGCTGAAGGTGACCGAGAGGGGCACGCGCGGGTCCTTGGGCAGTCCGTAGAGCTCGGGCTTGTCTGCGTGCGCGAGCACCGTAACGACGCTTGTGCCACCGACGCCGGGCGGGTCGTAGAGCATGGCGTTGGCGAAGCCGTTGGCCTGAAGCTGTTTCACCCTGGCCTGGCCCAGGCTCGACCATGTCGTCCTTGGTGCCGAAGTGGAGACAGCCCGTCGGGACAGGCCTTGATGCAGGCCGGCTCCAGCCCCGAGTCCACGCGGTCGACGCACAGCGTGCATTTCGACATCTTCCCCGTCTTGGCGGAGAAGCGCGGAATGTCGAACGGGCAGCCCGTCTCGCACAGGCCGCAACCGATGCAGTTCTCGGCATTGACGTCGACGATGCCGTTGGCGTACTGGACGATGGCCCCCGGCGCCGGACACGCCTCGAGGCAGCCTGGGTCGGCGCAGTGCATGCACTGGTCCTTGCGCATGAGCCAGGCCAGCCCACCCTCGAACTCGTGTTCGTTGAACCGAATCAGGTTCCAGAAATCGGCCTGCAAGGTCGGCAGCGTCTGGTAGGTGCCCACCTGCTCGGTGGAGACAACAGGCAGGTCGTTCCACTCCTGGCAGGCGACCTCGCATGCTTTGCAGCCGATGCAGGTCGACGTGTCGATGTACTTCGACACTTGGGGAGCGCGCGCAGGCCGGTGTTCTGGCCCCGGAGGGAGGCGGAGGACTGGAGGACTTCAAGGCCTTGGATGGGCATCGTTGTCCCTCCTCACGTCGTCTTGAGGGGGCGGCCCTTCTCGAGCCGCACCAGGAAGGTCTTGTACTCGGGCGTCCAGGTGTTGGCGTCCATTGCCGAGGGCGTCAGCATGTTCGCCAGCGGACCCAAGTGACCCTTGTCACCCGTGTAGCCCCAGTGAATGGGGAAGCCGATGTGCCAGAGCGGTTTTCCGTCGACCATCATCGGACCGAGCCGCTTGGTAACCATCGCCACGCCTTGGACCTCGCCTCGCGCGGAGATGACTCGCACCTGCTCGCCGTTGGCGATGCCGTTGTCCTTGGCGAGCTGCTCCGGAAGCTCGATGAAGAACCCAGGTTGCAGCTGATTGAGCCTTTCCGTGTTCTTGGTCCAATAGTGGTACATCTCCGTGAGACGGTAGGTGGTGCAGACGATGGGGTAGTCGGCCGCCGTCCCGTATTTGTCCAGCTTGGTACTGAACCGCCTGCTCACCGGGTTGCGACGTCACCTTTGGGTGGAGGGGATTCTGGATGGCCGCTTCGATGGCTTCGTAGTGCTCGGGAAAGGGCCCGTCCGCGAGCACGGGAGCGAAGAGCCGACCGGAGCCCTCCGGGAGCATGATGAATGCTCCAAACTTTCCCGGGGGAGCATCGGGTGCCATGTCTGGGACATCGGGGCCAACCCACTTCTCGCCATTCCACTGGATGCCAGGGCGGGTGGGGTCCCACGCTTTCCGGCCGCATCCGCAGAGGCGCGGTTGTACATGACCCGACGATTCGCCGGCCAACTGAAGGCCCACTGGTGGTACATCCCCAGCCCGCTCGGGTCGGAGGTGTTGCGGCGCTGGGCGTTGTTGCCGGCCTCGGTGTAACACGCCGGTGTAGAGCCAGTTGCCGCAGCTGGTGGAGCCGTCGTCACGCAGTTGCCCGAAGCAGTCGAGTTGCTGCCCGGCCGCCTTCAGCAGCTTCTTGGGCTCCTTGGTGTCCTTGGGGTCCTTGGGCGGTTCGAAGAGGTCTTCGAGTGCTTTGCCGTTGATCTCGCGACAGGACCTCGACGAGGTCGGGGTTGGCCGGGTTGCTGTAATTCCAGCGCGATGTTGAGGACCGCCTCGGGCAGGGCCCCTCCCTCCTTCTTGTAGAGGTCGCGGACGGCCAGGAAAATCCGTGCAAGAATCTCCTGGTCGGTCTTGGCCTGGCCGGGCGGATCGACCGCTTTCCACTTCCACTGAATCCAACGCGCGGAGTTGGTGAAGCTTCCATCCTTCTCGGCGAATCCGCGTGGCCGGGAGCTGGAAGACCTCGGTCTGGATTTCTGCAGGAGGCGCCCCGCCGTACTCGGGGGGCGCCTTCCAGAAGGCCGCGGTCTCGATCTCGTAGTTCTCGATCACCACCAGCCACTTCAGCTTCGAGAGCGCGGCAATCATCTTCGGCGTATTGGGCCCGATGCCGACCGGATTCATCCCAGCCGTAATCAGGCCCTCAGGACCGGGCTCGACACCCCCTGCGCGGTTGGAGCTACCGCGGTACATGTCGTCGAAGAGGTACATCCAGGAGTAGTTGCCGTCGGTCTTCGGAAGCCACGAGTAGCCGAAGTCGTTCTCCTTGGTCGCTGCCTTCCCGTAGAAGGCCTTGAGCAGCGAGACCATGAACTTCGGGTAGTTCGGACCAGTAGTTCATCGACGGCCAGGGTTCGTTGTTGAGCGTCTTGGGCGTGCACCTTCTCGAGGTACGTCTTCGAGGTCGGCCAGCTCGCTGCGTGGCGTCGCCAGGTACCCGGAAAGGATCTCGAACGTGCCGCCGATGTCGGTGGCGCCCTGGATGTTGGAGTGCCCACGGAGCGCGTTCACACCGCCACCCGGCCGCCCGACGTTGCCGAGGAGCAGCTGGAGCATCGCCGCCGTGCGGATCATCTGCACCCCGACGGAGTGCTGTGTCCAGCCGAGGGCGTAGGTGATGGTCCCAACCCGCTCGGCGTTGCAGGTGGAGGTGACCACCTCCGCCACCTTGAGGAAGCGTGTCCTTGGGCGTGCCCGTTGATCCGCTCGACCATCTCCGGGGTGTAGCGGTCGACGTGCTTCTTCAGCAGCTGGAAGACGCAGCGCGGATGCTGAAGCGTCGGGTCGACGCCGTAGGCGTCGCGTCTTCGGGTCGGCCTCGTACGCCCAGGCCGACTTGTCGTAGCTCCCCTTCGTCTCGTCGAAGCCGCTGAACAGACCCGTCGTTGAACCCGTACTTCTCCCCGATGATGTACGGAGCGTTGGTGTAGAGCTTGACGTACTCCTCGTGGTACCGCTTGCTTGTCGAGGGCGTAGCGGATGATGCCGTTGAGAAAGACGATGTCCGTTCCCGGCCGCAGCTGCGCATAGAGGTCGGCCACCGCGGCAGTCCGCGTGAAGCGCGGGATCGACCACCACCAGCTGAGCGTTCCGCGTCTTCTGCGCTTCGACGGCCCACTTGAAGCCGCAGGGATGATTCTCAGCGGGGTTGCCGCCCATGGCGAGGATGACATCCGCATTCTTGATGTCGACCCAGCCATTGGTCATCGCACCGCGACCGAACGTGGCGGCCAAACTGGCCACCGTGGGACCGTGTCATACTCGAGCTTGACTGTCTCGATACACCACTCCCAGGGCCTCCATGAACTTGTCCTGGAGGAAGTTGAACTCGTTGGTGTCGGTGCAGCCGCCGATCACCGCGATTCCCGGCGTGCGGTTCACCACCTGGCCCCTGGCGTTCTTGGCGACGAAGGTCCGGTCCCGGGTGTCCTTGATGTGCCGGGCGATCTTTCCGATGGCCTCGTCCCAGGAGATCTCCTCCCAGCGGTCGGAGCCCGGACGGCGCACCTTGGGCACCTGTCGAGCCGCTTGGGGTTGCTGATGTCGTCTCGAAGCGTGCGTTCCCTTGGGACAGAGCGTCCCGCGGTTGATGGGGTGGTCGGGGTCTCCCTCGACGTGGACGACCGACGGGGTGACGTTCTTCGCCTTGTCGTCCGAGCGTGTGGATGATCGACGCCGCACGAGACGGCGCAGTAGGGGCAGGTGCTGCGCGTCTCGGTGGTGCCGGGCGATCTTGAGCTCGCGCATCTCGGCCCGCGCCTCGGAGAGGTCAAAAAAGGCCAGACCGACGCCGACGGCAGCGGTTCCCTTGAGAAACGTCCGGCGTTGCATCTGCATCGCGAACCTCCAGGGCGCTCGAAGAAGAGGGACGTACACTGAAACTGCGAACCGGAACTGTCAAGGCCTTCAGAAGCCGTGCCGCCATGCGTCAAGCGCCAACGGCAGCGGCGATGGCGCGCGCGGCAGCGACGAAGGCCTGCGCTGCGGCGCAGTCCGGCTCCAACTCGACGATGGGCGTTCCCGCATCCCCTCCTTCGACGATGCCGGGGTGGAGGGGAATCTCTCCCAGGAAGGGAATGGACAGCTGCTCCGCAGTCGAGCGGCCACCGCCGTGCTTGAACGGGTGGTCGACGTGCCCGCACTCCGGGCACACGTACAAGGACATGTTCTCCACCAAGCCGAGAACACGAACGCCCACCTTCTGAAACATGGCCAGTCCCTTCCGGGCGTCCACCAGCGCGACGTCCTGCGGCGTGGTCACGATGACGGCGCCCGACAGCGCCGCCTTCTGGGTCAGCGTGAGCTGGACGTCGCCGGTCCCTGGGGGAAGGTCGGCGATGAGGAAGTCGAGCAGACCCCAGCGCACACCGGTAAGCAGTTGCTCGACAGCCTTCATCACCATCGGACCGCGCCACACCGCCGGCTGGTCGACCTCCATCAACGCCCCGAGCGTCGCCACCCGCACCCGGTGACGCATCTGCGGCTGAAGCAGGCTGTCCTCGGCATCGACGAAGGGCTTCTCGGCGATGCCCATCATCATCTGCTGGGAAGGACCGTAGATGTCGAGGTCCATCAGCCCCACCTTGTAGCCGAGTTGGGCGAGAGCCACGGCGAGGTTGGCGGTGACGGTGGACTTGCCGACACCGCCCTTCCCTGAGGCAACGGCCACCTTGAAGCGGATTTGGGCCAGCCGCGCCTGCGCCGAGGCGTCGACTGCTGTCGGCGGGGGGACCGGCCCTCTGGCCAGCACCCGCGGCACGAGGTCCACGAGAACAGTCAGCCGGTGTGGGGTAACGAGAGGTAGCAACTTCTTCTCGCACTCGGCCCGGATGACATTTGCCGCATGCTGGGCGTCGGCGCTCAACTCCAAGCGGAAGCGAACGTCTCCTCCCTCCACGACGAGGTCCTTCACGAAGCCAATGCTCAGGACGTCCCGTCGCAGGCCCGGGAAGAGCACGGTCTTCAATACGTCGCGCACCTGGTCTTCCGAGAGAGCCATCGTCCCGCTACTCTGCCTGCGCCAATGCCTAGAGCAAGAACAGCGAGCCGGCAAGGCACACCGGGGCCGGGTGACGGCCGCCAGCCCGACCCCTTTCTACGTTCCGTCAAGCTGCTCCGGGACGAGGTCCCGAGCGAGCACTACGCGGGGAGCGGGGAATTCATCCGCTATGCCAACCATGTAGTTTTCGTTTTCAGGGACGAACAAACCGCCCGCTCCATTCAAGCGGCCCTCATGGCGCGATTGACGGAAGGCGGGCTCGCTCTGAAGCTCGACAAGAGCGGCATCATCCCATTCGTCGCCAAGGCCCCACGGGGGCGCGCGGCCCTTTGGAGATTCGACTTCTATTGGGGCCGCAACCGGGTGGGTGAGAGGACGCTGAAGGTCAAGACGTCCTCGAAGAGGCTCAACCGGTGCATGAAGGCGTTCACCGACTGGATAAAGGAGTACCGGAACAGGAAGCCGTTGAAGACCCTCTGGCTTGATGCAGCTGCCAAGCTCCGCGGGCACTTCGACTACTTCGGGGTCCTCTTCAACCAGGGGAAGCTCTCGCCTTTCTACCGCACAAGCCTCCAGAGCCTCTTCAAGTGGCTGAACCGACGGAGCCAGAAGCGCTCCTTCACCCGGGAGAAGTTCGAACGCAAGCTCTGGTTCAATCCTCTCCTGCAGCCACCGCGGCATGATGCGCCGAAGAGCCGGATGGGGGAAATCCGCCAGTCCGTTTCTGTGAGGGGCCTCAGCCGCCAATGGCGACTGAGGCCTACTTGATGGACCGGCCTTCCCAGAGCGAGAGCATCGCCCTTCAGGCGGTTTGCGACGCCTGCCGCCGGTTGCACGGCCGGAACCTTCTCGCAGCGGCCGACGGCAACATCTCGCTTCGCCTGGGGCACGGCCGAATCGCCATCACGCCGGCCGGTATGAACAAGTACCACCTGCGTCCGGAGCACATGGCCCTCGTGCAGCTGGACGGCCAGATTGAATCCGGCGCGCCGTCGAGTGAACGGGCCATGCACCTGGCGGTGTACCGGCGCTGTCCCGAGGCACGCGTGGTGGTCCACGCCCACCCTCCCACGGCCATCGCCTGGACGCTCGCGCACCCCGAGCTTTTGGAGCTGCCCTCGGATGCACTTCCGGAGGTCATCCTCGCAGCCGGAAGCATTCCGGTGGTCCCGTACGCGCGTCCAGGGACCGAGGCGATGGGCACGGCGCTCGAGCCCTTCCTGCCGGCGCACCGACTGCTGCTGCTTGCCCGACACGGCGCGCTCGCCTGGGGCGAGTCGCTCGAGGAAGCCGTCAACGGCATCGAACGGGTGGAGCACGCCGCGCTCATTCTGAAGGCGGCGCTCGAGCTGGGGGGGGCCAAACCCCTGCCCGAGGAAGAGCGTCTGGCCCTGCACGCGCTGCGCACCAAGAACGGTCCAAAGCTGCTGTGACGGCAAGAGCCACATGCGAGACCTGACCTCGCTCGGATTGAAGACCGTGGGCGGCCGGGTGCTGGTCCTTGACCAGAGGCGCCTACCGGACATTGAGGAGTGGCTGGACGCAACGGCCCCAGCTGCGCTGGTGGAGCACATTCGGCGGCTCAGCGTCCGCGGCGCACCGCTCCTCGGCGTCTCGGCGGCGCTGGGTATTGCCGCCCACGCCGAGCGTGGCGCCTCCCGTGCCCAGCTCGAGCAGGCATGCGCGTCCTTGCGCGCCGCGCGACCGACCGCGGTCAACCTGGCCTGGGCGATGAACCAAATGCGGGACGTGCTCGACGCCGGCGGAGGCGTCGGCGAGCTGGTGAGGCGGGCCGAGGCAATTTTCGACCAGGACGCCGAGTTCTGCGAGCAGATGGCGAACCACGGGGCGCGCCTCATCGCACCGGGAGAGGGAATCCTCACCCACTGCAACACCGGTGGCCTGGTGACCGCAGGCATCGGGACCGCTCTGGGCGTGATTCGGCGCGCCCACGAACTGGGCCGGAACGTGCACGTCTTTGTGGATGAGACGCGGCCCCTACTGCAGGGCGCTCGGTTGACCACCTGGGAGCTCGGCCGGCTGGGCATCCCCCACACCCTCATCACCGACGGAATGGCAGCCAGCGTTCTCGCTCGCGGCAAGGTGCAGCGGGTGCTGGTAGGGGCAGACCGGATTGCCAGGAACGGGGACTTCGCCAACAAGGTGGGCACCTACGCTCTGGCCATCGTCGCCTGCCACCATGGCGTTCCCTTTCACCCGGTGGCTCCGTGGTCCACCGTCGACCTGAGCTGCGCGAGCGGTCGCGACATCCCCATCGAGGAGCGCGCGGCCTCCGAGGTCCGGGGCTACAGCGGGATGCGCTGGGCCCCGAGCGACGTGGCTGTCTTTAACCCGGCATTCGACGTCACACCGGTGGCGCTCATCGAGTCACTCGTCCTCGACCGGGGGGTCTTCTCCAGAAGCGCCCTGGCGCAGGGGCTTTCTGGGGTGGCCGGCTGAAGGGGGGCCGGCTGACCAGTTGCCAGACGCGAGCGGGTACCACCTTCACACGTCGATTTCGACGCGCTGCCAGAAGGCTGGGTTGCTGCCCTCTCCCCGGTAGCCGAGGGGGTTGGCGTACACGCGCGTCCCGCTGACCCGGTAATCCAGGGGACTGTGGGTGTGGCCATGCACCCAAAGCGCCGGTTTCAGCGCGCGGATGAGCTCCTCCAGGTCGGTGGTAAAGAAGCAGTTGACGACGCTCTCCTGGAACTCCGATGGGACAGACCGGAGGGTCGGGCCGTGGTGGGTGACGACCACGTCGCCCGGCGAGACGCGCTCGCGCAAGCTCGCCACGACCAGTTCATGCTCGCGTGGAGCGTCGTCGATGTCCTGGATGAGGCGGAAGTCGTTTAGCAGCCGCTGCCGCATGCGGTCTTGGGTGTCGGCCGTCAACGGAAACCAGAGCACGCCGCCGTACACCCCACGGGCGTCCAGCTTGGGGGTGCCCTCGGCGTGGGCGGGTGACAACAGGTGCACGTTCGCCAGCTCGGCGTTCTTGACGACGTGGCGCAGCAGCTGGGCCTGACTGTCCTGCAGGCTCGTCCCGTAGGGCTCATGGTTCCCCGGGACGTAGAAGACGGTTCGGTAGCGGTGACTGAACAAGCCGAGCGGCTCGACCAGTGTCTCCTGGATTCGCGCGGGGTGGGTGGACCCAATGTCTCCGGCGAGAATGGCAACCTCGGCACGGCCTTCCAGGCTGTGCCAGCCGTCGCTCGCGAAGAATTCCGGCGCGGTCCGCTCGGAAATCTCGAAATGCAGGTCGGAGAAGACGTGAACCCGCATGGGGCCTCTCCCCGCACGGCCTGGGACCATCCGGGCCGACGGGTTGAAAACCTACCAGGAAACTCGCCCCGACACCTCGGCGCACCGCTCCCCCCGGGGGGCTTCACTGCGCCGTGGGCACTGCTGGCGCAACGCAGAACCGGCGGAGGGACCAGCCCTTCCAGGCCCCACGCCCATGGACGCGGGAGAAGCCAATCCACTGGATGCCTTCCAGTCCCTCGAGCGGAAGCCGGACCTGGAAGTGGCCGTCGGCAGTCACCGGCGCCACCAGGCGCCGCAGCGGGTCGCGCGCCCCCTGGGGTCGCACCCAAAGGACTACCTCCCGCGAGGGGGCCTCGACCCGCCCCTCAATCTCGACCGCAGTGTTCGGCAGCAGGAGCGGCAGCTTCGACTCCAGCACGATTTGCTGGCTGCCGAACGCAGTGGAAGGGATGGCTGCCACGTCGACGTCGGTCGAGGGCTCGGGCCCAGGCACGTTGGCCGACGTCACGACTTCTCCGGCCTGGGGGACACCCGACTCGACGTCGAGGAAGCACGCTGGCTGAGACTGCAGGCTGACGTCCTCCACCGCGAAGTGGAGGTGCGGCCCGGTGGACCTTCCCGTATCGCCCGAGTAGCCGAGGAGCTCGCCCCGCGCCACGCGCTGGCCTGGCCGGACGCGCGTCCCGTGGTGTCGCAAGTGGCCGTACTCGGTGAGCACGCCGTTGCCGTGGTGAACCAGGACGAAGTTGTATTGCTCCGGGTCCATGTCCGCCGAGCGGTCGAAGGTGTCCTGTGTCTGCAGCACAATGCCCGGTGCGGCCGCGACGATGGCCGTCCCGATGGGAACGTTGAAGTCGAAGGCAAAGCGCGATGCACCTTGGTGGGTGAGTCGGGTGCCGTTCCCCTGGCTGACGAAGGCTGTGTCCCGCGCCTCGAAGGGCAGCAGCACACGAAACGCCGAGGGGACGCAGGCCCACAGTGACCGACGACGGCCGGGCCCTCCGTCGGGGGCCGGACCCGCGTCGGGCTCGCCCCCATCGGCGGCGGGCGCGGACCGTCTCCCCTTCGCAGTTGCGTCCGAATCCTCGACCGAAACCGACAGCAAGTCATGAAGGAGTTTCCGCCGAAGCTCCTCCTCGCGCTCGAGCTGCGCCCGACCGGCGCGGATTCGCATTAGCAGCTCGCGTGCGGCCGCCGCGTCCACGCTCTTTTCCGGAACCGCCTCCAATAGGCTCACCACCCGGTCCATCTCGGGCCGCGCGTAGGCCGCATCCAGGTAGGTTGCGTAGAGCTGGCTGAAAAGCCGATGGGCCTCGGCGTACTCGGCCGAGGTGTTCGGCCGGCACCCCGGCAGCAGGGACAGGATCGCCAGCAGGCAAAGCGCCCCAGAGCGCACGCGCATTGCCCGGTAGTCTAGGCACAGCCAGGGGCAAAGGCCCGGGGACGGTTGGAAACAGGGCCCGGCCACTCAGCCGAGCTCGACGACCTTCTCTCCAAAGAGTCGGTCCACTTGCGCGATGAGCTCGTCGGTGACGTCCACCTTCAGCGGGGCGCCGATGACGGCTTCGGCCTCTCCGGGAAAGACGATGGAGAGTGCGATGGGCGTCGCTCCGGCATGCGACTGGGCCAGACGGGAGAGCTCCTCCAGGCGCGCGTCGGTGACCAGGTCTGCCCGAACCCGCAGCTCGAGCCGCTTGAGCCGCTTGTCGCGGACTTCCTTCAGGCTCTGGACCTGCTCGACGATGAGCTCGGCGACGGGGTTCTCCTCGTCCCGGATGTTCACTTGCACGCTGCCGGTCACCAGGATGGGGTCGTCTGCCTTGAGGAGTTGCTCCCACGCCTCGTACCCCGGCCGCGCGCCGCCTTTGGTCCACTTCCCGTCTTTGCCCATCACGCTGCGGCCCGCCTCTTTGCCGGGGAAGCACACCAACTCCACCGACCCGGACAGGTCCTCGAGGGTCACCCAAGCCATGCGCTTGCCCGTCTTGGTGGGTCGTTCCCGTAGCTGGGCGACGATGCCGGCCACGGTCACCACTTCATCGCGGCGGGCCCGCTGCACCGACGCCGCGGGGCGGGCCCAACGGCGAAGCTCCCGCTCGTACTGGTGCAAGGGATGGCCGGACACATAGAAGCCAATGGCTTCCTTTTCCGCCGCCAAGCGCTCCTTCTCGGGCCACTCCTCGGACGCCACATACTCGCCCGTCACCACCGGGGCGGGACGCGACGCCTCTGCGGCCCCCAACAGGCCGAAGAGCGACGACTGGCCGACGGCCCGGTCGCGTTGGGCCGACGCACCGCGCTCGGAGGCCCGCTCGATGCTCAGGAAGAGCTGCCGACGGGGGCGTCGCTCGAAATCAAAGGCCCCGGCCTTGACCAAGGCCTCCAGCCCCTTTCGATTGACCCGGCGAGCATCGACGCGCTCACAGAAGTCAAAGAGGTCGCGAAACGTGCCGTTGGCACGCGCCTCGAGGATGGCCTCGATAGCGCTCTCGCCGACGCCCTTGATGGCGCCGAGCCCGAAGCGGATTTTCCCTTCCACCGCGCCGAAGGCGAGGTCGGACTGGTTGACGTCCGGAGGCAGCACTTCCAGGCCGGCCGCCCGGGCTTCGGCGATGTGGGCCACCACCTTGTCGGTGTTGTCCTTCTCGCTGGTGAGCAGGGCCGCCATGAACTCGGTCGGGTAGTGCGCCTTGAGCCATGCCGTCTGAATGGTGATGAGGCCGTAGGCCGCTGAGTGCGACTTGTTGAAGCCGTACTCGGCGAACTTCTCCATCAAGTCGAAAATCTCGCCGGCGACCTTGGGGTCCACCCCTTTCTGTCGGCAGCCATCGAGGAAGCCAGCCCGTTCGGCCTGCATCACCTCCGCCTTCTTCTTGCCCATCGCCCGGCGGAGCAAGTCCGCGCGGCCGAGCGAGTAGCCGCCCAGCACCTGGCTAATCTGCATCACCTGCTCTTGGTAGACGATGACGCCGTAGGTGTCCTTGAGCACCGGCTCCAGCGCCGTGTGCGGATAGACCACCTTCTCGCGGCCGTGCTTGCGGGCGATGAAGACGTCGACCATGCCTGCGTCGAGGGGGCCCGGTCGGTACAGCGCGCCTGCTGCGATGACGTCCTCGAAGCACGTCGGCTTGAGCTTCATCACCATCTCGGTGAATCCACTCGACTCCATCTGAAACACGCCGGCCGTGTCTCCGCGGGAGATGAGCTCGAAGGTGGCCGAGTCCGCGATGGGGATCTGGTGAGCCTGCAACTGCTGGTCTGACGAGCGGTTGCGATTGATGAGCGTCAGTGCGTGCTGGATGACGGTGAGCGTCGTGAGGCCGAGAAAGTCGAACTTGACCAGCCCCGCCGCCTCCACTTCGTCTTTGGCGAACTGGGTAATCAGCACCTTCTCGCCCGGCGGCTGGTAGATGGGGACGTAGTTCCACAGCGGCTGGTCGGCAATGACCACGCCGGCGGCGTGCATCCCGGCCTGCCGGTGAAGTCCTTCCAGGGCCAGGGCAATCTCCAGCAACTCCTTGGAGGTGACCTGCCGGCCGTCCTCGAGCGTGCCCAGCACGGTGGGCGCGTCAATCATCTCCTTGAGGCGCGGCTCCTTCTCGATGGCCTCCTTCAGAGTGATGTTGAGAATCTCTGGGACCAGCTTGGCGATGCGGTCGCCTTCGGAGAAGGGCAAGCCGAAGACCCGCGCCACGTCGCGCAGGACGCTCTTGGCCTTGAGCGAGCCGAAGGTGATGATTTGTCCGACGTTGTTCTGCCCATACTTACCGGCGACGTAGTCAATCACCTCATCGCGCCGCTCCTGGCAGAAGTCGATGTCGAAGTCGGGCATCGACACGCGCTCGGGGTTGAGAAACCGCTCGAACAGCAGGTTGTAGGGAAGCGGGTCGAGGTCGGTGATGCGCAGGGCGTACGCCACCAGCGAGCCGGCTCCGGAGCCGCGTCCTGGGCCGACCGGGATTCCGTTCCGCTTCGCCCAGTTGATGAAGTCCTGGACGATGAGGAAGTAACTCGAGAACCCCATCGCTGAAATCATCGCCAGCTCGGTCCCTAGACGGTGCAGGTACACCTCTCGGTCGACCGGGTAGCTCAGCTCACGGAACCGCTCCTCCATGCCCCGCGTGGCGAGCTCCGCCATGTAGGAGTCGGGGGTGTGTGCCTCGGGGACGCGGAAGGTGGGAAGCATCGGCTTGCCGAGCTTCAGCTCGAGGGTGCAGGCCTCGGCAATTCGCATCGTATTGGAGACCGCTTCCGGCACGTCGGTGAAGTACGCCAGCATCTCCTCCGGGCTGGTGACGTACAGCTTGTCGGTGGTGTGCTTCATCCGCTTGTTGTCGGCCAGCGTCTTTCCCGAGGCGATGGCCATCAACAGCTCGTGGGCACGCGCGTCCTCGCGCTTGATGTAGTGAGCGTCGGCGGTGGCGACCAGCGGGACGTCCACGTCCCGCGACAGCTGCTTCAGGTTGGTGTTGGCCAACTCCTGCTCGGGAAGGCCATTGGACTGAATCTCGAGGAAGAAATGGTCCGGGGCGAAAATCTCCTTGTACTCGCGGGCCGTCCGCCGGGCGTGGTCCATGTCCCCCCGAAAGCAGGCGGCCGTCACCTCCCCGCCGAGGCAGGCAGTGAGGCCGAACAGGCCCGCGCTGTGCTCTCGGAGGAGCTGCTTGTCGATGCGGGGGTGGTAGTAGAAGCCGTCGAGGTAGGCGCGGGAGGCGAGCACCCGGAGATTCGCGTACCCCTCCTCATTCTCGGCCAGAAGGATGAGGTGGTGGGCCACCTTCTCGTTCCGGTCTTCGCGGCCCTTGTCACCGGCCACGTACGCCTCCATCCCCAGGATGGGCTTGATGCCAGCGTCCTTGGCCTTCCGGTAGAAGTCGATGGCGCCAAACATGTTGCCGTGGTCGGTGACGGCGACCGCGGACATCCCCTTCGCCTGGACCGTCTTGATGAGGTCCTTCATGCGAATCGCGCCGTCGAGGAGGGAGTACAACGTGTGCAGGTGCAGATGGGTGAAGGACATGGGCCGCCCCAGCACCTAACACGGCCGGGCGACGCATTCCCGCCGCCCCGGGGGCCGTCGGGCCCTGGGGCTAGTCTGTGGACCGTCCCCACGTGCTCCTCCCACGGCCCACGGCTGTCCTTCCCTCGGCCGGCGACCGGCGACGCCACGGCGTGTACCTGACGCCCCCCGAGTTGGTGGAGACGGTCCTCGACCTGGCGCTGCCGCTGCTTCCCCCAGGCGCCGTCACCGTGGTGGACCCGGCCTGCGGCGACGGAGCGTTCCTGGCCTCTGCCGCTGCGCGGCTCCCCGAGGCGCGGCTGGTGGGCTTGGAACTCTCGGAGGCATTGGCGCAGACGGCCCGCGCGCGAGTCCCCCGGGCGCGCGTCCTCGTCGGCGATGGACTGCGCGAGGGCTGGACCGAGTTGCGGGCCGCCTTGCCGCCCGGGAACGTCGAGCTCTGGCTCGGGAACCCGCCCTACAACGGCACATCGCCGCTGCTGGGTGACCCGCGGGCCTACGCCGCGCTCCGCGCCCGCGTCGGGCTGGACGGCTCGCTGCCACGGGGAACCAGTCTCCGGGACGACTTCGCCTTCTTCGTGCTGCTGGCCGCCCACCACCTGCAACGCCGGCGCGGCGTGCTCGCCTGGGTGACTTCCGCCACGTTGCTCGACGCCTTCCTCTATGCGTCCCTGCGCCGGCATCTCCTCAACACACTCGCTCTCGAGCACGTCGTCGACCTCGGCCCAGGTGCCTTCCCCGGCACCCGCGTCCGGACCTGCATCACCGTCTGGCGCTGTGCCGCTCACGCAAAGCCCGCAGCCTTCCGGAAGCGGCTGGCCGGCACCCCGCTCCGCCTGGGGCGCCCGCTGCGCTTGGTGCCCGAGGGGCCCGAGTGGAACCTTCGGCCCACCAGCGCCGCGGCGCGCACGCTGGACGCGCGCTGGCGCGAGCGCGGAGAGCCCCTGGACCAACTGGTGAAGGTGCATTGCACCGGCCTCAAGACGCGCTTCGATGAGCTCCTCGTCGACGTCGATGCGGACGCGCTGCTGTCCCGCGTCGATGCCTTCCTCGGAACGTCCCCGCGCCAGATGGGGCGCTTCGCCGAGGCGTACGGGTTGTCCCCCCACCTCGTTCCGAAGCTCGAGGCACTGCGCGGGCACGCAACGCTTCCGTCGAGGGCCGAGCGAAGCGCGGTGCGGCCCTTTTTCCGCTACGCAGGAGCACGCCACCGCAGGGGTGTCCCCGACTCGGCGCGGGCCTTCTGTTACCTCGACCGCCGGCTGATTCCACGTGGCGACCACCGGCTAACGGGAGGCTTCGACCCGCACCTCCACCCCTGCAAGCTCATCTTCAACGTGCGCGAACTGCCTCTCTCCGCAGCACTGCTGGACACGCCGGGGTGCATTCCAGCCCATCGCCATGCACGATTCGCCCCGCTGGAGGTACCAGCGCGCGTGTGGGCGTTGGGACCCGGCGTCGGACGGCGGGAGGAGGATCTCGGCCCTTCCGTCCTGAACCTGTCGCTGGCCGGCCGCGCGTGGGCCCGTCGCCTCGGTGGCGCGCGGACCGTCTTCGAGCGGATTGTCACCTTCGTTAACAGTCCGGCCGTACAGGAAGTCTGGGCCCCGGCGTTCGGGCGTTCACGCACCCTTCCCATCCCCCTGGACACCGTCCTTTAGGCAACGCCACGGATGGATTTCGACTCGCCGGCCGCGCTGTCGGGGGTTAAGCACCTGCCCTTCCGAGGAGGAACGCGATGACACGAGCTGTTCGCAGTGGACTCTTGGCGGTCCTATGCTGCGCCGGCGTCGCCTTCGCGCAGGCCCCTGCGCCGCCGCCTGCCGTCCCCGCGGCCACGTCCGCCCCCTCGAAGACGCTCGAGTTCAAGGACCAGAAGGGCAAGGTGGTTGGAACCGTGCTTCTGGTCGACACGCCGCATGGCTTGCTGTTGCGCGGAAGCCTTGCCGGCCTGCCCCCGGGGACCCACGCCATCCATTTCCACGAGATTGGCCAGTGCGAGCCCCCCTTCAAGAGTTCGGGCGGCCACTTCAATCCGTCCAAGAAGGAGCACGGGATGATGGACCCCGCCGGGATGCACGCCGGGGACCTCCCCAACCTGGTCATCCCGAAGAATGGAAAGCTCGACTTCGAGCTCTTCGCCATCGGCCTCACCCTGGCGGATGGCCCGAACACCGTACTGGACACGGACGGGACGGCCCTCGTCATCCACGCCAAGGCCGACGACTACAAGAGTCAGCCCGCTGGGGATGCCGGCGACCGTATTGCCTGCGCGGTCATCCCTCGGTAGCCCAGCCGACGGCCCGCGCGCGGCTCCCCGGCAGCCGCACACCTTCAGCTGCTCCCCCTTGGGGCCTTGGGGGGGGCTTCCTTCCTCTACTGGCGACGTTCTTCCGGCACTGACCCCGGGGGAGCAGACATGTGGCTGCGTCCTCCGCTTGCTCTGACTGGCCGACAGGTCTCGTTCCAGGCCAAGGCGCTCCAATCCTCGGCCCTAAATTCGACCTGTCAGCGATGCCCTCGGTCCCTTCTGTCAGCGATGTCCCCGGTCCGCGTCTAAACCCCCTATACTGAACGGATTGTCAGTCCCGCGTGAGAGAGTGCCTCCCATGGAACGGAACCAGGGACATCCGGGCCGGGTCATCGAGCAGCAAAGCCTGCTGGGCGGCATCGACCCGGTCACTCCGGCGGTGCGGCGCGGGACGGGGCGCACGGTGCATGTCGAGTCGCGCTGGAAGGTGGGCTTCGCCGCGGCACTCGCCCTGGTCGTCGAGCACGGCAAGAAGGCGCAGGAGCGCGCGGAGATGCCGCCTCGCGCGCGCTGCCCACGCTGTCAGCGCCTGGGAGACACGGTGCGCGGGACTTTGGTGTCCGCCTGGTGCGCGGCCGGCGGATTCCCCAGTCCTGGTGCCGAAGCTGCCGGTCCGCGCACGGTTCCCGCAGGGCGCCGAGCCAGACCGACCTGCTCTCCCCCAGTGCCGCCTGAAGTCCGGGCCTCCAGGTCCGCTACCGCGGGCCCGCGGTGACCCCACCGTCCGGGAGGGCTTCGCCTGGGCAGGCCCGTGCGAGGCCAACCTCCAGCGCGCGGGTCAGCCCCGAGGCGCCCGGAGGTAGCAGCACCCGGGCCTGGGAGGCGACCCCGAGACCCTCGGCACAGCGGCCGGCCGCGGCCAGTGCCAGCGCGTCGATGGCCAGCACCTCGCCATTCCACGGAGCAAGCTGAGCGGCCCGTTCCGCCAGGACAAGAGCCTGGGCCCGTTCGTCGCGGGAGAGGAGATTGCGCGCCGTGCGTGCGAGCACGAGCGGACTGTCAGGCAGTAGCTCGCTCGCCCGGCGGTACGTGCGCTCTCGCTCCACGGCTGACCCAGCCGTGTCCCACAGTGCATCGGCGAGGAGGAGCCATGCCCAGCCGTCCTCCGGGTGGGCCAGGACCGCCCGGTGGGCGTCGTCGAGGCGCGTCTGGGGAGGGACGAGGGGGACGAGCAGCTGGAGCGCCCCCACCGAGGCCGGGTCCAGTGCCAGCGTCCGGTCCAATTCTCGCGCCGCCTCTCGGAGAAGGTCCTCTCGCCGCGGACCGGCCAAGGCCGCCTGGGCATGCAGCAGGTGCAGCTCGGCCTCGGTCAGTGGGCGTACCTTCACCTCGAGACCGAGCGGTGGGACGGCAATCTCGCTCAGCCCCGGGGTCCCGTTCCGGGAGAATTCCCACAGGACCGGGCCAAGCTGGTCAGCGACAATGTCCGGGAAGCAGCGCCCCCATCCGTCGGCGATGGGCACCCGTGCCGCCAGCTGCTCCTGGAGACAGCGCAGGGAGGCGCGGTGCGTGCTGAAGAGCCATTCGTAGAGTTGCCAGGCCGCCCCGTACAGTCCCATCGACTCGCTCTGCGACAACCCGGTCAACGGCACCGTCCAGCGCAGCACGTCGCCGAGGTCGATGGCTCGGATGCGTCGGTATTCGCGCCAGGCAGTCGGGTTGATGAGGCCCAAGGTGGCCTTGCGCCCATCCTCGGAGAGCTTGAGCGACTCGAGAAATTGCGCTTGGCCCTCGGAAAACCACAGCGGAAGCCGCGGGTAGACGGCAGAGGCCACGTGGTGCGCCAGCTCATGGCGAAGCACCGACGCAGAGCCGGCCTGCACAAATTGAAGGTGCACCCCGAGCTCGTCCATCCCCACCGAGGCCGGGCGTCGCTTGTCGGTGGGAGGTAGGCCATCGGAGGGCAGCTTCTGCTCCCAACGCTCAGGGGAGCCCCAGAGAATGATGCGCGGGGGAAGCGCCGAGTGCGAGTAGAGGCCGCGGCTCCCGTCGCCTGCGTAGTGCTCGAATTCCGTCCGGTCCTTGAACACGATGATGTCGACCGGCTCGATGCCGACCTCCCGCACTGGGGGCCAGGTGGCAGCCACCAGCGCGGCGCGGGTGCGCGCGATTTCCACCGCTGCCCGCATGGCGGTGTCCGGGTCGAGATTCGTGCGCAGATTGAAGTGGGTCGAGCTGAGCTCGTGCCAGTCCTGCCCGGGCGGGGCGGCGGCCAACAGCAGCGCGAGGCCAACGGGAAGCATCACACGTACCCGAAGCGACGGCGCAGGACCCACTCCAGGCCGAGGGCGGTCCCCAAAAGGCCCAACCACTGCCAACGGTCCCACAGGGGTCGGTCTCTGCTTCGGCCCACCTCGACGACAGGCGGGTCGAGCAGCGGGAAGTCCGGCAGCGCCTGAAGCGGCAGACGGTAGGCCTTGCCGCCGGTGGCGCGGGCCAGTGCGACGAGGATGTCGGTCCGCACCGTCGCGTCGGTGAGCTCCGGCCCCAACGTCCGCACCGCCAGTGCATCCTCTGCCTCGCCGAGCGCTCGCTCCCCCGAACGGGCCGAGGCTCGCACGCGGTAGGCACCCACCGGCTGGGGTGGGAAGCTGACGTGCACCATGCCGTCTGCACCAGTGGTGGCACGTGCCGTTCCGACCACACGGCGCTCCCGGACACTCGACAGCTCGACGGTGACTTCCGCGCCCGCCGCGGGCTGGTAGTCGGCCTCCCGGGCCGTCACCGCCGCTCCGACCGGCGTCCCCGGCTCGACGGACGGCGGGTCGGCGGAGACTTGCAGCGTCGTGAGGTCCGGGTCGCGTACCAGCCAGCGCAGCGCGTTTCCCCAGAAGCGGTCATACAGCCGGCTCGGGTCACCGTTGCGGTGCACGGTGAAGGCCCAGGTCCAGCTGTCATCCGTCATCAGCGCCATCGCTCGCCCACGGCCGTGCTCCCAGAGCGCCAGCACCGGAGCCGGCCTGCCATCCACCAGCAGTCCGGGATGGTCGAGGAGGACGGTGGCCCCCGGTTTGGCGCGCACCAGGTTGACGCCGGAGGCGGCCGGCAATTCATCCCAGGCAGCGAGCGAGGCCGTCCCAGTGGGCAAGACGCTGGTGACAGGGTGCCGTTGGCCCTCCGCTGTCAGGTGCAGCCGGTAGGGGACTACACTGGCAGCCTGACCGACCGAGTCCACCGGCAAGGCCCGGTCGAGAATTGGGTAGCTGGTGCGCCCATCGCCGAAGGCCCGGTCGCCGCCGATGGCCACCAGCGCCCCCCCATTGGCGACGTACTGCTCGAGCTTTCGCTCGTACTGCGCAATGGACAGCTGCGGGTCCGAGTGACCGAAGTTTTGGAAGATGACCACGTCGAAGGTGCTTAGTTTGGCGTCGAAAATCTCCTCCATCGGAAACGGGATGAGGGACAGCTCGCGCTCGGGGTTGCGCGTCTGGGTGTCGTCGCTGCTGGTGCGCAGAATGTAGAAAGACACCAGGTCGACGTTGGCGTCCTGGCGCAGGAGGCCACGCAGGAATCGCTCGTCCCAGGAAGGGCGACCCACCACCAGGAGCACGCGGACGCGGTCCCGAATCACCTTCAGAACGAAGCTACGGGCGTTGTTCTCGGTCACGGCCTCCCCGGGAAACACCGGGGTACTCAAGGTGTAGACGAAGCGTCCAGTTTGGTCTGGCGTGAAGGTGAACGAGACCTGGGTGGTTTCGTCGGCGCCCGTGACGTGGACGGTCTTGGTGCCGAGCACCTGACCCTCGCGCTCGAGGACCACGGGCACATCGCGTCCGGGGAGGCCCCGCACCCGAAGCTCCACCTCCACCGCCACGGCATTGCGGACGAAGGCGAAGTCATCCACCTTCAAATTCTCCAGCGCCACATCCAGCAGCGAGGAGTCGCCGACCTGCACCGTGGAGACGGGGAAGCCCAGTGCAGCGAGCTCCGAGCTGGCCCGAGCCGACACCCCCGCCTGCAGCTCGGCATTGTCCGCGCCGTCGGAGAAGAGGAGTACGCCAGACAGCTTCCGGCTTCCCCCGGTGTCAGTCGCACGCAGGGCGCGCAGGGCGCCGAGAAGGTCGGTGTGCGTCCCTGGCGCGGGCGCGGTCCGAAGAATCTCCTCACCCACTGGCACCAGGGCCGGTTCAAAGCCAAGCACCTCCACGCTGAAGCGGTCCTCCAGCGCCTTGAGTCCGGGAAGGATGCGGTCGAGGGCCTCGGCCACCGCCGCGCTCCGGCTACCGGCCCCTGGGCCCGCTGGAAGCCCCATCGACGCGGTCCGGTCCACCAGCACGGCCACCCGGTTCTTCAGCCGGGCCACCTGCAGGGTGCGCACGCCCGGCTCGAGCAGAAGAAAGACTGCCGCAGCGGCGGCCACAGTGCGCAGGCCGATGAGCACAAAGCGGCGGGCGAGGGAGGGCTCCCGACGAAGGCCGGCGGCGGCCAGAACCACGCCCAGCACCACCGCCGCGACCAGCAGGGCAAGCGCCCAGCTTGGCAGCGGGGACAGGCTCACCAGCTTCCAGGCCGTCGAGTCCCCCCCGGTCATCTGCGCTTCTTGAGAATCAACGGCAGGTGGACCGCGTCATCCTTGTAGTCCAGGCACAGCGCATACATGCAGATGTTGATACCGGCGCGGACCGCGAGCTCACGCTGGGCCTCGCCTCCCGGGACGACCTCGAAGGCATAGTCCCCGCCCTCATCCCGCGCCCAGGCCCCAGCCAGGTCGTTCTGCGAGTAGAGGACTGCCGCCCGGCCACCAATCAGCGCCGCCTGCAGCTGCGGGTGGGTGAAGAGCCTGCCAGGCGCTGAGTCGAGCAAATAGAACGACTTGAAGACGACGTGCGTGGACGGCAGCGGCTGCAGCGGGGAGGCGGGTAGAAGCCGCGCCATTTCCCTTCGGAAGGCGGCGTCGAAGCCGCTCCCCGAGGAGCCGTCGTTGGCATCGGCCAGCACGAAGCCGCCGTACGTGAGGTAGCGGCGGAGGGTCTCCAATTCCGCCGGGGCCAGCGGCGGGAAGTCGCCCTCGCCTCCAAAGTAGATGAAGGGGAAGTCGAACAGCCGGGTGTTGAGGGCCAAGGGGCGCGCCTCGGCCACCACCTCGACGGAGGTCCGGCGCTGGAGCTCCCAGGCGATGCGCCGCAAGCCGGAAAGGCGCGCGTTCCAGTGCCCCCCGTGTTGTGCCACCGCCGGGACGAAACGTGAACCGTCGCCGAACGCGGACGCGCGCCTCGGCAGAAACAGGCCTGAGAGGGCGGCTAGCAGGGCTCGCCGTGGGAGGGGAGGACCGGGCATGGGGTGCAGGAGAGATACCATCGACGGCCACGCCCATTCCTGCGCTATAGAGCCGGGCGCAAGATGGCCAAGATCGATAGAAGCGAGCAGCGGAGCGAGCCCCTGCAGGCGGCGTGGCGCGCGATTGACGCTGGAGACGTGGTCGCGGCGCGCCGTCTGGCGGAGGCGGTGCTGCTGGCCCCTCCCTCGCCCGCCGCTGCGGTGGAGGCCCGCGACGTCCTGAAGCGGACCGACGTGGCGTGGCCCGTCCTTTGGTACGGCGCCTTCGCCCTTCTGCTGGTGCTTGCCCTCGTCCTGCTCGCTGTCGTCCGCAGCGCACACCCGTGAATTCCGGCCTGCTCACCAGCGCCCTCAGCGTGTTCCGTACTTCGGACCCTGCCGCCTGGCTCTCGCTGTCCGCCCAGCTGCCTTGGGTGGTGGCCCTCGGGGCAGCCCTCGTCGGTGGATTCCTGTTGGTGGCCGGCGGCGGGAAGGCCTTCCGCGTCATCGCAGCGCCGGTGGGAGCCCTGCTCGGCCTGCTGTGGGGAGAGGCCCTGGCGGGGCCACTCGGGCTCTCCGGAAGCGAGACGGCCGTCGCGGTGGGCTCGGCCTTGGTTCTCTTCGGCCTCGGCGCGCTGGCCCCCTCCTTGGTGGTGGCCATCGCCTTCGGTGCCCCCGTCGGCCTGGCCTTCGGGGGACTGGTGGGAAACACCGGGTTTCTGCTCGGCTTCATCCCGGCGGCGCTGTTGGCAAGCGCGGTGGCGGGCGTGCTTCACCGCCCCTTGCGCGTGCTGGTGGCGGCGGCCACCGGGGCCGCGCTGCTGATACTCGCTCTGCTCCGGCTCCTGCAGGGTGTGCCGGGGGTGACCGAGCTGGCCCGGACGCATCCCTGGTGGCTGCTCGCCGTCGCCGGCGGGGTGGCCTTTGGCGGAGCAGTGGTACAACTCGCCGCCTCGATGAAGACCCAGACCGGGCCGGCCAACGGCACGGCCCCACCCGGGGCCTGGAAGAGGGCCGACGGATGACCGCCAAGGGAACCGCGAGCACTCCGGCAGGCTCGGGCGAGCGCCTCGGCCGACGGGGCTGGCTGGTTCTGCTCGCCGTCGTCGTGGCGGTGAACATCCCGCTGCTCATCCGCCCGTTCCGGCCCCTCCCCGAGGCCGGCGTTCCGCTGCCCTTCGCCGACGACTTCACGGACCCGCGCACGGTGGCAGCGCACTACCACAGCCTCGGAGGCTTCCCGCGCGTGGTAAATGGGGAGTTGCTATCCCCGGGGACGAAGAACAACCCCCTCTGGCTGAAGGCCACCCTTCCCGACAACGTGTCCGTCGAATTCGACGCCCATGCGCCGAGCCAGGACGGCGAAATCCGGGTGGAGCTCTTCGGCAATGGCTACGACCACCTTTCCGGGTACGAATTGGTGTACGCGCCTTGGAACGCGGTGGGAGTCACGGGGCGTCTTCCGGCCACGCTGGTGCGCCTGGACGAGAACGCTCCCACCCTGCAGCGCTGGCAGGAAAAGGCCCGTCTGGCCGGCGTGAGCTCGCTGACGGCGGTGGGGTACGGACCCGCCTCGGGTGTGCGGGTGGAAGGGCCCCCCGTCAGCATTGAACCTGGCCGTGTCTACCGAATGCGGGTCGAGCGCCGCGGCGACACACTGCGCTGGTGGGTGGATGGCCAGCGCCTCCTGGAGTTTCGTGACCCTCTGCCACTGCGCGGCCCGTGGCATGACCGGGTGGGGCTCTCCAGCGTGGAGGGCGACGTCTACTACGACAACTTCCGCGTCACCCCGCTGGACGCTGCACCCTTTGCCGCAGAAGCGATGGTGCCTGAGCTCGGACCCGGCCCTTCGAGCGACGATTTCGAGCGAGGGGCCCTCGGCCGGGACTGGCTCGCCACCGACCCGACCGCGGTGCGCCTGGACAGCGGCGTGCTCACCGTGGAGCACGCGCACAACCACCCGGTGTGGCTGCGCCGTCCCATCCCCGAGGACGCGACCATCGAATTCGACGCCTGGACCGAGAGTCCGGAGGGCGACATCAAGGTGGAGGCCTGGGGCGACGGGCGGAGCGCGCATGCCGGCGCCCCGGAGGCCGCCTACGACGCGAGCGGCTACGTCTTCGTCTTCGGAGGCTGGAAGAACACCAAGAGCGTGCTGGCCCGGCAAGAGGAGCACGGGCCCAGTGTGGCGGAGCGCACGGCCCCGCCTGTGGAACCGGGCCGCCGCTACCACTGGCTCATTCAACGCAAGGGCGGCAGCATCTCCTGGAGCATCGACGGGGTGCCGTTTCTGACCCTCAACGACCCAGCGCCCCTGCGTGGCCCGTCCCACGCCTATTTCGCCTTTTCCGGCTGGGAGTCACCGGTGCACTTCGACAACCTGCGGATTCGGTAGTCCCGACGGGCTTCAGCGGGGGCCCGCCCTCAGCGGTCTGGCTTGGCCACCACGTCGAAGTCAGGAATCTCTCGCCGCAGGTAATCGCGGATGCGCCCGATGAGCTGCGCTTCGATTTGCCGGGCACGCTCGCGGGACACCCCGAAATGGGTGCCGATGTCCTGAAGCGTCATCGCGTCGTCGGCGATGAGCCGCTTCTCAAAGATGTATTTCTCCTTGCCGTCCAGGTCCTTGGCGAAGTCACCAAGCTTGTCCCGGAAGAGGCGCTTCAGTTGCTCGCTGGCCAGCTGCTCGTCGGCGCCCTGCACGGAGCTCGCCGGCATGAGACGCTCAACGCGGGTGGTCTTCCCGTCCTCGCCCACCGGGGCGTCGAGCGAGACCTCGTCCTGGCCCAGACGCTGGTCCATCTCCTCCACGTCCTTCTCGGTGACGTGGAGCCGCTCGGCCAGAAGCTTCGGGCTCGGCTCCACCCCTTGGGAGGTGAGGCGCTGCTGCTCCTGGCGCAGCTTGAAGAAGAGCTTGCGCTGGGCCTCGGTGGTGCCCAGCTTCACCATCTTCCAGTTGTCCATGATGTAGCGGAGGAGGTAGGCGCGAATCCACCAGGCGGCGTAGGTGGACAGCTTGACGCCGCGCTCCGGGTCGAACTTCTTCACCGCTTGCATCAGGCCGATGTTGCCTTCCTGGATGAGGTCGAGCAGGGCGATGGGGTTGCGCTGGTACTCGTGGGCCAGCTTCACCACCAGGCGCAGGTTGGCAGAGACGAGCTGGGCGGCAGCCACCAGGTCTCCCGTACTGCGGTAACGGCGCGCCAGCGCCGTCTCCTGCTCGCGGGTGAGCAACGGGTGGCGCTGCACCTCGGCCATGTAGGCCCGCAGCGGGTCCGCCCGCTCCAGGCCGCGTGGCGTCTCCGCCGGGGGACTCGCCTCGACGTCGTCGAGCACCTCCTCGTCCGCGGGCGCCTCAATCTCCTTTACCCGGGCGTGGACCTCGGGGGTTTTGGCCGAAGCGGGCCTGGCGGCCGGCTCCGGCGCCACCACCGGCGCCTTCCCCTGGTCCACCGGCTGGGGCTTGGCCACACGCTTGGCGACGGGACGCCGAGGCGTGGCCCGGGCCTTCACCGGCCGGCGCTTCACTTTGGAGGGGGCTTTGGTCTTGCGCGACTTGGCCATCGTTGCAGGCGCGGGACATTGCCAGAGACGCCCCCAGGGATTAAGCCCCCTTTCCACAGATGACAGACACTTTTCCTGCGTCCTCGCCCACGGCACCCTCGGGCGGCGGGGGCGCCGAGGATGGCTCGCCGACCGACGGTCCCCAGGACTACGTCGCTGACATCGGCTTCGACGACCTTCCCCTTGCTCCCGAGATTCGCCGCGCGCTGGCCGAGCGCGGTTACGCGCGGCCGACGCCCGTCCAAGCCAAGGCCTTCGCGCCGGCACTGGCCGGCCGTGACCTCATCGTCCGAAGCAAGACAGGCACGGGAAAGACGGCGGCCTTCGGCCTGCCGCTGCTGGAGCGCATCGATGCGGCGGACCGGGAAGTCCGGGCCCTGGTGCTCTGCCCCACCCGTGAGCTGGCCATCCAGGTGGCGGCCGAGGTGGGCGACCTCGGCAAGTACAAGGGCGTCAAGGTGGCGGCCATCTATGGTGGCGCTTCGATGAAGGCCCAGGAGGACGCGCTCGAGTCCGGCGTCCACATCGTCGTAGGGACGCCGGGGCGCGTCTATGACCACATCCGACGAAAGAACTTGAAACTCGAGGGTTGCCGCCACGTCGTGCTGGATGAGGCGGACGAGATGCTGAACCAGGGCTTCTTCGAGGAAGTCACCCGCATCCTCGACTGCCTACCGGCCGGCAGGCAGGTGCTGCTCTTCAGCGCCACCGTCCCGCCCGATATTCAGCGGCTCATCGCCAAGTACACCACCTCCCCGGAAGCCCTGCTGCTCTCTGGAGACGTGCTGACCGTCGACCACATCCACCACATCCGCTACGACGTCACCGACGCCTACCCCAAGCCGCGCAACCTCATCTACGTGCTGGAGATGGAGGAGCCGGACAACGCCATCATCTTCTGCAACACCCGGGACGACACGGCGCTGGTCACGGCGGTGCTGAACCGCACTGGCTTCGATGCCGAACTACTCAATGGGGACCTTCCCCAATCGGAGCGCGAGCGGGTGATGGCCAAGGTGAAACGCGGTGAGGTCGCCTTCATGGTCGCCACCGACATCGCCGCCCGGGGCATCGACATCTCGGACTTGCAATACGTCATCAACTACTCGCTCCCCGAGGACCCTGCGGTGTACCTGCACCGCGTGGGACGCACCGGCCGTATCGGGAAGAAGGGCGTTGCCCTCAATCTCATCTCCGGCCGCGAGTTGGGGACGCTGTCGGTGCTGGAGAAGAAGTACGCCATTGCCTTCGAAAAGCGCCAGATGCCCAGCCCCGAGGAGGCCCTCAAGCTGTGGACCGAGCGGCATGTGCGCGACATCAAGGAGGCGGCCTCCTCCAGCGTGTACGAGGGCTACCTGGCCTTGGCCGGCGCGCTCAAGGGCCGGCCCGACGCGGACGACTTGATTGGCTTCCTCTTGAAGTCCTTCTTCCACCAGCTGCGCATCGACAAGGCGCAAGCCGTGCTGGCCGAGGAGCGTGCCGCGGGGCTGCCCCCGCGGGAACCGAAGCGCGAGCGGACCGAACGCAGCGAGCGTTCGGAACGAGGGCTGAAGCCGCCCGGCGCCCGCCGGGAGCGCCCGCCCCGGCGTGACCGCCCCCCGGAGGGGAGTCCGTCCGGGGAGGGCTCGCGCCGGCCGCGCGCGGACGTCGCCGGGCAGGTCCGGCTCTGGCTTAACCTCGGCAGTGCCGAGGGGCTGGACGAGGCCGGGTTGCGCACCGCGCTCGAGGCGCTGGGTGCCCCGACGGGGAAGCTGGCTCGCCTGGAACTGCGTCCGACGTACAGCTACGCCTTTGTGGCGGAGGCCGACGCCCCCGCCTTCGAGAAACTGGATGGGCAGTCGCACCAGGGCAAGTCGCTGAAAATCGAGCGGGCACGCCGCCGCTAGTCGATGTCCCTCGCCGCCACCACCCACTATTTCCGCACCGCGGCCCGACTGATGGACATCGGTGACCGCATCGAGACCCTGCTGTCCTCGCCGCTGCGCGAAATCAAGGTCCAGCTGAGCATCGAGATGGACGCGGGCGAGGTCCGCACCTTCTCCGGCTGGCGCGTGCAGCACGACAACAGTCGCGGACCGATGAAGGGCGGGCTGCGGTACCACGCCGACGTGGACGGCGAGGAGATGGTCTCGCTGGCTTCGCTGATGACGTGGAAGACGGCGGTCATGAACCTGCCCTTTGGAGGCAGCAAGGGCGGCGTGCGGGTGGACCCAGCGCAGCTGACTGCTCGGGAAGTCGAGCGTCTGACACGCAAGTACGTCGACCAGCTGGCAGACGTTCTTGGCCCCACCCGTGACATCCTGGGGCCAGACGTCAGCACCAACCCCCAGGTGATGGCCTGGGTGATGGACCAGTACGGCAAGCACCATGGCCACGCGCCGGCGGTGGTGACGGGCAAGCCGCTGGAGCTCGCCGGTTCGCGCGGGCGCGAGGCAGCCACCGGACGAGGCCTGCTCTACGTCGCGCGCGAGGTGCTGCGCGATTTGGGGCTGCCCCTGCAGGGAGCCCGGGTGGCGGTCCATGGCTTCGGAAACGTCGGTTCGCACGCCGCACGGGCGCTCGCCGAGGGAGGCGCCCGGGTGGTCGCCGTGTGCGACGTCTCAGGGGGCGTCCGGGACGCGTCGGGGCTGGACCTCCCGTCTCTGTTTGAACATGTCCGCCGCTTCGGCGCGGTGCGCGGTTTCCCCGGGGGGGACGCCTGCACGCCCGTCGACGTCCTCACTTCTGACTGCGACGTGCTGGTGCCGGCTTCCCTGGGAGGCGTCCTCACCCGCGAGGTTGCCGCCGAGGTCCGCGCCCGGGTGGTGCTGGAGGCAGCCAACGGTCCGACCGAGGCCGACGCGGATGCGCTTCTGGAGAAGCGTGGGGTGGTGGTGGTGCCTGACATCCTCGCTTCGGCCGGAGGCGTGACGGTGAGCTACTTCGAGTGGGTGCAAAACCTGCAGCACCTGGCCTGGGACGAGGAGCGGGTGAACGCGGAGCTGGAGCGAGCGATGAAGGACGCCTACGACAGGGTGGCGCAGGTCTCCCGCAGCCGGCAGGTGCTACTTCGCACCGCGGCCATGGTGCTGGCCCTGGGCCGGGTGGGCAAGGCCACCGTCCTGCGGGGCATTTAGAGGGAAGCAGGCCCAGGGCGTCGGGAACCCACCCGGGCGGGGGCTAGAGGGTCGAGGGGGTGCCCTGCGCGCACGCCTCACGTAACGCACGGACCCCGGCCCCCGGCCCGCCCGGGTGGGCGAAGACGCACGTTCCGGCCACGAGGACATCCGCCCCAGCGGCGACGGCGAGGGGCCCAGTCGTCATATCCACGCCGCCGTCGACCTCGAGCTCGCACGCTGGAGCTCGCTCGCGGAGCAAGGCACGGGCGCGCTGCAGCTTCGACAGCACCGAGGAGATGAATTTCTGGCCACCGAATCCTGGGTTGACCGTCATCAGCAGCAACAGGTCGAGGTCCTCCACCATCTCCTCGATGGTGTTGAGCGGCGTGCCCGGGTTCAGCCCCACTCCGACTGCCTTCCCCATCGCCTGCACCTGCTGCACGGCGCGGTGCAGCTGCGGCGTGGCCTCCTGGTGGAGGATGAGCAAATCCCCCCCCGCTTTGATGAACGACTCGGTGTAGCGCTCGGGCCGCTCAATCATCAGGTGGACTTCCAGCGGGAGTTGGGTCCCGCGGCGCATCGCTTCGACGATGGGGATGCCAAGGGAGTAATTGGGGACGAAGGCCCCGTCCATCACGTCGATGTGGAAGCGCTGCGCCCCGCCCCGCTCGGCGTCCGCCACTTGTTCGCCCAGCCGCAGGTAGTCCGCGGCCAGGATGGAGGGGACTATTTTCATCGGACGCCTCCCAGGGCGGCGACCTGCGCCGCACCCCGCATGCCCACCTGGTCATCCAGAACCACCCGCACCGGCGTCTGCTCGACCAGCGGCCGGAGCCGGCCCTTGTCGATGAAGGCGGCGCGAAACAACGTCGGGTCCTGCAGCCGCTCCAACACCTTGGGGGCAATGCCGCCGCCAAGGTAGATGCCGCCGGTGGCGAGGAACAGGAGCGCGATGTTGCCGGCCACCGCCCCGTACACGGAGGCGAAGAGGTCCAGGGCCCGGGAGCACACCGGGCTCGAGCGGTTCAATCCGCAGGCCGAGATGACCCGCGCGCGATCCTCGGTAGCCAGGCGCTTGGTGAGCCAGGCTGGCTCCTCGCCGCGGTCGCTCTCGCACAGGAAGTCGTAGACGTTGCTCAGGCCCGCTCCGGAGAGGATGCGCTCGTTGCTCACCCGGCCAAACCGCGTCGACAGGTAAAGCATCAACTCCGCTTCGAGGGCGTCGCGCGGGGCGAAGTCCATGTGGCCCCCCTCGGTGGCGAACGGGTGGTGACGGGTGCCGTCCCACACCAGGCCGGCGACACCAAGGCCGGTCCCGGCGGCGACGACCGCGCGGTTGCCCTGGGTTTCGACGCCCGGGTTGAGCACCTCCAGGGCGGACGGCCCGACCAGCGGGATACCGTACGCCAGGGCCTCCAAGTCGTTGATGAGGGAGACGAAGGGAACCCCTAGCTCCGATGCCAGCTCCTGGCCATCCACCTGCCACGGAAGGTTGGGCGTGCGGACCCGTCCTTCGTGCACCGGTCCGGCAATGCCGAAGGCCGCGCGTCGGGGGACGGCCTCGGTCTCCTGGAGGAATGCGCGGACGACGGCCTCCAGGCCGGAGAACTCAGGACTCGGGTAGGTGCGGTCGGTCAGAAGCGTCGGGATGCCCTGGCGGACCTCGAAGAGGCCCAGCCGGGCGTGGGTCCCGCCGATGTCGCCGGCGACAATCACGCGTCGCCATTCTCCCAGTGTCGCCCGTCGCGCTCGAGCAGGGCGTCCGCCTCGGCCGGGCCCCAGCTGCCGGCTGCGTAGTTGGGGAAGTCTCTTGGGGGCAGCGCCTTCCACACGTCAATCAACGGCTGCACCATCCTCCAGCCCGCCTCCACCATGTCGGCACGCTGAAATAGGGTCGCCTCGCCCACCATCGCGTCGTAGAGCAGGGTTTCGTAGCCGGTGCTGGGCTTTGCCCCGAACCAGTCGACGTACCGGAAGTCCATCTTCACCGCGCCCATCTCCAGGATGGGGCCAGGCACCTTGGCTCCGAACCGCAGCGAGATGCCCTCGTCGGGCTGGATGCGCACGAAGAGGCGGTTGGTGGTGAGATGACTCACCGGCGTCCGGGTGAAAAGCATGAAGGGCGCGGCCTTGAATTGGATGACGATTTCCGTCACGCGCTTCGGCATGCGCTTGCCGGTCCGCACGTAGAAGGGCACGTGAGCCCAGCGCCAGTTGTCGATGTAGAGGCGCAGGGCGACGAAGGTGTCGGTGTTGCTCTCGGGCGACACCTTCTCCTCCTCGCGGTAGCCGAGGACCTTCTGCCCCTTCACCTGACCCGAGCCGTACTGGCCGCGCACGGCGGCGTGAAGGACGTCCTCCGGCGACAGCGGCTGGATGCTCTTGAGCAACTTCACCTGCTCGTCCCGGACCGCGTCTGCGTGAAATGAGATGGGCGGCTCCATTCCCACCAGGCTGACCAGCTGTGCGATGTGGTTGGGGACCATGTCTCGCAGGGCGCCCGCGTTGTCGTAGTAGCCACCGCGGGCCTCCACCCCAAGTTCCTCAGCCGCGGTGACCTGGACGTGGTCGATGTAGTGGTGGTTCCAGATGGGCTCGAAGATGCTGTTGCCGAAGCGGAAGACCAGCAGGTTCTGGACGGTCTCCTTGCCCAAGTAGTGGTCGATGCGAAAAATCTGTCGCTCGCTCACCACCGACCGCAAATCGCGGTTGAGCAGGATGGCGGATGGCAGGTCGTGGCCAAAGGGCTTCTCGATGACGACGCGGCGCCAGTGCCCCGCCGCTTCCTCGAGCAGCCCCGCGCCGCCGAGGCCCTTCACAATGGGGGCGAAGAACTCGGGCGCCACGGAGAGGTAAAACATGTAGTTGCCGGGCGTCTTCAGCTGCGTGTCGAGCTTGGCCAGGAAATCTCGCAGCTGCTGGAACGTCTCGGCCCGAGACACGTCGCCCGCCTGGTAGAAGATGCGCTCGGAGAGGACCCCCCAGGCCTTGCGCGCCTCTTCTGTTGCCAGGGCCGACTCATCGGGCTTCATCCTCTCGCGGAAGTTGGCGTGCGACATCTCCGAGCGGGCCACGCCCACCACGCCCACGTCCCGGGCGAGGAAGCCCTGGTTCTGAAGGTTGAAGAGCGCCGGGACCAGCTTGCGCTGGGTGAGGTCGCCCGAGGCGCCGAAGATGATGACCACGCACGGGTCTCCCACCCGCACCTCGCCCCCGGTCTTCACTGGCGGCGCATTCACGAGCGCTCCTTCCAGGGTGTCTCCGCCTGAAGAGCGGTCACGCCTTGCCCCCGCGGGCGCGCAGACGGTCACCAATCGCTTTGAAGAGGTCGTCGAAGGATTCGGCGAACTTCTGCACCCCTTCCACCACCAGCGTGTCCGTCACGTCCTTCATCGAGATGCCGGCGTCTTCGAGCGTGCGCATGGCGCCCTCCGCGCCAGGCAGGTCCTCGGTGAGGCTCGGGCGGACGTGGCCATGGTCCCGGAAGGCATCCAGGGTGGCCGGCGGCACGGTGTTCACCGTGTCCCGACCGATGAGCTCCTCCACGTACAGGACGTCGGAGTACTTGGGATTCTTGGTTCCGGTGCTCGCCCACAGCACCCGCTGGGTGTGCGCGCCCTTCTTCGCAAGCGCTTCCCACCTGCCTCCGCTGAACAGGCCCTGGTAGCGCCGGTAGGCGAGCTTGGCGTTGGCAATGGCCACCTTTCCCAGCACGGCGTCGAAGAGTCGAGACCGTCGTTCGTCGACGCCTTTGGCGCGGGCTTGGCCGACTCGCTTCTCCACTTCGGAGTCAATCCGGCTGACGAAGAAGCTGGCGACCGAGGCCAGCCCGGACACGTCCTGGCCTTCCTTCAGGCGTCGTTCGAGGCCCCGCAGGTACGCCTCGGCGACGCTGACGTACGCTTCCTGACTGAAGAGGAGCGTGACGTTGATGTTGATGCCCTCGCTGATGCACTGCTCGATAGCCGGGACGCCCTCGAGCGTTCCGGGAATCTTAATCATCACGTTGGGTGCTCCGAGAGCCTTCCACAGCCGGCGCGCCTCCTCGATGGACCCCTGGCTGTCGTGGGCCAGCTTGGGGGAGACCTCGAGCGAGCAGTACCCGTCGCGATGGGCTGAGGACTCCCACACCGGACGGAAGATGCGCGCCGCGTCGCGGATGTCCCTGAGCGTCAGCGCGTCGTAAGCCTGCGCGACCGTCTTCCCCTGCGGCCCGAACTCGGCGAACAGCTCGTCGTAGTCGTGGCTTCCAGCCACCGCCTTCTCGAAGATGGTGGGGTTGGACGTCAGCCCCCGAATGCCGTCCTCGTCGATGAGTTTGGCCAGCGCCCCCGTGGTGAGCAGGCTTCGCTGCATGAAGTCCAGCCAGACGCTTTGGCCGACCTGCCCGAGCTGTTTGATGGGATTCATGGTGTCTCCTTGCCGATGGTTTCAGTGGGCTGCGGGGGCGGTGCGCCGCCGGTCGGAAGCCACAGGTGACTCGCCCGCACGGCCCTACCTCCTGCCCTGGACCAGGGCCCGTGCCGCTTCGGCGATGTGCTCCGGGGTGAGGCCGAAGTGCTTCTGGACGTCCTTTATCGGCGCCGAGGCGCCGAAGCTCCGCATCCCGAGGATGGTGCCCCGCGGGCCCACGTAGCGGTCCCACCCCAGCACTGCTGCTGCCTCCACCGACACCCGGGCCGTCACCGCTTCGGGCAGGACGCTCTCCCGGTAGGCGGCGTCTTGCTCCTCGAACAGTTGCCAGCAGGGCATGCTCACCACCCGGGCCCGGATGCCGCCCTCGGCCAGCTGGGCGCGCGCGACGACCGCCATGGACACCTCGCTGCCGGTGGAGAGCAGCAAGACCTGCGGGGGGCCGCCGGCGGCCTCGGCCAGGACGTACGCCCCGCGAGCCGTTCCGGCCGCGGCGCCGAACTGGCTCCGGTCATAGGTGGGCAGCGCCTGGCGGCTCAGCACCAGCAACGACGGCCGGTGCCGGTTCTGCAGGATGACACGCCAGCATTCGACCACTTCGTTGGCGTCCGCCGGCCGGAAGACGAGGAGATGCGGGACGGCGCGCAGCGCTGCGAGCTGTTCAATGGGCTGGTGTGTCGGCCCGTCTTCACCAAGCCCGATGGAGTCGTGGGTCATCACCCACAGCGACGGAATCTCCATCAGCGCGGAGAGCCGGATGGGCGTGCGCATGTAGTCGGTGAAGGTGAAGAAGGTGGCCCCGTAGCCCCGGAGGCCGCTCAGCACCAGGCCGTTGACGACGGCTCCCATCGCGTGCTCGCGAACGCCGTAATAGACGTTGCGCGCGGCGGGATGGTCGGCCTCCATCGGGCCCTCACCCTTGAAGGCCGTCCGGGTGGAGCCGCTCAGGTCGGCGGCACCTCCGACAATCCACGGGATGCGCTCGCCGAGAGCCTCGAGCACCCGACCGGATGACTCGCGCGTTGCCATCCCCTTGGCGTCCGGCGGAAAGGCGCTGAGCGCCGCTTCCCACCCCTGCGGCAGGTCACGCCGCGCCATGCAGTCCACCTCATGGGCAAGGTCGGGGTGCTGGCGGCGGTATTCCAAGAACAGCTGCTGCCAGGCCTCGCGCGCCGCCCTCCCCCGCTCTCCCAGCCCCTGCGCAAAATCCTCCAGCACCCCGTCCGGGACGAGAAATTGCGCATCCTCCGGCCAGCCGTAGTTGCGCTTGGCCGCACGGACTTCCTCCACGCCCAACGGTTCGCCGTGGGCGGCGCTGGTGTCCTGCTTCTTGGGGGAGCCGTAGCCGATGTGGCTGTCCACGATGAGCAGCGTGGGCCGGTCGGAAGTCCTCTTGAAGAAGGCGAAGGCCCCGGCAAGTTTGCCGAGGTCGTTCGCGTCGTCGACATGGGTGACTGCCCAGCCCATGGAAGCGAAGCGCGCCGCGGCATCTTCGGAGAAGGAGAGCGCGGTCTTCCCGTCCAGGCTGATGTGGTTGTTGTCGTAAATCCAGCACAGGTTGGACAGCCGGAGGTGACCGGCCAACGATGCTGCCTCGGAGGAGATGCCCTCCATGAGGCAGCCGTCGCCGCACATGGCGTACACATCGAAATCGAAGAGCGTCTTGCCGGGCCGGTTGTACCGGGTGCCGAGCCACCTGGACGCGATGGCCATGCCTACGCTGTTCCCCAAGCCTTGACCGAGGGGGCCCGTTGTCGCCTCGACCCCGGTGGTGAGTCCGTACTCCGGATGCCCCGGCGTCCGGCTGCCCAGCTGCCGGAACGCCTTGATGTCATCCAGCGACACGGCTGGCCCAGCTCCGACCTTGCCGTCCTTGTCCACGCTGCGCACGCCGGCCAGGAACAGCGTCGAATACAACAGCATCGACGCGTGCCCATTCGACAGGACGAAGCGGTCGCGGTTGGGCCAGAGCGGCTCGGTGGGGTCGTAGCGCAGCTGGTCGCGAAACAGGGCGTAGGCCACCGGGGCAAAGCCCATCGGCGCCCCTGGATGGCCGGAGTTGGCTTTCTGGACTGCGTCGATGCTCAGCGTCCGCAGGGTGTTGATGGCGAGCTGCGCGATGCTTGGGCTGGGCACGGGGGCATGCTCCCTTGGGTAGCGCGACGGTTGGGGACTCCCCCCAGGTTCTGCGCCACACCGACCGGTGTGGGCAAGCCGCCGCCGTGTGACACATCCGCCACCGGACATGGCACTGCGTCCGGACGCAACAACGTCGTAACGGATTGGCGCCGGGGCTTCCACACCAAACCCACATCGGCGCCAAACATCCGACAAGCGTCGTCAAACTGCCCAGCTGCGAAAAAGGCCGTACACTCCCCCTGCCTTTTCGAGAACAGCGGCCCGCGTCCTCCACTGGGGGCCGGCCGCGACAGAGCGACGGATGTCCGACACGCGCGCAGCCATCCGCGAGCTGCGCACCCTCAGCGAGAGGCGAAGCCGAGGCGCACTCACCGAGCCGGAAGCGGCTCGATGGGTGGCGTTGCGGCGCCAGCTTGGGCTGCCGCCTGAGCCGGCGAACGTCGACTTGTCTACACCCTCTGCCCCGGAAGCGGTGGAAGCGCCACAGGCCGGGGCCGCGCCCGCCCCGCCACTCACCAGCCCGCCCCCCCCGCCCGGGCCGCGCGCGACTCCGGTGAACACCCCGGCCTGGGAGCAGGCTCCTGGCGGGCCTTCGGAGGCGGCGGCGCCAGGCCCCGCCACGTCGGCCAGGGCGAGCGAGGCGGACGCCTGGGCGGGGCCCTCGCTGGACACTCCCGCCGCGCCCGCCTCGCCCAACTGGGTCGGTCCTGCAATCGACGCCCCGGCCTGGTCCGATGCGGCCGCTGAGCGGCCAACCGACCCTGGGCTGGATGAGCCGCCACCCGCTCCCTTCGACGAAGCGCCGGCGGCGCGACCGCAGCAGGAGACGCGAGCGGTCGACCTGGGTGGCTCCCCCGACGAGCCCGTGCAACTTGCCGCAGCCGTGGAATTCATTTCCTACTCCGGTCAGGGAAACGAGGCGATTGAGCTCCCAGAGGATGCGGGCTCGGCCGACAGCCTTCAGCCCCAGGGCTTGGCGGAGCTGGCGGCGGCGGCGCCACCGGACGCGCCATCGGGTGAGACGCCGGGGGCCGGCTTCGCCGAGGGCGCGGTGCCCCAGACGCCCGCCGCCTTTCCTCCCGAGGCTGACGCGGCCGACGACGCGGGCGCTCTCCCCTTCCCCCCGGCCCCCCTCCCCCTGCAGGCCGTCGTGCCCTTTGCCCCGGCCGACGACGACGGGGCTGCACCTCTCACCCTAGCCCCGCTGCTGCTGCAGGCCGTCGTGCCCGAGGCCCCGGCCGAGGAGCTGGGAGCCGTTTCCCTCACGCCGGCCCCCCTGCCTCTCCCGACCTTCGCGCCCGACGCCCCGGCCGAGGAGCTGGGAGCCGTTTCCCTCACGCCGACCCCCGTCCCCCTGCAGGCCGTCGCGCCAGAGGCCCAAGCCGACGACGAGGGGGCCCTGCCGCTTACTCCGGTCCCCCTGCCTCGCCCGGCCTTCGCCTTCGACGGGCCCGGTGACGTTCCGCTGTCGCCAGCTCCTCTGCCTCTGCAGGCCGTCGTGGAGGAGGGCCCGGAGGCACACCAGGGCGACCACGGGGCAGACCTCGTCGCGCCCACTCCGGAGGAGTTGGCGCCGTCCCGCAGCGCCCCACCGGCCCCGGCGCCCAGCCCGGTCTCCACCTGGGCACCCGGCATGGCCGCGCCCCCCGTCCTCAGTGCAGAGGAGTTCGTTCACGGCGGTGGGTCCCTCGGCGAGAGCAGCCTGGACCCTTGGCCCGAGCCGCTGCCCGCGGACGCCGCGGCCGAGGAGCAGGTGGAGACTGTCGGAGATGAGGACTTGGTAGAGGAACTCGCGACTCCTGCGCCGCTGCCGCCGTTCCCGGTCTCACCGCCCCCAGGCAGCGGAGGCATCCGGGGCTTCCAGTTTCCAAAGCCGCCCCCGGCACCGGGTCCCGACCCCGCCAACGCCTCCCAACTTGCAACGGACCGAGCCGGGCCTTCCCCCCTTCATCTCCAGCGCTGCCCTGAAGACGCCCCGGCCGCCCTCGGGCGCCGGCGCTGTCTCCCCCGCGCCGGAGACCCACAAACCCCTCCGCGCGCAGGTGGCCCCGCAGGATGTCCCGAACGCGCCGCCGCGTTCCGTCTCGTCCGCCGGCGTTGCGCGCAGCACGCCCGTGCCGATGGAACGGCTGGCGCAGCCCGTGCCAGCCACGGCCAAGGCGCCCGTCACGCCGCCGCCGGCGGCGCCTGGGCGCCCACCGCCGCGGACGGCCACGCCAGTGGCCACCCCCCGGGCGGTGCAGCCGGTGCCCAACGGCACAGCCCCCAGTCGTTCCCTGACGCCGCAGCCGTCGAAGGCGGTCCCGGCCCCGCCCCGGGCGCCGCCCGCGCTGCAACGGGTGGCCAGTGAGGAAGAGACGGCCCTGCCGCTCCTCGAGCTGGTGGACGAGGTCGAGCCCCCGCGTCCGGCAGCTGCGGAACGAGGGCGTCCTGCACCGACCCCGCCGGTGGGCACGCAGGCCGTGTTTGGGCCGCCGATGATGCTCAATCCCGGCTTCGTCGACGGCGAACACCGGGTGGTGATTCACACCCTGGAGGGCCAGGTCCACCGGGGCACCGTCCATGACCTCGACCTGCAGGACGACGTGCTGCCGCTTCAGCAGCAGGATGGGCGCTTGGTGAGGATTCCCTCCCAGCGGCTGAAGGCCGTCTTCTTCGTCCTTCCGCCGGGGGCTAAGCACCCGCCCACGCGTGGCGAGCGGGTCCAGGTGACGTTCCGGGACGGCCGCCAGGTGGTGGGCTACTCGGAAGACCACGCCGGCAGCGAGCCTGGCTTCTTCGTGGTTCCCTCAGACACCCGCACCAACACCGCCCGCGTCTATGTCTACCGGGGCGGTGTCCAATCCATCACCACGGGGTGACCGCCCCGGTAGACTCCGCCCGCGTTACGCCTTGGGGTTGAGTTCAGCGTCGATTTGGATGGTCACTTCGTCGCCGACGAGCACGCCGCCTGTCTCGAGGGGCTTGTTCCACACCAGGCCGAAGTCCTTCCGGTTCACCTTGGTGGTTGCCGAGACGCCCCGGCTGACCCGGCCGCCCATCCCCTTCACCTCCGGCGTAATCTCCGCGTCCAGCACCACCGGCTTGCTGACGCCGTGCACGGTGAGAACGCCTTGGATGATGAGCTTCCCGCCCTGACCGGGAGCGACCTTGGTGGATTTGAACGTCATGGTGGGGAACTTCGCCACGTCGAAGAAGTCCGGTGACTTGAGGTGCCCATCCCGCTTCGGCTCACGGGTATCCACCGTGTCGACCGGGATGTTCGCCTCGACCGTGCTCTTGGTGACGTCGGTGTCGTCGAGGTGTACTGAGCCGCTGACACCGCTGAAGGCCCCACGCACCGTGGAGACCATCATGTGCTTCACGGCGAATTGGGCGCTCGTGTGAGCGGAGTCGAAACCCCAGTCCGAGGCATTGGCGGAGAAGGGGAGGGCGAAAACGGCAAGGGCCGCGATGGCAGTACGCATCTATGTCCTCAAGGGTGAAAGTAAGGTCGGCATGCATACTCGGGCGCGGCCCGCGTTGCACGGCTCAGTGAAGGTACCGGTCGGAATCCCGCGGCGTGTTGCGGTCGGGCGCCACCAGCTTGAGGTGCCTGGAGCGGCCCCGCAGTCGGCGGTGTAGTCGCCAGGACTGAAAGCGGAGCCACCACAACTCGGGGCCACCCAGCTTGAGGTAGCCGGCGGCCAGCAGCAGGCCGAACACCGAAGGGACGACCAGCAGCCAGCCGTAGAAGGCGCCCTCGAGGAAGACGAACCCGACGCCGATGAGCGCCAGGATGTTGCCCGAAACCGGGAGACCCCAGAAGTTGGTCCCGACCCGGCCCAGGGACAGCCCGTAGGCCACCCACAGACTGATGCCCATCACCCAGCCGCCGCCGAAGCTCGCGAGCGCCAGTGGCGGGACAACGACAGCCAGGGCGACGGTGAGCAGTCCGGCCACCACTGTCGTCCCCACAGCGAAGGTCACCAGGCGGCGCGGTCCCCAGCTTTGCTCCAAAGAGCCGCCCACCTGCCACAGCACGAGCGCCGAGAAGATGACACCCATCGGGCTCGTCTCGACGAAGCAGTAGGTGAGCGGCTGCCACAGCCAGAGGCGGCCCACGACGTCCGCCGGTGTGAGGAGAAGCACCGCGCCATAGCTCTGCTTGAGAAGCGCGTAGAGAACCGAGCCGGCGACCAGCGCCACCGCGAGGCGCACGGCGGCGCTGCGCATGCCTGGGAAACCGGAGCCGAGGTGACGTCGTCGTGGGCGCATCAAGACTGGAAGACTGACGAGGCGGGCTTGGCGACGCAAGGCGCATGGCGCCCGGTCGCTGCGACTAGGGCCTCGAGCGGAAAAAGAGCGTGATGGTGAGGCAGTGGAACTCCTTATCCGAGCTCTGCGTCACGACCTTGTCGACGATTTCGGCGCTCGGGTTCTCACGCAGCCAGCGGGTGATGGCCTCCCCCATGACCTCGCGGTCCCGCGCGAGTGTGGTGGAGAACACCTTGACCCCCGTGAACGCCTGCCCGCCCATCGACTTGGCGTCATATGTCCAAACTTTCCTGTCAGCAACGAGACGGGAAAGCTGAAGGACGGACGGACGGGGGTGGGGCCTGTCAGCGGGTGGCGCGACGCGCCATGCAGGCGGCCTCTTCGCGGCAGGCCGGCCCGATGCCGTCCGGGTGAGGGCCCAAGGGCGTGCGTTCCGATTCCTCGACCCCGCACAGGACGCAGCGACGCTTGCGCTGGCGGCGCTCGGCTCTCTGCTGCTCGGCGATGGCCTTGGCCCGTTCCCGGGCTTCCTTGTCTACACCGTCACCCATGAAGGCATGAGTAACACACTGCACCGGGGGCAGAGGAGACGGCAGCCGGGTGAATTTGAAAGTTGGGGAGAACGCCAGACGTAGAGACCAACCAGGGGTGAGCCGGGTTAATCTGCCCAGGTGACCTTTATGACTTTCCGCCCCGCCAAGGCCCTTCCCTGGATGCTGGCTCTGCTCGCCGCCTGCTCACCGAATGCACCGGGTCCCGCAATTTCTGCGCCGTCGCCGGCCGGTGGACCTACCGCCCGGCTCACGGCGGCCCCGGACATCCACGAGAGCGTCCGCCAGCTCACCGCGCGCGGTCCTGACAACCTCGACATCTCCGCCGGGCCGGTGGCGGGCACGCGCATCATCCGCATTCGCGCGGGCTATAGCGAGGTCGTCCTCGCCCGCACCAACGCGGACGGGACGGTGAGCACGCGCTGTGTGGACTCGGCCCCTGGAGCCGAGGCGTTCCTCGGTGAGACCGCATCGACCTCGCCCACCAAGGCGGCCCAGTGAAGGTGAACCGGTTTCTGGCCATCCTCCCCGCGGCGGTGGGCGTTTTGGCCTTGTCCGCGGCCCGGGCAGCAGACCTGTCCATCGCCAACACCCAGGCCGCTGGCTTCGACGACACGACGCCGGCCCAGCCGGTCTCGGTGAATATTGGAACCACCCGTGGGCAGCAGGCGCTCATCGTCTTCCAGACCGCCGCCGCCATGTGGGGCGCCAGCGTGCGGAGCGCCGTTCCCATCGTCATCGACAGCCAGTTCAACAGCGCCGCGACGGATTCGGTCTTCACCTGCAGCACCAACTCGACGGTCCTGGCCTACACCTCGCCCAGTGGCTACGTCACCGGCTCAGACTTCCCCCTCCCCAACGCCGGCTATGACTTCGCGCTGGCCAACGCGCTGTCCGGGACGGACCTGTCGTTGGGCGGGGCGCAGTTCCAGGTCAACATCAACGGTGACCTGGGGACGAGTGCCTGTGCATTTCCCGCGGCCTGGTACTTCGGACTGGACAGCAGCATCCCCGCTGGCCAGGTCAGCCTGTTCACCACCCTGCTTCACGAGTTCGGCCACGGGCTCGGTTACTCGTCCCTGGTCAACCCCACCAACGGTGTGGCGGAAAGCGCGGACCTGTCCATCTTCGACTTCCACATCTTCGACGTGGACGGCGGCATCCCCTGGACGAGTGACAGCGCTGCCATACGGAAAGCGCTGGTCACCACCCCGTCCGCTCTGGCCTTCGACGGCCCTGCTGTCCGGGCAGACATCCCCACCTACCTGGCGCCTCCGCCGGCACTCTTCACCCATTTTCAAGGCGTCACCACGCAGCTCGACTTTGCCAAGGGCGAGTTCTCCGGGCCGCTGGTGGGCTCAGCACCGGTGGTGGCGGCCGTCCCGCTGGACGCCTGCAGCAACCTGACCAATTCGGCCGAGATTTCGGGGAAATATGCCCTCATCGAGCGGAGCTTCCCGGACGCCGGCGTCGTGTGCACTTTCTTGAGCAAGGCCGAACGCGCCCAGGACGCGGGCGCCGCCGGCGTCATCATCTTTGACCACCCCCCTGCCGAGGGGCTCGTCACCATGTCTGGGACCCCAGCGCTGGGCACGCCGGCGGTCTTCATCAGCAACCAGGATGGGTTGGCGCTCCAGGCCGAGGTGGGGCAGGGCCCGGTGACGGCGACCTTCGCCGCTGGGACCCAGGTGTCCAACACCGACCCGAGCGGTACGCGCGTGCTGCTCTACACCCCGTCGAGCGTAAGTGCCGGCTCGTCGGTCATCCACTGGAATTCCAATTCCTATCCCCGCACGTTGAACATGGAGTTCGCCATCCAGCCGGACATCCGGCTCGACATGGACTTCACGCCCGACGTGATGTCGGACCTGGGCTGGTCGGTGGTGAAGGGCCTCACCGTGTCGGTGGTGAAGCTGCTCGAACCACTCGTGGTCCCGGGACAGCAGAGTAGCTACGTCGTCGCCATCATCAACCGCCGCCCGACCGCCATCAACAGCGTGACGCTCGACCTGACAGCCCCTGCGAGCAGCACCATCGCCTCCACCGTGTCGAGCCCGGCCGGATGTTCCACAGGCCTTCCCTGCACCTTCGGACCGATGCAGGCCGGCGACGTGGTCCTCGTGGTCACCACCCTGCAGGTGGCGGCGACTGCCTCGGGCTCCTTCCCGGTCAACGTCACCCTCACCCCGTCCTCGGCCAGCTCGGCCGACAGCTTGACGGCCGCCACCACCCAGACGGTGGCCACCGGTGGTGACCTCAAGGTCGCCGTGACGGGACCTGCCAGCGTCATCCCCGGCTCGCCGGCGACACTGGTGACCACCGTCACCAACGTCGGGCCGGGCACGGCCACCGGGGTGGTTCTCAACGGCGCCGTGTCTGGCTCGGCAAGCAACCCCCCCACCTTCAGTGCCAACAGCGGCGGCTGCACGGGTGCGTTCCCCTGCAGTGTCGGGACCCTCACCTCTGGCGCCTCCGTCAGCGTCAACACCGTCTTCAGCGTGGCAGCCGGTTTCGCCAGCGGGGCCAGCTTCACCGCCACCGTCAGCTCGACAACGCAGGACCCCAATCCGGCCAACAACAGCGCCTCCTACGCCTTCTCCACGACGGGCAAGAGCGGATGCAGCGCCACCGGGGAGCCGGCCAGCGTGCTCGGTCTTCTGGGACTCGGCTTTGGCTTCCTCCTGCGTCGACGCCGCGTCTAGCAACCAGCCCCCAGGGGGGTTCATGCCTCGGCGCGCCCTCGTCCTCTCTTTGGCCGTCCTGGCGCTGTCCGCGCGCGCAGCGCAAGGCGCCGACATCTCCATCCTGGACACCAATGCGCCCGGGCAAGGCCTCAACGACCCGACCCCAGTGAGTCCGGACGGCCTTAACTTCGGGACCACCCGAGGCGAGCAGGCCATCATCGCGCTGCAATACGCGGCCAGCATCTGGGGAGCGACGCTTAGGAGCCAGGTCGGCATCGTCGTCGACAGTGCCTTCGTCACCCCTGCCGAGGACGGACGCCTCAGCTGCGCATCCACCGAGGGCATCCTCGGCATCACCCAGGCGGCGACCCTCGTCACCGGGGAGGCCCTTCCGGTTCCCGGTGCGGCCTACCCGGTGGCGCTGGCCAACGCGCTGCTGGGCAGGGAACTCACCCCAGGGCAGGCCCACATCATTTCCCGCTTCAACGCCGCCGTGGGGACGGCCGGCTGCTTGGCCAGCCACAGCTACTACTACGGGCTGGTGGGTGGCACGGGCCCGTCCCAGAATGCGCTCGTCTCTCTGTTCCTCCACGAGATGGCCCACGGCCTTGGGTTCCTCTCCTTCGTGGACGCCTACAGCGGAAGCTTCGGGCAGTACCAGCCGTCGGTCTTCGACTTCCACGTCTGGGAC